>NZ_AZVL01000001.1:0-796202 GCF_000514195.1 Pseudomonas sp. URIL14HWK12:I6
TCCTGAATCTGCCGTCAACCGTTAATTTCAGTTTTCTTTCAACAACTTACAGATCGGTTAAAAAACGCACAAATCCATCTATATATAGGCAGGAAACAGCCTTCTTCTATATAGAAGCGATACTCAAAGCACTCCATCAGCCTTGAGTGCCTCTACCGCGCCAGCGCCCAGACCCAGCACTCGCTGCAAAACCTCCAACGTATGCTCGCCCAATAAAGGAGGCGCGCGAAGGTACTCGACCGGTGTCTGCGACAGCCGGATCGGACTCGCCACCTGCGGGACCATCCCCGCCAGTGCATGCGGCAGCTCTATCGCCAACCCCCGCGCCTTCACCTGCGGATCCTCAAACACCTGGGACAGATCATTGATCGGCCCACACGGCACGCCCGCCTGCTCCAACTGCGCCACCCATTCGGCGGTGGTCTTGAATACCGTCGCCTGGCGGATCAGGGGAATCAACACCGCGCGGTTAGCCACCCGCAGCTTGTTAGTCGCGAATCGCGGATCGTCCGCCCACTGCGGCTGGCCCGCCACCTCGGCAAACTTGCGGAACTGGCCGTCATTGCCGACGGTAAGAATGAAATCACCGTCGGCCGTCGGGAAGTCCTGATAAGGCACGATGTTCGGGTGTGCATTACCCAGTCGTTTCGGCGCATTGCCAGTAGTCAGGTAGTTCATTGCCTGGTTCGCCAGGCATGCGACCTGTACATCCAGCAAAGCCATATCGATGTGCTGCCCGCCACCGTCGTGATCACGATGAGCCAGCGCCGCCAAAATCGCCACGGTCGAATATAGCCCCGTAAGAATGTCCGTCAGCGCCACTCCCACCTTCACCGGCCCGGCGCCTTCATCACCTTCAGGACGACCGGTCAGGCTCATCAGCCCGCCCAGCCCCTGGATCATGAAGTCATAACCGGCACGCTTGGCATACGGCCCGGTTTGACCGAAGCCAGTGATCGAGCAATAGATCAGGTCCGGATTGATCGCCTTCAGCGACTCGTAGTCCAGCCCATAGGCAGCCAGCCCACCGACCTTGAAGTTCTCGATCAGAATGTCCGACTTGGCCGCGAGGTCCCGCACAAGCTGCTGCCCCTCGGGGCGAGTGAAGTCGATCGTCACCGATTGCTTGTTGCGGTTGGCCGACAGGTAATAAGCCGCCTCACTGGTGTTCTCACCATAAGCGTCCTTAAGGAAGGGCGGCCCCCAGGCGCGCGTGTCGTCGCCATTGCCCGGGCGCTCGACCTTGATCACCTCGGCGCCAAGGTCGGCGAGAATCTGTCCGGCCCACGGCCCGGCCAGCACGCGTGATAAATCCAGTACTCGCAGATGCGACAGTGCGCCCATGGTCGCTCTCCTGTTAATAGAACGCCTGCAGGCCGGTTTGCGCGCGACCGAGGATCAGCGCGTGAACGTCATGGGTGCCTTCATAGGTATTCACCACTTCCAGGTTGACCAGATGACGGGCCACACCGAACTCGTCAGAGATACCGTTGCCACCCAGCATGTCACGGGCCATGCGAGCGATATCCAGCGACTTGCCACAGGAGTTGCGCTTCATGATCGAAGTGATTTCGACCGCCGCAGTGCCCTCATCCTTCATGCGCCCCAGACGCAGACAGCCTTGCAGCGCCAGAGTGATCTCGGTCTGCATGTCGGCCAGCTTCTTCTGGATCAGTTGGGTAGCGGCCAATGGACGCCCGAACTGCTGACGATCGAGGGTGTACTGGCGAGCGGTGTGCCAGCAGAACTCGGCAGCTCCCAAGGCTCCCCAAGAGATGCCGTAGCGTGCGGAGTTCAGGCAGGTGAACGGGCCTTTCAGACCGCGCACATCCGGGAAGATGTTCTCTTCCGGGACAAACACGTTGTCCATGACGATTTCGCCGGTGATCGAGGCGCGCAGGCCGACCTTGCCGTGAATCGCCGGTGCGCTCAGGCCCTTCCAGCCTTTTTCCAGTACGAAGCCACGGATGTCGCCGGCATCGTCTTTGGCCCAGACTACAAATACGTCGGCGATGGGGCTGTTGGTGATCCACATCTTGGCGCCGGTCAGGCTGTAGCCGCCGTCGACTTTGCGCGCACGGGTGATCATCGCACCCGGGTCGGAACCGTGGTTTGGCTCGGTCAGACCGAAGCAGCCGATCCATTCACCGGAGGCCAGTTTCGGCAGGTATTTCTGTTTCTGGGCTTCTGTGCCGAATTCGTTGATTGGCACCATTACCAGCGACGATTGCACACTCATCATCGAGCGGTAGCCGGAGTCGACACGCTCCACTTCGCGAGCAATCAGGCCGTAGCTGACATAGTTCAGGCCGCTGCCGCCGTACTGCTCAGGGATGGTCGCGCCGAGCAGGCCGACTTCGCCCATTTCGCGAAAGATCGCCGGGTCGGTTTTCTCATGGCGGAAAGCTTCAAGCACGCGGGGCGCCAGGCTCTGCTGAGCGAATTGGGCGGCGGTGTCACGGATCATGCGCTCTTCTTCGGTGAGCTGTTGATCCAGCAGCAGGGGATCGATCCAATTGAAGCTAGCTTTACCGCCCATGAGTGTGTCCTCGCAAATCGGTGAATTAACGTGGCATTGATCCTAGGCCCGGTTCGCCAGCGCGGCAAACGAGGATTTCGCATCCTGTTGTGCTAATTTCTCACTCCGAAACGTCGCTGAATGCCTTTTATGCGGCGCATTAGTGAGGTTGACGTACATGCGCAGAAAGATCCCCAGCACCACCGCCCTGATCAGCTTCGAAGCCGCCGCTCGCCACGAAAGCTTTACCAAGGCTGCCGAAGAACTTTCCCTCACCCAAGGCGCCATTTGCCGACAGATCGCCAGCCTTGAGGAGTTCCTCAGTGTGGAGCTTTTCCGGCGCTCGCGACGTGGAGTGAAGCTGACGGAAGCGGGACTTTCCTACAGCCGTCGGGTGGCCACGCAACTGGACGCCGTCGAGCGCGACACGCTCTCGGTCATGGGCCAGCAGGGCGCCAACGTGATCGAACTGGCGGTGGTGCCGACCTTCGGCACGCAATGGCTGCTGCCACGGCTCAAGGACTTCCAGCTCAAGCACCCCGAGGTCACCGTCAACCTGACCAACCGCACTCGTCCGTTCCTGTTTGCCGACACCGATTTCGACGCAGCGATCTACTTTGGCGACGCCGATTGGTCGGGTACCGAATCCCACAGGCTGATGGGCGAAAATCCGATGCCGGTATGCAGCCCCGCTCTCCTCGGCAGCAAGAAACATCTGACACCCAACGAGATTGCCGAGCTGCCTCTGTTGCAGCAAACCACCCGTCCCTACGCCTGGCGTCAATGGTTCAATTCACAGCACCTGAACATCCCACGCGACATGACAGGCCCGCGCTACGAGCTATTCTCCATGCTGGCCCAAGCGGCCATGCACGACATGGGCATCGCGCTGATTCCACCGTTTCTGATTCAGCGCGAATTGGCCGAGAAACGCCTGGTGGTCGCCAACCCGAATGCGCTTTCCAGCATCAAGGCGTATTACCTGATGATTCCGGAGCGAAAGGTCGAATCGGCATCACTCAAGGCTTTTCGCGATTGGCTGGTCAATCAGGCAAACAGCTACAGCCTAGAAGGATAAAGGCTTACAGCGATTACTAACCCGGTAGTCAGGAAAATCAAAGCCCTACAGATATAAGTATTTGTCGCAAAATCACAGACTGTATCCGAAAGTCGTACAGACGTCCCACAAGCGCCTGAAGACGTGGCTTTGAGCCTTCATCCACGACTCATTACGGCCTATTCACGCCACCGATGAGAAATTTTTTCAAATTCAGCCAGAATCCTTGCAAGGCACGGCCTGCAAGGGATTCAACTGGTCATCTGCGACATTCGGTCACGGGATGACTTGTAGTTAATTTTCCGTCACCCGTCATAATCCCTTGAAGGGCATAAAGTTCGCCTGCAAAATGCCGCGCCCCGCCCTGATTTGGCGGGATCGTGCTGATCGGCCGCCCCAGTCGCACCATCCGCAGTGCCTGGGTTTACTCAATAAGATCACGCAGGAGATTTGACGTGCACATTGGTGTTCCTCTCGAAACCCAGACCGGTGAAACACGGGTTGCTGCAACCCCGGAAACCATTAAAAAGCTGATCAGCCAAGGTCATAAGGTCACTGTGCAAACCGGCGCCGGCGTTAAAGCCAGCGTTGTCGACAGTGCCTATGAAGCGGCGGGCGCAACCATTGGCAGTGCCAACGATGCGTTCGGCGCCGAGCTGATTCTCAAAGTGGTCGCCCCCAGCGACGCCGAACTGGCGCTGATCAAGCGCGGCACGGTGCTGGTGGGCATGCTCAACCCCTTCAATAACGACACCATCGCCAAAATGGCCGAGTGCGGGATCACCGCGTTCGCCCTCGAAGCGGCGCCGCGCACCTCTCGGGCGCAGAGTCTCGATGTGTTGTCGTCGCAGGCGAACATCGCCGGCTACAAGGCGGTGTTGCTGGCTGCGCACTACTATCCGCGCTTCATGCCAATGCTGATGACAGCTGCGGGCACCGTGAAAGCGGCGCGCGTGCTGATTCTGGGCGCCGGCGTGGCCGGGTTGCAGGCGATTGCCACGGCGAAACGTCTGGGTGCGGTGATCGAAGCGTCTGACGTGCGTCCGGCGGTGAAGGAACAGATCGAATCCCTCGGCGCGAAGTTCGTCGATGTGCCTTACGAGACTGACGAAGAGCGTGAATGCGCGGTCGGTGTCGGCGGTTACGCTCGCCCGATGCCGGCGAGCTGGATGCAACGTCAGGCCCAGGCTGTGCACGAACGCGCCAAGCAGGCCGACATCGTCATCACCACCGCACTGATCCCGGGCCGCAAGGCGCCGACACTGTTGAGCGCAGACACCGTGGCGCAGATGAAGCCGGGCTCGGTGGTCATCGACCTCGCGGCAGCTCAGGGCGGCAACTGCCCGCTGACCGTCGCCGATCAGGTCGTGGTCGAGAACGGCGTGACCATCGTCGGCCCGACCAACCTGGCCGGTGAAGTCGCTGCAGACGCCTCGGCGCTGTACGCCCGCAACCTGCTGGACTTCCTCAAGCTGGTGTTCACCAAAGAAGGCCAGTTCGACGTCAACCTCGAAGACGACATCGTCGCCGCGTGCCTGATGTGCCGCGACGGCCAAGTCATCCGCAAAAACGCCTAAGCAGGGATTCAGACGATGGAAGAGCTTATCTCCCCCGGTATCTACAACCTGATCATCTTCGTGCTGGCGATTTATGTCGGTTACCACGTGGTCTGGAACGTTACACCTGCGCTGCACACGCCGTTGATGGCGGTGACCAATGCCATTTCGGCAATCGTGATCGTCGGCGCCATGCTCGCTGCTGCGCTGACCGTCACGCCGCTGGGCAAGACCATGGGCACCCTCGCCGTGGCACTGGCGGCGGTCAATGTGTTCGGTGGCTTCCTGGTTACCCGCCGCATGCTTGAGATGTTCAAGAAGAAAGCCCCGAAAGCAAAAGAAGAGGCGCCGAAGTAATGAGCATGAATCTCGTCACGACGCTCTACCTGATCGCGTCGATCTGCTTTATCCAGGCCCTTAAAGGCCTGTCGCACCCGACCACCTCGCGGCGCGGCAATCTGTTCGGCATGCTCGGCATGGCGCTGGCCATCCTCACCACCATCGGCCTCATCTATAAGCTGGGTGCTGAGCTGGCAACTGCCGGTATCGGTTATGTGATCGTCGGCCTGCTGATTGGCGGCACTGCCGGTTCGATCATGGCCAAGCGCGTTGAAATGACCAAGATGCCAGAGCTGGTCGCGTTCATGCACAGCATGATCGGTCTGGCGGCGGTGTTCATCGCCATTGCTGCGGTGGTTGAGCCGCAATCGCTGGGCATCGTCAAACATCTGGGCGATTCGATCCCGGCGGGCAACCGTCTGGAGCTGTTCCTCGGCGCGGCGATTGGTGCAATCACCTTCTCCGGCTCGGTGATCGCGTTCGGCAAGCTGTCGGGCAAGTACAAGTTCCGCCTGTTCCAGGGCGCGCCGGTACAGTTTGCCGGTCAGCACAAGCTGAACGCGGTACTCGGTCTGGCGACACTGGTGCTGGGCGTGACCTTCATGCTCACCGGCAACCTCGCCGCGTTCGCGCTGATGCTGGCTCTGGCGTTCGTGATGGGCGTGCTGATCATCATCCCGATTGGCGGCGCCGACATGCCGGTGGTGGTGTCGATGCTCAACAGCTATTCGGGTTGGGCGGCAGCAGGTATCGGCTTCTCGCTGAACAACTCGATGCTGATCATTGCCGGCTCTCTGGTGGGTTCGAGCGGTGCGATCCTCTCGTACATCATGTGCAAGGCGATGAACCGTTCCTTCTTTAATGTACTGCTTGGCGGTTTCGGCAACACGGCCGACGCAGGACCTGCCGGTGCGAAAGAAGCCCGTCCGGTGAAATCCGGTTCGGCCGACGACGCAACTTTCCTGCTAACCAACGCCGACACCGTGATCATCGTCCCGGGTTACGGCCTGGCGGTGGCCCGTGCGCAGCATGCATTGAAAGAGCTGACCGAGAAACTGACCCATCGCGGCGTGACCGTGAAGTACGCGATCCACCCGGTGGCCGGTCGCATGCCGGGGCACATGAACGTCCTGCTCGCCGAGGCCGAAGTGCCTTACGACCAGGTGTTCGAGATGGAAGACATCAACTCCGAGTTCGGCCAGGCCGACGTGGTGCTGGTACTCGGCGCCAACGACGTGGTCAACCCGGCCGCCAAGAACGATCCGAAATCGCCGATTGCCGGCATGCCGATTCTCGAAGCGTTCAAGGCCAAGACCATCATCGTCAACAAGCGCTCGATGGCCAGCGGTTATGCCGGTCTGGACAACGAACTGTTCTACCTGGACAAGACCATGATGGTGTTCGGCGACGCGAAGAAAGTCATCGAAGACATGGTCAAAGCGGTGGAGTAATCCTCCGCAGCTGCACCGGACGCCCCGACTTGTCGGGGCGTTTTTGTTTGCGCACAGCGTCGGACAATTTGCCGCGTTGTTGCAGATCCGGTAACGGTGTTTTACTTCAAACCCGCTAAATAGACGCCTCGTTTGCGACCTTGGTAGCGGGACAGGCGCCCGCGAAATTCACTAGACTGCGCATCCTGCTACTCGCTTCCCGAGAAATAATCCATGTACCGTGACCGTATTCGCCTGCCTTCGTTGTTGGATAAAGTGATGAGCGCCGCCGACGCCGCCGCGCTGATTGAAGACGGCATGACCGTCGGCATGAGCGGCTTCACCCGCGCGGGCGAAGCCAAAGCTGTCCCTCACGCACTGGCCGAGCGAGCCAAGGTCACGCCGCTGAAGATCAGCCTGATGACCGGCGCGAGCCTGGGCAACGACCTCGACAAGCAACTGACCGAGGCCGGCGTGTTGTCGCGGCGCATGCCGTTCCAGGTCGATAGCACCTTGCGCAAGGCAATCAACGCCGGCGAAGTGATGTTCATCGACCAGCACCTGTCGGAAACCGTCGAGCAACTGCGCAACCAGCAACTGAAGCTGCCGGACATCGCGGTGATCGAAGCCGTGGCCATCACCGAGCAAGGCCACATCGTGCCGACCACCTCGGTGGGCAACTCGGCGAGCTTCGCGATTTTCGCCAAGCAGGTGATTGTCGAGATCAACCTGGCGCACAACGCCAACCTCGAAGGCCTGCATGACATCTATATCCCGACCTATCGCCCGACGCGCACGCCGATCCCGCTGGTGAAAGTCGACGATCGCATCGGCAGCACCGCGATCCCGATCCCGCCGGAGAAGATTGTCGCCATCGTCATCACTCAGCAGGCGGATTCGCCGTCCACGGTGTCGACCCCGGATGTCGACACCAATGCCATCGCCGAGCACCTGATCACCTTCTTCAAGCAGGAAGTCAATGCCGGGCGCATGACCAACAAGCTCGGCCCGTTGCAGGCCGGGATCGGCAACATCGCCAACGCGGTGATGTGCGGCCTGATCGATTCGCCGTTCGAAGACCTGACCATGTACTCCGAAGTGCTGCAGGACTCGACCTTCGACCTGATCGACGCCGGCAAGCTGAGCTTTGCGTCGGGCAGCTCGATCACTTTGTCGGAGCGGCGCAACAGCGACGTGTTCGGCAACCTGGAGAAGTACAAGGACAAACTGGTGCTGCGCCCGCAGGAAATCTCCAACCACCCGGAAGTGGTGCGTCGTCTGGGTATCATCGGTATCAACACTGCGCTGGAGTTCGACATCTACGGCAACGTCAACTCCACCCATGTCTGCGGTACGCGGATGATGAACGGCATTGGTGGCTCGGGCGACTTCGCGCGCAACGCACACCTCGCGGTGTTCGTGACCAAGTCGATCGCCAAGGGCGGCGCCATTTCCAGCGTGGTGCCGATGGTCAGCCACGTTGACCACACCGAGCATGACGTCGACATCCTGGTGACCGAAATCGGCCTGGCCGACCTGCGCGGCCTGGCCCCGCGCGAGCGCGCCCGGGTGATCATCGACAACTGTGTACACCCGGACTATCGCCAGGCGCTGAACGACTACTTCACCGCAGCGTGCGCCATCGGCGGCCATACCCCACACATCCTGCGAGAAGCCCTGAGCTGGCACATCAACCTGGAAGAAACCGGACGCATGCTCGCGGTGTAATCACACAGTCAAACCGCTGATGCAAACACAGTTTGTGTCAGCGGATTTTTTAACCCGCCACATCTGGCAAAAACTGTACTGCTGTACCGGTTATTTCCTACAGATTTTGCCTACCTCCTTCCTCGAATTGAGCAAAAACGCACCACATTAGTGCTGACAGGTACAGTTTGCTCAATTTCGACCCGTACACCCCCTATAAACAGTTAACTGGTCACTCACAATACAGTTGAACTGTATCTAGAGAGACTAGGCAAACGAGAGGATCATGGGCACCAGTTAAACCACTACCTGATCCCGCCACAAGCGGAAGGATGTCAACCATGGAACGTACACTCAGTTCCGAACTGTTCTTCGAAGACAAAGCTGCAAAAAACCAGGCTTCCCTGCCTCTGCGCGTTATCGCCAACCTGATGTTGTGGCAGCGACGCATCTCCAGCCGCCACCAACTGGCTCGCCTGGATTCGCGTCTGCTGGCTGACGCCGGTATCAGCGAAGCACAACGCTACGAAGAGCTGAGCAAGCCGTTCTGGCGCTAAGTAGCGTCGCTGGCTCTGGTCGTTAGACCCACCGCCAGCAACCCGAATTGAACACACAAGACCCGTCGCGGGAAACCGCGACGGGTTTTGTCGTTTCAGGGTTCGAAAATGCCCGTACAGCAGAATAATCAAAGTACAAGTACAGTTCTCAATAAACAAAATCTGAACCAGTACAATTTTTCATGAGTGTATCTGCTCGCCAAACTGCATCGGGCGCAGCATGTCCTTAACCCTCCTCGGTTTAAGGAAAACGCCATGAAAGGCTTACAGGATGTTTCGACAGCTTCGACTCTACCCCGCGCTCACTCGCACCCGTTGCGGCGCTTGTTTCGCCCCCTGTGGCAAGGACTGGAGCGCGCCAGGACGCGGCGCCTGCTGGCTCAACTGGACCAGCGCGACCTAGCGGATCTGGGCCTCAGCCATGCCGATCGGCTCAGAGAACTGGAGAAACCCTTCTGGCGCTAGCATTCTGCCCACTGTCAGAACCTCGCGCGCAGGCCTAATATCCACGCCAGAACGTGGCGAATCTTCTGTAACCCGCGTCTGACTCATCAGACACAAGCCACCTCTCAATACGGTTTACTATCAGGAGATCCACCATGTCCCGTCTTCGCCTGCTCAGCGCTGCCGCCTTGCTGGCCGTGGCTGCCAACGCCAGTGCCTCCAGCTTCATTGTGACCACCGACGCCGTGGTTGGCGCGCTGAAATCCTCCTCGGACGCCACCTCCGATGTCAGCTCTTCGCTGCGTGACAACAAAGTCGTGATCGCCGCCCGTGACGACGCTGCCAGCTTCGTCGCCAGTGAAGGCCAGATTCGCGGCGTGAAACTGGAAAGCGCCCTCGACCTGATCCGCCATCAGGCACCGCAGCTGAACGCGACCGACTTCCAACTGGCGCAAGCCATCCTCGCGATCTGATCCGCCGTTGCAGCACGGGGCACGCCAGTCGTGTCCCGATGTTTCGCCGCTGGCTCTGGCCCGGGCATTTGCGCTAGCCTTGAAGCTCGTTAACCGTTACCGAGTCTCATGCGTTTATTCAGACTGCTTTTCCCTTGCGTATTGGTCAGTGCCTTCTGGGCGACCTCGGTCGATGCCTTTGATGTCTCCACACAAAACACCGTGGTCAGCGTTTGGGCGACCGGAATGGTGTCTTCCGCACCGTTCGACCGTAAACTGATCATCGCCGCTCACGATGACGCGGCGGCGTTTGTTGCCAGTGACGGTCAATTGCGCGGCGCGCAGCTCGAATCCGCCCTGCATTACTTGCGCAAATCCCGACCAAAACTTCATGTCAGCGACCTTGAACTGGCACAGGCAATTCTCGTCCAATAGTTATCATGATCCCTCGTTAACATTGCCCTCCGGAGTCGTTCCATGCGTAGCCCGCTGATTGCTGCCGCCCTTGGCCTGTTTTTGTTGGCCGATGTGGCCCAGGCACACACCCTGGTAGCCACCAGTAACATCATCGTTCGTGCCTCCCAGCGCACCATCGATTTCACCTCCGATACCACGACGTCGATTCGCGATTCGAAAATCATCCGCGAAGCCCACGACGATGCGGCCAGCTTCGTTGCCACCAACGGCGATATCCGCGGTGCGCACCTGGAAGCCGCCCTCAACACCTTGCGCACGCGCGTGCCGGAAGCCCGCGACGCCAGTGATCAGGTGCTCGCCGAAGCCATCCTCGCCCTGTGAAGTCACTCGGCGCCTGGCTACTGGCCGGGGCGTTGTTGCTGCTTGGCAACAGCGCCCACGCCAGCCTGCAATTGCGGCTCAAGACCGACGGCCTGAGCCCCGCCCAGCAGCAGGCCAGCCAGGCGCTGCTCGATGAAGCCATGCACAAGTTGCCGCCCAGCTTCGTCGAACAACTGGACCGGCGCATCGATGTCGGCTGGACCGACGACATGCCCGGTAACGCCTACGGCCAGGCGACCCTGGTTGCCGAGCTCGACCTGAACCGCAAACTGCTCGCCGGTCTCACCGACGGCAGCGCTGCCACAGAGAAAACCAATCGCCCCCATGGCACTGTGCGCCAGGAACTGCTGGCAACGGTGCTGCATGAACTCACCCACATTTATGACCGCGCGCGCCTGTGGCCCGCCGCCGAGCGCACGCTGATTCAGCGCTGCACTCGCCGCAGCAACAGCGCCGGCCTGGTCGGCATTCCCGACGAGTGCCGAGGCCAGACCGAGCGCCGCTTCACCCTCAGCGATGATCCACGTCTGCTCGATCTCGCCGGCTGGCAACAGTACGTCGGGCGCCGCGGCGAGCGTGAACAGCACAACCGTCAGGTGGCCCGCAGTCCGGACCTGTATGAGATCTCCAGTCCGAAAGAGTTTGTCGCGGTCAACATGGAGTATTTCCTCCTCGACCCGAGCTACGCCTGCCGCCGTCCGGCGCTCTATCGCTACTACAAGGCGCGCTTCGGCTGGGCACCACCGGCCAAGGACACCTGCAGCAATACCTTCGCCTTTCTCAACGCCGGCAACGACTTCGCCAAACAGCCCTTGGGCCAGGTCGACCCGGAGCGGGTGTACGCCGTCGATTATCTGCTGGCAGAAGCCAACCAGAACTGGGTCAGCCGCTGGGGCCACAGCATGTTGCGTCTGGTGATCTGTGCGCCGGGCCGACCACGTGGCCCGGATTGCCGGCTCGATCTGGACCAGCATCTGGTGCTGTCCTACCGCGCCTTTGTCGGTGATGTGCAGCTGTCGAGTTGGGACGGCCTGGTCGGCAAGTACCCGTCGCGGTTGTTCGTGCTGCCACTGGCCCAAGTGATCGACGAATACACCAAGACCGAACTGCGCAGCCTCGCTTCAGTGCCGCTGAATCTGTCGCGCACGGAGATTGAAGAGGTGGTCGAACACGCCGCCGAGATGCACTGGAGTTACGACGGCAACTACTTCTTCCTGTCCAACAACTGCGCCGTGGAAAGCCTCAAGCTGTTGCGCAGCGGCAGCAATAACAAGCAACTGATTGGCCTGGACAGCATCATGCCCAACGGTTTGCTGGAAGTGCTCAAAGGCCGTGGCCTGGCCGACACCAGCGTGCTCGACAATCCCAAGGAAGCGCTGCGCCTGGGTTATCGCTTCGACTCGTTCCGCGATCGCTATCAGGCGATGTTCGATGTGTTGAAAAAGCAGCTGCCGATCAAGCAAACCAGCGTCGAAGATTGGCTATCGCTGTCTGCCGAGGAACGTCGCCAGTGGTTCGAACGTGCAGACCTGCGCACCAGCGCTGCATTGCTCCTGCTGGAACAGGCGAGCTATCGCCGTCAGTTGCTGCTGGCCCAGGACGAGGTCAAGCAGCGTTACCTCGGCGCTCGGGAGCTGGAAAACGGCGGCATGGACAAGGCCAACGCCACCCTGCAGGAAATTCTCGCCAACAGCGGCTTCCTCAGTCGTCCGGCGGAACTGCTCGACAGCCGCGGCTACGGGCTGCCGCAACCGAGCGAGTTCAAGCGCCTGCAAGACGAAAGCGCCCAACGCCAGAAACAACTACTGGCGCTGAGCGGCGATCTGGACAAGGAAGTGCGCAAGTTGCTGGAACCCAAGCGAGCGGCCGAAATTGCCGCCAGCGAAGCCAACGTGAAGCAGATCGGCGAGCATCTACGCAAACTGCACAAGGCGTCCGGCGGACTGGAATTGCCCTGAAAGCAAAAGATCGCAGCCTGCGGCAGCTCCTACAGAGATAAATGTAGGAGCTGCCGCAGGCTGCGATCTTTTTATTGCCTGTAAATCAGTACAAAACACCATCCAGAATTTCGTAAACGATCCCGGTACCCACTGCGATCAACACGATATCGCCCCCGGCGCGGCGCCACTCATAACCCGGATAAACCGGCAGACGACTCAGCGCCCGACCGTCCAGCCGCTCGCCGTAATACCCGTGCGGTAACGGCCGGCCGCGTTCCAAATGGATTCCCGGAGGTGGCGGTGCGCCGCGCACGAAGTAGCCGTGATTGTCGCGAATGGTCTGGCGTACCGGGCCGAAATCGTGTGGCGGGCCGCCACGGTGGTCGTTCTGCGGGCCACGGTGATCGTCACCACGGTTATCGTAGTGGCCCTGCTGCGGGCCGCCGTGGTCATGATCATCGCGTGGATCGGCGCTGGCCAGCAGCGGCGTCGCGCTGAGCATCAGCACGCCCAGTCCGGCAATCAGACGTTTCGGCATTTTCATCAAGTCTTCCTCACTGCACCAACAGCAAAAAGGGATTCAGAACGTGGTTCTGAATCCCTCGGTCTTGCTCAATTAGGCCGTGATGTGAGGCGCTAATTCCTCTGTATCAGGAACTTTACCTTCAGCTGACGCGGGCCTGACGCACGCCCTCGGACAGCGCCTTGCACAGACCCAGCACGCCATCGACAGCCTGGGCCGGCGTGGTCGCATTGGCGATGTGATCGATCAGTGCCGAACCCACCACCACCCCGTCCGCCAAACGAGCGATGGACGCCGCCTGCTCCGGAGTACGAATACCGAAACCGATGCTGATCGGCAGGTCAGTGTGGCGACGCAAACGGGTGACCGCCTCTTCGACGTGTTCCAGAGTCGCCGCACCGGCACCGGTCACACCGGCCACCGACACGTAGTAAACGAAGCCCGAGCTGCCATTGAGCACTTTCGGCAGACGCGCATCATCAGTGGTCGGGGTGGTCAGGCGGATGAAGTCCAGACCTGCAGCCTGTGCCGGGTCGCACAGTTCATTATTGTGCTCTGGCGGCATGTCGACCACGATCAGACCGTCGACGCCCGCTTCCTTGGCATCAGCGATAAAACGCCCAACGCCATACATGTGGATCGGGTTGAAGTAGCCCATCAGCACCAGCGGCGTGTCGCTGTTGCCTTCGCGAAACTCGCGAACCATTTGCAGGGTTTTCGCCAGATTCTGCCTGGCGCCCAAGGCACGGATGTTCGCCAGTTGAATCGCCGGGCCGTCGGCCATCGGATCGGTGAACGGCATACCCAACTCGATCACATCGGCGCCAGCGCCGGGCAAACCTTTGAGGATCGCCAGCGAGGTGTCGTAGTCCGGATCACCGGCGGTGACGAAGGTCACCAGCGCGGCGCGATTCTGTTGCTTGAGGTCGGCAAAACGGGTTTGCAGGCGGCTCATCAGTGTTTCTCCTGCTTCGACTGTTCCATGTGATGCATGACGGTCTGCATGTCTTTGTCGCCACGGCCGGAGAGGTTGACCACCATCAGGTAATCCTTCGGCAGTTTCGGTGCGCGTTTGAACACTTCAGCCAACGCATGGGCGCTTTCCAGCGCCGGGATGATACCTTCGAGGCGGCAGCACTGGTGGAACGCAGCGAGGGCTTCGTCGTCGGTGACCGAGGTGTACTGGACGCGGCCGATGTCATGCAACCAGGCGTGCTCAGGGCCGATGCCGGGATAGTCGAGACCGGCGGAAATCGAGTGGGCGTCGATGATCTGGCCATCGTCGTCCTGCAGCAGGAAGGTGCGGTTACCGTGCAGCACACCCGGTACGCCACCGTTGAGGCTGGCCGCGTGCTTGCCGGTTTCGATGCCGTAACCGGCCGCTTCAACCCCGATGATTTCGACGCTTTGATCATCTAGGAACGGGTGGAACAGGCCCATGGCGTTGGAGCCGCCCCCGATGCACGCCACCAGACTGTCCGGCAGACGACCTTCCTGAGCTTGCAACTGCTCGCGGGTCTCCTTGCCGATCACTGCCTGGAAGTCGCGCACCATGGCGGGATACGGGTGCGGGCCGGCCACGGTGCCGATCAGGTAGAAGGTGCTGTCGACGTTTGTCACCCAGTCACGCAGCGCTTCGTTCATCGCGTCTTTCAGGGTGCCGGTGCCGGCCACCACCGGAATCACTTCGGCGCCCAGCAGCTTCATGCGGAACACGTTGGCCTGCTGACGTTCGATGTCCGTGGTGCCCATGTAGATCACGCAGTCCAGACCGAAACGTGCGGCCACGGTGGCAGTCGCAACGCCGTGCATGCCGGCACCGGTCTCGGCGATGATGCGTTTCTTGCCCATGCGCCGCGCCAGCAGGATCTGGCCGATGCAATTGTTGATCTTGTGCGCGCCGGTGTGGTTCAGCTCTTCGCGTTTGAGGTAGATCTTCGCGCCGCCGCAGAACTCGGTCAGACGCTCGGCGAAGTACAGCGGGCTCGGACGACCGACATAGTCACGCTGGAAGTAGGCCAGCTCTTCCTTGAACGCCGGATCTTCCTTGGCCGCTTCGTATTCGCGGGCCAGATCGAGGATCAACGGCATCAGGGTTTCCGCCACGTAGCGGCCGCCGAACGCGCCGAACAGGCCGTTATCGTCAGGGCCGCTGCGCAGGTTGGAGGTGTTCGAAGTCTGGGTCATGATGTGCTCCAGGTGAATTCGGGTGAGAAGACAATGGCGTCCACTCTACCTCTGACCTCCCAGGCTGAAAACCGATAAGATCGCCACAACCTGTCAGGAAAACTCACAGATACCATGAGCCACGACCTTCCCCCGCTGAACGCCTTGCGCGCGTTCGAAGCCACCGCCCGGCTTAACAGCGTTAGTCAGGCGGCCGAACAGCTGCACGTCACTCATGGTGCAGTCAGCCGTCAGCTCAAAGTGCTCGAAGAGCATCTGGGCGTGAGCCTGTTCGTCAAGGATGGTCGCGGCTTGAAACTCACAGATGCCGGCGTTCGTCTGCGAGATGCAAGCGGTGAGGCCTTCGATCGGTTGCGCAGTGTGTGTGCCGAGCTGACGCAAAGCACCGCTGACGCGCCGTTCGTGCTCGGCTGCTCCGGCAGTCTGTTGGCGCGCTGGTTCATCCCACGCCTGGGGCGGCTCAACGCCGATCTGCCGGACTTGCGTCTGCACTTGTCAGCCGGTGAAGGTGATCTTGACCCGCGGCGCCCTGGACTCGATGCCTTGCTGTTGTTCGCCGAGCCGCCATGGCCGGCAGACATGCAGGTCTACGAACTGGCCGCAGAACGCATCGGCCCGGTGATGAGCCCGCTGTTCAGTGGCTACCAACGCCTGCAAGCGGCGCCGGCGTCAGCCTTGCTCAGCGAGCCGCTGCTGCACACCACATCGCGCCCGCAAGCCTGGCCGAGTTGGGCACAGCAAAATCACCTCGACGCCAAGGCGTTGAAGTTGGGGCAAGGTTTTGAGCATTTGTATTATCTGCTGGAAGCCGCAGTGGCCGGACTCGGCGTGGCAATCGCGCCAGAGCCGCTGGTGGCCGAAGACTTGAAGGCCGGTCGCCTGGTTGCGCCGTGGGGCTTTTGCGAAACCCCGGCGCAACTGGCGTTGTGGCTACCCAAGCGCGCCGCAGATGGACGCGCCCGGCAACTGGCGCAGTGGCTCAAGAACGAGCTGCGCCAGACGGATCACTCGCCGCGCTTGAACAGCAAATAAGCGGCGAGCAGACCGATTGCACCGACCGCCACACCGGCGGTGGTCCAAGGGTGTTCCTGAGCGTAATCGCGGGTGGCGATGCCGGTCTCGCGGGTTTTCACTTTGACTTCTTCATAGGCATCGCTGAGCAGGCTGCGTGAATGTTTCAGCGCGCTTTCGGCGTTGCTTTTGAGCGCCTTCAGGGTCTTGCGCGACTCGTCGGATGCGTCGTCCTTCAGGCTTTCCAACGATTTGAGCAGACTCTCGATCTCGGCTTCCATGCTTTGCAACGAGGCTTTACGTAAAGAGGTGTTGGCCATGGTGGCTCTCCTGCATTGGTGATGAGTGGCGTGTGTTGGTTGGGACTTCAGCGGTTTGAGAAAGTGCAGAAAATCTGAACTTCGCTTGCATTGAGCCGCCGAAATCAACAGTGCAGATTCACTGCTAGTCTCAAATCCACACATCCAGGAGATCGCCATGAGTGACCATCACACGTACAAGAAAGTCGAGCTGGTCGGCTCGTCCACCAGTAGCATCGAAGACGCCATCAACAATGCGCTGGCTGAAGCGAACAAGAGCATCAAACATCTGGAATGGTTTGAAGTGGTCGAGACCCGTGGCCACATCAAGGACGGCAAGGCTGCGCATTTCCAGGTAACCCTCAAAGTCGGCTTCCGCATTGCCAGCAGCTGAGTTTGGGCTACGCTTCTGAACTTGCGCGCTGGCCGAGTGCCATAGGAATGGCAAAGCGCTACAAGGTGAGTGCATCGGGAGACCTGATGCCCGCCTCTTTTAATCCGACCAGGGAGTGCGACCGATGAAGAAGTTCATATTGGCAGTAGGTTTGTTGAGCCTTGCGGGTGGCGCGTTTGCTGCTGGCAAGCCTTGTGAAGAGCTGAAAGGCGAGATTGCAGCGAAGCTGGATGCCAAGGGCGTTGCAGGGTATTCGCTGGAGGTTGTCGACAAGGGAGCCAATGGCGGAAAAGTTGTGGGCACCTGTGAAGGCGGCACCAAGGAAATCGTCTACAAACGCGGGTGATCGCGATTGAAATGCAAAAGCCGACGCGAAGGCGTCGGCTTTTTTGTGGGCCACTGGTTCCCAATGTGGGAGCGGGCTTGCTCGCGAAAGCGTTATGTCAGCCGACCTCCAGGGTGTCTGACACTCCGTCTTCGCGAGCAAGCCCGCTCCCACAGAAGCCGTATTCCAGAGTCAGCCCTTCATGACTTGGGCCAGCAATTCATAGGAGTGCAGACGATCGGCATGCTCATACAGATCGCAGGTGAAGATCAGCTCATCGGCCTGGGTCTGCTCGACCAGCACCTCCAGCTTCGCACGGATCTTCTGCGGGCTGCCGACCATCGCCAGGCCGAGGAAATCTCCCACCGCCTCGCGCTCATGGGGCAGCCACAGGCCGTCCATGGTTTTCACCGGCGGACGCTGCACCAGACTCTGCCCACGCATCAGCGCGAGAATTCGCTGGTACACCGAGGTCGCCAGGTAGTCGGCCTGCTCATCGGTATCGGCCGCCACCAACGGCACCCCGAGCATCACGTACGGTTTATCGAGCACTGCCGACGGCTTAAAGTGGTTGCGGTAGACGCGAATCGCCTCGTGCATAAAGCGCGGGGCGAAGTGCGAGGCGAAGGCGTAGGGCAAACCACGCTCACCGGCCAGCTGCGCGCTGAACAGGCTGGAACCGAGCAACCAGATCGGCACGTTGGTGCCGGTGCCGGGCATGGCGATCACCCGTTGATCCGGGGTGCGCGGGCCGAGGAAGCGCGCCAGCTCGGCAACGTCTTCCGGGAAGTCATCGGCACTGCCGGAGCGTTCGCGGCGCAGGGCGCGGGCGGTCATCTGGTCGGAGCCGGGCGCGCGGCCCAAACCCAGATCGATGCGTCCCGGGTACAGGCTTTCGAGAGTGCCGAACTGTTCGGCGATCACCAGCGGCGCGTGGTTGGGCAGCATCACCCCGCCGGAGCCGACGCGAATCGTCGAGGTACCGCCGGCCAGGTATCCCAGCAACACCGAGGTGGCAGAACTGGCGATGCCGTCCATGTTGTGGTGTTCGGCCACCCAGAAGCGGGTATAGCCGAGTTTCTCGACATGCTGTGCCAGATCCAGCGAGTTGCGCAGCGATTGCGCCGGGCTACCGTTCTCGCGCACCGGCACCAGATCGAGGGTGGAAAACTTTACGTCGGACAGTTGCTTCATAAACCTGCGTCTCCGAATGAGGAGGCAGGTTTTTCTTGCGAACGAAAACCTGCCCAATCCATAAGCGTGTTTTATGCAATGAGGGCATATACCCGAGTTTCAATAGCCGCGATGAAATTTCCTACTAAAAAAGTCAAGGATTCAGCCGGGCTGAACTTTGTCCCGACGTCTATCCTCAGAAGCCTTGCAAGCAAAAACCACGACGGCGCGGCGTTCCGCGCCAGATCTTGAGGAGGCAGACATGGCTATCGTGAAGAAAGCATCCGCACATTGGGCAGGCGATCTGAAAACCGGCATCGGCTCGATCTCCACTGAAACCGGTGTCCTCAGAGAAGCCCCCTACGGCTTCAAGGCCCGCTTCGAAGGCGGCAAGGGCACCAACCCGGAAGAACTGATCGGCGCGGCGCATGCCGGCTGTTTTTCCATGGCGTTCTCGATGATTCTCGGTGATGCGGGCCTGAAGGCCGAGAGCATCGACACCCAGGCTGAAGTCACCTTGGATCAGGTCGAGGGTGGCTTTGCCATCACCGCGATCAAGTTGGTCCTCAAGGCGAAAATCCCGGGCGCTACTCAGGCGCAGTTTGAAGAGCTGAGCAACAAGGCCAAGGAAGGGTGCCCGGTGTCCAAGGTGTTGAATGCGAAGATTACCCTTGAGGCTTCGCTGGTCAGCTGAATCGGCGCTGACTGACCCACTCGCGAGCAGGCTCGCTCCCACATTGGAATGCACTTCAAATGTGGGAGCGAGCCTGCTCGCGAATGTAATCCACAAATCAGCGCAGTTATTGAAGATGTGAGCGAAGTCAGAACCTGCCCCGCAAAAATATGGTCGAATAAGTGACAGCAGCTTCAGCGCACGCCCGTGCGCGCTGCATCAGGGAGCTTCATCTATGAAACGTATTGGCTTGGCGATTCTTTGCAGTGCACTGGCCACAACGGTTCTCGCCGCACCGAAAGACTGCGAAGAATTGAAGAAAGAGATCGAAGTAAAGATCCAGGCGAATGCAGTGCCGTCTTACACACTGGAAATTGTCAGTAAGGAAGAGGCCGACAAGCACGACGTGGCGATGGTTGTCGGCACCTGCGAAAACGGCACAAAAGCGATCGTCTACCAGAAGAACGACATCTGACAGTCCGCTCAAGGCACGCAGTTGATCTGGCGCTCTTCGGCAACTATCTGCCCTTGGCGATTGATCAACCGAGCACTCGGCGTGAACGCCAGCGACCGGGCTTCAAGTCGGTAACGTTGCCCGGCTTCGAAATGATCGTAGCGCACGGTCATGTAGCACAGGCGTTCCTGCGGGTCGGTGTCCAAGCCCTGGCTGCCACCGAAGATCTCGAAATCGAAGCGCACCGTCAGCTCATGACTGCCCGGCGCGACCTGGAAAAAGCGCCCGTCCCGCAGGCGCACGTTGTCCAGCCGTTCAGCCATCAGCACCTTACCGCCGGGTGTCGGCATCGAAAAATCGACCCAGGCCTTGCCCGGATCGGCTGCCGGCATCGGGCTCTGGCAGCCAGCAAGCAGACTTGCAGCGAGCAACAACGTCAACCTGTGCATGATCAATGTCCCGTGATGTGGACATCCAGCATAATCCCGATCAGGTTTTCTGGCAGCCTGCGGGTGTGCCCTGCCCTACGACTTTGCGCTGTTCATCATAAAGCCTGGCCCATGGCCGAAAACCGATGCTGCCGGCTTGCAACTGATAGCGCTGACCGGCGTTGAAGTCCTTGAATTTCACCTTCAACTGACAATCGCGCCACAGCGGTTCGGCGTCGGGGCCGATGTTGGTGGCTTCGACCGGAAACTGATAACGCACCTTCAACTCATGGCTGCCGGGCTGCACTTCGAAATAACGTTTGTCGACAGTTGCCTTGTCATCGACTTTCAGCGCTTGCAACGCCGTGTCCTGTTGCCGGGCATCGAGATCAATCCAGGCTTGCGAGGGGTCAGGATCGGGCATTCCGAATCCGGCACAACCGGCCAGCGTCAGCAGGCCTCCTGTCAGCAACAACATGCGCATAGCGAAGCTCCAAATGGCGGGATAGTCTTGCGGGCAGACTTTCCAAAGGATTTTTATTTTGAGCAGGCCGCTTCCAAGCCATGGGTTACTTGATCGCGTTTTTCGGATTTTGTTTCCGGGGGTGATGTTTTTGTTGCTCAACGGTTGTTCCAGCGTCAGCTATTACAGCCAGTTGGCCAGCGGTCAGTTGCAGTTGTTGCGAGCGCGTGAGCCGGTGGCCAAGGTGATTGCCGACCCAAGCCGCGATGCAACCCTGCGCACGCACCTGACCCAGTCGCAAAAGGCCCGGGACTTCGCCAGCGAACAGCTGCACCTGCCGGACAACCAGAGCTATCGGCTGTACGCCGACATCGGCCGGCCGTATGTGGTGTGGAACGTGTTCGCCACCCCGGAGTTTTCCCTGACCCCGCAGAACCATTGCTTCCCGATCGCCGGTTGCGTGGCCTATCGCGGCTACTACAGCCAGAGCGCTGCCCGGGGCGAAGCGGCAATTCAGCGCCTGCAAGGCATGGACGTGGCGATTGGCGGTGTTGAGGCCTATTCAACCCTCGGCTGGTTCAATGACCCGATCCTCAATTCGATGATGGGCTGGGGCGATGAGCGTCTGGCCACGTTGATCTTTCATGAACTGGCGCATCAGCGTTTCTATGTGAAAGACGACACCGAGTTCAATGAGTCGTTTGCCACGTTTGTCGAGCAGGAAGGCACCCGCCAGTGGCGGGCGTTTCGTGGCCTGCCGCCGGACACCGATGCCAGGCTCAAGCAGCGCGATCAGTTCATCGAACTGGTGCTCGAAACGCGGTCGCGGCTTGAAGCGCTTTACGCCCAGCCGCTGTCGGCCGAGCAGATGCGCGAGCGTAAAGCAGCGCAATTCGAGCGGTTTCGGCGCGATTACCGGGTGACGCGCGACAGCCAGTGGGCCGGGGACAAGCGCTATGACGCGTGGGTGAATATGCCGCTGAACAATGCGCGGTTGTTGCCGTTTGGCCTGTATGACCAGTGGGTGCCGGCGTTTGCGGCACTGTTCAGGCAGGTTGGGGGGGATTGGGTGCGGTTTTATGTTGAGGTTGAGAAGCTGGGCGGGCTACCTGTCGCGGAGCGTAAGGCGGCACTAAGAGCGCTGGCAGAATCCTGATTTCGCATTGGCTGAACTGGCCTCTTCGCGAGCAGGCTCGCTCCCACATTGAAGCGGGGTGCAACAAAAATCCCCCGTGGGAGCGAGCCTGCTCGCGAAAGCAATTTCATCAGCGCCGCAAAAATGCCTGATGCAACTCAGCCAAAGTCTCAAAGTGATAAGCCGGCGCTTCGGCACTCAACTCTTCAAAACTGCCAAACCCATAGCCCACTGCCGCCGCGTCCACGCCGTTGCTGCGCGCGCCGATCAGATCATGCTTGCGGTCGCCGATCATCAGCGTATTGGCCGGATCCAGCCCTTCTTCGGCGATCAGGTGCGCAATCAGCTCGACCTTGTTGGTCCGCGTGCCATCCAGCTCACTGCCGTAGATCACCTTGAAGTGTTTGGCGAAGTCGAAGTGCCGGGCGATTTCCCGGGCGAACTCCCAAGGTTTGGAGGTCGCGATGTACAGCTGTCGCCCTTGCCCGCTCAGGGTCTCGAGCAACGGTGTGACGCCATCGAACACACGGTTTTCGTAAAGGCCGGTGACCTTGAAGCGCTCACGATAGAAATTCACCGCCTCCCAGGCCTTGGCCTCGTCGAAGCCATAAAACTGCATGTACGCCTGCAACAGCGGCGGGCCGATGAAGTGTTCGAGTTTGCTCAGGTCCGGCTCGTCGATGCCGAGTTTGCTCAAAGCGAACTGGATGGAACGGGTGATGCCCTCACGCGGGTCAGTCAGGGTGCCATCGAGGTCGAACAGTACGGTCTGGTAATGCATGAGAAATCCTGAGCAGGTGTAAGTCGTTTCAGAGCTGGTCGTAGCCTTCGGCCAGATGCAGGTCCTTGAGCTTCACGTAGTTCGCCGCGCTGTAGGTGAAGAAGGCTTGTTCCTTGTCGGTCAGCGGGCGGATCTGCTTCACCGGGCTGCCCACGTAGAGGAAGCCACTTTCCAGGCGCTTGCCCGGCGGCACCAGGCTGCCGGCGCCGATGATCACATCGTCCTCGACCACCGCGCCGTCCATGACGATGCTGCCCATGCCGATCAACACGCGACTGCCAACGCTGCAGCCATGCAGCATGACCTTGTGGGCGATGGTCACGTCATCGCCGATCAGCAGCGGGAAACCATCGGGGTTGAACGGGCCGGCGTGGGTGATGTGCAGCACGCAGCCGTCCTGCACGCTGGTGCGCGCGCCAATACGGATGCGGTGCATGTCGCCACGGATCACGGTCAGCGGCCACACGGAGCTGTCTTCGCCGATTTCGACGTCGCCGATCACCACCGCGGAGGCGTCGACAAACGCGCCTTGACCGAGCTGCGGGGTGTGATTCTGGTACTTGCGAACGGGCACGATAAGTTCTCTCTCTGTCGCCGATAGCTGCGGTGAGTGTCGATTGTAATTAAGATGGGCGCATGTTTCTTCCAGCCAAGGTGCCAACCGTGAGCGTGAACAACCCTCTTCTGCAGTCCTACGACCTGCCGCCGTTCTCCACGATCCGTGCCGAACACGTGCTGCCAGCCATCGAAACGATCCTGGCCGACAACCGCGCCGCCATCGCCGAAATCCTCAAGACCCAGGTTCAAAACCCGACCTGGGCCGGCCTGGTACTGGCGATGGACGAACTCAACGATCGCCTCGGCGCTGCCTGGAGCCCGGTCAGCCACCTCAATGCCGTGTGCAACAGCGCCGAACTGCGCGAAGCCTACGAGTCGTGCCTGCCGGCCCTGAGCGCCTACTCCACCGAGATGGGCCAGAACCGCGAGCTGTTCCAGGCCTATGAAGCGCTGGCCAACAGCCCGGAAGCCGCCGGTTTCGACGTTGCGCAAAAAACCATTCTGGAACACGCCCTGCGCGATTTCCGTCTGTCGGGTATCGACCTGCCGGAAGCCGAACAGAAGCGTTACGCCGAAGTGCAGAGCAAACTGTCCGAGCTGGGCAGCCGCTTCTCCAACCAACTGCTCGACGCCACACAAGCCTGGACCAAGCACGTCACTGAGGAGGCTGCCCTCGCCGGCCTGACTGATTCGGCCAAGGCGCAAATGGCTGCCGCCGCGCAGGCCAAAGGTCTCGATGGCTGGCTGATCACCCTGGAATTCCCGAGCTACTACGCGGTGATGACCTACGCCCAGGATCGCGCGCTGCGTGAAGAAGTCTATGCCGCCTACTGCACCCGTGCGTCGGACCAAGGCCCGAACGCCGGGCAGAACGACAACGGCCCGGTGATGGAAGAGATCCTCGATCTGCGTCAGGAGCTGGCAAAACTCTTGGGTTTCACCAGTTTCTCCGAGCTGAGCCTGGCCACGAAAATGGCCGAGTCCAGCGATCAGGTGCTGAGCTTCCTGCGCGACCTGGCCAAGCGCAGCAAGCCGTTCGCCGCGCAGGATCTGCAGCAGCTGCGCGCCTACGCCGCCGAACAGGGCTGCGCCGATCTGCAAAGCTGGGACAGCGGTTTCTATGGGGAAAAACTCCGCGAGCAACGCTACAGCGTCGCTCAGGAAACCCTGCGTGCGTACTTCCCGATCGATAAAGTTCTCAGCGGTCTGTTCGCTATCGTCCAGCGTCTGTACGGCATCGAAATCGCCGAGCTGAAAGGCTTCGACACCTGGCACCCGGACGTGCGCCTGTTCGAAATCAAGGAAAACGGCCAGCACGTCGGGCGCTTCTTCTTCGACCTCTACGCCCGCGCCAACAAGCGTGGCGGTGCGTGGATGGACGGCGCCCGCGACCGTCGTCGCACAATCGATGGCGTGCTGCAAAGCCCGGTCGCCAACCTGGTGTGCAACTTCACCCCGGCCGACAGCGGCAAGCCTGCGCTGCTGACCCACGATGAAGTGACCACCCTGTTCCACGAATTCGGTCACGGCCTGCATCACCTGCTGACCCGCGTTGATCACGCCGGTGTTTCCGGGATCAACGGCGTGGCGTGGGATGCGGTCGAGCTGCCAAGCCAGTTCATGGAAAACTGGTGCTGGGAGCCGGAAGGCCTGGCGCTGATCTCCGGTCACTACGAAACCGGCGAGCCGCTGCCGCAAGACCTGCTGGAAAAAATGCTCGCGGCGAAAAACTTCCAGTCCGGGTTGATGATGGTTCGTCAGCTGGAATTCTCGCTGTTCGACTTCGAACTGCACGCCACTCACGGTGACGGCCGCAGCGTGGCGCAAGTGCTGGAAGGCGTGCGCGACGAGGTGTCGGTGATGCGTCCACCGGCGTACAACCGCTTCCCCAACAGCTTCGCGCACATATTCGCCGGCGGTTACGCGGCGGGTTATTACAGCTACAAGTGGGCGGAAGTGCTGTCGGCGGATGCCTTCTCCAAATTCGAAGAGGATGGCGTGCTCAACGCCGAAACCGGTCGCGCCTTCCGCGAAGCGATTCTGGCGCGTGGCGGTTCGCAGGCCCCGATGGTGCTGTTCGTCGACTTCCGTGGCCGTGAGCCATCGATTGACGCACTCTTGCGTCATAGCGGCCTGAGTGAGGACGCAGCAGCATGAGTGAGGCACCTGTGATTACCAAGAAGCGCTTTATCGCCGGGGCTGTCTGCCCGGCGTGCAGCGAGCCGGACAAACTGATGATGTGGAACGAGGACAGCGTGCCGCACCGTGAGTGTGTGGCCTGCGGTTACTCGGATACATTGAACGAGCAAGGGCTGTCGGTTCCGAAGGAACTGGGCACGCGGGTCAATACCAGCGCGCTCAAGCCGGCGCCGGACAAGACCGTCCAGGCCGTGCAGTTCTTTCCGAATCCGAAGCTGAAGAAAAAGTCCGAAGACTGAGCCGGCGCATGACCCTCCACGGTGCAATGCCGTGGAGGGTGCGGCTTACTTGAGGTTGACCGACTGGAACCAGCTCTTCATCGAGCAGGTGGCAAAGGCACTGGTGCTGCAGTCGCCGTTGGCCAGCGCGGTACGCAGTTTGTCGACATCGGCTTGCATCACATAACGCACGCCATCCTTGAAATGGCCGCTTTCACCAAAACCACCCTGCGTCATTTCATTCAGCGCGTCTTCCTTGCTCCAGCCCTGCACCACAATCCGGTACATCGCCGCCATCAGGCCGGTGCGGTCGGAACCGTGTTTGCAATGCATCAGCACCGGGCCATTGGCTTCGGCAGCCTGAATCGCGCGCAGCGTCTTGAGCACATCGGCGTCATCGACATGGTTGGTGCGATAAGGCAGTTGCACTTGATTGATGCCCGGCTCCGACAGCCAACTGCTGTCAGCTTCCGGCAGGAAGTTGATCACCGTCGCCACTTTCAGGTTCTTCAGCAACGGCACTGCGCCGCCATCCGGCAAGGCGCTGCGGTAGAGGGTTGGCGACATCTGGAACAGGTTGTACTGCACTTCAACCGGTTGCGCCCATTCAGGGGGACGCGATGTTGCAGCGGCGTCAGCCTGGGCCGGCATCAAGTGCAACAAGGCAACAAGCGACAAACACAAAGCAGGGAAAAGGCGCACTCGAGACATGCTGGGCTGACCGTATCGGAATTCATCAATGAAAGGCCTCGCAGCTTCCACGTCTGACGGTCAAAGCCCTGTGAGGCACTTGTCAAAGAATCGTGAATCCGTGCGATTTCATTGAGCACTCAGGTAAAAAACCGCAGCTTTTTCCGCTGAATCGGTTCAACCCGATGCATAGCCTGCTACCATTTGTCACACGATGTTGCAGGCGTCCCCCTTTTCCCGGTCAACCACCGGGCCACGCCGCGACGAAAAAATGCTCACGCCGTTCGCAGAAACGGCGGACAACCATCAATGCCTGATGAGGTGCACCCCCATGTCTGATGCAGATCGAGACAACCCGCGGCGTGAGTTCTTGCGCAAATCCCTTACCCTGATTCCCGTGGTCACCCTCGCCGGTAGCGGTCTGGGCAGCAGCGTGTTGCAAGCGGCGCCTGAAGCGGCCCCGTCGACGCCCGCAGCCACACCGGCCAAGGCTGACGCCAGCGCTTATCAGCCGAGCTATTTCACCGCCGAGGAATGGGCCTTCATCAACGCCGCCGTGGCGCACCTCATCCCCAATGACGAGCAAGGCCCGGGGGCTCTGGAAGCCGGCGTGCCGGAATACATCGACCGCCAGATGAACACCCCGTATGCCGCCGGTGCCCTTTGGTACATGCAAGGCCCGTTCAACGCCGACGCCGCGCCGGAGATGGGCTGGCAGAGCAAACTGGTGCCAAAAGAGATCTATCGCCTGGGCATCGCTGCCACGGATCAGTGGGCAAAATCCCTCAATGGTAAAACATTTGCTGAGCAAGACAGCGCTACCCGAGAAGATTTGCTCAAGCAGCTCGAAGCCGGCAAACCGCAGTTCGATGCGGTTCCAGCGAAGATTTTCTTCAGCCTGCTGCTGCAAAACACCAAGGAAGGGTTCTTCTGCGACCCGATCCACGGCGGCAATAAAGGCATGGTCGGCTGGACCATGATCGGCTTCCCCGGCGCCCGCGCCGATTTCATGGATTGGGTGGAACGCAACGAGCAATACCCCTTCCCGGCAGTTTCGATTCGCGGCGAGAGGGCTTGAGCATGGCAATCGTAATGAAGAAGGTCGACGCAGTGATCGTCGGTTTCGGCTGGACTGGCGCGATCATGGCCAAGGAGCTGACCGAGGCCGGGCTCAACGTGCTGGCGCTGGAGCGCGGGCCGATGCAGGACACCTACCCCGACGGCAACTATCCACAGGTGATCGACGAACTCACCTACAGCGTGCGGAAAAAACTCTTTCAGGACATCTCGAAAGAAACCGTCACCATCCGCCACAGCGTCAACGACATCGCCCTGCCGAATCGCCAGTTGGGTGCGTTTCTGCCGGGCAATGGCGTCGGCGGCGCCGGTCTGCATTGGTCGGGCGTGCACTTTCGCGTCGATCCGATCGAGCTACGCATGCGCAGCCACTACGAAGAGCGTTACGGCAAAAGTTTTATCCCCAAGGACATGACCATCCAGGACTTCGGCGTCAGCTATGAAGAGCTGGAGCCGTTCTTCGATTTCGCCGAAAAGGTCTTCGGCACCTCCGGCCAGGCCTGGACCGTGAAGGGCCAACTGGTCGGTCAGGGCAAGGGCGGTAACCCTTACGCACCGGATCGCTCCAATCCGTTCCCGCTGCAAGCGCAGAAGAACACCGTTTCCGCACAACTGTTCGGCAAAGCGGCGACAGAGGTCGGTTACAAACCCTACAACCTGCCCTCCGCCAATACTTCAGGCCCGTACACCAATCCCTACGGCGCACAGATGGGCCCGTGCAACTTCTGCGGGTTCTGCAGCGGTTACGTTTGCTACATGTACTCCAAGGCCTCGCCGAACGTGAACATTCTGCCGGCGCTGCGTCCTCTGCCGAATTTCGAGCTGCGCGCCAACGCCCATGTGCTGCGGGTCAACCTCGACAGCACCAAGTCCAAGGCCACCGGCGTGACGTACATCGACGGCCAAGGCCGCGAGATCGAGCAACCGGCGGATCTGGTGATCCTCGGCGCCTTCCAGTTGCACAACGTGCGCCTGATGCTGCTCTCGGGCATCGGCAAGCCGTACGACCCGATCAGCGGCGAAGGCGTGGTCGGGCGTAACTTCGCCTACCAGAACATGGCGACCATCAAGGCGTTCTTCGACAAGGACACCCACACCAACAACTTCATCGGTGCCGGCGGCAACGGTGTGGCACTGGATGACTTCAACGCCGACAACTTCGATCACGGCCCGCACGGCTTCGTCGGTGGCTCGCCAATGTGGGTCAACCAGGCGGGCAGCCGCCCGATTGCCGGCACCTCAAACCCACCCGGCACTCCGGCCTGGGGCAGCCAGTGGAAACGCGCGACCGCCGATTACTACACCCACCAGGTGTCGATGGATGCCCACGGCGCGCATCAGTCCTACCGTGGCAACTACCTCGATCTGGATCCGGTGTACCGCGATGCCTACGGCTTGCCGCTGCTGCGCATGACCTTCGACTGGCAGGAAAACGACATCAAAATGAACCGCTTCATGGTCGAGAAAATGGGCAAAGTCGCTCAAGCCATGGGCCCGAAAGCCATCGCGGTGATCGGCAAGCAGGTCGGTGATCATTTCAACACCGCGGCCTACCAGACCACCCACCTCAACGGTGGCGCAATCATGGGTACCGATCCGAAGAAGAGTGCCCTGAACCGTTACCTGCAGAGCTGGGACGTGCACAACGTGTTCGTGCCAGGTGCGTCGGCGTTTCCGCAAGGCTTGGGTTACAACCCGACCGGGCTGGTGGCGGCGTTGACCTACTGGTCGGCCAAGGCGATTCGTGAGCAATACCTGAAAAACCCCGGCCCGCTGGTTCAGGCATAAGGAGCGATGACCATGAAAAATCTCGTTATCGCCACCCTGGCCCTGCTCGGCAGCACGGCTGTACACGCCGCCGACGTTGATCAGGCGTTGATCAAACAAGGCGAATACCTCGCCCGCGCCGGTGACTGCGTGGCCTGCCACACCGCCAAGGGCGGCAAGCCGTTCGCCGGCGGCCTGCCGATGGAAACGCCGATCGGCACGATCTACTCGACCAACATCACCCCGGACAAAACCGGTGTCGGCGATTACAGCTTTGAGGACTTCGACAAAGCCGTGCGCCATGGCGTGGCGAAAAACGGCAGTACCTTGTACCCGGCAATGCCGTATCCGTCCTACGCCCGTGTCAGCGAAACCGACATGCAGGCGCTGTACGCCTACTTCATGCACGGTGTCGAACCGGTGGCGCAGGAGAACAAGGCCAGCGACATTCCATGGCCGCTGAGCATGCGCTGGCCGCTGATGGGCTGGCGCTGGCTGTTTGCGCCGAAAGTCGAGGACTACAAGACCACCTCGGATGATCCGGTGATCGATCGCGGCGCCTATCTGGTCGAAGGCCTCGGCCATTGCGGCGCCTGCCATACGCCACGGGCCCTGACCATGCAGGAAAAATCCCTGAGCGCGGCGGACGGCAAGAACTTCCTCGCCGGCAGTGCGCCGCTGGAAGGCTGGATCGCGAAAAGTCTGCGCGGTGATCACAAGGATGGCCTGGGCAGCTGGAGCGAAGCGCAGCTGGTGCAGTTCCTCAAGACCGGCCGCAGCGACCGCAGTGCAGTGTTCGGCGGCATGAGCGATGTGGTCACCCACAGCATGCAATACATGACCGATGCCGACCTGACCGCGATCGCCCGCTACCTCAAGTCGCTGCCGGCAGTTGATCCAAACGATCAGCCGCATCAGTACGATGAGAAAGCGGCCAAAGCCCTGTGGAACGGCGACGACAGTCAGCGCGGCGCAGCGGTGTACATCGACAACTGCGCGGCCTGCCACCGTACCGACGGCCATGGCTACACCCGGGTGTTCCCAGCGCTGGCGGGCAATCCGGTGCTGCAATCGGAAGACCCAACCTCGCTGATCCACATCGTGCTCAAGGGCGGTACCTTGCCGGCGACGCACACGGCACCCTCGACCTTCACCATGCCGGGTTTCGCCTGGCGGTTGTCGGATCAGGAAGTGGCGGATGTGGTGAGTTTCATCCGTGGCAGCTGGGGCAACAAAGGTGCGCCGGTGAAAGCCGCTGACGTCGCCGAGTTGCGTAAGGAGGATATGAAGCACACCTCCGGCGATGACCTCGGTCAGGTCACGCAACACAACTGACCAGTCGCCCGACGGCACTAGCCAGATGAGCAACGCCCAGATACTGTATATGCACACAGTATCGGGGCGTTTTCATGTCTACTCCATTGCCACCGCGCGGCCGCGGCACCGCGACCAACCCGCACAACCGCTTTGCGCCGAACCGTTCGGTGGCCGAGGACGACGGCTGGTATCAGGAAGTGCCCGAAACGCAGAACACCGAGGTGATGATCGAGACCGCGAAAACCATCATCACCCGCAACACCTCGCCAGACCTGCCCTTCGATCGCTCAATCAACCCCTATCGCGGCTGCGAGCACGGTTGCATCTATTGCTACGCGCGACCCAGCCACGCCTATTGGGACATGTCGCCGGGGCTGGATTTCGAAACTCGGCTGATCGCCAAGACCAACGCCGCCCAGGTGCTTGAGGAACAGTTGAGCAAACGCGGTTACCAATGCGCGCCGATCAATCTTGGCTCCAACACCGATCCGTATCAGCCCATCGAGCGCGAGCACAGGATCACCCGGCAGACCCTCGAAGTACTGCTGCGCTACCGGCACCCGGTGACCATCGTTACCAAGGGTTCGCTGATTCTGCGCGACCTCGACCTGCTCACCGAGCTGGCGCAGCAACGGCTGGTGGCGGTGATGATCAGCCTGACCACGCTGGACGATGAACTCAAACGTATCCTCGAACCGCGAGCCGCTGCCCCGAAAGCACGGCTGCGGGCAATCCGGGTGATGCGCGAAGCAGGCATTCCGGTGGGGGTGCTGTGTTCGCCGATGATCCCGATGATCAACGACAGCGAAATCGAAAGCCTGCTGACCGAAGCCCATGCGGCTGGTGCGCAAAGCGCCGCGTACATGATGCTGCGCCTGCCGCTGGAAGTGGCGCCGTTGTTCGAGGAATGGTTGCAGGCGCACTATCCGCAGCGCGCGGCCCATGTCCTGAGCCTGATCCGCCAGAGCCGAGGTGGTGAGCTCTACGACAGCCGGTTCGGTGCGCGGATGCGCGGCGAGGGGCCGTTCGCCGACCTGCTCGCGCAACGTTTCGCCAAAGCCATTAAACGTCTCGGTTTAAACCACCGTGAGGGCTATAACCTGGACTGCACGGCCTTCTGTCCGCCGGGTCGCCAGATGTCGTTGATTTAGCGACAATTGCCTATGGTTGCCGGGTTGGAATCCTTCCGTCGAAATGCCTCAGTCACGTTTTTTGTGACCTGGAACACACGTTCTAGAGCGCTCGATTCAGTTTGAGTTAAGTTTCGGCGGCTACCTTGTTCATCGAGTGACTGACGGGTCTGGATGACCCGGATGTTTTAAACAGCCACTGGCTTCATACCGGAATACACGGGAACGACTCCCCGAATCCGCCAAAGAGGATGAATCATGAGTGACAAGGATAAACAGCCGTTGGCTGCGTCGGCGCAAGCCGTCCCTGGGGCGGAATCCGCCGATGCAGCGTTGCGTACGATCGTTGACGGCTTTTTGCATTTTCATCATGAGGTCTTCCCGCAGCAGGAAGAACTCTTCAAGAAACTCGCCACGGCGCAATCGCCACGGGCAATGTTCATCACCTGCGCCGACTCGCGCATCGTGCCCGAGCTGATCACCCAGAGTTCGCCAGGCGATCTGTTCGTGACCCGTAACGTCGGCAACGTTGTACCGCCTTACGGCCAGATGAACGGTGGCGTTTCCACTGCCATCGAATACGCGGTACTGGCGCTGGGCGTGCAACACATCATCATCTGCGGCCACTCCGATTGCGGTGCCATGCGCGCAGTGCTCAATCCGGACAGCCTGGAAAAAATGCCGACGGTCAAAGCCTGGTTGCGCCACGCCGAAGTGGCAAAAACCATGGTGCACGAAAACTGTAACTGCACCGAAGAAAAAGAAAGTATGCCGATCCTCACCGAGGAGAACGTCATCGCCCAACTGCAGCACTTGCGTACCCATCCTTCGGTAGCCTCACGCATGGCGAACGGTCAGCTGTTCATCCATGGCTGGGTCTACAACATCGAAACCAGCGAAATCAAGGCTTACGACGCGGATCAGGGACGCTTCCTGCCGCTCGACGGCAGCCATCCGATTCCGGTGGCGACGCCCAAAGCGCGCTTCTAAATCCTCCTAAAAATCTGTGTGGTTTGATGCCGGCCGCTGTTCAGCGGCCCGGCTTCGCCACGCCTGAAGAAAGCTTCGGGAGAGTCATCATGCGTGCTGCTCAATTGAAAGCGGTGTTGCCACGGGAGCTGCTGGCTTCGGTGGTTGTGTTTCTGGTCGCGCTGCCTTTGTGCATGGGCATTGCGATCGCTTCCGGGTTGCCGCCGGCCAAAGGTCTGATCACCGGGATCATCGGCGGTCTGGTGGTGGGTTGGCTGGCAGGCTCGCCGTTGCAGGTCAGCGGGCCGGCGGCCGGTCTGGCGGTGTTGGTGTTCGAGCTGGTGCGCCAGCACGGGATCGAGATGCTCGGGCCGATTCTGTTGCTTGCGGGTTTCCTGCAACTGGTGGCCGGGCGCCTGAAGCTCGGGTGCTGGTTTCGGGTCACGGCGCCAGCGGTGGTCTACGGCATGCTCGCGGGGATCGGCGTGCTGATCGTTCTGTCGCAGGTGCATGTGATGCTCGATGCCAAGCCACAACCGTCCGGGCTGGATAACCTCACGACCTTCCCCGGCGCAGTGGCGCAAGCCTTGCCGTCGTTCGGCTGGCAGGCCGGCTTGCTCGGCCTGGCGACCATTGCGGTGATGTGGCTGTGGGAGAAATTTCGCCCGCATTCGCTGCGCTTCATTCCTGGTGCGCTGCTCGGTGTTGGCCTGGCGACCGGCGCCAGCCTGTTGCTGGCGTTGCAGGTCAAACGGGTTGAGGTACCGGAGAACCTCGCCGAAGCCATTGACTGGCTGAAACCGGCGGACTTGCTCAGCCTCACTGATCCAACCCTGCTGATTGCGGCTTTTGCCGTGGCGTTCATCGCCAGCGCCGAAACGCTGCTGTCCGCCGCAGCGGTGGATCGCATGCACAACGGCGTGCGCTCGGACTTCGACCGTGAGCTGTCGGCGCAAGGTGTCGGCAACATGCTCTGCGGTCTGCTCGGTGCGCTGCCGATGACCGGGGTGATCGTGCGCAGCTCGGCCAACGTCCAGGCCGGTGCAACCACCCGTTACTCGACGATCTTCCATGGTCTGTGGCTACTGGCGTTCGTGCTGTTGCTGTCGAGCGTGCTGCAAAGCATTCCGGTGGCGAGTCTGGCAGGCGTGTTGGTGTACACCGGGTTCAAACTGGTGGACTTGAAAGCCTTTCGCGGACTGGGCCGTTACGGGCGGATGCCGATGTTCACCTATGCCGCCACGGCGCTGGCGATCATCTTCACCGACCTGCTGACCGGTGTGTTGATCGGTTTCGGTTTGACGATGTTGAAACTGGCGTTCAAGGCTTCGCGATTGAAGATCAGCCTGATCGATCTGCCGCAGGACGGTGAGATGGAATTGCGTCTGGTCGGCGCGGCGACCTTCCTCAAGGTACCGGCGCTGACTCAGGTGCTGGGGAGCATTCCGGCGGGCACGACGGTGCATGTGCCGCTCAATAACCTGAGCTACATCGACCATTCGTGTCTGGAGTTGCTGGAAGAGTGGGGCCGGGCGAATGCGGCGAAGGGCTCGAAGCTGTTGATCGAGTCGCGCGGGTTGAAGCGACGGTTGGAGGGGCGGGTTCGGACCAATACCGGGATCGGCGCGGCCGGCTAAAAAACCCGTTGTGCATACAAACCCTGTGGGAGCGAGCCTGCTCGCGAAAGCGATGTATCAGCCAACAGAAGATGTTGAATGATCGACCGCATTCGCGAGCAGGCTCGCTCCCACATTGGATCTATGGCGTATGAGGATTACGCGGCAGGCTGGTCCAGCTCCAGGCCCACACCCAGGCGACGGCCCATGCATGGCCAGCGCTTCCACGCAGCACCGGTATCCGGGCTGCTCAGTTTGTCGCGGTAGGCCTCTACCGATTCCAGGGCAAAACTCTCATCGTCGAGCATCTCGTCGATAGTGTGATGCACCACTTCGTCCAGTTGATTGGCAAATTCCTCACCGAGCAATTGGTGAGCAATCAGGTTGGCGACCGTCATGTCCAAGGGGATCAGTGGCTGGCCGAGGTGTTTGATGTACAGGTCGTTGACCTCTTCGACAAAGCGGTGCGCCAGATAGGCTTCGTCCAGCAGGCTGTCCAGACCGACCGGCGGCTGGAGGAAGTACTGCTCGGCGATTTTCAGCACCGGCTTGATCTGCGACTCGATTCCCGCTTCCCTGGCAACTTCATTGGCTGCGTCCAGCATGTCTGGTACTTCATCGATATAGGCGGTGACAAAACTCGTCAACGCGTCTTCGCGGTTAGCGTCCGGCAACTGAATGGCCGAATGCAGATGAGGCAACTTGGCTTCCAGCTGACGCTTGAGCCGTCCGGTTTCGTTTTCGGTCTGTCGGGCTTTTTGGATCTGCTCGCGCAATGCGGCGGTGTTCATGAAAACTCCAGGGAACAAGGCAATGAAATAGGGAAGACATAACTTAGCTGGCTTACGAAAAATGCTAAGACGCATTTGTCATAATTATTTCATCCTTGATGCAGCAGCGTTATATCGGTTCGCCACCACTCGTCTGCATCCTTCTCCATTCGTACCCTTGAGCGCAAGCCCCGGCTGTTTCAGATCATTTACGCGTCGACATTGCAATTCCCGATGGCTGTCTATACTCGCCATTGAATGGAGTTAGCTGATGACGCCCGACTGCCCACGCAGCAAGGCCCGGCGATTCAAGTTCGTAGTCTGATGCAGCCGCTCCCTTGCCGAAGGCGTTGCGCCTACGGGATAACAAGAACGATAAGGGGAACCCGCAATGATGCGACATCCACACGTCTGGATGGGCCTCCTGTTGTGGTCGATTTTCAGCCCGGCTCAAGCGGCCTGGACTGTGAATATGGCGCCTGGAGCGACTGAAATCAGTCACGCAGTATTCGACCTGCACATGACCATTTTCTGGATCTGTGTGGTGATCGGGATCATCGTCTTCGGCGCCATGTTCTGGTCGATGATCGTGCATCGCCGCTCGACCGGGCAGGTCGCCGCAAAATTCCACGAAAGTACCACCGTCGAGATTCTCTGGACGGTCGTGCCGCTGCTGATCCTGGTGGCGATGGCGGTTCCGGCGACCGCCACCCTGATCCGCATGTACGACACCAGTGAGCCGGATATCGATATCCAGATCACCGGCTATCAGTGGAAGTGGCACTACAAATACCTGGGTCAGGATGTCGAGTTCTTCAGCAACCTGGCCACCCCCGCCGAACAGATCCACAACAAGGAAGCCAAGGGCGAGCACTACCTGCTCGAAGTCGACAAGCCGCTGGTGCTGCCGGTCGGCGCCAAGGTGCGCTTCCTCGTGACCTCCGCCGACGTGATTCACTCATGGTGGGTGCCGGCCTTCGCGGTCAAGCGCGATGCGATCCCGGGTTTCGTCAACGAAGCCTGGACGCGCATCGACAAGCCCGGCCTCTACCGTGGCCAGTGCGCCGAACTGTGCGGCAAGGACCACGGCTTCATGCCGATCGTGGTCGACGTCAAGGAGAAGGCCGACTACGACAAGTGGCTTGCCGACCGCAAAGCCGAAGCCGCGCAGCTCAAGGAGCTGACCAGCAAGGAATGGACCCTCGACGAACTCAAGGAGCGCGGCGACAAGATTTATCACACCACTTGCGTGGCTTGTCACCAGGCCGAAGGCCAGGGCCTGCCGCCGATGTTCCCGGCGCTCAAGGGCTCACCGATTGCCACCGGGCCGAAAGCCGACCACCTGCACCGCGTGTACTTCGGCAAACCCGGCACCGCCATGGCAGCGTTCGGCAAGCAGTTGTCGGAAGTCGATATCGCAGCGGTGGTGACCTACGAACGTAACGCCTGGGGCAACAACAAGGGCGACATGGTCACGCCAAAAGAAGTGCTTGAGCTCAAACAGGCGGAAAGCAAATGAGCCGGTCTATCGCGTACTTCGTGAATCGGTCGGGGCAATGCGCCCCGGCCCGCCCCGTCCACTCACGTAAAGGAGACCGGCCATGAGCGCTGTAATCGATGACCACGGTCATGCCGACCACGCCCACGGCCCCGCCAAAGGCCTGATGCGTTGGGTGCTGACCACCAACCACAAGGACATCGGCACGCTGTACCTGTGGTTCGCGTTCTGCATGTTCCTGCTCGGCGGCACGTTCGCCATGGTGATCCGCGCCGAGCTGTTCCAGCCCGGGCTGCAGATCGTCGAACCGGCGTTCTTCAACCAGATGACCACCATGCACGGCCTGGTGATGGTCTTCGGCGCGGTGATGCCGGCGTTCGTCGGCCTCGCCAACTGGATGATCCCGTTGATGATCGGCGCGCCGGACATGGCCCTGCCACGGATGAACAATTTCAGCTTCTGGCTGCTGCCGGCGGCGTTCCTGCTGCTGGTCTCGACCCTGTTCACCGCCGGTGGCGGGCCGAACTTCGGCTGGACGTTCTATGCGCCGCTGTCCACCACCTACGCACCGGAAAGCGTCACCTACTTCATCTTCGCCATCCACTTGATGGGGATCAGTTCGATCATGGGCGCGATCAACGTGGTCGCGACCATCCTCAACCTGCGCGCCCCCGGCATGACCCTGATGAAAATGCCGCTGTTCGTCTGGACCTGGCTGATCACCGCGTTCCTGCTGATCGCGGTGATGCCGGTGCTGGCCGGGTGCGTGACGATGATGCTGATGGACATCCACTTCGGCACCAGTTTCTTCAGTGCCGCCGGTGGCGGTGACCCGGTGCTGTTCCAGCACGTGTTCTGGTTCTTCGGCCACCCCGAGGTGTACATCATGATCCTGCCGGCCTTCGGCGCCGTCAGCCAGATCATCCCGACCTTCTCGCGCAAGCCGCTGTTCGGCTACACCTCGATGGTCTACGCCACGGCGAGCATCGCGTTCCTGTCGTTCATCGTCTGGGCGCACCACATGTTCGTGGTCGGCATCCCGCTGGTGGGCGAGCTGTTCTTCATGTACGCGACCATGCTCATCGCCGTGCCCACCGGGGTGAAGGTGTTCAACTGGGCCAGCACCATGTGGCAGGGGTCGCTGACCTTCGAGACGCCGATGCTGTTTGCCGTGGCGTTCGTGATCCTGTTCTCGATCGGCGGTTTTTCCGGGCTGATGCTGGCCATTGCCCCGGCGGACTTCCAGTACCAGGACACCTACTTCGTGGTCGCGCACTTCCACTACGTGCTGGTGCCGGGGGCGATCTTCGGGATCTTCGCTTCGGCCTATTACTGGCTGCCGAAGTGGACCGGGCACATGTACGACGAAACCCTCGGCAAGCTGCACTTCTGGCTATCGTTCGTCGGCATGAACCTGACCTTCTTCCCGATGCACTTTGTGGGGCTGGCGGGAATGCCGCGGCGGATTCCGGACTACAACCTGCAGTTCGCCGACTTCAACATGGTTTCCTCGATCGGCGCGTTCATGTTCGGCGCTACGCAGATCTTCTTCCTGTTCATCGTGATCAAGACCATTCGCGGTGGCGCGCCAGCCCCGGCGAAACCGTGGGATGGCGCCGAAGGCCTGGAGTGGAGCGTGCCGTCGCCGGCGCCGTATCACACCTTTACCACGCCGCCGGAAGTGAAATGAACACCTCCTGCCTTGTGGAAACTCCTGTGGGAGCGGGCTTGCCCGCGATGGCGGCCTGCCTGAAACACCGCGTCGGCTGCATCGCTGGCAAGCCAGCTCCCACAGGGTTCTCGGCCGAGGACAAAAATCATGGCTGACTCGATCTCGCTGAAAAAACTGGTCATCCGGCTGCTGGGAGTCGTGGTCGCAATGTTTGTCTTCGGCTTTGCCCTGGTGCCGATCTACGACGTGATGTGCAAGGCCTTCGGCATCAATGGCAAAACCGCCGGGCAGTACGAGGGCGAGCAAATGGTGGACAGCTCGCGCCAGGTGCGCGTGCAGTTTCTGTCGACCAACAACATCGACATGCCGTGGGAGTTCTACCCCAAGCACGACGAACTGACCGCCAACCCCGGCGCGGTCAACGAGATGATTTTCATCGCGCGCAATCCCACCGACAAACCGATGAGTGCGCAAGCCGTGCCGAGCATCGCGCCGAGCAATGCGGCGGCGTATTTCCACAAGACCGAATGCTTTTGCTTTACCCAGCAGGTGCTGCAGCCGGGTCAGCAGATCGAGATGCCGGTGCGTTTCATCGTTGACCGCGACATGCCCAAGGACGTGAAGCACCTGACGCTGTCCTACACGCTGTTCGATATCACCGCCCGACATCCTCCGGTGGCTGCAAACACTGGCGGTTAAGCGTGCCCGATAAGGAGAACAATAAATGGCAACTCATGAGCACTATTACGTCCCGGCCCAGAGCAAATGGCCAATCATCGCCACGTTCGGCATGGTTATCACCGTGTACGGCCTGGCGACTTGGTTCAACGATCTGAAGGCAGCGCGTCCGGAATCCCACGGCCCGTACATCTTTTTCGTCGGCGGGCTGTTGCTGGCGTACATGCTGTTCGGCTGGTTCGGGGCGGTGATCAAGGAAAGTCGCGCCGGGCTGTACAGCCCGCAGCTCGATCGCTCGTTCCGCTGGGGCATGAGCTGGTTCATCTTTTCCGAGGTGATGTTCTTCGTCGCCTTCTTCGGTGCGCTGTTTTACGTGCGCCACGTCTCGGGGCCCGCTCTGGGTGGTGAAGGCCCGAAAGGTATCGCCCACATGCTGTGGCCGAACTTCCAGTTCACCTGGCCGCTGCTGCACACGCCGGATCCGAAACTGTTCCCGCCGCCCAAAGAAGTCATCAGCCCGTGGGGCCTGCCGCTGATCAACACGATTCTGCTGGTCAGCTCCAGTGTGACCATCACCATCGCCCACCATGCCTTGAAGAAGGGCCATCGCGGCGCGCTGAAAATCTGGCTGGCGATCACCGTGCTGCTGGGCTGCGGATTCCTCGCCTTGCAGGCCGAGGAATACATGCACGCCTACCACGAACTGGGCCTGACCCTGGGTTCGGGCATCTACGGCGCGACGTTCTTCATGCTCACCGGTTTCCACGGTGCCCACGTGACCATCGGCACGATCATTCTGTTCGTGATGCTGATGCGCATCATGAAGGGCCATTTCGATGCCGAGCATCAGTTCGGTTTCGAGGCCGCGAGCTGGTACTGGCACTTCGTCGATGTGGTGTGGATCGGCTTGTTCGTCTTCGTTTACGTGCTCTGAGCACTGATCACCAAGGCGCGTGCGACACCAGTTGGCCGCTGTAGAAGCCCCAGGCGATCAAGCCGACGGTGGCAGCGGCCAGTGCCACCCGAACACTCAAGGCGATCACCAGGCGATTGGAGCTGCTGTCGTCCTTGACCAGGAAAAACAGGCCGCTGAACAGGCTGATCACCGTGGCAATCAGCAGCAGGACGATGGCTGCTTTGAGCATGGGAAGACTCCGGGGGACAGGCGATGCAGTTGAGTATAGCGATCGCGACGACTGACTTTGTGGCACGGCCATGAAGCGCTTCCGGCCCGGCGTGATACCGACCGTGGTGGTGGCGCTGTTGCTGCCGCTGCTGGTGTCGCTGGGTTTCTGGCAGCTCGGTCGGGGCGCGGAGAAAACCGCCCTGCTCGCCACTTACGCCGAGCGCCGCGCGGCTGATCCGATGGCCAGCAGCGAATTGCTGCACAGCGCCGACCCGGCCTTTCGCCGTGTGCATCTGTACGGCCAGTTCGATGGCGCCCACAGCCTGCTGCTGGACAACCGCCAGCGCAACGGCAAGGTCGGTATCGAGCTGCTGCAACCGTTTCAGGATCGGGCCAGCGGCCAGTGGCTGCTGGTCAATCGCGGCTGGTTGCCATGGCCGGATCGCCGGGTGACGCCGCAATTCGCAACCCCCACCGACGCGGTCAACCTGGATGCCTGGGTCTACGTCGCCCCCGGCGCGACCTTCCAGTTGCACGCCGACCCGGCCAGCAGCAGCTGGCCGCAAACGATCACCGCCGTCGAGCCGGCGAAGCTGTGGAAAACCCTCGAACGCGACGGCTTCGCCTACGAACTTCGTGCCGAACCCGGCCCCGCCAGCTATGAGGCCGACTGGCCGGTCGTCGCCATGGGCCCGGAAAAACACCTTGGATACGCCGTGCAGTGGTTCGCCATGGCCACCGCCCTGCTCGGCCTCTACCTCTACCTTGGATTGCACAACGCAAAGGAGAAACACCATGGGAACGGCCATGAATCCACCCAGCATGTCTGAGGCGAAAACCCCGGCCACCCGCCGCCGCGGGCGGATTCAGCTGCTGCTGATTGTGCTCGGCGTGGTCGGCCCGATGGTGCTGGCGACCGGCATGTACAAACTGCAGTTCTGGGTACCGGAAGGTCGCAGCTACCACGGCGAACTGATCGGCAACGGCCAGACCCGTGCCGACCTCGGCGTGCAAGCCGATGAACAGCGCTGGCAGATGCTGGTGACCGCGCCGAAGGATTGCGCGGTGGACTGCCAGCAACTGGTGTACCTCGCCCGGCAGATCCAGATCGGCCTCGGTCGCGACGCCGGGCGCGCCAGCCACGCCCTCGCCGCCGCGCAACCGTTGAGCGCCGACTACGAAGCCAAGCTGAGCCGCGAATATCCGCAGCTGCAACGCTACCCGCTGGACAGCGCAGCGTTGAGCAAGGCCACCGGCGACAAGGCCACACCGCAACTGTGGATCATCGACCCCCACGGCAACCTGGTGCTGCGCTACGAGCCGAGCGTGAAGGGCAAGGATCTGCTCAACGACCTGCGCCACCTGCTGAAACTGTCGAACATCGGATAAGGGCATCGTCATGGCCAAACCTGGATTTCGCCTCGCGCTGTTTGCCACCCTGCTGGCACTGCTCGTCGTGCTGCTCGGCGCCTACACTCGCCTGACCCACGCCGGTCTCGGCTGCCCGGACTGGCCGGGCTGCTATGGCTTTATCAGCGTGCCGAAAAGCGAAGCCCAACTGGCCCATGCCGAACTGCATTACCCCGACTCGCCGGTGGTGGCGCACAAGGGCTGGAACGAGATGATCCACCGCTACTTCGCCGGCACTCTCGGCCTGCTGATTGCGATTCTGGCCGGGCGTGCTTGGGTCAATCGTGGTCATCCGGGCCAGCCGCTGAAACTGCCGCTGTTTCTGCTGGCGGTGGTGTTCGCCCAAGCGGCGTTCGGCATGTGGACGGTGACGCTCAAGCTCTGGCCGCAAGTGGTCACCGGGCATCTGCTCGGCGGTTTTGCGACCTTGAGTCTGCTGTTTTTGCTGACCTTGAGATTGTCCGGGGTGCTGCCGGCACTGACCGTGCCCAAGCGCTTGCAGTATTGGGCAACGGCGGGGCTGTTGCTGGTGATCGGCCAGATCGCACTGGGTGGTTGGGTCAGTTCCAACTACGCGGCGGTGGCCTGCATCGACTTCCCGACCTGCCACGGTCAATGGCTGCCACCGGCGGACTTTGCCAACGGCTTTCACCTGACCCAGCACATCGGCCCCAATTATCTCGGCGGCCAACTCGACAGCGATGCACGCACAGCGATTCACCTGACCCACCGCATCGGCGCGCTGCTGGTGACGATCGTCCTGCTCGGTCTAGCCTGGCAACTCAGGGCTGTCGGCATGACGCGTTTGGCCGGGCTAGTCGTCATTGCCCTCGGCGCACAGATCACCCTCGGCATCAGCAACGTGTTGTTCCATCTGCCGCTGCCGGTGGCCGTGGCCCACAACGCCGGTGGCGCCGCGCTACTGCTGAGCATGGTGCTGGTCAATTACCACGCGCGCACCAGTCTGGTTCGGGTCAAACAGCCGATGTTGGCGCGCTGGCGTTTGAGCCCACGTAAACATTCGGCTGCGCCCATCACGATAAAAGGAGAAACGCCATGGCGCTTCTGATCGGCGAACGTCCCGCGCAAGCGCTGTGGCGTGACTATCTGGAGCTGACCAAGCCGAAAGTGGTGGTGCTGATGCTGATCACCTCGCTGGTCGGCATGTTCCTCGCGACCCGCGCCGGGGTGCCGTGGACGGTACTGGTGTTCGGCAATCTGGGGATTGCGTTGTGTGCCGGCGGCGCGGCGGCGGTCAATCATGTGGTCGATCGGCGTATCGACGCGGTGATGGCGCGCACGCACAAACGGCCATTGGCCGAGGGCCGGATTTCGCCGGCAGCGGCGCTGACCTTTGCGCTGGTGCTGGCGCTGCTCGGGCAGGCGATGCTGCTGACGTTCACCAATGCGCTGACCGCGTGGCTGACCCTCGCTTCGTTACTCGGCTACGCGGTGATCTACACCGGCTTCCTCAAACGCGCGACGCCACAGAACATCGTCATCGGCGGTCTTGCCGGCGCCGCCCCTCCGCTGCTCGGCTGGACCGCCGCTACCGGCCATATCAGCGCCGAACCGTTGCTGCTGGTGCTGATCATCTTCGCCTGGACCCCGCCGCACTTCTGGGCGCTGGCGATCCATCGCAAGGAGGAGTACGCCAAGGCCGACATCCCGATGCTGCCGGTAACCCACGGCGAGCACTACACCAAGGTGCATATTCTGCTGTACACCTTCGCCCTGCTCGCGGTGAGCCTGCTGCCGTATGTGATCCATATGAGCGGCCTGCTGTATCTGGTTTGCGCGCTGGCGCTGGGCGCTAGGTTTCTGCAATGGGCCGTGGTGCTGTACCGTGGCACTCGGCCGCACGCGGCGATCAACACCTTCAAGTACTCTATTTATTACTTGTTCCTGTTGTTCATCGCACTGCTCGTAGACCACTACTTACTGTTGAACCTATGACTCGAACCCAGAAAACCGTCTTCATCCTCGTCGCCGTGATCGCGCTGATCCTGGGACTGACCGTCAACAAAGTCCTGAGTGGCAAAGGCCAGGGCGACCCCACCGCGCTGATCGACGCCGGCATCATCCTGCTGCCGCAGAGCCGCACCCTGCCGGGCGTGACCATGACCAATCAGGACGGCCAACCGGTCGCAATCGACGAGTTGAAAGGCAAGTGGAGCCTGCTGTTCTTCGGCTACACCTTCTGCCCGGACATCTGCCCGACCACCCTCGCCCAACTGCGCCAGATCAAGAGCGAATTGCCCAAAGACGCGGTGGATAAGTTGCAGATCGTGCTGGTCAGCGTCGACCCGAACCGCGATAATCCGCAGCAGTTGAAGCAGTACCTGGGCTACTTCGATCCACAGTTCGTGGGCCTGACGCCGAAGTCGATCGAAGAACTGCAGAAGGTCGCGAATGCGGTGAGTATTCCGTTCATTCCGGCCGATACCAGCAAACCGAATTACACGGTGGATCACAGTGGCAACCTGGCGGTGATCGGCCCGGACGGGACGCAGCGTGGGTTCATCCGGGCGCCGCTGAACAACGCCAAACTGGTTGCGCAGCTCCCGGTAATGCTTAACCGCAAGTAGCAACAACACTGAACCATTGTGGGAGCGGGCTTGCTCGCGAATGCAATGGGTCAGATAAAGAAATGTTGGCTGACACAACGCATTCGCGAGCAAGCCCGCTCCCACAGGGACGGTGTTCCGGGCACAAAAAAGGGGGCGCTCATGGCGCCCCCTTTTCGTTGCAGCAATCTAAATCAGAACGCCGGCAATACCGCGCCTTTGTACTTCTCGGTAATGAATTTCTTCACTTCCGGGCTGTGCAGCGCAGCCGCCAGTTTCTGCATCGCGGCGCTGTCCTTGTTGTCCGCACGGGACACCAGGATGTTAACGTATGGCGAGTCGTTGCCTTCGATCACCAGCGCATCCTTGGACGGGTCGAGTTTGGCTTCCAGCGCGTAGTTGGTGTTGATCAGCGCCAGATCGACCTGGGTCAGCACGCGCGGGATGGTCGCGGCTTCCAGTTCACGGATTTTCAGGTCTTTCGGGTTCTGCGCGATGTCTTTCGGGGTCGACAGAATGTTGGTCGGATCCTTCAGGGTGATCAGGCCAGCCTTGGCCAGCAGCAACAGCGCACGGCCGCCGTTGGTGGCGTCGTTCGGAATCACCACGTTGGCGCCGCTTGGCAGGTCCTTCAGATCCTTGATCTTGTTCGAGTAGGCGCCCAGCGGCTCCAGATGCACGCCGGTCACCGCCACCAGGCTGGTGCCCTTGGCCTTGTTGAACTCATCGAGGTACGGCTGGTGCTGGAAGAAGTTGGCGTCCAGGCGCTTTTCAGCCACCTGCACGTTCGGCTGAATGTAGTCGGTGAAGACCTTGACCTTCAGATCCACGCCTTCTTTGGCCAGGGCCGGCTTCACGAATTCGAGGATTTCCGCGTGCGGCACCGGGGTGGCGGCAACGGTCAGGGTTTCAGCGTGGGCCGAAAAAGCGGCTACGGCAGCGAAAGCAGCGATCAGTTTTTTCATTCAGCTAACTCCTTATGAGGCGCCCGTCTGGCGCCTGCCAGCGAATGGCCGGCTCATCTCTTGATTACAAAAACCGGTTATTTGCGCGAGAAATGCACGACCAGACGGTCGCCGACCATTTGCAGCACTTGTACCAGTATCAGCAGCAACACCACGGTGACGATCATCACGTCAGTCTGGAAACGCTGGTAGCCGAAACGGATCGCCAGGTCACCCAGACCACCGGCGCCGACCACACCGGCCATCGCCGTGTAGGACACAAGCGTAATCGCCGTCACCGTAATCGCCGCGAAGATGCCCGGACGGGCTTCCGGCAGCAAGGCATTCATGATGATCTGCCGGGTGGTCGCGCCCATCGACTGGGTGGCTTCGATGATGCCGCGATCGACTTCACGCAGCGCAGTTTCCACCAGACGCGCGAAGAACGGCGTCGCACCCACCACCAGCGGCGGAATCGCACCGGCCACGCCCAGCGAGGTGCCGGTGATCAGCACGGTGAACGGGATCATCACGATCAACAGAATGATGAACGGCAGCGAGCGCAGGATGTTCACCGCCAACGACATGAAGGCGTAGAGGCCACGGTTTTCCAGCAACTGGCGCGGGCTGCAGAGAAACAGCAGCACGCCCAGCGGCAGGCCGAGCAGCACGGTGAACAGCAGCGAACCGCCGAGCATCAGCATGGTGTCGCCGGTGGCCAGCCAGATTTCCAGCCAATCGATGTTTTCGAAGAAAGCCTTGAGCATTTCCATTAACGCAGCACCTCCATGTGAACGTCAGCGGCGGTGAAGCGGGCGAACGCCGCTTCCATGTCGCCACCGGTGACGGCGAGGGTCAACTGCCCGTAAGGAATGTCTTTGATGCGGTCGATGCGGCCGGCGAGGATGCTGTAGTCGACCCCGGTTTCCCGGGCAACGGTACCGAGCAACGGCGCGTAGGTCGCTTCGCCCTGGAAGGTCAGACGCACGATGCGGCCCGGCACGTGAGCGAAGTCGTCGCGCTGTTCGCTTTCGTCGATCTGCTCGCTTTCCTGGACGAAACGCTTGGTGGTCGGGTGCTGCGGATGCAGGAACACATCGGCTACCGAACCCTGCTCGACGATCACCCCTGCGTCCATCACTGCCACCTGATCGCAGACGCGACGGATCACATCCATCTCGTGGGTGATCAGGACGATGGTCAGCTTCAGTTCACGATTGATCTCGGCCAGCAGTTGCAGAACCGACGCGGTGGTCTGCGGGTCGAGAGCGCTGGTGGCCTCGTCGCACAGCAGAATTTTCGGCTTGGTCGCCAGGGCGCGGGCGATGCCGACGCGCTGTTTCTGGCCGCCGGACAATTGTGCCGGGTACTTTTTGGCGTGATCGGACAGACCGACCCGGGCCAGCAACTCGGCGACGCGTTGATTGATTTCACTGCTCGACAGTTCGCCGGCCAGGGTCAGCGGCAGCGCAACGTTGTCGGCCACGGTCTTGGAGGCGAGCAGGTTGAAGTGCTGGAAGATCATCCCGACCTGCTGGCGGAAACGGCGCAGGCCGTTGGCGTCCAGCGCGGTGACTTCTTCGCCGTCGACGATGATCTTGCCGCCGCTGGAATCTTCCAGGCGATTGATCAGACGCAGCAGGGTACTTTTTCCCGCACCGGAATGGCCGATCAGGCCGAAGACCTGACCGTTTTCAATCGAAAGACTGGTCGGGTGCAGGGCGGGGATGTCCTTACCGGCGACGCGGTAAGTTTTGTGGACGTTTTGAAACTCGATCACGTAGCGAACCTTGTGGGGCGCGTTAGAAAAGGATCAGCGGTTAGCCGGGCGCGCATTTTAGCCTGTCCGTATAGAGGTTCTTAGCATTTATTTCGCAATTAACCTTCGATTTGGCAATAACAAGATCAAAGGTCATAAAAAAGGAACGCCCGTTCCTGCTCATTGGTCACTAGTTAAGCGACTTGAAACCCTGGGTAACCGTGCCCGGAAACGCTCAAGAGTCCCCGTTGAAACGGGGTCAACCGAGGAGTTTACGTCTGATGAGCAGCAAGAAACCTACGACCGACAAAAGCCAGCTGGCCGGAACCGATACCAAGGATCGCGCCAACACCAACGCCAAACTCGACAGCCTGGAGAAATTTCGCTCCGACGCTACCGGCCAGGCCCTGCGCACCAACCAAGGGGTGAAGGTCGCCGATAACCAAAACACCCTCAAGGCCGGCCCGCGCGGGCCGTCGTTGCTGGAAGACTTCATCATGCGTGAGAAAATCACGCACTTTGACCACGAACGCATTCCGGAGCGCATTGTTCACGCGCGCGGCACTGGCGCGCATGGTTTCTTTCAGGCCTATGAGAACCATTCGACGCTGACCAAGGCCGGCTTCCTGCAGGATCCGGGGAAAAAGACTCCGGTGTTCGTACGTTTTTCCACGGTGCAGGGGCCGCGCGGTTCCGGTGACACCGTGCGCGACGTGCGCGGTTTCGCGGTGAAGTTCTTCACCGACGAGGGCAACTTCGATCTGGTCGGCAACAACATGCCAGTGTTCTTCATCCAGGACGCGATCAAGTTCCCCGACTTTGTCCACGCGGTGAAACCCGAGCCGCACAATGAGATCCCAACCGGCGGCTCGGCCCACGACACGTTCTGGGACTTCGTCTCGCTGGTGCCGGAATCGGCGCACATGGTGATCTGGGCGATGTCCGACCGGGCAATCCCGAAAAGCCTGCGCAGCATGCAGGGCTTTGGCGTGCACACCTTCCGCCTGGTCAACGCCGAGGGCAAATCGCGCTTCGTCAAATTCCACTGGCGCCCGACTGCCGGCACCTGTTCGCTGGTGTGGGACGAAGCGCAGAAGCTCGCCGGTAAAGACACCGACTACCACCGTCGCGATCTCTGGGAAGCCATCGAGATGGGCGACTACCCGGAATGGGAGCTGGGTGTGCAGATCATCGAGGAGGAAAACGAACATGACTTCGATTTCGACATCCTCGACCCGACCAAGCTGATCCCCGAAGAAATCGTGCCGATCACCCCGCTGGGCAAGATGACCCTGAACCGCAACCCGGACAACTTCTTTGCCGAGACCGAGCAGGTCGCATTCTGCCCGGGCCACATCGTGCCCGGCATCGATTTCTCCAATGACCCGCTGCTGCAAGGTCGGCTGTTTTCCTACACCGACACGCAAATCAGCCGACTGGGTGGGCCGAACTTTCATGAGCTGCCGATTAACCGCCCGGTCGCACCGTTCCACAACGGCCAGCGCGACGCGCAGCACCGTACAGTGATCGACAAGGGGCGCGCGTCCTACGAGCCGAACTCGATTGATGGCGGCTGGCCGAAAGAGACTCCGCCAGCCGCGCAGGACGGCGGCTTCGAGAGCTACCCGGAACGCATCGATGCGAACAAGATCCGCCAGCGCAGCGAGTCGTTCAGCGATCACTTCTCGCAGGCGCGGCTGTTCTTCAACAGCATGAGTGAGCACGAGAAGGAGCACATCATTGCCGCCTACAGCTTCGAGCTGGGCAAGGTCGAACGCGAGTTCATCCGTGCACGGCAGGTGAATGAGATTCTCGCCAACATTGACCTGGAATTGGCCAAACGTGTCGCGGCCAACCTCGGGTTGCCGGCGCCGAGCAAAGGCACGGTCGAGGTGCGCGAGACTTCGTTCGATCATTCACCAGCGCTGAGTCAGGCGAATCTGCTGCCAGAGGACATCAAAACTCGCAAAGTGGCGATTCTTGCCGCTAACGGCGTCGATGGTGCGGCGATCGATGCGATGAAGAAAGCCTTGGCGGCGCAAGGTGCGCACGCCAAGCTGCTCGGCCCGACATCGGCACCGGTGAAGACTGCCGACGGCAAAGCCCTGCCGGTGGACGCATCCATGGAAGGTATGCCTTCAGTGATCTTCGATGCGGTGTTCGTGCCGGGTGGTGCGGCGTCGATCAAGGCGTTGAGTGGCGATGGCGTGGCGCTGCATTACCTGCTGGAAGCCTACAAGCACCTCAAGGCGATTGCGCTGCACGGCGAGGCCAAGCAGTTACAGGATCTACTGAAGCTGGAAGCGGATGCAGGACTGCTGCAGGGCAAGGATGTGCCGGGGTTGACCAAGCCGTTCTTCGCGGCGATCGGGCAGCATCGGGTCTGGGCGCGGGAGCCTAAGGCTAAGGCCATTCCAGCTTAAGTTCTTGGCTGGCTGAGAGGACGCTTTCGCGAGCAGGCTCGCTCCCACAGGGTTCACGCTGTACCTGTGGGAGCGAGCCTGCTCGCGAAGCTTTTAAGGTTTACGCGGGCTCAAGACCATCTGCGCCGGCACCGTGCGCAGAATCTGCTTCTCGATCTGCAGCTCGAAATCCGGATTGAGTTTCTTCACCCGCTTGCTCAGCAACGTCGCCAGCCAAGGGTAGTCCTGGGTACGCGGCGCCTGGATGCTCACGGCACACTCATAATTCACCACATCGGCGGCGATTGCGTCGAGTTGCCGGCGAAGCTTGCGGCTATCGTTAATGTTCAGCGCCACCGTGGTGCTTTCGGCAGTCGGATCGATGACCTTGGCTTTCGGCTTGGCTTCGGCCGCCAGCAGCGCCGCTTCGGCTTTCTCCAGCTCGGCTTTGCGCGCTTCGGTGATGGCACCATTGACGCCACCGGTCAGCGCCGGGGCTTTCGGCATCAGGGCACGGGCACGGCTCAGCGCAGTGGCTGCGGCGTTCACATCACCCTTTTGCAATACGATCTGGCTGCGGCGCAGGTAGGCCTCAGCCAACTGGCGCTGGTATTGCTCCAGGGACTGATCGTTGGGGGTTTGTGCCTGCAAGGCGGCCAGTTGGTCTTCGGCGGTGGCCAGTTCGCTGCTGGCCAGGCTTTGCTCCAGCTGTGCGATGGCCGTGGCCCGCGCGTCGGGGGCTTCGGCCACCGGCGGCGTGCTTTGGCAGGCGCCCAGCAGCACGGAAAATGCGACAAGGAGCAGATAACGGGAGGCGAACGGCTTCATTCCTGCGACTCTCTAATTGCGCAAAAAGCGAGCAAGTCTACACCCCTCGACGGGGCAGAACAAAACTCAGCAGAAACAGTGCGGCCGCCGTCACAACGATCGACGGCCCCGCCGGGGTGTCCTTGAACCATGACAACGCCAGCCCGCCACACACGGCGAGCATGCCCAGCAGGCTCGCGCCCACGGCCATCTGCTCCGGCGAGCGGGCGTGACGTTGTGCCGCAGCCGCCGGAATGATCAGCAGCGAAGTAATCAGCAACACACCGACGATTTTCATCGCCACCGCGATCACCACCGCAATCAACAGCATCAGCGCCATGCGCAGGCCCGCCACCGGCAGGCCTTCGACCTTGGCCAATTCCTCATGCACAGTGATCGCCAGCAGCGGCCGCCACAGCGTCACCAGCAGCACCAGCACCGCCGCGCTGCCGCCGAGGATCCACGCCAGATCGGTCGGGCTGATCGCCAGCAGGTCGCCGAACAGATAGGCCATCAGGTCGATCCGCACTTCATGCATGAAGCTTAGTACCACCAGCCCGAGAGAGAGCGTGCTCGGTGCGAGAATTCCCAAAAGCGTGTCGGAGGCCAGCGGCTGACGCTGTTGCAAGGTCACCAGCAGCACCGCCAGCAGCAGGCAGCCGACGGTCACCGCGACCGTTGGGCTGACATCCAGCAGAAAGCCCAGGGCGACGCCAAGCAGCGCAGCGTGTGACAGGGTGTCGCCGAAATAGGCCATGCGCCGCCAGACCACGAACGAACCCAATGGCCCGGCCACCAGCGCCAGCGCCAGACCTGCAAGCAGGGCATACAACAGAAAATCAGCCATGCTTGCAGTGGTCTCCGTGAACGTGGGTGTGGCCCGCACCGGGCGCCTTGACCACCGAACCGTGCAGGTCGTGGGCGTGGTCGTGATGGTGGTGATAGATCGCCAGGCTCGGCGCATTCTTGCCGAACAGCTCGACAAACGCCGGATCGCCGCTGACCTGCTCGGGATGCCCGGAGCAGCAGACGTGGCGATTCAGACAAACCACCTGATCAGTGGTACTCATCACCAGATGCAAATCGTGGGACACCATCAGCACGCCGCAACCGTGACGGTCGCGCAGGCGGGTAATCAGGCTGTATAGCTCGGCCTGCCCGGCGACGTCGACGCCCTGCACCGGCTCATCCAGCACCAGCAGCTCAGGCTCGCGCAAAAGCGCCCGAGCCAGCAGCACGCGCTGCATTTCACCGCCGGAAACACTTTGCACCGGGCTGTCGATGACATGTTCGGCGCCGACTTCCTTGAGCGCTGCCAGCGCACGCGGACGGTCTACGCCGGGCACCAGGCGCAGGAAGCGCAGTACCGACAGCGGCAGGGTCGGATCGACGTGCAGCTTTTGCGGCATGTAGCCGACGCGCAGTTTCGGCTTGCGCCAGACGCTGCCGCTGTCCGGTTTCAGCAGGCCAAGCACGGCGCGCACCAGAGTGGTCTTGCCGGCGCCGTTGGGGCCGATCAGGGTGACGATCTGTCCCGGTTCGACGCTCAGCTCGATGTTGTCCAACACGGTCTGCCCGGCAAAAGTGACGGCAACCTGCTCAAGACGGATCAACGGGTTGCTCATCAAGCCCCCTGGCAACCGGAGCACAGGCCGACCACTTCGACGGTCTGCGCTTCGACGATGAAACCGACATCCCTGGCGCTGTGGATGATCGCGTCGCTGATGGCTTTCTGTTCCAGCTCGATCGCGGCGTGGCAGTCGCGGCAGATCAGGAACTGGCCCTGATGCGCATGCTCGGGATGCACACAACCGACGAAGGCGTTGAGCGAGGAGATGCGGTGCACCAAGCCGTTTTCCAGGAGGAAATCCAGCGCGCGGTACACGGTCGGCGGCGCGGCGCGGCGACCGTCCTGCTCGCTCAGTACCGCCAGAATGTCGTAGGCGCCCAGCGGCTTGTGGCTCTGCCACACCAGCTCCAGCACCCGCCGGCGCAACGCAGTCAGGCGCAGGCCTTTCTGGGCGCACAAGGTATCGGCCTCGGTCAGTGCGCTGTGCACGCAATGAGAGTGGTCGTGGGGACGGCTGGCAATCGGTGTAATAGGCATGGGCGGCGACGCGTTTTGATAGAGACGTTATTATGTTACCCGTTCTCGCCTCCTTGAGTGGTCATCGTGTCCCGACTTTTTTCTGTTTTTGTGGCGTTTATCGCCAGTTTTCTGCTGATCGGTTCGGCTCAGGCCGAGGTCAGGGTTCTCACCAGCATCAAACCGCTGCAGTTGATTGCCGCCGCGGTGCAGGACGGCGTGGCCATCCCGGAAGTGCTGCTGCCGCCGGGCGCGTCGCCGCACAACTACGCGTTGCGCCCGTCCGACGTGCGCAAGGTGCAATCGGTGGACCTGCTGTACTGGATCGGCCCGGACATGGAAGGTTTCCTGCCGCGCGTGCTCAACGGTCGTACGCTGCCAAGCGTTGCCGTGCAGGATCTGCCCGGCATGAAACTGCGCCGCTTTGCCGAAGACAGCCATTCCCATGCCGAAGACGCCGACGAGCATGATCACGATCACCGCCCGGGCACGCTCGATGCGCATTTGTGGCTATCGCCGGTCAACGCGCGGGTTATTGCCGCCAAAATGGCGACTGATTTGAGCGCTGCCGACCCAGCCAACGCCGAACGCTATCAGAGCAATGCAAAAGCCTTCGACGAACGCCTCGATGCGCTGGATGCACGACTGAAAAACCGTCTGGCCGGCATTGAAGGCAAACCCTACTTCGTGTTCCACGAAGCCTTCGATTACTTCGAAGACGCTTACGGCCTGAAACACACTGGCGTGTTCAGCGTTGCCGCCGAAGTGCAGCCGGGTGCGCAGCATGTGGCTGCGATGCGCAAGCGTCTGCAGGAAGTGGGCAAGACCTGTGTGTTCAGCGAACCGCCGCTGCGTCCACGTCTGGCGGAAACCCTGGTGGCGGGCCTGCCGGTGAAACTGGCGGAGCTGGATGCGTTGGGCGGCTATACACCGGCGACAGCTCAGGGGTATGAGCAGGTGCTGGAGAAGCTGGGCAACGATTTGGCCGGGTGCCTGGAATCTCTGTAATCCCCAGCATAGGTGTTGCCCCCATTCGCGAGCAGGCTCGCTCCCACAGGATCGCCGAGACCCTGTGGGAGCGAGCCTGCTCGCGAAGCTTTTAAAGGGCGAAAGGCAGCGGTGTATGCACCTGCTGCCGCTGCGCCAAGCGCTGCTCGAACTCCCGCGGATCGTGAATCAGCACGTCCTGCCCGGCAAACTGCTCGGCGGCGATCAACCGCGACAGCCAGAACCGCACACACGCCACACGCAGCAGGGTCGGCCATAGCTCCGCTTCAGCGGCAGTGAACGGACGCAGCGCCGCATAGGCGCCGAGGAATGCGCGGGCACGCGGCCCGTCAATCAAGCCTTCCTCGTCCGAACACCAGTCGTTCAAGGCAATCGCCACGTCATAGAGCATCGGTCCCGAGCAGGCGTTGTAGAAGTCAATCAACCCGGTCAGGTGCGTGCCTTCGAACATCGCGTTATCGCGGAACAGATCGGCGTGAATGTTGGCCCGTGGCAGCGCGAGAATTCTTTCTTTCTGCACAGTGATTTCATCCAGCGCCTTGCGCAGCAGCACACGCGGCTCGTCCGCCAGATGCGAAAGAAACTCCGTGCCCTCCTCCAGCATCCAGTCCAGGCCGCGATCGGTCTTGCGCTTGATCATGCGCTCGCCCTGGGTCGCCAAGTGCAGATGCGCCTGCAACTCACCGACCTGCGCGCAATGCTGGGCGTTGGCGACTTTGATGTGCTTGCCGGACAACCGCGGCTGGAGCAATGCCGGTTTACCCTTCAGTTCACGCAGGGCCACGCCGTCAGTGGTACGCAGCGCGTAGGGCACCGGCAGATCGGCCTCGTGCAGCACGTCGAGCAGGTCGATGAAGAACGGCATTTCCTGCACCGGGCCGCGCTCGACCAGGGTCAGGACGAATTCGCCCTGCTCCAGGCTGATAAAGAAATTGGTGTTTTCGCTGCCGGCGGCGATCCCCTGGAAATCAAGCAGACGGCCGAGCCCGTAAGGGGCGAGAAAGGTTTCCAGCTCGGGCCGAGCCAGGGGGGTGAACACAGACATGGTTAAAAACTGCTCAGTTCGGGCGCCGCGATCAAGCGGCGCCGATTAAAAAGTCAGGAATCTTACTTCCAGGTAAAGATTTCCCACGACGGAATCAGCATATCCGGCTGGTCGGAACGGATGTAGTTCACGTCCGAACCATCGGCGCGCACCAGAAAATACGGTTTGCCGCCCTTCGGCGTGACCTTGATCGCATACACAAAGCCACTGCGGCTGTATTCCTGAATGACCTTGTCGCCTTCGGTGTGCGTGTTAATGGTAACTTCCGGCTCCTTTGACGGCGCATCATCCGCCGCCATCGCGGCCAATGGTGAGGCCGCAATCAAACCGACCAGCAGCAAGCGATTTAACGTACGCATGATAACCTTGTCCCTTTGTCGTCAACGGTCCCGCTATTCTAGCGCCGGGCCCGCCGAAAAGGTTGATTCTGCTCATGAGCCAAGCCCCCCTCGTCCTGGTGGACGGTTCGTCTTACCTGTACCGCGCTTTCCATGCCCTGCCACCGCTGACCACCTCCAAAGGCCTGCCGACCGGCGCGGTCAAAGGTGTGCTGAACATGCTCAAGAGTCTGCGCAAGCAGTACCCGGACAGCCCGTTCGCCGTGGTCTTCGATGCCAAGGGCGGGACGTTTCGCGATGAGATGTACGCCGAATACAAGGCCAACCGCCCAAGCATGCCCGACGACATGCGCGTGCAGATCGAACCGCTGCACCAGAGTGTGATCGCCCTCGGCTTCCCGCTGCTGTGCGTGGAAGGCGTCGAGGCTGACGACGTGATCGGCACCCTGGCACGCAGTAGCGCGGCGGCGGATCGTCCGGTGATCATCTCCACCGGCGACAAAGACATGGCACAACTGGTCGATGGCCACATTACCTTGGTCAACACCATGTCCGGTAGCTCGATGGATGTGGAGGGCGTGAAGGAGAAATTCGGCGTCGCACCCGAGCAGATCATCGATTATCTGGCGCTGATGGGCGATTCTTCCGACAACATTCCGGGGGTTCCCGGCATCGGTCCAAAGACCGCTTCCGGCCTGCTGGTCGGCGTCAACGGCGGCCTGACCGAGCTGTACGCGAATCTCGACATCGTCCCGACCCTGCCAATTCGTGGGGCCAAGACCCTGCCGGCCAAGCTTGAAGAGCACAAGGAGATGGCTTTCCTCTCCTATCAACTGGCGACCATCAAGGTCGACGTGCCGCTGGACATCGGCCTCGATGACCTGCAGATGGGCGCGGAAGACCCGGCCAAGCTCTACGAGCTGTACACCCTGCTGGAATTCAAGAGCTGGCTGAATGATCTGGATCGTGACGCCAAGCGCCAGGAACTGAGCGCGGCCGCCGAACCTGCGCCGGCTGGCGATCTGTTCAGCGCCCCCGCAGAAGAAGCCCCTGCCGCTCCAACCGAAGCAGCGTATGAAACCATCCTTGATCAGGCGCGTTTCGATGTCTGGCTGGAGAAACTGAACAACGCCAAGCTGTTCGCTTTCGACACCGAAACCACCGGCATCGACGCGCAACAGGCGCAACTGGTCGGCCTTTCGTTCGCGGTGCAAGCCAACGAAGCCGCGTACATTCCGCTGACCCACTCCTACATCGGCGTGCCCGAGCAGCTGGATCGCGACACCGTGCTGCGCGCGCTGAAGCCGATTCTGGAAGACCCGAACAAACTCAAGGTCGGCCAGCACGCCAAGTTCGACATGAACATTCTGGCCAACTGCGCCATCGGCGGTGATCAGAACGAAGGCATCACCGTGCGCGGCATCGCTTTCGACACCATGCTTGAGTCCTACGTGCTCAATTCCACCGCCACCCGCCACGACATGGACAGCCTCGCGCAGAAGTACCTGGATCACACCACCGTGAGCTTCCAGGACATCGCCGGCAAAGGCGCCAAGCAGCTGACCTTCGACCAGATCGCCCTTGAGCAGGCTGGCCCGTACGCCGCCGAAGACGCAGACATTACCCTGCGCCTGCACCAGACCCTGTTTGAAAAACTCAGCGCGATCCCGAGCCTGGCCAGCGTGCTGACTGACATCGAGATTCCGCTGGTGCCGGTGCTGGCGCGCATCGAGCGTCAGGGCGCGTTCGTCGATGCTGAACTGCTCGGCATCCAGAGCATCGAACTGGGCAACAAGATGGTCGCGCTGGAGCGCGAAGCGTTCGAGATCGCCGGCGAAGAATTCAACCTCGGCTCGCCGAAGCAGTTGGGCGTGATCCTCTACGAAAAACTCGGCCTGCCGGTACTAAAGAAAACCGCCAAGGGCCAGCCATCGACCGCCGAGGAAGTGCTGGCAAAACTGGCTGAGGACGATCACCGCTTGCCGAAAGTGCTGATGGAACACCGTTCCATGAGCAAGCTGAAAAGCACCTACACCGATCGCCTGCCGGAGCAGATCAACCCGCGCACCGGGCGTATCCACACCTCGTATCACCAGGCCGTAGCATCGACCGGGCGCTTGTCTTCCAGCGATCCGAACCTGCAGAACATTCCGGTTCGTACCGCTGAAGGACGGCGTATCCGTCAGGCCTTCGTCGCGCCCAAAGGCTACAAACTGCTGGCAGCGGACTATTCGCAGATCGAACTGCGGATCATGGCCCACTTGTCCAAGGACGAAGGCTTGATGAACGCCTTCCGCAACAATCTGGACGTGCACACCGCGACCGCCGCTGAAGTATTCAAGGTCGAGCTGAGCGACGTGACGTCCGACCAGCGCCGTGGCGCCAAGGCGATCAACTTCGGCCTGATCTACGGCATGGGCGCGCAGAAACTCGGCAAGGACATCGGCGTCGACACCAAGACCGCCAAGGCCTACATCGACACCTACTTCGCCCGCTACCCGGGTGTGCGCGAATACATGGAGCGCACCCGCAAGCAGGCAGCGGATCAGGGTTACGTCGAGACCTTCTTCGGTCGTCGTCTGTACCTGCCGGAAATCAACTCCAACAAGCCGCAGGAACGCGCTGCCGCCGAACGCACGGCGATCAACGCGCCGATGCAAGGCACCGCCGCCGACATCATCAAGAAAGCCATGGTGGCGGTGGATAACTGGCTGGCATCGTCCGGGCTGGACGCCAGAGTCATCCTGCAGGTGCACGACGAACTGGTACTGGAGGTTCGCGAGGATCTGGTCGATCAGGTGAGTCAGGAAATCCGCCTGCACATGAGCGAAGCGGCGAAACTGGACGTGCCGTTGCTGGTGGAAGTTGGCGTCGGCAACAACTGGGATGAGGCGCACTGAGGCGTCTAGACCGGGCGTTTGCCGCGACACACTGTCGCGGCAAACGGCCCAAAAGCGCTTATTTCGAATCGCGCTTGCGGTTATTCCAAAGCTTTTTGAAAAAAATCTGAACTAATCTGACAACTCACTACTCAGAGATACTGAATGGCTGGTGAAGCCCTTCGATGCTCCTATGTTGTGTTAAGTGTTGGCAGATATCTGAACCCCGCCCTAGCGGTTCGGAACTTGAACCCCGGAACTTCTCCCTCCCCATATGAAGTCCGGGGCTTTTTTTGCCTGCGATTTACTCAGCAGGCAATTCGGCACCTTTATCGGCCAGTTCCATCCAGCCTGCCAACACAGTGTAGGCCTCTTCCAGCCCCATGCGCTTTGGCGCGGAGAACAGCTGGATTGTCACCAGATCGCCCCAGCCCTTGCGGATTTCCGCCTGCACTTTGAGCAGGGTGTTCTTGGCAGCGCCGTAGGTCAGTTTGTCGGCCTTGGTCAGCAGAATATGCATCGGCATGCCGGCGGCAACGGCCCAGTCGAGCATCAGCAGGTCGAAGTCGGTCATTGGATGACGGATGTCCATCATCAGAATCAAACCCTTCAAACTCTCCCGGCCACCGAGGTAAGCCTCAAGGTGACGCTGCCAGTGTTGCTTGAGCGGGATCGGTACTTTTGCATAACCGTAGCCCGGCAGGTCGACCAGACGCCGTTCATCGTCTAGCTTGAAGAAGTTCAACAGCTGTGTGCGACCCGGGGTTTTCGAGGTACGCGCCAGACTGGCGTGAGTCAGGGTGTTCAGTGCGCTGGATTTGCCGGCGTTGGAACGACCGGCGAACGCCACTTCGAAGCCTTCGTCGTCAGGGCATTGATCGACTTTGGCGGCACTGAGCATGAACGTGGACTGTTGGCACAGGCCGAGGATGGGATTCTTGAGTTGCATGGGATTTCCGATGTGGGCGGCGCCGGGATTGGGCGCGGAACGCGGTGTCGCTTCCGTTTCAGTGACGCCAGTATATAATGCCGCAGATTTTGTGTGTGCTTTGTCCCAGCGAAGGATGAAGTTCATGAGAGCCAAAGACCTTGATTGCGCATCAGAACGCAGAACGCTCTCAACCCTGAAAAGGTCGTTTTATGACGAAATGGCTGCTGGCTGCCGGAGTCCTGATACCGCTTTGCGGCGCACAGGCTACACAGGAACCGGAAGCCGTGTACAACCGTGTTTGTGGTGCCTGTCATTCCGGCCAACTACCCATGGCGCCCGCAAGAGGCGATCAGGCAGCTTGGACGCCGAGGTTGGCGAAAGGTATGGAGACGCTGGTGCAACACGTGACCCAGGGTTTCAAGGCGATGCCGCCGCGTGGTTTGTGCATGGACTGCAGTGCCGAGGATTACCAGGCCATCATCCTTTGGATGAGCGAGAGTAAACCCGGTCCATAACTCTTAACCCTTAGCCGTAGTTGGATTAGCTGATGAACAAATTGATCGTGAGTCTGCTGTTGACCGTGGGAATTTCAGGCTTCGCCCATGCTGCCGGTGATGCCGCCGCCGGCCAGGCAAAAGCTGCCGTCTGCGGAGCCTGCCATGGCCCTGACGGGAACAGCATGGCGCCAAACTTCCCGAAACTGGCCGGTCAGGGTGAACGCTACCTCGACAAGCAGTTGCACGACATCAAATCGGGCAAGCGCGTCGTTCTGGAAATGACCGGCCTGCTGACCAACCTGAGCGATCAGGATCTGGCCGACATCGCCGCCTACTTCGCCAGCCAGAAAGGCAGCGTCGGCGCTGCCGATCCAAAAATCGTCGCGCGTGGTGAAGCCCTGTTCCGTGGCGGCAACCTGGACAAAGGCCTGCCAGCCTGCACCGGCTGCCACTCGCCGAACGGTGCCGGCAACGCTGCTGCAGGTTTCCCGCACCTGGGTGGCCAACATGCTCAATACATCACCAAACAGCTGACCGACTTCCGCAAGGAAGAAGGTGGTCGCGCCAACGACGGCGACGCGATGACCATGCGCACCATCGCGCGCAAACTGAGCGACGAAGACATTGCCGCAGTCTCCAGCTACATCCAGGGCCTGCACTAACCGCCCTGAATCGAGCATTAACGGTGATGGACATCTCCTGCAACGTTAACGCTCGATTAATCCGTCGCAGCAAGTATAAAAAGGGTGGCTTTGGCCGCCCTTTTTTGTGGCCGCTGCCGTTACACTACAGAACTCATGCCCGCCAGGATCTGTCTGAAAACAGGTCGCGCGAGGCGACCAAAATTGTCCAGGAGTAAAGCATGCGTAATCTGATCATCAGCGCCGCTCTCGTCGCTGCCAGCCTGTTCGGCGTGACCGCCCAGGCCGCCGAAGCACCGGCCGCCCCTTATGTCGAGCTGGCCAACCCGGTACCGGTGGCAGAGCCTGGCAAGATCGAAGTGGTCGAGCTGTTCTGGTATGGCTGCCCGCACTGCTACGCGTTTGAGCCGGTGATCAATCCCTGGGTTGAAAAACTGCCGTCCGACGTCAACTTCGTACGCATTCCTGCCATGTTCGGCGGCCCGTGGGATGCTCACGGCCAAATGTTCCTGACCCTGGAAGCAATGGGCGTCGAGCACAAGGTTCACGCTGCGGTTTTCGAAGCAATCCAGAAACAACACAAGAAGCTGACCGACAAGAACGACATGGCTGACTTCCTCGCCACACAAGGCGTGGACAAGGACAAGTTCCTCGCCACCTTTGACTCGTTCGCGATCAAAGGTCAGATCGTCAAAGCGCGTGAGCTGGCCAAGAAGTATGAAATCACTGGCGTGCCAACCATGATCGTCAACGGCAAGTACCGCTTCGATATCGGCTCTGCCGGTGGTGCCGAGCAAGCCCTGAAACTGGCTGATCAACTGGTCGCCAAAGAGCGAGCGGCCAACAAGGCAGCCGCCAACTAAGCGCGGTAACCGCCATGCGCCGCTGGGGCACCGAACGCAGCGTTGGCCTGCATGATCCGCAGGTCAACGAGCATCACCTGGAGTCCACGGGCCTGCCCGCAGACCATCGTCTGCGCTTGCTCAGTTTCAATATCCAGGTCGGCATCAGCACCGAGCGCTATCGGCATTATCTGACCCGCAGCTGGCAGCACCTGCTGCCGCACACCGGGCGCTCAGGCAATCTGCAGAAGATCGGTGACCTGCTTGGCGACTTCGATCTGGTCGCCCTGCAGGAAGCCGATGGCGGCAGTCTGCGCTCAGGCTACGTCAATCAAGTCGAACACCTGGCCCACCTCGGCGCCTTCCCCTACTGGTATCAACAACTCAATCGCAACCTCGGCCGACTGGCCCAGCACAGCAATGGCGTGCTCAGTCGCCTGAAGCCGTGGGCGATCGAAGATCATCCGCTGCCCGGCCCCAAAGGTCGCGGCGCGATCCTGTTGCGCTTCGGTGAAGGTCCGGAGGCGCTGGTGGTGGTGATGATGCATCTGGCGCTCGGCGCACGGGTGCGCAGCCTGCAACTGGCCTATATTCGTGACCTGATCAGTGGCTACAAGCACCAGATATTGATGGGCGACATGAACACCCATGCCAGTGATCTACTACAACAGTCACCGTTACGCGATCTCGGCCTGCTGGCCCCGCAGATGCAAGCCACATTTCCCAGCTGGCGGCCACAGCGATGCCTTGATCATATTTTGCTCAGCCCGACCCTGACCCTGGAAAAGGTCGAAGTGCTGGCCCAACCCATTTCCGATCACCTGCCGGTCGCGGTAGAGATTCGTCTGCCGGGTTCGCTCACGGCCGATGCATTGCCCGCGTTGAGTCCTGCCCCTCGCGGAACCCCTGAATGAGCGACGACGCCCAGCGCTGGAAAGAGAAGTACCTCAAAAGCATCGAACAACAGGACAAGCTCGAACGTCGCTGGGCCGCCCGGCTCGACTTGCTGCGCCGCGGTCTGGTGCGCAGCACGCTGGCCGCTGAAGGCACCGACAAGGTCGTTGATCAGTGCATGAAAGAGATGCGCGACGTGGTGCGCACCGACGACATGGACGCCGGCCTCGCCGCCCTGCTGCCGCGCCTGGAAAAAGCCGTGCTCGATTCCGAGCAACGTCGCGAAACCCGAATCGATCAGGTCAGCACCGCGCTTACCGCGCTGGTCACCCAGCTACAAGCGCTGCCGCTGCCCCGGGAAGTCGCCCAGCCGCTGAAGAAATTCGCCAAGCAACTCGACAGCCGGGTCGGCCAGGCGCGGGAAATGCCGCTGCTGCTGAGCGAACTCAGCGGTTTGCAGGGCAAGGCGTTGAGCCAGCTGGAAACGCCGCCCGAGCCCGACCGCCCGGGCTTTTTGCAGCGCCTGTTTGGCAGCCGTGACAGTGAAGGGGTGCCAGAGTCTTCGGATCAGCCTCAGGCGCCGACGCCGACTCCGACGCCGACGCCGACGCCGGCCAATGCTGAACCTGCATCTGAGCCGGTACCCGCGCCAACCGCAGCGGTCGAGCCGATTCCGGCAGCACCCGTCACCGTAGCGGCCATCGCGCAACCACCAAAGGCCGAGCTTAAGCAAACGCCAGCAGTGAAGCCCGAGTCCGAATCACCTGTGTTCGCGTTCGTGCCTCCGGTCATTGCTGCCGAGCCGATCAGCGAACCCGTTGCTGCACCTGCACTACCAGCGGCCGAACCTGAAGCCGAACGGCCGACCACCCCGATCACGGCGCCAGCACCTGCTGCCGCGTTCAACCCCGACGAGTTGATCCACCCGGGCGACATCCCGGCACCGTTGCTCCTCGATAGTCTGCCCCTGCCCGAACCGATTGCCCAGGCTTTGGCCGCCATTGATCCGGAGCAACCCGAGCAGGACATTCTGTACGCCCTGCCCGATTCCCCGGAGCCGTCTTACAGTTCAGTGGCCAAACACATCGAAGACACGCTGATCGGGCTGCTCGACGACCTGACCCTGCCCGAGCGCCATCGCCCGCAGGCTGAGGCGATGCGCGACCGGTTGAAAAATGGCCTGAACTGGTACGAACTGCTGCCGATTCTCGACGATCTGGCGACCTTGATGCTGGCGATCACCGACAGCGGCCAGCACGAATTCGAAGCCTATCTGCAGCAACTCAACGAGCGCCTCGAAGCGTTCCAGAGCAACCTGCAGGCCGCCAGCGATGGCCACGCCGACAACAGCTCGGCGGCGCGGGCGATGGACACGCAGATCCGCGAGCAGGTCGATGGTTTGCAGACCAGCATGCAGGAAGCGGCCGATCTGGATGACCTCAAGCAAGTGCTGGAGAACCATCTGGAAGGCCTGCTCGGCACCATGGATCAACACCAGAAACAACGCGACGCCCGCGAGCAGGAAGTGGCGGCACGCCTCAAGGGTCTGGCCGAGCGTGTGGCGCACATGGAGCAGGAAGCCCTGGGCTTTCGCGAACACCTGGAAGAACAGCGGCAGAAAGCCCTGATCGATCCGCTGACCGGCCTGCCCAACCGCGCCGCCTGGAGCGAACGCCTGGAACACGAGATCAAGCAGTGGCAGCAACACGGCAACACCTTGAGTCTGGCGATGCTCGACCTCGATCATTTCAAGCGCATCAACGACAACTACGGCCATCTGGCCGGCGACAAGGTGCTGAAGATCATCGCCACAGTGCTGCGCAAACGCCTGCGCGCAGCGGATTTCATTGCCCGTTTTGGTGGTGAGGAATTCGTTCTGCTGCTGCCGGCGACCACGCCTGCGGTGGGCGCCAAACTGCTGGAGACCCTGCGCGCGGCGATCGAAGCCTGCCCGTTTCACTTCAAGGGCGAACGGGTGACGATCACCATCTCCATGGGCCTGGCGTCGTTCAGGATGGGAGAACACAGCGATCTGGTGCTCAAAAGAGCCGATCAGGCGTTGTACCGCGCAAAAAACGGCGGGCGCAACCGGGTCGAGCTGGGCTGAGCAATTGTTCCATTTTGTTTAATTCAGCCCGCCGGCCGTCGAGACCCGAGGCAGTACGTTACACTGTTGCATTACTGTCTTGCGTGTACTGCCTTCTGCCATGAAATTTTTTGCCCTCCTCGCGTCGCTGCTCGTTCTGGCCGGTTGTGCCAGCGGCCCGCGTTACGACACCAGCCATCCTTCGGCCAATCACGACAGCCGCGTGCAGTTCGTGATCGTGCATTACACCTCGGCGTCGCTCGCGCGTTCGCTGCAACTGCTGACCCACGGCGAAGTCAGCAGCCACTACCTGATCGGCGACGACAAGAGCGCCACCATCTTCAAACTGATGGATGAAAACCAGCGCGCCTGGCACGCCGGGGAAAGCCAATGGCAGGGCCGCACCTGGCTCAACTCCAGCTCGATCGGTATCGAGATCGTCAATCCGGGCTTCAAGGACACGCCGACCGGGCGCCTGTGGTTCCCTTATAGCGAAGCGCAGATTCAGTCGCTGATTGTTCTGCTCAAGGACATCAGTCAGCGCCAGGGCATCAGCCCGCGCCATATCATCGGCCACAGCGACATCGCGCCCCTGCGCAAACTCGACCCCGGCCCACTGTTCCCATGGAAACGTCTGGCCGCTGAAGGCTTGGGCGTATGGCCTAATGAACAAGCGGTGGCGCGGCAGCAGGTACAGTTCAACGCCGAACTGCCGAGCATTAGCTGGTTCCAGGAACAACTGGCGCGCGTCGGTTACGACACTCCGCAAACCGGCGAGCTGGATGTGGCGACGCGCCACGTGCTCGCAGCGTTCCAGATGCACTTCCGCCCTTCCCGTTTCGACGGTTTGCCGGACGCGCAAACAGCCGCGTTGTTACTGGTACTCAATCAGACAAAATAATGACGCCCGCCCGACGGTCAGGGCGAAATCGAAATCAGCAGCTATAACTCATTGGTAATTCTTCGGATATTCCATGATGGTTGCTACCCGAGCGACGCTGCGTAGCTGGTTTTATCGCCCGTGGTTTTTGGCGATGATCGCGGCTGTCCTCAGTGCAAGCCTGCTGATCGCCGGCGGAATGTTCGTCGCCATGCGCCAGATCGAGCAGAACGAAAGCCAGGAGATGAACGCCCAGGGCGAGCGTTTTCTGGCCCGCCTCGAGCAACTGTTCGGGCAATTGCGCGAAAGTCTCGACGACCTCCAGGCACAGCCGTTGCGCAGTTGCGATGAGGAAATGATCGCCACCCTGCAACAGGTCACGTTCAACTATCGCTTCGTGTATGAAGCGGCCTACATGGACGGCTCGCGGATATGCTCCAACCGCCCCCGGCAGGAGGGACTGTCGGTCGTCCGCGCGCCGGACATCAAGGGCCCGACTTACAGCTACTGGCTCAACACCACCACCGAACCCGATGAAAACCGCGCGGCGCTGATGCTCGGGCGCGGCAACTTCCGTGTGGCGACATCGCGCGGGCATTTGACCGACATGGTCGACTTGCCACCGGACAGCAGCCTGCTGGTGGTACTCGATCATGGCAGGCGAGCGATTCCGGTACTCGGCACAGCCCAGACCTGGCCACCAAGCGAAACCTGGCCACCGAAGAGCCGCGAGGCCCTGCAAGTCACCCAGTCACGGCTGATCTACCGCATGCCAACCAACAATCCGGAATATCAGTTGGTGCTGATCACCCCGCGCAGTGGCATGCACATCCCGACCGTCTGGTGGTGGATGGTGCCGGCCTGCCTGCTGCTGGGGGCGTTTGCCGGTTTCTTCGTGTTTCTGCTGGTGCGCCAGCGCCAGTCACTGGACGCCGAACTCCAGGGCGCGATACGGCGGGGCGAGCTGCAAGTGCTGTATCAACCGATATTCGACCTCGACAGCCGCAATTGCGTGGGCGCCGAAGCCCTGCTGCGCTGGCGCCGCCCGGACGGCACCCTGACCAGCCCCGACCTGTTCATTCCATTGGCAGAAAACACCGGGCAGATACGGCAGATGACCGATTTCGTCCTGCAACGGCTGCTGGAACAACTGGGACCAGTGCTGCGCGCCAATCCGCAGCTGTACATCTCGGTCAACCTCGCAGCATGCGACGTAATGGTGCCGCGCATCGGCCAGGTCATGGCCAGGCTGTTGACCCTGCACCGGGTTGCGGCGCGGCAGATCGCCTTCGAAGTCACCGAGCGCGGGCTGATCGATGTGGTGGTGGCGCGGGAGAACCTGCAAGCCTTGCGCGATGTCGGCCATCAAGTGTTGATCGACGATTTCGGTACCGGTTATTGCAGCCTCGCCTACCTGCAAACGTTGCCGGTGGACTGCCTGAAAATCGACAAGGCCTTCATCGACGCACTCGGTCATGACGCGGCCAGCAGTGGCGTTGCTCCGCACATCATTCACATGGCGCAGGCACTGGATCTGAAGGTGATTGCCGAGGGCATCGAGCACGAAGCGCAAGCCGTGTTTCTCAGCAGCGAGGGGGTCAAGTTCGGTCAGGGCTGGCTGTTCGCCCAGGCCTTGAGTGCGGTGCAGTTCATTGAACTGATCACCCGTGGACGGCGCCTTGCCGGACGCCGGCTGGATGACGAAGCCTAGACCGCCAGCGCCATGTAGAACTGCGTGCCCTGCCCCGGCCGCGAATAGACGCCCATGCGCCCGCCATGCAACTGCACAATTTCCTTGCACAAAGCTAAACCGAGCCCGGCGCCGCCCTTCTTGCGCCCGACCTGCACGAACGGTTCGAAAATCCGCCCTTGCTGCCCGTAGGCAATGCCTTCTCCGTTGTCTTCGACGCTGATAATCACCCGCTCGCCATGTCGGCGCGCTTGCAGGCGGATCTGCCCGTCGCGGGCAGTGTGGCGCAGAGCATTATCGATCAGGTTATCCAGTACCCGGTCCAGTTGCGCCTGATCGGCCTGCAGGCGCGGCAACGGCCCCTGCACTTCGACGTTCAAGGCAATGCCTTTGGCCGCCGCCGCATCCGCAAAGCGCGATTGCGCCTGCGCCAGCAAGTCTTCGATGGAGCACGGCGCCAGGGTGAGCTTCTGTAAACCGTTCTGATAACGCGAAAAGTTGAGCAAGTCATTGATCAACTGCATCAGGCGCTGCATCTCTTCATTGACCGTGTCGAGCAAGTCCGCCTCGCGTGACTCCGGGGGAAACTTCGCCCGCTCGCGAAACAGCCCGAACGCCATGTGCATGCCGGTGACCGGCGTGCGCAGCTCATGGGAGGCACGCAGCACAAACTCGCTGCGTACGCGCTCGAAGGCGCGCTGCTCGGTGACGTCATGCAGCACCATCACCGCGCCAAGAATATGCCCCTGGGTGTGGCTGACCGGCGTCAGGCTGTAAGTCAGCAGACGTGATTCGCCATCGACCTCGATGCTCAAATCTTCCGGAGCACGCTCAAGGGTGCCGCCGCGCAACACCAGTTGCAGTTGTGCGTCGAGTTCCGGGCGCTCCAGCGCTGTGCCCAAACCCTGACCGAGTCGATCACTGTCCCAGCCCAACTGGCGCTGGGCCACTGGATTGAGGTGCTCCAGATGCCCTTCGCGATCAATCATCAGCAAGCCGTCGTCGATGCTGTCGAGCACCGCTTGCAAGCGTTGCTGACCGGCCAGCAGCTCGTCGACGTTGGTCGCCTGATGCTCGCGCAGCGCCTCGGCCATCAGCCCGAAGCGCTTGGTCAGCTGGTTCATTTCCATCGCCGAGGAAATCGGCAGCGTCACCTCGAAATTGCCTTGGCCGATGTTGTCCGCCGCTTGCGCCAGCGCCTCGATCGGTGCGCCGAAACGCCGGGCAATCGCATGCGCGGTGACAAAGCCGATGATCAGCACCGCCAGTCCCACCAACCCTAGCAGGCCGGAGACCAGCAGCGCCCTTTCCCGGGCGTCATGCTGCACGGCGTTGATGTTGTCCAGCGCATGCTTGTGCTCGGCAATCAAACCGTTGCGCAAGATGTTGAAGCGTTCTCTGAGGTCGCTGTTGCCGCTGAGCACATTGCCCGGATTACGCGACAGCTCGAACGCCTGGAGAAAGCTCAGGTAGTCGGCCTTGGCCTGAGTAAACCCGTACTGTCGGCCATCGCCGTCGGCCTCCTGCGAAATGCCTTCATCCAGCAATTGCAGGTAATGCTGCTTTGACGCTTCGAACGCGGCGGGATCGGGTTTTTCGGCCAGCATCAGCACCAACTGGTCGCCGAGGGTCTGACGCAACTTGAGCCCCAGGTCGAGGGTCACGAAGTTGCTGCGGATCGTTGCTTCCTGAGTACCGGCCATCTGCATCACGCTGACCAGCCCGAGCAACAGCCCGAGCAAGGCGACCGTGATCAGCGCAGAAATGCTCAGGAACAAGCGAGTGCGCAACTTCATCGCCAGCTTCATCGTCGGGCGCTCACAGGTTGTACTGCTTGCGCTTGCGATACAGGGTCGACGCGTCGATGCCCAGGGTTTTCGCCGCCTGATCCAGCGTGCCTGCCGTCGCCAGCACCGCGCCGATGTGGGCTTTTTCCAGTTCATCGAGGCTCAGCGCGGCGCCGACTCGAGGTGCGTTGTTCGCCGGCTGCTCGGCCATGCCGAGGTGGCTGATTTCCACGCGTTCCTGCGGGCAGATGATGCTCGCCCGCTCCACTACGTTGCGCAGCTCGCGGATATTGCCCGGCCAGCGATAACCCAGCAGCGCCTCTCGCGCTTCGTCACTGAAGCCTCGGGCCGGGCGTGCGTACTCTTTTACGAAGCGCGCGAGGAAGCGGTCGGCAAGGGTCAGGATGTCCTCGGCACGTTCGCGCAATGGCGGCAGATGCAGGGTGATCACGTTGAGGCGATACAACAGGTCTTCACGGAAGCGCCCGTCGCGCACCATGTCTTCAAGGTTGAGGTTGGTCGCGGCGAGAATGCGCACATCGGCGCGGCGAGTCACTGGGTCCCCTACCCGCTCGTATTCCTTGTCCTGAATGAAACGCAGCAACTTGGGTTGCAATGTAAGTGGAAAATCGCCGATCTCGTCGAGAAACAGCGTGCCGCCGTCCGCCTGATTGACCCGACCCAAAGTGCTCTCACTGGCGCCGGTAAACGCACCACGACTGTGGCCGAACAGCTCGCTTTCCATGAGCTCGGCGGTCAACGACGGGCAGTTGATGGTCACGCAGGATTTCTTCTCGCGCTTGCTCCAACCATGAATGGCCCGGGCCAGTTCCCCTTTACCCGTGCCGGATTCGCCAAGGATAAGAATGTTGGCGTCGGTACCGGCGACCTGCCGCGCAGTTTCCAGCACCACTTTCATCGCCGGGCTGTGAGAGTCGAGGCCGTCCTTGGGTTTGCGGATCTCGCCTTCGAGGGCTTCCAGACGCGCCGAGAGCTGGCGCACTTCCAGCTGCTTGGCGGTAGCCAGACGCAACTGGTCGGGGCTGCACGGTTTGACCAGATAGTCGGCGGCGCCCGCCTGGATCGCGTCCACCGCGGTATCGACCGCCGAATGCGCGGTGACGATCACCACCCGCATCCATGGCGCCTGAACGCGCATCTGCGCCAGTACATCGAGACCGTTGTCTTCACCCAGACGCAAATCAAGGAAGCACAGGTCGAATACCTGGCGTTGCAACAGTGCATCAGCCTGAGCCGCGCTGTTGGCGGTGGCCACCGTATAACCTTCGTCTTCGAGGCAGTAACGAAAGGTTCGCAGGATGGCGGACTCGTCGTCCACCAGCAGAATGCGGCCTTGATGCTCAGTGGCAGATTCCATTTTTCCTACGCTCCATAGTGATTGATCTTGGGTTAGTCCCGGAAAAATCGGGCAAGTTGCATGGTTGATTCTGAACGATGCGAGCCATGGGAGGGTAGCTCTCTCCTGCCTTGACGGCCAATCCGTTGATTTTGCTGAGTTTTTAAACAATCACCGATTTACAGAGGGTTCCCTGCGTACTTTTCTGACATCCGGGACGTGCTCTCAATTCCATAAGAATGAAATCTCCTACGAAATAATCATGCATTTCGCACGACCATAGATGACCCATCGTGCAGGATGCGTCCGCCGCTGAATTTCACCCACTTGCAAACCATTGATTTTATTGAATATTTTTCAAATAAAAAACTGGCATGCAGCCTGCAATACCTCATTCAGCCCGGGCAGATTCCACTGCCCCAACCGAATAAGAGTGAGGAACCCAGGATGACTCGCCAACGTGCCGCCCAAGTGCGTATCTCGCCACTGCATATCCAACAAGGCCTGTTTGGCGTGCTTGCACTGTTGATCACCCTGATCGTCTGCCAGCAATACCTGAGCTGGCAAAACAGCCAGAAGCCTGAGCCGCTGATCTCGTTTCAACACAGCACGCAGACGCACTTCAGCGCCGTCAGCAGCAGTCAGGCCGAAAACGCCTCGATGCGCATGATGGATGTCGATCAGCCACAGCCGCTGGATCAACTGCCACGTGAAGAGCGCTGGGTTTTCTGACGAACCGAAGAATTCAGGCGCATCGCGCCGGAACACGCAATATCCCTAAACAGAAAAGTAAGGAGAATCACCATGTTGAGCTGGGCAATTACATTCTTGATCATTGCCATCATCGCCGCCGTACTGGGCTTCGGTGGTATCGCGGGCACCGCCACGGGTATCGCCAAGATTCTCTTTGTCGTGTTCCTGGTGATGTTCATCGCTTCCTTCTTCTTTGGCCGTCGCGGCCGAGGTTAACGATGATCGCTTTAAAGACACTGGTAGCCGCCCTGCTTATGGGCGGTAGTGCCATGGCGATGGCGGCCAATGATGGCCAGGCGCGGGTCAACGAGCTGCTCAGCTCCGACCCGCAATACCGCGAAACCTGGCAAGGCGTTGTGAAGCACGAAGAGCGCCTGCCGGAATGGGTGATGAACCTGTCCGGCACGCCAGACCAGCAGATGAATGCCGTGACTGAAGATGGCGACAAGTATCTGGTCGGGCCGCTCTGCGAATCCGCAGACAAGTGCCTGAACCACCGCTTGATCGTGGCTTTCAGCTTCGACAAGAAAGACGCATACGCCATGCTCGTCGATGTGCCCGAAGGACTGCCGGCCGACAAGTCGCCAACGCGACATGCCACCTACCGCTTCCTCGGCAAACCGGATGAGGGTATGCAGAACCTGTTGATGGAAACGCTGAAGAAAGACCCGAAGTGGTATTGATTCGAACATGAGGGCGGCGCCCCGCTGCCCTTTATTGCGCCTGCCCGAGGAAGGCCGGCGCATGACCAGGGGGCCGGGACGTTCTGACTGTTGCAGGGTCGGAGTGACCTACGGGTACAGGGAGTGCCTGCGCGAGGGCCGGGTCAGGGTAAAAGCTGCGACGCAGGTTCGCCGACCCTCAGTGGTTCGACGGACTTGCGCTGAGCTTTATCCGATGCAAAAACATTGATCCAGAGCGTCCTGCTCATCTTTTTATGCCTCACACTGCGCGCGAAAACATTACGCGGTGTTTCCTAGCGACCGTATATCGAGAAAGAGTCCCTTTAAACAGTGGGACATCTAGTCTGCAAACGTAGGCTTTTTCTTAAGATTTCCGTCGAAATTTCTCGTTTAAAAAATAACCAATCTACGCTGCAATGGCCGGTTCACGGCACTTATGCCGGCTGAAATGTCGTAATCGAACCGGTTGGGACGCCAGTTTCAATTAAAAAAGCTCATGCCGATTCGGCATAGGGTAGGCGTTTACGGCATTAGACGGCGCAACCTTGCATCGGAATAGTTGCGCCTTTTTTCGCCTGCCGAAGAGCCGTAAATACGCGCTTCGGGGCACCTTATACGGAGGCAGATGCACAGACTTTTCCGCTGACAGAGCGTTCCAGTTCCTGCATGTGCCTGAGTCAAACGCAAGTAAGGGTAAAGATAATGAAGAAGGCAAAACTCAGCCTCGCCTGGCAGATCCTCATCGGTCTGGTTTTAGGGATTGCAATTGGTGCGTTGCTCAACCACTTCAGTGCCGAAAAAGCCTGGTGGATCAGCAACGTCCTGCAACCGGCAGGCGATATCTTTATCCGTCTGATCAAGATGATCGTGATCCCGATCGTCATCTCCTCGCTGATCGTCGGCATCGCCGGCGTGGGCGACGCCAAGAAACTCGGGCGTATCGGCCTGAAGACCATCATCTATTTCGAAATCGTCACCACCATCGCGATCCTTGTCGGTCTGGTGCTGGCGAACGTGTTCCACCCGGGCGCCGGCATCGACATGAGCACCCTGGGCACGGTGGATATCTCCAAGTACCAGGCGACCGCCGCCGAAGTGCAGCATGAACACGCGTTCATCGAGACCATCCTCAACCTGATCCCGTCGAACATCTTCGCGGCCATGGCCCGCGGCGAAATGCTGCCGATCATCTTCTTCTCCGTGCTGTTTGGTCTCGGTTTGTCGAGCCTGCAGTCGGACCTGCGCGAGCCGCTGGTGAAGATGTTCCAGGGTGTCTCGGAAAGCATGTTCAAAGTCACTCACATGATCATGAACTACGCCCCGATCGGCGTATTCGCCCTTATCGCAGTGACCGTGGCCAACTTCGGCTTCGCTTCCCTGCTGCCGCTGGCCAAACTGGTGATCCTGGTTTACGTCGCCATCGCCTTCTTCGCCTTCGTGGTGCTGGGCCTGATCGCCAAGCTGTTCGGCTTCTCGGTGATCAAGCTGATGCGCATCTTCAAGGATGAGCTGGTCCTGGCTTACTCCACCGCCTCTTCGGAAACCGTGCTGCCACGCGTAATCGAGAAGATGGAAGCCTACGGCGCACCGAAAGCCATCTGCAGCTTCGTGGTACCGACCGGCTACTCGTTCAACCTCGACGGTTCGACCCTGTACCAGTCGATCGCAGCGATCTTCATTGCCCAGCTGTACGGCATCGACCTGTCGATCAGCCAACAACTGCTGCTGGTGCTGACCCTGATGGTCACCTCCAAAGGCATCGCCGGCGTACCGGGCGTGTCCTTCGTGGTGCTGCTGGCGACGCTGGGCAGTGTCGGTATCCCGCTGGAAGGCCTGGCGTTCATCGCCGGTGTCGACCGCATCATGGACATGGCGCGTACCGCACTGAACGTGATCGGCAACGCCCTGGCAGTGCTGGTTATCGCGCGTTGGGAAGGCATGTACGACGACGCCAAGGGCGAGCGCTACTGGAACTCCCTGCCGCACTGGCGCAGCAAGGAAAAACTGCCGGCTGGCGAAATTTCCAAGAACTGATAGCTGAAACCTGTGGAGATCGGCTTTTTTGTGGGAGCGAGCCTGCTCGCGAAGGCGGTATGTCATTAAGCATTGATGGACTGACAGGACGCTTTCGCGAGCAGGCTCGCTCCCACAGGGGATTTGAGCCAAGCCACAAATGAGGCACACACGAACCCCGGAGCAATCCGGGGTTTGTCGTTTCTGGCGACCCCGCTATCATTCGCCGCATCTTCCGGGGGATTTGACTGATGCTTAATGGCCTGTGGCTTGGCTTCTTCGTCGTGGCGGCAATATCTGCGCTGGTGCAGTGGCTGGTCGGTGGCAACGCCGGGATTTTCGCGGCGATGGTGGAAAGCATTTTCGCCATGGCCAAACTCTCGGTCGAGGTCATGGTGTTGCTGTTCGGCACGCTGACCCTGTGGCTGGGCTTCCTGCGCATCGCCGAGAAGGCCGGGATCGTCGAATGGCTGGCGAAAGTGCTGGGCCCGCTGTTCCTGCGGCTGATGCCGGAAGTTCCGGCCGGGCACCCGGCGCTCGGTCTGATTACCCTGAACTTCGCCGCCAACGGCCTGGGCCTGGACAACGCCGCCACGCCGATCGGTCTCAAGGCCATGAAGGCGCTGCAGGAGCTCAACCCCAGCGCGACCATCGCCAGCAACGCGCAAATCCTGTTCCTGGTGCTCAACGCCTCGTCGCTGACCCTGTTGCCGGTGACAATCTTCATGTACCGCGCCCAGCAAGGCGCACCGGACCCGACCCTGGTGTTTCTGCCGATCCTGTTGGCGACCAGTTGCTCGACCATCGTCGGCTTCCTTTCGGTGGCGTTCATGCAGCGCCTGCGCATCTGGGACCCCGTGGTGCTGGCCTATCTGATTCCCGGCGCACTGATCCTCGGCGGCTTCATGGCGCTGCTGGCGACGATGTCGGCCACGGCGCTGGCCGGGCTGTCGTCGATCCTTGGCAACCTGACGCTGTTCGGCCTGATCATGCTTTTCCTGGTGATCGGCGCGTTACGCAAGGTCAAGGTCTACGAAGCGTTCGTCGAGGGCGCGAAGGAGGGCTTCGACGTCGCCAAGAACCTGCTGCCGTATCTGGTGGCGATGCTCTGCGCGATTGGCGTGCTGCGTGCCTCGGGAGCGCTGGACTTTGGTCTGGATGGCATTCGGCATCTGGTGCAGTGGGCCGGGTGGGATACGCGTTTTGTCGATGCGTTGCCGACGGCGATGGTCAAACCGTTTTCCGGCAGCGCCGCGCGGGCGATGCTGATCGAGACCATGAAGACCTCCGGCGTCGACAGCTTCCCGTCACTGGTGGCGGCGACGATTCAGGGCAGTACCGAGACCACGTTCTATGTGCTGGCGGTGTATTTCGGTGCGGTGGGGATTCAGCGCGCAAGGCACGCCGTTGGATGCGCGCTGCTGGCTGAATTGGCCGGCGTACTCGGCGCCATCGGCGTCTGCTACTGGTTCTTCGGTTAACCACGAATCCCCATTGTGGGAGCGGGCTTGCTCGCGAAAGCGGCGGGTCAGTCGACCTGTATATTGACTGACACACCGCCTTCGCGAGCAAGCCCGCTCCCACAGGGGTTATGTATAAGGTTTAAGGTCTGGGTTGTTGGGTGAATTGCTGGCCTTGCTGAACAGCCCAGGCGACAACCTTGGCCGTCAGCCGATCACTGGCCTGTCCAAACCCGGCCACCACCGCCGGCACCTGTACATCATTCAATGGCTGGCGCTCTTCGAAGCGGCGGCTGGCGAGAATCTTCTGGTCATAGCCGCGCACCAGCAGCGCATCGACCCGCACTACGACGCTGGCCTGATTGCCCTGATACTCGGTCTGAAACGCCTGCAAGCTGCCGCCCAGTTCCAGGTCCGCAGCGAAGTTACTGTCATCGGTGCTGAGCAGCGTCACCCGACCATCCCGGGCAAAACCATCCAGCAGCCGATTACGCACCAGCACCGGCGCCGGATCGCTCCAGCGCGACGCCTTGTAGCTGCTGATCACGTCGCCCTGTGGAATCACCGCAATGTTCGGCCGGTTCAGCGCTTCGCTGGCCTGCAACTTGTTCAGGCGCAGCGACCAGTGCTGGGTCGCCGCCAAACTGGCTGAGGCGGGCGCTTGCGCAGCGGGCAGGCGATAGACGTCCGAAGGTTCGGCCTTGGGCAGGATCGAGCAGGCACTGGTCAAAGCGAGGCTGGCGAGGAGAGCGAAATGAATCAGCTTCATGGGGTGAATTCCTTGTTCTTGTCACTGCCCAGCAGGTAGCCGCTGGGGTTGGCCTCAAGGCGTTGCGAAATGCCGCGCAGCGAAGTCAGGGTTTCGCGCAGTTCGCGGATCGCCGGCGCCAGGCCATTGAGGCCCTGCATGCCGTTGTCGAGCGAGTTCTGGTTCTTGCTCAGCAGGCCGTTGATGGTGGCGCTGCTTTGCTCCAGCGACTTCATCGCCTGCTCGGCACTGCCCAGCGCCTGCTTGCCCTGATCGTTGAGCAGGCCGTTGGCGTTGCGCATCAGCGCCGAAGTTTGCTCGAGCATGCTGCCGGCCTGCTTGCCGACACTCGCCAGTTGCTGCATGGCCTGGCGCAGGTCGCCGCGCTGATCGTTGATCGAACCGGTGGTCTGCTCCAGATGCGCCAAGGTGTTGCTGACGCGCTCGACGTTCTCCGGGGAGAACATCTGGTTGGCGTTGCTCAGCAGCGCGGTGATGCCACTCATCAAATCGTTGCTGTCGTTGAGCAGGCGGGAAATGGGCGAGGGCGCCGCGACAATGGTCGGCAGCTCGCCGTCATGCCCACGCAGCTTCGGACTCTCCGGAGTGCCGCCGCTGAGCTGGATGATCGAAGTCCCGGTGATCCCGGCCAAAGCCAGTTTGGCCTGGGTGTCTTCCTTGACCGGGGTGTCACCGCCCAGACGAATCCGCGCCAGCACTCGGCGTGGGTCTTTCGGGTCGAGACGCAGGTTGACCACGTCACCGACCTTGATCCCGCTGTACTGCACGGGGCTGCCCTTGGACAGGCCGCTGACGGCCTCGTTGAACACTACTTCGTAATCCTTGAACTCAGAATCGACGCTGGACTTGGCCAGCCACAGGCCGAAGAGCAGGGCGCCTGCCACGACAATCACTGAGAACAGGCCGATCAACACATGATGGGCTCGGGTTTCCATGTCAGACCTCGTTGAGCAATTTGGCGGCGTCCAGCGCCGAGCGGCCACGCGGGCCGTGGAAGTATTCGTGAATCCACGCGTCATCGGTTTCCGAGACTACGTCGATCGGGCCGGCCACCAGCACCTTCTTCTGCGCCAGCACCGCCACGCGGTCGGTGATGGTGTAGAGCGTGTCGAGGTCGTGGGTCACCAGAAACACGCTCAGGCCCAGCGCATCGCGCAGGGTCAGGATCAGTTGATCGAACTGCGCCGCGCCAATCGGATCGAGGCCGGCGGTGGGTTCGTCGAGAAACAGGATGTCCGGATCCAGCGCAAGGGCCCGCGCCAGCGCAGCGCGCTTGATCATCCCGCCGGACAGCGAAGCCGGGTATTTGTCCGCCGCCGACAGCGGCAGCCCGGCCAGCGCCAGCTTCACCGCCGCCAGATGCTCGGCGTCGTGGCGGCTCAGGCCGGCGTGTTCGATCAGCGGCAGGGCGACGTTTTCGGTCACCGTCAGCGAGGAAAACAGCGCGCCTTTCTGGAACAGCACGCCGAAACGCCGCTCGACCAGCGAACGCTCATGCTCGGACAGGCTCGGCAGGTTCTGTCCGAACACCTTCACGTCGCCTTCGCTGGGCCGACGCAGACCGACAATGCTGCGCAACAGCACCGATTTACCGCTGCCGGAGCCGCCGACCACGGCGAGGATTTCACCTTTGTACAAATCCAGATCGAGATTCTCGTGCACGCTCTGGCTGCCAAAGCGATTGCACAGGCCACGGACTTCGATCACCGCCTCCGAGGGCGCGCGGGGTAGACGACTCACCAGCCCATCTCCATGAAGAACAGCGCAGCCACCGCATCGAGCACGATCACCACGAAAATCGACTGCACCACGGCTGACGTGGTGTGCGCACCGACCGATTCGGCGCTGCCGCTGACCTTGAAGCCTTCCAGGCAACCGATCGTGGCGATCAGGAAGGCAAAGACCGGGGCTTTCACCAGGCCGACCAGAAAGTGCTGAATACCGATGTCGCTCTGCAGCAGCGAGAGAAACATTGCCGGCGAAATCCCCAGCGACACCGCGCACACCACGCCACCGCCGATGATCCCGCAGAGCATCGCCAGAAACGTCAGCATCGGCAGCGCCACCAGCATCGCCAGCACGCGCGGCACCACCAGCAGCTCCATCGGATCGAGGCCGAGGGTGCGGATCGCGTCGATCTCCTCGTTGGCCTTCATCGAACCGATCTGCGCGGTGAAAGCACTGGCAGTGCGGCCGGCCATCAGGATCGCCGTGAGCAACACGCCGAACTCACGCAGGAAAGAGAAGCCCACCAGGTCCACAGTAAAGATCGTCGCGCCGAAACTGGCCAGCACCGTGGCGCCGAGAAATGCCACCACCGCGCCGACCAGAAAAGTCAGCAGCGCCACGATCGGCGCGGCGTCGAGACCGGTCTGTTCGATGTGGGCGACGACGGGGGTGATGCGCCAGCGCTTGGGGCGCAACAGGTTGCGGGCGATGGTTTCGAGGATCAGGCCGATGAAACCCAGCACTTGCAGGGTGTCCTGCCAGACCGTTTCCACGGCGCGCCCGATGCGGGTCAGCAGTTGCACGCTGACACTGACTTCCGGCTCTTTGACCGGCACACAGAAATCAGTCAGCGAGCGATACACCGTTTGCAGCAACGCGCGGTCGGCCTGGGAAATCGTGCAGTCGGGGTGTTCGGCAGATTTGCCCAGACGCTCGGAACCGAGCAGCTCCACCAGCAACGAAGCGCCCGCAGTGTCGAGCGCACCGAGGCTGTTGAGGTCGACCACGGTATTGGCGTCGTACTGGCCGGTCAGTTTTTCGGTCAGGTGCTTGAGGTCGGCGTAATGGGCAAGCGTCCAGTCCCCGGAAACCCGCAGTCGGGCAGGGCTGATTGACGTGTCCAGTTGGGCATTACCGCTCATTGAGCTGCTGATCATAAGCTCCGTGCTTGTCCGGCTATTAAGCGAACTAACGTAATAGCACGAACCGGATTACTTTTCTTTGATCGCTGTGCTGTCTGTCACTTCGAAACGCAACACGCCGATCACCTGACCGTCTTCAGTCAGCACCCGCACCTGCCACTTGCCCGCCGGGTTGCCGGGGAAGTTCTGCTTGTGCGTCCACGCCCGGTAACCTTCCTTGCGCCCGCCGTGGATATCGAGGGCGATGCGGTCGACCTCTTTGCCGTCGAACTGCCACACATGGTAGATCCGCTCATCCAGCCCGCGCGGCGCGTTGATCGCGGTGTAGGCGTAGAGGCCGCCGTTGCGGATCTGCTCGGCGCTGACCTGTTCGAGGCTGTCGCCCGGGGTGCGATCCTGCAACTGAGTGCTGATCGCCACGTCGGTCATCCACAGCGTCGCCGGCGGCACCCACGAGCGCAGCGTCCAGCCGACCGCGCCAATGCCGAAGGTGATGCACAGAATGGCCAACGCGTTGCGCACGGTGCGGATCGGGAAGATCGACGCCAGGCTCGGGAATGACAACACCACCGCCGTGCCCAGTGCCCATTTGAAACTTTGCGCGGTGGTCAGGTGCATGATCACCGGCAGCGCGGTGAGCAGGGCGGCGAACAGGGTCAGGGTGTGCAACGCGAGAAAAGCCCAGCGCCGTGGCGCCAGCCATTTGTAATAGAGCGGATCGACAATCGAGATCAGCGCGGCGATGCACAGCAGGCCGGTGAAGATCAGTTGACCGCTGTTCCAGGTGGTGGTGATGAAGAAGAACGGCAGGACGAAAAACAGGCTTTCCTGATGGATCATCTGCGTCGCGTAACGCAGCAGCGGCTGGGGGATCTCCCGCTTGAAGATGCGCGTGAACAGGCCGGTCAGGGTGTTTTCCAGCATCAGCCAGATCCAGCTCAGCAGCATGATGACGGTGATCCAGCTCGCCAGTCCCTGCTGGCGATCGACCAGAATGAAACTGCCGACCCCGGAGATGAAACCGCCAAGCGCAATCACCCCGGGATAGCGCTTCATCAGCTCGAGAATGCGCTGGATCAGGAGGGGGATTTTCTGCATGTTGGCGGTTCACGACTGAGTAGGAAAAAACCTCGACAGAGTACCGTCCGCCGGGCGACGTGGCGAGGCTCCCGGTCAGTAAAATCACCACAGATCCCTGTGGGAGCGGGCTTGCTCGCGAAGGGGCCGTGTCAGTCGACATCATTGCTGAATGACACACCGCATTCGCGAGCAAGCCCGCTCCCACAGGTTCAGTGTTTGGCTGGCTTACGACGGTGCAACCGCCAGCCAATCAGCACCAGCAAGACCACGCCCAGGCCACCGGCAATCAGCCACAACACTTCATCATCACTGAGCAACGGCTTCTCGATCCGCAGATATCCCGGCTGCAACAGCAATTCACGCATGGCCTTGTTCGCCGTCTCCAGCGTCACGCCTTGCAGCTCCCGGGCCGGGTTGGCAAAGCGCCCGTCCTCGTAATCACCCAGCGCGCTCCAGTAGTAATCCGCCATGGCACTGTTGCCCTGTACCGCCCAGGCCTGATGGGCGATGGCGGCTTGTTTGATCCGGGCGAAGGTGTCCGGGTCGAGGCCGTTTTTCAGCAGGTCGGCCTTGAGGTCTTCCAGCACCTGTTGGGCTTCGGCGAGGTCATCGCGATCCACGTCAGCGTTGAGGCTCATGAAGCCGACCCCGCCAAACACTTCGCGCTCGGCCCATGGCCCGTAGGACAGGCCGTGATTCAGGCGAATCTGCCGGTACAGCGCCCAGTCGAGGTAGTCCTTGAGGATGTCGAAGGTCTCGTCGTACTGATCGTCGAGCATCGGCTCCGGCACCAGCCAGTGCAACTTGGCGCTGTCGCCGATGAAGCCACGGGTGAGGGTGCGTTCATGGGCGGCGCTGGTGCGGATGTCCGGCAGCTCACGGTGCTCCGCCGGGTCCACCGCTTCGAGCGCGCCCCAGGTGCGTTCCAGATAGGCCGGCAGCAGTTTGTCGAGCTCACCGACGACGATCAGGGTCATGTTGTTCGGCGCGTACCAGGTCTTGCGCACCTTCTCCAGTTGCTTCTGGGTCAGGTGACCGACCTCGGCCCGTTGCGGGCATTTCAGGCCAAGCTCAACCGCCAGTTGATTGCTCGCGGTGTGGCCCAGATCCTGACGGTCGAGAAAGCGTTGCAGGCGGGTGTAGTGGCCGCCGTCCTCGCGCTCGACTACGCGCTTGGCAGCGTTGATCGCGTTGTCGTCGATGCGGGTCTGGGTCAAAAGGTCGAGCAACAGGTCGAGGACCTTGCGCTGATTCTTTGCCGGGGCTTCGATGACGAACGTGGTGTCGGCGTTGCTGGTGAACGCGTTCCACTCACCGCCCAGCGCCTGCATGCGCTCCTCGAGGCCGCCTTCGCCGGTGGCATCGACGCCGCTGAACAGCAGGTGCTCAAGCAGATGCGGCAGCTCTTTTTCATCGCAGTCGAAATCGTCGAGACCGACGCCCACCACCAGACGAATCGCCACATGCCCGCGCTCGGTGCCGGGCTTGAGCAACAGCTGCAAACCGTTGGGCAGCGCATAGCCTTCGACCTGAAAGCGATCAACGGCGAAGGCGGGCAGGGAACCGAGCAACAGACAGGCGAACAACAGGCAACGCATAACAGGCTTCCATACGGCTGATTTGGAGATCCGTGTCGCTATTCAGGCCGCTTTCGCGAGCAGGCTCGCTCCCACCTTGAAATTCATTCCCTGTGGGAGCGAGCCTGCTCGCGAATATCTTGCGGCTGAATCAATGTTACTGACTGACCCCAGCCCCAGACGTTCAAGGCGAATGCGTAATGTCGGCAATATCATCCGCTTCCAGCGCCCCGGTATCCGCCGTTTCCAGCACCACGTAAGCACTGCTGCAAAACAGCGAATTCAAGCGCTTCATATCCGCAATCAGCTCCAGATGCAGCGAACTGGTTTCCAGACTCTGCACGATCTTACGTTGCAAACGGCTGACATGGGCATGGGCCAGACGCCGTTCCTGTGCGCGAAAGCGACGTTTCTCGCGCAACAGCTGACGGGCGCTTTCCTTGTCGCCGCTGAGGAACACTGACAGGCCCAGGCGCAGGTTGGCGATCAGTTGCTGATGCAGCCCGGCCAGATCCTCCAGGCCTTCTTCGGAAAACGACCGACGCTGGGAGGTCTTCTGCTGCTGCACCTTGCGCAGCATGCGTTCGATCAGGTCGCTGGCCAGTTTCAGGTTGATCGCCAATTCGATGGTCTCTGCCCAGCGCCGACTGTCCTGTTCGCCGAGATCCTCGCGGGGCATTTGCGCCAGATACAACTTGATCGCGCTGTACAGCGCTTCGACGTCATCGGTCAGTCGGCGCATTTCCTGGGTGATGGCGGTCTGCTTGCCACGCAGTACATCGAGCATCGCGTCGAGCATGTTGTCGATCAGGTCGCCCATGCGCAGGGTCTCGCGGGCGGCGTTGGCCAGCGCCAGGCTCGGGGTGACCAGCGCCGTCGCATCGAGATGCCGCGGCTTGGCGGTGCCGTTGACCTCCGGGCGCTCCGGCAGCAGCCAGGCGCACAGGCGTGCCATAGGCGCGACGCTGGGCAGCAGGATCAGGCAGCGCGCGGTGTTGTAGAGCAAGTGGAAGCCGATGACCATTTCCTGCGGGCTGAAATCCAGGCCGTCCATCCAGTGCACCAGCGGGTCAAGCACCGGGATGATCAGCAGCAGGCCGATCAGTTTGTACAGCAGGCTGCCCAGCGCCACTTGCCGCCCGGCCGCGTTCTGCATGCTGGTGCTCATGAACGCCAGCACGCCGCTGCCGATGTTGGCGCCGATCACCAGACCGATCGCCACCGGCAGGCTGATCACGCTGGCACCGGCCAGCGTCGCGGTCAGGAGCACGGCGGCGAGGCTGGAATAGGAAATCATCGCGAACAACGCACCAACCAGGGCGTCGAGGAGGATGTCGCCGGTCAGCGAAGCAAAGATCACCTTCACCCCTTGGGCGTGGGTAATCGGTGCGGCGGCCTCCACGATCAGTTGCAGCGCGAGAATGATCAGCCCCAGACCGATGCTGACCCGGCCCATCTGCCCGAGCCGCGTCTGTTTGCGCGACAGAAAGAAAATCACCCCGAGGAAAATCAGCAGCGGCGACAGCCACGACAGGTCGAACGTCAGCACCCGCGCCATCAGCGCGGTACCGACGTCGGCGCCAAGCATGGTCGCCAGCGCCGGGGTCAGCGCCATCAAGCCCTGACCGACGAAGGAGGTGACGAGCATGGCCGTGGCGTTGCTGCTCTGCACCATCGCAGTCACGACGATGCCGGCGACGAACGCGAGCCAGCGTTTGGACATGTTCTGGCCGATCACATGGCGCAGATTGGTGCCGTACACCCGCAGGATGCCGGTTCGGACGATGTGCGTGCCCCAGATCAGCAGGGCCACGGCAGACAGTAAATTGAGCAGGGTGAGCATGCAGACCCCCTGTAGTAGCAGCGCCCCAAAGGGGCAAGTTGACGGTACCGCGCGGTTTCTACGTTTTTGATACTTAAGCTGTAGTTGGCTAACGGACTGGGCGCCAGCATTGCACAGCTAAAGTGCGGATTGAAACAAAAGTGTCATGAAAATGGCTTTATCCACCTGACCTGAAAACCCGGATTCCCCTGTGGGAGCGGGCTTGCTCGCGAAAGCGGTGGGCCAGTCAACATTTCTATCGACTGATACGACGCCTTCGAGCAAGCCCGCTCCCACAGGTTTTTGTGTCAGAGCTTGAGGGGATTAAACGCAGCGAACTGGCGGTGAACCGGGTGCTGCACAACCTCGTCCCCCCTGCCTGAATGCACAAACAACTGTGGGAGCGAGCCTGCTCGCGAAAGCGGTGGATCAGCCAACATTGTTGTCGACTGACACTCCGTCTTCGCGAGCAGGCTCGCTCCCACAGGGGTGTTGCGTGATTCAGGACTACCGGGTTATTGCCCCGGAACATCCTTGCGCAGTTTCACCGGATCCTGCTGCTGTTTCTTCCGGGCCATCGCGCCGCGCAGTTTGATGTTGATCGCTTCCACCGCCAGCGAGAACGCCATGGCGAAGTAGACGTAGCCTTTCGGCACATGCACGTCGAACGACTCGGCGATCAGTACGGTACCGACCACCAGCAGGAACGACAGCGCCAGCATCTTCAGCGACGGGTGCTTGTCGATGAACTCGCTGATCTTGCCCGAGGCCGCCATCATCACCAGCACGGCGACGACGATTGCCGCGACCATCACCGGCACATGGGAGACCATGCCGACGGCAGTGATTACCGAGTCCAGCGAGAACACGATGTCGATGATCGCGATCTGAATGATCGTGTAAAGGAAGTTGCCGCCCTTGCCCGAAGGCTCGTCGCCGCTTTCGTCTTCGCCTTCCAGCGCGTGGTACATCTCCTGCGAGCTCTTCCACAGCAGGAACAGGCCACCGAAGAACAGGATCAGGTCGCGACCGGAAATGCCCTGGCCGAACACCACGAACAGGTCGGCGGTGAGGCGCATGACCCAGGTGATCGACAGCAGCAACAGGATCCGCGTGATCATCGCCAGGCCCAGGCCGAAGATCCGCGTGCGCTGCTGCATGTGCTTGGGCATGCGGCTGACCAGGATCGAAATCATGATGATGTTATCGATGCCCAGAACGATTTCCAGGGCGGTCAGGGTAAAGAAGGCAACCCAGATTTCGGGGTTGGTCAGCCAATCCATGTGTATTCCTTTGAGCGAGTGTTAAACCATGACGCCAGCAAGCAGCTGGCGTCATGGTGAGTGAATGCCGTTACAACGTGCTGAACAGCGGGAACGTCCCCAGCAGCAAGGCGGCCACCAGTATGCACAGGCAGACCAGCACTGCCCACTTCAGGGTGAAACGCTGGTGGTCACCGAACTCGATACCGGCCAGCGCCACCAGCAGGTACGTCGACGGCACCAGCGGGCTGAGCAAGTGGACGGGCTGACCGACGATCGAGGCACGGGCCATTTCCACTGCGGTGATGCCGTAATGGCTGGCCGCTTCGGAGAGCACCGGCAATACGCCGTAGTAGAACGCGTCGTTCGACATGAAGAATGTGAACGGCATGCTCACCAGCGCCGTGATCACCGCCAGGTACGGGCCGAGGAAGTCCGGAATCACTGCCAGCAGACTTTTCGACATGGCGTCGACCATGCCGGTTCCGGACAGGATACCGGTGAAGATACCCGCAGCGAAAATCAGACTGACCACCGACAGCACGCTGCCGGCGTGAGCCGCAACCCGGTCCTTCTGCATTTGCAGGCACGGGTAGTTGACGATCATCGCGATGCTGAACGCCACCATGAACAACACCGGCAGCGGCAGCAGGCCCGCGATCAGGGTGCACATCAGCGCCAGGGTCAGCAGGCCGTTGAACCAGATCAGCTTCGGACGGCGAGCATCGGGGAACTGCGAGACGCTGATTTCACTGTGATCAATCTCGTCGCCGATCAGGTGCAGCTCGCCCAGACGCGCACGCTCACGTTTGCCGTAGAAGTAGGCAATGATCAGGATCGCCACCACACCGGCGGCCATCGCCGGGATCATCGGCACGAAGATGTCCGACGGGTCGACATGCAGCGCACTGGCGGCACGGGCGGTCGGGCCACCCCACGGGGTCATGTTCATCACGCCACCGGCGAGGATGATCAGACCGGCCATGATCCGCGGGCTCATGCCGATGCGGCTGTACAGCGGCAGCATGGCGGCCACGCAGATCATGTAAGTGGTCGCGCCGTCACCATCGAGGGAAACGACGAGCGCCAGCACGGCGGTACCGACCGAAACTTTCAACGGGTCGCCCTTGACCAGTTTGAGGATCTTGCGCACGGCCGGGTCGAACAGGCCGGAGTCGATCATCAGGGCGAAATACAGAATGGCGAACATCAGCATCACGCCGGTCGGCGCAAGCTTGGTAATGCCTTCGAGCATCATCGGGCCGATCTTCGGCGCGAAACCACCGAACAGGGCGAACAGGATCGGGATGATGATCAGGGCGATCAGCGCAGACAGGCGCTTGGTCATGATCAGGAACATGAACGTGATGACCATGGCGAAGCCAAGGAAAGTCAGCATGGGATTACTCCAGGCGTAGCGCGGCTAATTGAGTGAGCGGATCGGAAGGGATCAGCGCAGAACGGGAAGCACGAGACGTACGGGCGGAGTTTCAGCGAGAAGGCGGGCTACAGAGGACATCAGAATCACCATTGTTGTTGTTAATTGGGCCTGACATGCGAGCGATCACACGCGTTGGCCAACCGGTCTGTTGCCGGTAGTGGCGGCGATCCTAATCGGGCAACCTTTCAGCTACCTTTCGCTGACGAAAGCTTCAGGCGAATGGCCAACCGGCTGTCGGATGCGGCTAGAGTCAATCATTTCGGGGACGGGAGGGTAGGGACATGGAAGAAGTGCACAGCGGTGGCTGCCACTGCGGACACATCCGCTATCAGTTCAGCGGGCCATTGCAGGACATTGCCCACTGCCACTGCTCGATCTGCCGCAAAGTCAGCGGTGGGATTGTCACCACGTGGATCACGGTTCCGGCAGCCAGCTTTCATTGGCTGGCGGGGACGCCAACGCGCTATGACTCGTCGAGCAGTTGCGCGCGGTATTTCTGTCCACGTTGTGGCGCGCAGCTGGCGCTGGTGACGCAACTCAGTCCCGCGAGCATCGATGTGACCATCGCCACACTGGATCACCCGGAGTTGGCACCAGCCGAGCGGCATATCTGGACCGACAGCCAATTGCCCTGGCTGCATCTCGACGAGCATCTGCCGGGCGAGCCCGAAGAAACCCTTTGATCAAAAAATAGACAGATCCAGCGGCCGTATCGCGCCCATCCAGATCGCGTGCTCGGTGTGATCGAGCAAATCATCGCCAGTGTCGGGGTGCAAAAACACCACCAGCCCCTTGCGATTGAGCGCCAGCCACGGCAACACCTCACCGATCAGCTCCGGGCCGAAAGCCAACTGGCAGCTCCAGTCTGGATGCGGGCCGACCGGGCGCTCATGGACGCGCCCCATCTTCAGAGGAAACAACTGCGCCGCCTGTTCACACAAAGCGCGCGCCTGATCAATTGAGTCAGCGTCGAAATAGACGTGGGCGTGATAGCCATGGATTGCGTGCATCTGAAAGCCTCTGAATCGGTTCGAACCCTCGGCGCAGGCTGCGTGTCACACGCCATACGAGGGACAACAAAAAGGAATCAGCCATGAAAAATGCCGAAACCCCGACGGTGAAAGTGGTGCTCTATGGTGCCATGGCCAGCCTGGGCGGTGCGTTGATGGCTGAATTGCTGCGACGGCAGCACGAAGTCATCGCGATTCTCGACGATTTGAACGTACTCGCACCACGTCCGGGCCTGCGCACCAAAAGCGGCGATCTGTTCGATGCCGAACGGGTCAAGCAGAGCGTAGCGGGCAGCTCGGCGGTGATCTGCCTGCTGGATGCGCCGGGCCTGCCGTTCAGCAGCGACCATGTGGAAAGATCGGTGGTGCTGGGGCCGGTGGAACAGGTGCTGGCTGTCGATGCGTTGGTGGATGGTCTGCAGGCAGCCAACGTGTCGCGGCTGTTTCTGGTGGGCAATTTTGCCGTGCTCGACGAGGTGGAACTGGACGACGGGTTGCAACGCCATGCCGCCGAAGAAATCCGTGAAGCCCTGCAAAGCAGCCCATTGCAGTGGACGCTGGTGAATGCCCCGCACGGCGTGGCGGGGCTGACCATCGAGCATTTCAGTCAGGTGGGCGGCAATCTCGAGCCGGGGCTGGCGGAGCCGCTGGAACGGCTGAACCGGGTTGCGGTGGGGATTGCCGATGAGCTGCGGTTGAATCTGCATGTGGGGCAGCATGTGAATTTTGTCGCCGCAACTGGCTGAGCCTTCAAACCGCAATCGACGGTAACGCTACCCCGGCGAGAGATTCGGCGCTGCTGGCCTGCTCGGCCATCAACCAGTCGACAAACTGCTGAATCAACGCGCCCCGGCGTTTGCGTTGCGGCAGCACCACGTAATAACCGAGGCGCGACAACGTGGTCTCGGCGATCGGCCGACACAGCAAGCCCTGGCTCAGCAAGTTATCCACAAGGTGGCGCCAACCGATCGCGACGCCCTGACCGCCAATCGCCGCTTGAATCAACAGCGTGTAATTGTCGAAACGTAATTGACCCGGTGCTGGCGGGGTGCTGATGCCCAGTTCGCGAAACAGCCCGCTCCAGTCAAACCAGTTGCTGCTGTTTTCCCCGCGCAGATGCAGAAGCGGCAACTCCAGCAAAGCCTGGGCGGGCAAGGGCAGGGCGCGCTCCTTGAGCAATTGCGGACTGCACACCGGAAACACTTCCTCGCTAAACAGCCAATGGCTTTCGCCTTGCTTGAAACGCCCGTCGCCGAACAGGATCGCGACATCGATGTCGGTGCGCAGCATGTTGTGGTTGCGCTCGCTGGTGACCAAGCTGACATCGACGTTCGGATTGGCTTCATGGAAGCGGTGCAGGCGTGGCATCAGCCAGTAAGCGGCAAAGGCGAAATCGGTGGCGACTTGCAATACCTCGTGTTGTTGCTGCGTACTGATAGCACTCAATCCTGCGTCGATATTCTGCAAACCGAGCTGAACCTGCTCGAACAGGATCGCGCCGCCCTCGGTCAGTTCAATACCGCGATAGATCCGGTCAAACAACCGCGCGCCCAGCTGTTCTTCCAGACGCTTGATCTGCTGGCTGATCGCCGGCTGCGTAGTGCCCAGCTCCACCGCGGCGGCGGTAAAACTGCGATGGCGTGCAGCCGCTTCGAAGGCGCGTAACAGGTCGAGAGATAAGTTGCCGAGGGCGTCATACATAAGCTGTGCTTATCCTAGTCATTGTCCGGCGCAGGCTTTACCGGACGGGGCATGGACTCCATGCTCGATCGCAGCAATGTCGCATAAATATTCACTATGGAATGCCGCGATCACATGAAGCGCAAGAACATTCTTTTCATCATGGCCGATCAAATGGCCGCGCCAATGTTGCCAATCTACGGCCCGTCGCCAATCAAACTGCCGAATCTTTCGCGCCTCGCCGCTCAGGGCGTGGTGTTCGATGCCGCTTACTGCAACAGTCCGCTGTGCGCGCCGTCGCGTTTCACTCTGGTCAGCGGCCAGTTACCGAGCAAGATCGGCGCCTACGACAACGCCGCCGATTTCCCTGCCGATATTCCGACCTACGCCCACTACCTGCGTCGCCTCGGTTACCGCACCGCGCTGTCGGGCAAGATGCATTTCTGCGGCCCGGATCAGTTGCACGGTTATGAAGAGCGCCTGACCAGCGACATCTACCCGGCCGACTACGGCTGGGCGGTGAACTGGGACGAGCCGGACGTGCGCCCGAGCTGGTATCACAACATGTCGTCGGTGCTGCAGGCCGGGCCGTGCGTGCGCACCAACCAGCTCGACTTCGATGAAGAGGTGGTGTTCAAGGCCCAGCAATACCTGTTCGATCACATTCGCGAGGACGGCGATCAGCCGTTCTGCCTGACCGTTTCGATGACTCACCCACACGACCCGTACACGATTCCCAAGGCGTTCTGGGATTTGTACGACGACGGTGACATCCCGTTGCCGAGCACCCCGGTTCAACATTCCCTCGATCCACACTCGCAGCGCCTGCTCAAGGTCTATGACCTGTGGGACAAGCCGCTGCCTGTGGATAAGATTCGCGATGCGCGCCGTGCGTACTTCGGTGCTTGCAGCTATATCGACGCCAACGTCGGCAAACTTCTGCAAACCCTCGAAGATACCGGGCTGATCGATGACACCATCATCGTGTTCTCCGGCGACCACGGTGACATGCTCGGCGAGAAAGGCCTCTGGTACAAAATGCACTGGTTCGAGATGGCTGCACGGGTGCCGCTGCTGATCAGTGCGCCGGGGCAGTTCGCTGCTGGCCGGGTTAGCGCGGCAGTGTCCACCGCCGACCTGTTGCCGACCTTCGTTGAACTGGCCGGCGGCAGCCTGGAGCCGAACTTGCCGCTGGACGGCCGCTCGCTACTGACGCACCTGCAAGGGCAGGGCGGGCACGACGAAGTGTTCGGCGAGTACATGGCAGAGGGCACCGTCAGCCCGCTGATGATGATCCGTCGCGGCGCCTACAAATTTATCTACAGTGAAAGCGACCCGTGCCTACTCTTCGATGTACACAACGACCCGCGTGAACTCGAAGAACTCAGCCAGTCGCCGCAACATCGCCAGCTGTTCGACGATTTTATCGCCGAAGCGCGGGCCAAGTGGGACATCCCGGCGATTCACCGCGAGGTGCTCGCCAGCCAGCGTCGCCGGCGTTTTGTCGCCGATGCCCTGACCATCGGCAAGCTGAAGAGCTGGGATCACCAGCCGCTGGTGGATGCCAGTCAGCAATACATGCGCAACCACATCGACCTCGACGATCTGGAACGCAAGGCCCGTTATCCACAACCCTGCCAAAACCAATAATGTAAGGGGAAGTCCATGCGCAAGTTATCCACAGCACTGACGATTGGCCTGCTGGCTCTGGCCAGCGCCTCGGCATTTGCCGAGCAAAGCTGCGAAACGGTGAAAATGGCCGACCCGGGCTGGAGCGACATCGCCGCGACCAACGCCATCACCGGGTTTCTGCTGGACGGCATGGGCTACAAGGCCAAGGTCGACACCCTCGCGGTGCCGATCACCTTCGGCGGTTTGAAGGACGGTCAGGTGGATGTGTTCCTCGGCAACTGGATGCCGGCGCAGCAGGGCTTCTACGACAAGTTCGTCGCCACCGGTGACGTCACGCAACTGGCGAAGAATCTCGACGGCACCGAGTTCACCCTGGCCGTCCCGGATTATGTGTGGGATGCCGGTGTGCATGACTTTGCCGACCTGAACAAATACGCCGACAAGTTCGACAAGAAAATCTACGGCATCGGCTCCGGTGCGCCAGCGAACATCTCGCTGCAGGAAATCATCAAGAAGAACGACTTCGACCTCGGCCAGTGGAAGCTGATCGAATCCAGCGAACAGGCGATGCTCGCCGAAGTGTCGCGGGCAGTGAAGAAGCAGAAATTCGTCACCTTCCTCGGCTGGACCCCGCACCCGATGAACGTGCAGCTGAAGATGCATTACCTCAAGGGCGGCGAGAAGTATTTCGGCGACACCGGTAGCGTCTACACCCTGACGCGCAAAGGCTACGCCGAGGCCTGCCCGAATGTGGGCAAGTTGCTGACCAACCTGACGTTCACCCAGGACATGGAGAACAGCATCATGGCTGAGGTGGTGAACAAGAAAGTCAGCAATGCCGATGCGGTGAAGGCATGGATCAAGGCCAATCCGGCGGTGCTGGACAAGTGGCTGGATGGCGTGAAGACGCTGGATGGCAAGGATGCATTGCCTGCGGTGAAGGCCAAGCTCTGACGCTTTCTACTTGACGACAACTTACTCGTGGCGAGGGGATTTATCCCCGATCGGCTGCGCAGCAGTCGCAAAGTCTATGCACTCGGTATACCTGACTCACCGAGACCGTCGGTTTTGGGGCCGCTTCGCAGCCCATCGGGGATAAATCCCCTCACCACAGTAATTGGCGCGTCCTGATAACCTTGCATAAACCCACACACCGCGAGGACCCATGGCCCTGCCCAGTCGCCACTCACTCTTTCCCTTCCTGACCTGGCTGCCCCGGCAAACCCGCGCCAGCGTCGGCCGGGATCTGGTCGTTGGCCTGAGCGGTGCGATTCTCGCGTTGCCGCAGTCGATCGCCTACGCACTGATCGCCGGCCTGCCGCCGGAATACGGCCTCTATGCGGCGATCATCCCGGTGCTGATCGCCTGCCTGTGGGGGTCGTCGTGGCATCTGATCTGCGGCCCGACTGCAGCGATTTCGATTGTGCTGTATGCCAGCATCAGTCCCTTGGCCGTACCCGCATCCCAGGACTACATCACGCTGATCCTGCTGCTGAGCTTTCTGGCGGGGATTTTCCAGTGGCTGCTCGGCCTGCTGCGCTTCGGTGCACTGGTGAATTTCGTCTCGCACTCGGTGGTGCTCGGCTTCACCCTCGGCGCGGCGGTGGTGATCGCCATCGGCCAGTTGCCCAATCTGCTGGGGCTGGACCTGCCGGCGAAAGCCACGGCGCTGGCCAGTCTGATGGACCTGCTGCAACACCTGCGGGCTGTGGATAAACCATCACTGGTATTGGGTGTGGCCACGGTGCTGGTCGGTTTTGTCCTCAGACAACTGCTGCCGCGCTGGCCGACTCTGTTGATAACGCTGGTGCTGGGCAGCGCAGTGGTGTGGTTATGGCCGGCGATGTTCGGCCACGTGCATCTGGTCAGCGCCTTTGTCGGACGCCTGCCACCGTTCAGTGCGCTGCCGCTGGATCTGGATCTGGTCCTGCGTTTGCTGCCGAGCGCCGTGGCGGTGGGCATGCTCGGTCTGGTCACCAGCCTGTCGATTGCCCGTTCGATTGCTGCACGTTCGCAGCAGTTGCTTGATGCCAACCAGGAAGTCCGCGCACAGGGCTTGTCGAATATTGTCGGGGCGTTCTTTTCCGGATCGCTCTCCGCCGGTTCGTTCACCCGCTCAGGCCTGAGTTACGAGGCGGGTGCCTGTTCGCCGCTGGCCGGGGTTTTTTCGGCGATCTGGGTCGCGCTGTTCGCGATTTTTGGCGCCGGGCTGATTTCACGCATCCCCATTCCGGCGATGGCCGGGAGCATTCTGCTGATCGCCTGGGGCCTGGTGGATCATCGCGGGATTCGTTCGTTGCTGCGGGTCAGCCGGGCCGAGTTCGTGGTCATGGCGCTGACCTGCCTCGCCACGCTGCTACTGGAACTGCAGACCGCGATCTATGCCGGGGTGCTGGCGTCGCTGTTCTTCTACCTCAAGCGCACTTCGCAACCGCGAGTGCAGCATTCGCGCGAAGGTGAGGAGGACGTGCTGCGGGTCGGCGGCTCGATCTTCTTCGGCGCCAGCCATTACCTGCAAGTGCGCCTGCAACGGCTGCACGGTACGCGGGTGGTGATCGAGGCGCAGCAGATCAACTTCATCGATTATTCGGGGGTGGAGATGCTGCATCAGGAGGCGCGGCGCCTGCTGCGTCAGGATCGCAGCCTGACCCTGCGCCGGGCGCGGCCGCAGGTGGTGGAGGAGTTGCGGAAGCTCGAAGGGCCGGAAAAGTGTCCAATCCGGTTTGAGGATTGATCCAGGATCGGCGGTGCGGCCATTCGCGAGCAAGCCCGCTCCCACATTTGATCGCATTCCAATGTGGGAGCGGGCTTGCTCGCGAAGCTTTTAAAGGGCCAACTGGCGGCGTAGTTCCGCCAGTACCGGCGCCGTATCCGGACGCACCCCGCGCCACAGGAAAAACGCCTCGGCCGCCTGTTCAGCCAGCATCCCCAGACCATCCATCGATACCGCCGCGCCATGCTCGCTGGCCCAACGGCAGAATGCGGTCGGCTCTTTGCCGTACATCATGTCGTAGCACAGGGTCTGGCCCGGCTCGATCAGGCTCGCGGCAATCGGCGGCACGTCGCCGGTGAGGCTGGCGGAGGTGGCGTTGATGATCACGTCCACCGGCTCCTGCAACCAGTCGAAACCACTGGCCGACACCGGCCCCAGATCACAGAACAGCTCGGCCAGCAGCTCGGCCTTGTCCACCGTGCGGTTGGCGATAATCACCGATGCCGGCTTCTCCGCCAGCAACGGCTCCAGCGCGCCACGCACCGCGCCGCCAGCGCCGAGCAGCAGGATGCGTTTGCCGGTCAGGCTGAAACCGGCATTCACCGTCAGGTCGCGCACCAGACCGGCGCCGTCGGTGTTGTCGCCGAGCAGCGAACCGTCGACCAGTTTGCTCAAGGTGTTCACCGCACCAGCGCGCTGCGCGCGAGCGGTCAGGCTGTTCGCCAGGCGATAGGCCTCTTCCTTGAACGGCACCGTGACGTTGGCGCCGCGACCGTCATGGAAGAACGCCATGGCGCAGGCACTGAAGTCGTCAAGCGGCGCCAGCAGGGTGCTGTAGTCGAGGCACTGACCGGTCTGCTCGGCGAACAGTTTGTGAATCATCGGCGACTTGCTGTGGCCGATCGGGTTACCGAAAACGACGTAACGATCCATCAGCAGTCCTCAGGCCTGGGCCAGCCAGTCGCGGTCTTGCAGGAAGTAGTCGGTCAGGCGCGCTTCTTCGCTGCCGGGCTCGGCCTTGAAGTCATAGGCCCAGCGCACTTGCGGCGGCAACGACATGAGGATCGACTCGGTACGCCCGCCCGATTGCAGGCCGAACAGGGTGCCTCGGTCGTAGACCAGGTTGAACTCGACGTAGCGGCCACGGCGGAATTCCTGGAATTCACGCTGCTGTGCGGTGAACGCATCGTGCTTGCGGCGCTGCACGATCGGCAGGTAAGCGTCGATGTAGGCATCACCGATGGCGCGCATGAAGGCGAAACTGGTGTCGAAATCCCACTCGTTCAGGTCGTCGAAAAACAGACCACCGATGCCACGCGGTTCATGGCGATGCTTGATGTGGAAATAGGTGTCGCACCAGGCCTTGTAACGCGGATAGACGTCCGGCCCGAACGGCGCGCAGGCCTGTTCGGCGACGCGGTGCCAGTGGATGCAGTCTTCCTCGTTGCCGTAATAGGGGGTCAGGTCGAAGCCGCCGCCAAACCACCAGACCGGCTCTTCACCTTCCTTCTCGGCGATGAAAAAGCGCACGTTGGCGTGGGACGTCGGCACATGCGGGTTGTGCGGGTGAATCACCAGCGACACGCCGAGGGCTTCGAAACCGCGACCGGCCAGTTCCGGGCGATGGGCGCTGGCCGACGGCGGCAGGCCGCTGCCGAACACGTGGGAAAAGTTGACGCCGCCCTTTTCGATCACCGTACCGTTTTCGATCACGCGGGTACGGCCGCCACCACCGGCAGGCCGGGTCCAGGCGTCTTCGACGAAGCGCGTGCCGCCGTCCTCGGTTTCCAGCGCGGCACAGATGCGGTCTTGCAAATCGAGCAGATAGGCCTTTACGGCGTCGGTGCGGGTCGTCATGGCTTCACCTTGAATCGGGCATAACTACGCGGGCGCCCCGCAGGCAGGGGGCGGCGCAAATGGGCGCGTAGCATAACACCGCAAACCTGCGCGCCGCAGTTGACGAAGATCAAGCAGGGGAGTTGGATAGGGGGCTTACAAACGACCCAAGGAGAGCAGGCAGATGGCAAAGCGTATCCAGTTCCGCGCCCACGGCGGTCCCGAAGTGCTCGAGTTTGTTGACTACGAACCCGCCGCGCCCGGCCCGAATCAGGTGCGGGTGGCGAACAAGGCGATCGGCCTGAACTTCATCGATACCTATTTCCGCAGCGGTCTGTATGCCCCGCCGGCCTTGCCGTCCGGCCTCGGCGCAGAAGGCGCCGGCATCGTCGATGCGGTGGGGAGCGACGTCACCCGGTTCAAGGTCGGTGATCGCGTGGCATATGGCAGCGGCCCGTTGGGCGCCTACAGCCAGTTGCACACCCTGCCCGAAGCCAATCTGGTGAAGCTGCCGGACGAAATCAGCTTCGAGACCGCAGCCGGGGTCATGCTCAAGGGCCTCACCGTGCAGTACCTGCTGCGCCAGACCTATGAACTCAAGGGTGGCGAAACCATTCTGTTCCACGCCGCTGCCGGGGGTGTCGGTTCATTGGCCTGCCAATGGGCCAAGGCACTGGGCGTGAAGCTGATCGGTACGGTCAGCTCGAAGGAAAAAGCCGAACTGGCCAAGGCCAACGGTGCCTGGGCAACCATCGATTACAGCCACGAAAACGTGGCACAGCGGGTGCTGGAGCTGACCGATGGCAAGAAAGTCCCGGTGGTGTACGACGGCGTCGGCAAAGACACCTGGCTGACCTCGCTCGACAGCGTTTCGCCGCGTGGACTGGTGGTAAGTTTCGGCAATGCCTCCGGTGCGGTGGACGGGGTGAATCTGGGGATTCTTTCAGCCAAGGGTTCGCTGTATGTGACCCGCCCGACCCTGGCGACCTACGCCAACAACGCCGAGAACCTGCAGCGCATGGCCGACGAGCTGTTCGAGATGATCATCAGCGGCAAGCTCAAGGTGAGCATCAGCCAGCGCTATCCACTGGCTGATGCGGCGAAGGCGCAGACCGAATTGTCGGCCCGGCGTACCACCGGCTCGACCATCCTGCTGCCCTGACAAACCTTCGACGTCTTGCCAGTCAGGGTTGCGAACCCACGGCTGGCAAGTCAGTTCGAACGCGTTCAACACCTCGGCAGATGACACTCCAACGGTTTCTGCACCACGTGGCCAACCGCCGGATCAGGCGGTTGGACCGCCGCGAGAATTTGCCGCCACTCGGCTGACAGCACCCAGTAATCGCCGCGTGCGCGCTGGTCGATATGCAGGGCATTGGAAGCGATCGGCATCAGGCCGAAGCGCTGGTAGAAGCGCAGCTGTTGCGATCTGCACAACGCGGTTACCCCGTTATAACCGCGTTTAATGGCCCACTCGGTAGCGGCCGCCAGCAGACCGTTGACCGCAATGGGCAACTGATTGGGTGTGTACGACATCAATCGACTGAATTCGACATGGCGCGACAGCGCTACTGTGGGAGAAACGTGTTGCTGCGCCAGCGATACCCACTCGAACGGTGCCGGAGTCGCTCTCAATACCGCCAACAGTTGATCGTGCCGATACAGCAGGAAATGGGTACTGCGCGACTTTATCGCCAGTCTGGTTTCGAGCATCCGCGCCCGTGAAGTCAGCATGTAATGCTGCAACCGAAGCCGAAATTGCCGATCGATAAACCGGTCGAACTCCTGAGTATCCGCCCCTGCCTCAAGCATCACGATGCGACAACCCTCATGGTGACTCTTCAACGTCACCTGAAGCGCCTGCAGGTAATCCGTGAGTTGCAAATTGGTAGTGTCCATTCTTTCTCCGCAGACCTTAACTTATCGAAGTGTTTCGAGTGCAGGGAAAGGATGGTTGCTTTTGCCGATTCCGCCACACCAGAAAGTCTGATAATCAAGTGGGAAAAGCCAATGAATCCGGGGACTTGGCGAATTTTCCGACAAGGAAACTGCCGTCATTGCAGGATAAATCGCAGGCGCGCGTAGTCCTCCTCACCATCAAGGCGAGGAAGACTCACAGTAAAGGTTTTCGACGCAGGATCAGTCGGGACGAATGACCTTGCCGGTTGCCAGATCGCGAATCACGCTGGGGTTCTTGCGCCCACCCAGTTGCCCGCCAAGGATCAGGTCGATCTGCCCACGGAAATACTGCTCGACGCGCAACCGCGTGCGCGCCGCCGGCCGCCCCTGCGGGTTGGCCGAGGTGGAAATCAGCGGCCCGACCATCGAGCACAGATCCCGCACCTGCGGGTGATCGCTGACCCGCAGCGCCACCGTGTCATGCACGCCCGTCACCCATTCCGGCAACAGGTTCTGATGCGGCACCAGCCAGGTGTTCGGCCCCGGCCAGGTGCTGGCCATGCGGTCGAGCCACTCTTGCGGGAAGTCTTCGAACAGGAAGTCGAACTGGCGGATGTTGTCGGCGACCAGGATCAGGCCCTTGTCCACCGAACGGTTCTTGATCGCCAGCAGACGATCCACTGCCTCTTCGTTCCACGGGTCGCAACCCAGCCCCCAGACGGCTTCGGTTGGATAGGCAATCACCGCCCCGGCGCGAATCTCTCGTGCGGCTTGTTGCACACGCCAACTGTTGACCATGAAAAAACTCTCCGAAAACAGGTTTTGCGCAGTTTACCGATCTTCCCTGTAAAACCTAGCGTGTCCTCGCCAGCCAGCGACCGTTTTCACACACTGCGCGGCCGTCCATTTCCAGTTCGGTTAGGGCTGCAAGGACTTTGGGCAACGCCCAGCCGCTGCTCTCGACCAAGGCTTCGCTGGTGTGCGGCGCGGCGTGCAGCAGATCAAGCAAGGGATGCGCGGAGTCCAGCGGGTCTGTGGATAACGGCAAATGCTGCCAGCCGCGCAGGGCTTCGAGAATGTGTTCGATGGTTTCCACCAGCACCGCGCCGTCGCGGATCAACTGATGGCAGCCGCGCGCACCGGGGTGATGGATCGAGCCGGGAATCGCATACACCTCGCGGCCCTGTTCCGCCGCCAGCCGGGCAGTGATCAGCGAACCGCTGGCGACACTCGCCTCGACCACCAGCACGCCGAGGGACAAACCGCTGATGATCCGGTTGCGCCTGGGGAAGTTGCTCGCCGTCGGGCCGGCGTCCAGTGGAAACTCCGAAAGCACCGCACTGCCCGAGGCAATCATCGCGTCGGCCAGTCGACGATTGCGCTGTGGATAAAACTTTTCCAGGCCGGTGCCGAGTACGCCGACGGTTTGCCCGCCGACATCCAGAGCCGCTTGATGCGCAGCCGCATCGATACCCAGCGCCAGCCCACTGGTGATGACGAAACCGGCCCCGGCGAGGCTGCGGGAGAACGCTGCGGCGGTGTCCATTCCCGGACGTGAAGCACTGCGACTGCCGACCATCGCCAGTTGCGGCTTTTCCAGAATCAGCGGATCACCGGCGACGAACAACAGCGGTGGCGGGTCAGGGATCTGCGCCAGCAGCGCCGGATAATCCGCCTGGTCCAACATCAATAGATGCTGGCCGGGCCGCTCTAGCCAGCGCAATGCATGGCTGGCGCCGTCGCGCACTTGCGGGCTGCGCCGGGCCTCGGCCGACGCCGCTGGCAGACCCAGCGCTCGCCAGGCACTGGCCGGCGCGCTCAGGGCTTTTGACGCCGAGCCGAAGGCTTCAAGCAGTTTGGCAAAACGTTTCGGACCGATTTCCGGCAAGCGGTGCAGGCGCAAACGCGCTTCCAGTTCCGCAGGGGAAACCGGCGTACAGGCAGACAGCATCGTGGATCATCCTTGATCGTTATAAGTCCCGAACCATTCGGAACAAGCTGTGGATAACTCTGTTGGTAACTTGTTAAGCCTGCTAAGGATTTCGCACCTTGTCGAGCACCGCCAGCGAGCGCGATGCGTTGAGTACGAGGCCGTAACTGAGCTTGTCGTAGGTGCGGAACACCATCAGCAGACCGGCCCGTTCATCGGGAATTTTCAGCGGCTGGCCGGTGACCCGGTCGCGCACGGTTTCCCCGGTTTTCATCACCACCAGCACATTGCCTTCGGCCAGACCGTCGCGCTTGCCTTTGTTCAGGGTGACCACGTCCATCACGCCGATCTGCGTGACGCCGCGCGGCACGTCGATGATCAGGCCGTTGATGTTGGTGCTCGGGGCGCTGGGCATGAAAGTCGAATTGATCGAGCGCTCTTCGCCGCTGAACAGACGATCGCCCAGACGTACTTCCTGGGTGGTGCGTTGCAGGGCGAGGGTGGCGACGTCGCCTTCGGTGGCGACGATTTCACCGCCACCGATATCGTCGGCGTTGATCCCGAGAAACTCCTTGGTCTGCGGGTCGGTATAGACCTTGCCCTGGCGGAAGATGCCGTACACCGGCTGATTCGGGTCGAAATGCCCGCGAGCGAAGATTCGGTCACCGGTGCCGCTCAACACGCGCTCGGCATCGCCGGCGACGATGTACGGCGCCTTGTCGAAGTCTTCGACTTTGTCGACGATGCGGTTGCTCAGCAGAAAGCTGTTGATCGATTTCAGCGGAATGCTCGGAATCGCCTCGGCCACCGGGCTGGTGCGGATGCGTGGCGACAGCTTGATGGTGCCCCGTGACTCGCCGCGCTTGAGGGTCAGCTGCGGCTGGCCGTTGACGTAACTGAGCGTCAGCGTGTCGCCGGGGTAGATCAGGTTGGGGTTTTCAATTTGCGGATTGGCCCGCCACAGCTGTGGCCATTGCCAGGGCTCGCGCAGGTATTTGCCGGAAATGTCCCAGAGGGTGTCTCCCGAAACCACCGTGTATTGCTGTGGAAAACCATCCCTGAGTTGCACTTGCCCTTGCGCAGCCGCGGCCGAAGCCAGAAGCAGCAGGGCGAGTAGTGTTTTCCTCATGCAGCGAATCCCTTTATCATGTGCGTTCGCGTGAACCGTCAGAGCCCCCGTGGCTCGCTACTGCAAATTGCATTAGCTACGCTTCACAACGGTAGCCTGCATCTTCGGACCTGCCAGGCCATCGACCCGACTTTACTCAATACGTGCAGCAATCAGCCTATGGCCATTTTAAACATCCTCGAATTCCCGGACCCGCGTCTGCGTACTATCGCCAAACCTGTGGCTGTAGTGGACGACGAAGTGCGTCAGTTGGTCGATGACATGTTTGAAACAATGTATGAAGCGCCGGGCATCGGCCTCGCCGCGACCCAGGTCAACGTGCACAAACGTATCGTCGTGATGGACCTTTCCGAAGACCGCACCGAACCCCGGGTGTTCATCAACCCCGAGTTCGAATCGCTGACCGACGAGATGGATCAATACCAGGAAGGCTGCCTGTCGGTGCCGGGTTTCTACGAAAACGTTGACCGCCCGCAGAAGGTCAAAATCAAGGCACTGGACCGCGATGGCCAGCCTTACGAACTGATCGCCGAAGGCCTGCTCGCGGTGTGCATCCAGCACGAATGCGACCACCTCAATGGCAAGTTGTTCGTCGATTACCTGTCCACGCTCAAACGCGACCGGATCAAGAAGAAACTGGAAAAGCTGCACCGCCAGAACGCTTGATGCCCCTCTTCAAAGGCTTGCTGCGGCAAGCCTTTTTCTTTTTATGAGACTCCTTTCATGACTGAGCCACTGCGCATCGTTTTTGCCGGCACCCCGGAATTCGCCGCCGAACATCTCAAGGCCCTGCTGAACAGCCCTTACGAGATCGTTGCGGTCTACACCCAACCGGATCGTCCGGCCGGTCGTGGGCAAAAACTGATGCCGAGCCCGGTTAAGCAGTTGGCGCAGGAAAATAATATCCAGGTGTTGCAGCCGCCGACCCTGCGCAACGCTGAGGCTCAGGCTGAACTCGCCGCACTGAAGCCGGACTTGATGGTGGTGGTCGCCTACGGCCTGATCCTGCCGCAAGCGGTGCTGGATATTCCGCGCCTTGGCTGCATCAACAGCCACGCTTCGCTGCTGCCACGCTGGCGCGGTGCGGCGCCGATCCAGCGCGCCGTGGAACACGGTGATGCCGAAAGCGGCGTGACCGTGATGCGCATGGAAGCGGGCCTCGACACCGGACCGATGCTGCTCAAGGTCGTGACCCCGATCAGCGCCAACGACACCGGCGGCACGCTGCACGACCGCCTCGCCGAAATGGGTCCGCCCGCCGTGGTCCAGGCAATTGCCGGTCTGGCCGCCGGAACCCTCGAAGGCGAAGTGCAGAACGACGAGCTCGCCACCTACGCCCACAAACTGAACAAGGACGAAGCGCGCCTCGCCTGGCGCCGTCCGGCGGTCGAACTGGAGCGTCTGGTGCGTGCTTTCAACCCATGGCCGATCACCCACAGCACCCTCAACGGCGAAGCGCTGAAGGTATTGGCCGCGACGCTGGCGGACGGCAAAGGCGCCCCGGGTGCAATTCTCAGCGCCAGCAAGGACGGCCTGATCGTCGCCTGCGGTGAGCAGGCGCTGTGCCTGACCCGTCTGCAACTGCCCGGCGGCAAGGCCCTGAACTTCAGCGACCTGTTCAACAGCCGCCGCGAGAAATTCGCCGTCGGCACCGTGCTCGGCGCCGTGGTGGACGCGCAATGAACCCGCGTCTGGCCGCCGCCAAGGCACTCGCCGCCGTGCTCAGCGGCAAGGCTTCGCTGAACAGCTCCCTGCCGACACAACTGGACAAGGTCGAAGACCGCGATCGTGGCTTCACCCAGGATCTGGCGTTCGGCACCGCGCGCTGGCAGCCACGGCTGTCGGCGCTGGCGGAAAAGCTTCTGCAGAAGCCGTTCAAGGCTGCCGACGCCGATGTCGAGGCGCTGCTGCTGGTCGGTCTCTATCAACTGCTCTACACCCGCGTGCCGCCGCACGCGGCCATCGGCGAAACCGTCGGTTGCGCCGACAAGCTGAAAAAGCCCTGGGCCAAGGGTCTGCTCAACGCCGTGCTGCGCAATGCCCAGCGCGAAAGCGAGACGATTTTCGCCGAGCTGGAGCGCGATCCGGTGGTGCGTACCGCCCACCCGCGCTGGCTGCAGAAATCCCTGAAAGCCTTCTGGCCGGAACAATGGGAAGCGATCTGCGCGGCGAATAACGCGCATCCGCCGATGATCCTGCGGGTCAACCGCCGCTATCACAGCCGCGACGCCTACCTCGGCTTGCTCAGCGAGGCCGGCATCGCCGCCACGCCGTGCGTTTACAGCCGCGACGGCATCGTCCTCGACGCCGCCGCCGACGTGCGCAGCCTGCCGGGTTTTGCCGAAGGCTGGATCAGCGTGCAGGACGAAGCCGCGCAACTGGCCGCCGATCTGCTCGATCTGGCCCCGGGCCAACGGGTGCTCGATGCGTGTTGCGCGCCGGGCGGCAAGACCTGCCACATCCTCGAAGCCGAACCGGCGCTGGCCGGCGTGGTGGCGGTGGATCTGGAAGCCAAGCGGCTGGTGCGGGTGAAGGAGAACCTTGAGCGGCTGGGGCTGAGCGCCGAACTGATCGCTGCCGACGGCCGCGATACCGCCGCGTGGTGGGACGGCAAGCCGTTCCAGCGCATCCTGCTCGACGCGCCATGCTCGGCCACCGGCGTGATCCGCCGTCACCCGGACATCAAGCTGACCCGTCAGCCGGACGACATCGCTGCCCTCGCGCAACTGCAAGGCGAGCTGCTCGACGCCCTGTGGAAAACCCTCGAAGTCGGCGGCATCCTGCTCTACGCCACTTGCTCGACCTTGCCGACCGAGAACACCGAAGTCATCGCCGCGTTCCTTGAGCGCACGCCCGGTGCCCGCGAACTGGATCTGGCAACTACGGCCGGGATCAAACAGCCCCATGGTCGCCAATTGCTGGCTCAACAGGGCGGGCATGACGGGTTCTACTACGCCAAGCTGATCAAGATCGCTGCCGCGCGCGGCTAAACGGATTCAACGGAGTGACTGGATGAAAATCATCATCCTCGGTGCGGGGCAGGTCGGCGGTTCGCTGGCTGAACACCTGGCGAGCGAAGCCAACGACATCACCGTGGTCGACACCGATGGCGAACGCCTGCGCGACCTCGGCGACCGTCTCGACATCCGCACCATTCAGGGCCGCGGCTCGCTGCCGTCGGTGCTGCGTCAGGCCGGCGCCGACGATGCCGATATGCTGGTGGCGGTGACCAACAGCGACGAGACCAACATGGTCGCCTGCCAGGTCGCGCACACCCTGTTCCACACCCCGACCAAGATCGCCCGGGTGCGCGAAGCGTCCTACCTCAATCGCGAAGAACAGCTGTTCCAGAACGAAGCGATTCCGGTCGACGTGCTGATCAGCCCCGAGCAGGTGGTGACAAACTACATCAAGCGTCTGATCCAGCATCCGGGCGCGCTGCAAGTGATCGACTTCGCCGAAGGCCAGGCGCAACTGGTGGCGGTGCGCGCCTATTACGGCGGGCCGCTGGTGGGCCAACAACTGCGCCAGTTGCGCGAGCACATGCCGAATGTCGAGACGCGTGTCGCGGCGATTTTCCGCCGCGACCGGCCGATCCTGCCGCAGGGCGATACGGTGATCGAGGCCGATGACGAAGTCTTCTTCATCGCCGCCCGTGAGAATATTCGCGCGGTGATGAGCGAAATGCGCCGTCTCGACGAAACCTACAAGCGCATCGTGATTGCCGGTGGCGGGCAGATCGGCGAGCGTCTGGCCGAGGCCATCGAAAGCCGCTACCAGGTGAAGATTATCGAGATGAACCCGGCGCGCTGCCGCTATCTCTCCGACACCCTCGACAGCACCGTGGTGCTGCAGGGCAGTGCGTCGGACCGTGATCTGCTGCTGGAAGAGAACATTGCCGACGCCGACATCTTCCTTGCGCTGACCAACGATGACGAAGCCAACATCATGTCGTCGCTGCTGGCCAAGCGCCTGGGCGCGAAGAAGGTGATGACGATCATCAACAACCCGGCTTACGTCGATCTGATCCAGGGCGGCGACATCGACATCGCCATCAGCCCGCAACTGGCGACCATCGGCACCTTGCTGGCCCACGTACGCCGTGGCGATATCGTCAGTGTGCACTCACTGCGCCGGGGTGCGGCGGAGGCCATCGAGGCGATTGCCCACGGCGATGCGAAGTCGAGCAAGGTCATCGGCCGGCCGATCGAGAAAATCGGCCTGCCGCCGGGCAGCACGATTGGCGCGATCATCCGCAACGAAGAAGTGATCATCGCCCACGACGATACGGTGATCGAAACCGGCGACCATGTGATTCTGTTCCTTGTGGATAAAAAGCATATTCGCGATGTGGAGAAGCTGTTTCATGTGGGTTTGAGCTTCTTCTGAGTTTTGCGCTGACGGCACTGGCCCCTTCGCGAGCAGGCGCGCTCCCACATTTGGAATGCGTTTCCCCTGTGGGAGCGAGCCTGCTCGCGAAAGCGGTGTAACTGACACCGATCAACACCTGACACTCCACAGAAAAGGACTCCGCCCATGCTCGAATCCCTGGAAAAAATGCTCGCCAAGGGTGTGGATAACTCATTGCTGCGCTTTGGCCTGGGCAAGGGTTATCTGGATTTGGGAGAGAACGCCAAGGCAGCCGAGCATTTCCAGCGCTGTGTCGGTTTCGACCCGAAGTACTCGGCGGCGTGGAAGCTATTGGGCAAAGCGCAACTCGCACTCGGCGATCACGCGGCCGCACGGCAGGCGTGGGAACAAGGTCTGGAAGCCGCCCGCGCCCATGGCGACAAGCAGGCCGAGAAGGAAATGACGGTGTTTCTGAAGAAGCTCGACCGCCAGGCGCAATAATTTAGAGATAACGCAGGCCGATGCCCTCGGCATCCACCGTCACCACTTCCATTCGCACCCGCGGCGCGCCTGTGGGTAAATCCTGCACCTGGCCATAAACCACCGCACCCTTGGGCAATGACGCCAGGCGCGGATGCTGCACATACACGCCGGTGGCCGACAGATTGCGCGTCTGCCCGAGGCATTCGCCGAAGCTGTCGTGGGTGATCTTGATGCGGAAGGATTTGCGTTGTTCGGACATCTTTATGCGCCCTTGAATGAACGGGTTGTGGATAACCTCAAGCAAGATCAAAAGATCACAGCCTTCGGCGTTCCTACAGGTTATCCACAGAGTGTGCCAACTTGTTCAGTACCAGCGCGCTTCGCCCGGCGGACGTTTCTTGAAGCGCTTCATGCTCCACATGTATTGGCTTGGATACGCGGCAACGTAGCGTTCAACGACTTTGCTCATCGCTGCGCAGGATTCCTCGGTATCGGTGCTGTACATGGCCTCGGGCGCCGCTTCGAGGATCACTTTGTAGCCGGAGCCGTCCGGCAGGCGCAGGGCGTGCAGGAACACGCCGACCGCTTTGCCGCCGGCGAGCATGTTCGGCACGAATTTACTGGTCAGCGCCTGGGTGGCGAAGAACGGTACGAAGATCCCCGCGGATTCGGCCGGTTCCGGGTCAGCCGGAATGCCCACTGCACCACCTTTGCGCACTTCCTTGATGACGCTGAGGATGCCTTCCTTGGTGGAGGCAGCGACCTTGTTGCCCAGCTGCACGCGTTGCTTGCGCAGTAATTCATCCACAGCCTTGAGCTTTGGCGGGCGGTAGAAAATGATCGGTTTGCACTGGCTGCAATAGAAGTGGTTCAGCACTTCCCAGTTGCCCAGGTGGCTGGTGATGCCGACCACGCCTTTGCCCGAGGCCAGCGCATCCTTGAGGATGTCGAGGCCTTCGACTTCGCGCACCAGATCGATGGAACGCTGGGCCGGCCAGATCCACGCGCAGGCGCTTTCGGTCAGAGACTTGCCGATGTCTTTGAGGCTCTGGCCGACCAGACGCTCGCGCTCGGCCGGATCCATCTGTGGAAAACATTTGGCGAGGTTGATCCGCACCACGTCGCGGGAACGGTTGGGGGTTTTCCACATGATCCAGCCGATCGCCGAACCCACGGCCTGCACGGCCCGCCATGGCAGCAGGGCAAACAGCCGCAGAGCGCCTACCAGCAAGGCGCCTTTAAACTTTTCCACAGGTCACTCCTGATTTTGTGCTGTGCGCGAGGCGGCCATTCTAACCGCCGTTGACCAGCTGCGCGTAGCGGTCGCAGTCCTGAGTGTGATCCATGACCATGCCCGAAGCCTGCATCAGTGCGTAGCAAATGGTTGGGCCAACGAAGGTGAAGCCGGCCTTTTTCAGGGCTTTGCTCATCGCCAGCGCTTCGGGGGTGATCGCCGGGACTTCGCTGCGATCCTTGAAATGATTGATGATCGGTCGATCGCCGACGAACGACCAGAGGAAGGCCACCGGGTCCTCCAGCGCCAGCCAGGCCTGGGCATTGCGTCGGGCGGCATTGAGTTTGAGGCGGTTGCGGATGATCCCCGGATCGAGCATCAGTTCATCGATCTCGGCGTCGCTCATCTGCGCCACACGCTGCACGTCGAAGCCGTACAACACCTCGCGGTAGCGCTCGCGTTTACGCAGCACGGTGATCCACGACAGCCCGGCCTGGAACCCTTCGAGCAAAAGCAACTCGAACAAACCCTGCGCATCGCGTAGCGGCGTGCCCCACTCCTGATCGTGATAAGCCATGTACAGCGGATCTTCGGTACACCAAAAGCAGCGTGGCATAAGGCTCCAGGGGGTGGAGGTGCGACTGAATCGGGTATACTCCCGCTCTTTAAATCGCAGCCCAAGAAACAGGTGAATTTCGTGAGCCAGCCTACGCCAGCCGTGCGTACCTTCCAAGACTTGATCCTCGCGCTCCAGCAATACTGGGCCGAGCAAGGTTGTGTGGTACTTCAGCCCTACGATATGGAAGTAGGCGCCGGCACTTTCCACACCGCGACCTTCCTGCGCGCCATCGGCCCGGAAACCTGGAACGCCGCGTACGTGCAGCCAAGCCGCCGTCCGACTGACGGCCGCTACGGGGAAAACCCGAACCGTCTGCAGCACTACTATCAGTTCCAGGTCGTGCTGAAACCGAACCCGGACAACTTCCAGGAACTGTACCTGGGCTCGCTCAAGCATGTCGGCCTGGACCCGCTGGTCCACGACATCCGCTTCGTCGAAGACAACTGGGAATCGCCGACCCTCGGCGCCTGGGGTCTGGGCTGGGAAGTCTGGCTCAACGGCATGGAAGTGACTCAGTTCACCTACTTCCAGCAGGCTGGCGGCATCGAGTGCTACCCGGTCACCGGTGAAATCACCTACGGTCTGGAGCGTCTGGCCATGTACCTGCAAGGCGTGGATTCGGTCTACGACCTGGTCTGGGCTGACGGTCCGTTCGGCAAGGTGACCTACGGCGACGTGTTCCACCAGAACGAAGTGGAGCAGTCCACCTACAACTTCGAACACGCCAACGTCGACAAACTGTTCGAACTGTTCGACTTCTATGAAAGCGAAGCCAAGCGCCTGATCGAACTCGACCAGCCGCTGCCGTTGCCGAGCTACGAAATGGTGCTGAAGGCCTCGCACACCTTCAACCTGCTGGACGCGCGCCGGGCGATCTCGGTGACCGCGCGTCAGCAATACATCCTGCGCGTACGCACCCTGGCGCGTTCCGTTGCGCAAGCCTACCTGCTGGCCCGCGCCAAGCTGGGCTTCCCGATGGCGACCCCGGACCTGCGTGACGAAGTACTGGCCAAGCTGGAGGCTGCACAATGAGTGCTCAAGATTTTCTGGTTGAACTGGGCACCGAAGAACTGCCGCCAAAAGCCCTGAACACCCTGGCTGAAGCGTTCCTCGCCGGTATCGACAAGGGCCTGCAAGCTGCCGGCCTGAGCTACGAAAGCAAAACGGTCTATGCCGCGCCGCGCCGTCTGGCGGTGCTGATCACGGCGCTGGCGACCCAGCAACCGGATCGCAGCATCAACCTGGATGGCCCGCCACGTCAGGCCGCCTTCGACGCTGAAGGCAACCCGACTCAGGCAGCCCTGGGCTTCGCCAAGAAGTGCGGCGTCGAGCTGAGCGAAATCGACCAGAGCGGCCCGAAACTGCGTTACAGCCAGAACATCGCCGGCAAGCCAACCGCAAGCCTGCTGCCGACCATCGTCGAAGATTCGCTGAACGACCTGCCGATCCCGAAACGCATGCGTTGGGGTGCGCGCAAGGAAGAGTTCGTGCGTCCGACCCAGTGGCTGGTGATGCTGCTCGGTGACCAGGTCATCGACTGCACCATCCTCGCGCAGAAGGCTGGCCGCGACTCCCGTGGTCACCGTTTCCATCAGCCGGAAAGCGTGCGCATCGGTTCGCCGTCGAGCTACCTGGCCGACCTGCGTGCCGCCTACGTGCTGGCCGATGCCAACGAGCGTCGCGAGATCATCAGCAAGCGCACCGAAGAACTGGCGACCCGTCAGGAAGGCACCGCGATCGTGCCGCCGGCGCTGCTGGATGAAGTGACCGCGCTGGTCGAATGGCCGGTGCCGCTGGTGTGCTCGTTCGAGGAACGCTTCCTCAATGTGCCGCAGGAAGCACTGATCACCACCATGCAGGACAACCAGAAGTACTTCTGCCTGCTGGATGCCGACGGCAAGTTGCTGCCACGGTTCATCACCGTCGCCAACATCGAAAGCAAAGATCCACAGCAGATCATCGCCGGTAACGAGAAAGTGGTTCGCCCACGCCTGACCGACGCCGAGTTCTTCTTCAAGCAAGACAAGAAGCAGAAACTCGAAGCCTTCAATGATCGCCTGAAGAACGTGGTGTTCCAGGAAAAACTCGGCAGCGTCTACGACAAGGCCGAGCGCGTCTCGAAGCTCGCGGCGTATATTGCCGCGCGAATCGGCGGCAACGCTTCGTGGGCGGCCCGTGCCGGCCTGCTGTCGAAGTGCGACCTGGCCACCGAAATGGTCGGCGAGTTCCCGGAGATGCAAGGTGTCGCCGGTTACTACTACGCGCTCAATGACGGCGAGCCGGAAGACGTCGCGCTGGCGCTGAACGAGCAGTACATGCCACGCGGTGCCGGTGCTGAACTGCCGGCGACCCTGACCGGTGCGGCTGTCGCGATCGCCGACAAGCTCGACACCCTGGTCGGCATCTTCGGTATCGGCATGCTGCCGACCGGCAGCAAAGACCCGTATGCCCTGCGCCGTGCGGCCCTCGGCGTGCTGCGTATCCTGATCGAGAAAAAACTCGACCTCGATCTGAACGACGCCGTGGCCTTCGCCGTGACGGCGTTCGGTGCCAAGGTCAAGGCTGCCGGCCTGAACGACGCGGTGCTGGAATTCATCTTCGACCGTCTGCGTGCGCGTTACGAAGACGAAGGCGTCGATGTTGCCACTTACCTGTCGGTACGTGCCCTGAAGCCGGGTTCGGCGCTGGACTTCGACCAGCGTGTGCAAGCGGTTCAGGCCTTCCGCAAGCTGCCGGAAGCGGCAGCGCTGGCGGCGGTCAACAAGCGTGTATCGAACCTGTTGAGCAAGGTTGAAGGCTCGGTGCCGACCGTGGTCGAAGCCAAATACTTCGACAACGCCAACGAGTTCTCGCTGTACTCGGCGATCCAGCAAGCGGATCAGGCGGTGCAGCCAATGGCCGCAGCGCGTCAGTACAACGAATCGCTGGCGCGTCTGGCGGCATTGCGCGAGCCGGTGGATGCGTTCTTCGACGCGGTGATGGTCAATGCCGAAGACGCCAAGGTCCGGGCCAACCGCTACGCGCTGCTCGCGCGTCTGCGTGGCCTGTTCCTCGGGGTTGCCGACATTTCGCTGCTGGGTTGAGGGGATTGCTGTTGAAACTGCTGATTCTCGATCGGGATGGAGTGATCAATTACGACTCCGACGCTTACATCAAGTCGGTGGAGGAGTGGATTCCACTGCCCGGCTCGATCGAGGCGATTGCGCAGTTGAGCAAGGCCGGCTGGACGGTGGCGGTCGCCACCAACCAGTCGGGCATTGCTCGCGGCTATTACGACCTTGCCACCCTCGACGCCATGCACGCGCGCCTGCGCACGCTCGTGGCAGAGCAGGGCGGTGAAGTCGGGCTGATCGTGTACTGCCCGCATGGTCCGGACGAGGGTTGCGATTGCCGCAAGCCGAAGCCGGGGATGTTGCAAACCATCGCGGCGCATTACAACGTGGCGCTGACGAATGTCTGGTTCGTCGGCGACAGCCTTGGTGACCTGGAGGCCGCCAAAGCCGTCGATTCACAGCCCGTTTTGGTAAAGACCGGGAAAGGCGAAAAAACTCTGGGCAAGACCCTTCCGGTCGGCACCCTGATTTTTGACGATCTGGCGGCGATTGCCGCAGAACTTATCCACAACTAGAGTGCTTCTGAAGTTCCTGACCAGGGATTGATCGGGAGTGCGCTTGAACAGTCGGGCATCGCCCGTAACGGTAAACGTCGCCATGTCGATACTGCAGGCCATCAGAATTTTTCTCTTTTACCTGCTGCTGGGCACTACTGCCTTGCTGTGGTGCAGCCTGAGCTTTTTTATCGCGCCCTTTCTGCCGTTCAAGGCGCGCTATCGTTTCATCAACGTGTACTGGTGCCGTTGCGCCTTGTGGTTGACCAAGGTGTTTCTCGGCATTCGTTACGAGATCAAAGGTGCGGAAAATGTGCCGGATCGGCCCTGCGTGATTCAGTCGAACCACCAGAGCACCTGGGAGACGTTCTTTCTCTCTGCTTATTTCTCGCCCTTGAGCCAGGTGCTCAAGCGTGAATTGCTCTACGTACCGTTCTTCGGTTGGGCCATGGCCATGCTGCGGCCGATCGCGATTGATCGCGACAACCCGAAAGCGGCGCTCAAACAAGTCGCGGCCAAGGGCGATGAACTGCTCAAGGACAACGTCTGGGTATTGATCTTCCCTGAGGGCACCCGCGTTCCTTACGGCACCGTCGGCAAGTTCTCGCGCAGTGGCAGCGCGTTAGCGGTAAATGCGGCGCTTCCGGTGCTGCCGATTGCACACAATGCCGGCAAATTCTGGCCGAAAATCGGCTGGGGCAAGACGCCGGGCGTGATCACCGTGGTCATCGGTGAGCCGATGTATGCCGAAGGCACTGGCCCGCGCGCCATCGCCGAGCTGAACGACCGGGTACAGGCCTGGAACGAACAGACCCAGCGCGAAATGGGTTCGCTGCCACCAGCACCGCAGGCGCCTGCCGCGAATGATCAGGTGGCTGTCTGAGATTTTGTGGATAACCTGTGTACGGTTTTGTTGAAAAAGCCTGAATATTGAAAGTAACCGATTGATTTACTTATATATTTCTCAAGCTCATAAAACACCGTAAAAGGTGCATAAGTTTTTTCGGAAGTAAAAAAACCGGCTGATATAGCCGGTTTTTTTGTGCCTGTTCACTCGCAGATCAGCGGTAACTGCAGCCGGAACGTGGTGCCTTGATCGACGATACTGTGGCACTCGATGTTACCGCCATGATGGTCGACTACTGCCTTGACCATCGACAGCCCCAACCCGACGCCATCAATCCCCTGCGCCGACGAAAAGCGCCGGTACTGGGTGAACAGATCCGGCAGCTCCTCGGGGGCAATGCCTTTGCCCTGATCGGTCAATTCACAGCATAGCCACTCACCCTGGCAACTGACGTTCAACTTGATCGTGGTACCGACCGGGCTGTACTTGATGGCGTTCTCCAGCAGGTTGAACAAGGCGCGGGTCAGCAGGCCCTGGTCAGCGTTGATCAAACGCTCCTGGGATTGTTCGTCCATCGTGTGCAGCAGTTTGATGCTTTTCTGCTGAGCAATGGGCAGCGCCTGATCCAGTACGTCCAGCACCAGCATCGCGAACAGACTGGGCTGGAACTGATAAGCCTCGGACTCGGCTCGCGCCAGCAGAACGAAACCGTCAGTCAGATCGAGCGCCCGGCGTACCTGGCGCTCGATCTGCTCGAACAGCGGTGAATCCGCGCCGGCTTGATGGCGATGTACATCGAGCAGGGCCAAAATCGCCGAATGCGGGGCGCGCAGATCGTGGGAAAGGAACCGCAGCAAGACCCCACGCTGTTCTTCTGCGGCGCGTTCGGCGCTCAGATCGGTGAGGCTCAGCAGCCAGCCGATGGGAGTATCGCCATCCACCGGCAGCAAAGCCGCCCGTTCCAGACGCAAACTGCGTTCCTTGTGATCGCGAAACTCCAGCAGCGTCAGGTCCGACAGCGCCGGACGTGGTTCTGTGGACAATTCCGGATAACCGAGGCGGGCCAGTTGCTCGAGAACATAGTCACCGACCAGCGGGTCATCGAACAATACCCGGGCCTTGCGGTTTCCCAGCAGAATCTGCCCCTTGGGATCGCTGATCAGCGTCGCCACCGGCAGGTATTCCAGACCGTCGGCAATGAAACGCCGGGTATCGCGGGTGCGGCTCATGGCTTGCTCCAGTGCCATGATCTGGCCCTGCAGCTGATCAGCGCTGGTGAATTGCGCACGGCGCCGCTCGGGAAATACTTTCGGCTCGCGGTCCAGTCGGGCCAGCTCCCAGCCAAAATACGTCAGCACCACACTCAGGCGCCGCCAGTTCCAGATCAGGTAGCCGAACAACATGCCCAGCGCCGCTGGAGTCGGTGACCACCAGTGTCGAACTTCCGCCAGCCCGGCGCTAGCCAGCAGCACACAAGCCACACCGCACGATGTCACCCAGATCGCCCAGCGCGGGCGCCACAGCAGCAATCCGAGTACGCAGGCTACCAGCCCTACCGAAAGCAACGCGCTCCACATCGGTACCACGTCGTGCAGATTGATCTGCGCGCGATACGACAACAAGGCAGTCAGCGGCAACAGCACTAGACTTATCCACAACCACTCACGCACCAACCGTCGAAACAGACGCTGGACCTGACTTGGCTCGCGGCTTTCACGCCGACGCGGGCTATTCATGACAAACAGGGCAGGGGACAGTGAATGGTTTCATGGGCCACAGGTCTGAGGATGTAGATCCGAAGAATCATAGCGGACGTCGACCGATGGTGGACTGCTTACTTTTACCGCACAGGCCGAGCCTTCAGGGTTGCCGGCCACTGCTCAAGCAACAAGGAACCCACGCGTATGCGCGTTGCGATACTGGACGATGAACCCGCCGAACTGCGTCGGGTCGAGCAAACCCTGCAGCAGATGGCTGCGGAGGGAGACCAGCCTTGGTCGTTGCACAGCTTTGAACGGGGCGAGGACCTGTTGCGCCAATTGCGGCGGGACACCTTCGACCTGCTGATCCTCGACTGGCAACTGCCCGACCTGTCCGGCCTGGCGCTGCTGCGCTGGACCCGCGAACACATGGAGGCGCCGCCCGCCGCGATCATGCTGACCAGCCGCGACGGCGAAAGCGATATCGTCCAGGCGCTGAACGCCGGTGCCGACGATTACGTCAGCAAACCGTTCCGCCCCAACGAGCTGAAAGCCCGAGTCGCCGCTGTACTGCGCCGGCACAGCCAGCAACGCAGTAGCGCTGCCGAAGTCCTGAGTTTCAATGACCTGACCTTCGACGATGCCGAACTGAGCGTCACCCGCGAGGGCAAGGCAGTGGTCATGACGGAGCGTGAATACCGCCTGGCGCGCTGCCTGTTCAGTAACCTGGGTCGGCCATTGTCGCGGGAGTACCTGTACGAACGCTTCTGGCCCCACGAAGAAGTGGCGTCGTCACGGCCGCTGGATACGCACATCTATCGCCTGCGCAACAAGCTGGGGCTGACGGCGGATCGGGGTTGGCAGTTGCTGACGATTTATGGGTATGGGTATCGGTTGGAGAGTGTATCTGCGACACCTGCTGACAGCATGATGCAGTCGTAAGGTGAATCGACCAGTCAAACTGGTCGATATTTGGCAGCCCGCGAGCGTCAGTTGACCAAAGGTGCACGCCAGTCATCTGAACCCGTCGTGCCGCAGATTTCATGCGTCCAGATGATTTTACGATACGTGAAATGTACGTCTTCCAACTGTGTGAAGTGCGCCATATTCATATCTTGGCAATTCGGCATTCTGGAATTCACTTCCACAATAACGGCGTCTACCAATTCAATACTGAAAAAATGTTCTTGTGTACCTGAAGCGGAAGTTCGATACCAGGCAATATGACAATTGTCCAAGACTTCGCCACTGGTCAAGGCGCTGAATATCAACGGGGATGCCTTGTCGAAAACCTTGGTAACCATGAGCGGCTTATGCACCCGCTGACCGGTGGGCTGGCCGGATTGAGGGTCACGGGGAATGATTATTTGATGGCTGAAAGCTTGTATCAAAATCTGATCTTCGTGCCCTTCCTGGTAGGTATTACCCACTGAATCTGCTGTAAAAGCTCCAGCACTGATTAAACCTTGTCGATTACCATTGATCGTCAAATACGCAGGTGTTGGCATAACTAAGTTCCCTGTTTGATTCTAGACACTGACAGTGCTTCACCTGTGCCGTAGGGCAGTTAGCGAAGCGGCTGTAAGATAAATAGAACCGATCCAGATATATGTAGGAAGAGTCTCTCCTATACGAAGGGATAGTCTTAAAATTTGCAGGATTTAATCCGACAAGAAAGAACCAAAAAAAAGCCAGCGCATAGCGCTGGCTTTTTTATTCGTGCGTTAGCGATGGGACGATGGATCAGAAATCCAGGTTCGAAACCGCCAGCGCATTGCTCTCGATGAAGTCACGGCGAGGTTCGACCGCATCACCCATCAGGGTGTTGAAGATCTGGTCTGCGCCAATGGCGTCTTCGATGGTGACTTTCAGCATGCGGCGCACGCTTGGGTCCATGGTGGTTTCCCACAGCTGATCCGGGTTCATTTCACCCAGACCTTTGTAGCGCTGGATGGTGTGGCGCTTGGTGCTTTCGGCCATCAGCCAGTCGAGGGCTTCCTTGAACTCGGTGACCGCTTTCTTGCGCTCGCCACGCTGGATGTACGCGCCTTCGTCGAGCAGAGTGCTCAGTTGAGCGCCGAGGGTGACGACGGTCTTGTAGTCGTTGCTGCCGAAGAAGTCGCGGTTGAAGGTGACGTAGTTCGACAGGCCGTGGGAGATCAGCTCGACCTCTGGCAACCAAACGCCACGTTCACGATCTTCACGCAGGCTGGCCTTGTAGACCAGGCCCGACTTCTCGACGGTGCGCAGACGCACTTCGTACTGAGCCAGCCAGTCCTGCATCTTGGCGTGGTCGCCGAGCATTTCCAGGCTCACGGCCGGCAGGTAGATGAAGTGTTCGGTCAGCTCCTGCGGGTACAGGCGCGACAGACGCTTGAGGGTCTTCATCACCATGCGGAAGTCGTTCACCAGACGCTCGAGTGCTTCACCGGAAATGCCCGGGGCCTCTTCGTTCAGGTGCAGGCTCGCATCTTCCAGGGCCGACTGCGTCATGTACTCTTCCATGGCGTCGTCGTCTTTGATGTATTGCTCTTGCTTGCCTTTCTTGACCTTGTACAGCGGCGGCTGGGCGATGTATATGTAGCCGCGCTCGATCAGCTCCGGCAACTGACGGAAGAAGAAGGTCAGCAGCAAGGTACGGATGTGCGAACCGTCGACGTCAGCATCGGTCATGATGATGATGTTGTGATAGCGCAGCTTGTCGATGTTGTACTCTTCGCGACCGATACCGCAGCCGAGCGCAGTGATCAGCGTGCCCACTTCCTGGGACGAGATCATCTTGTCGAAGCGTGCTTTCTCGACGTTGAGGATCTTGCCCTTCAGCGGCAGGATCGCCTGGGTCTTGCGGTTACGTCCCTGCTTGGCAGAGCCGCCCGCGGAGTCACCTTCCACGAGGTACAGTTCGGACAGCGCCGGGTCTTTTTCCTGGCAGTCAGCGAGCTTGCCCGGCAGGCCGGCGATGTCCAGCGCGCCTTTGCGGCGGGTCATCTCACGGGCCTTGCGCGCCGCTTCACGGGCACGCGCCGCGTCGATCATCTTGCCGACGACCAGCTTGGCTTCGTTCGGGTTTTCCAGCAGGAAGTCGGAGAAGTACTTGCCCATCTCCTGCTCGACCGCGGTCTTCACTTCGGAAGACACCAGCTTGTCTTTGGTCTGCGAGCTGAACTTCGGATCCGGCACTTTTACCGAGATGATCGCGGTCAGGCCTTCACGGGCATCGTCACCGGTGGTCGCGACTTTGTGCTTCTTCGCCAGACCTTCCTGCTCGATATAGTTGTTCAGGTTACGCGTCAGTGCGGAACGGAAACCCACCAGGTGAGTACCGCCGTCGCGCTGCGGAATGTTGTTGGTGAAGCACAACAGGTTCTCGTTGAAGCTGTCGTTCCATTGCAGGGCGATTTCGACGCCGATGCCGTCTTCACGCTGGATGTTGAAGTGGAACACCTGGTTGACCGCAGTCTTGTTGGTGTTCAGATATTCAACGAACGCACGCAGGCCGCCTTCGTACTTGAACAGCTCTTCCTTGCCGCTGCGCTCATCCTTGAGGACGATGCCGACACCGGAGTTGAGGAAGGACAGTTCACGAATGCGTTTGGCCAGGATGTCCCAGCTGAAGTGAATGTTCTTGAAGGTTTCGCTGGAAGCCTTGAAATGGATCTGGGTGCCAGTGGTTTCGCTGTCGCCAACGATCGCCATCGGTGCCTGAGGTACACCGTGGACGTAGGTCTGTTCCCAGATCTTGCCGCTGCGGCGTACGGTCAGTACCAGCTCTTCGGACAGGGCGTTCACGACCGACACACCTACACCGTGCAGACCGCCGGATACCTTGTAGGAGTTATCGTCGAACTTACCGCCAGCGTGGAGGACGGTCATGATGACCTCGGCGGCGGAAACGCCTTCCTCTTTGTGCACGTCTACCGGTATGCCACGGCCGTTGTCTTTGACGGTGATGGACTCATCCGGGTGGATGATGATGCTGATGTCGTCGCAGTGGCCGGCGAGGGCTTCGTCGATCGAGTTGTCGACCACCTCGAACACCATGTGGTGCAGACCGCTGCCATCGTCGGTGTCACCAATGTACATACCGGGACGTTTGCGTACGGCATCCAGGCCTTTCAGCACTTTAATGCTCGTTGAGTCGTACGTATTTTCTTCGCTCAATGCCTTCACTCCCGATGGTCGTGGGTCTGGGTGATACGGCCCTGTTCCACGTGGAACAGAGCGACTGGCGTTTCCGTCTGCCAGCCTTCCCTCAATAATTCGTGATCTACACAGGTGATGAAAACCTGGCAGCGTAAGTCTTCCAGCAAGCGGCACAGCGCGCGGCGGTGGCTTTCGTCCAGCTCGGACGGCAAGTCATCCACCAGATAAATACACTGACCGCGTCGGGCCTGGCTCACCAGATGCCCCTGGGCAATTCGCAAGGCACAGACCACCAGCTTCTGCTGACCCCGGGACAAGATGTCCGCGGCATTGTGCGCGCCCAATCTAAGACGCAAATCAGCACGTTGTGGTCCGGCCTGGGTATGACCCATCTGCTGATCCCTTTGCACGGAACCAGCCAGTACGGCACTCAATTCCCGGTCTTTGTCCCAGCCTCGGTAATAGCTGAGCGTCAACCCCTCAAGCTCAACCAGTTCGCTCAAGGTTTGTTCAAAGACTGGTTTCAAGGCTTTGATGTAAGCGCGGCGGTATTCATCGATTTCAGCGCTGGCCTGGCACAGTTCCCTGTCCCAAACCGCTTGCGAAACGGCGTCAAGTGTACCATGCCGCAGCCAGGAGTTTCTCTGGCGCAAGGCCTTCTGCAAACGCTGCCAGGTCGCCATGAAACGCGGTTCAACGTGGAACACGCCCCAATCGAGAAACTGCCGGCGAATCTTCGGCGCACCTTCGAGCAGGCGGAAGCTGTCGGGGTTGATCAGTTGCAGCGGCAGGATCTCGGCCAGTTGCGCGGCACTGCGAGCGTTCTGCCCGTCGATGCGGATCTGGAACTCGCCCTGACGGTCGCGAGATATCCCCAACGCACTGTGGCCACCCTCGGCCAGTTCGACCTGACCGAACACCGTGCAGGCGAGTTGCTCGTACTGGATGACCGGTAACAGCCGCGTGCTACGAAACGAACGGGCAAGCCCCAGCAGATGAATGGCTTCCAGAACACTGGTTTTGCCGCTGCCGTTGGCGCCGTAAAGAATGTTGATGCGGGGGGAGGGGGAGAAGGTCACCGGGTGCAGATTGCGCACCGCGGTGACCGAAACACGACTTAAGGACATCCAGGATCAGCTGATTACAGACGCATCGGCATGACAACATAAGCCGAGTCGTCATTGTCGGACTCTTGCACCAGCGCACTGCTGTTGGAGTCGGACAGGATCAGGCGAACCTGTTCGGTGGTCATCACGCCCAGCACGTCGAGCAGGTAGCTCACGTTGAAGCCGATTTCCAGCGAACCGCCGTTGTATTCAACGCCCACTTCTTCTTCCGCTTCTTCCTGCTCCGGGTTGTTGGCCTGGATCTTCAACTGACCATTGGCCAGTTGCAGACGGATGCCGCGGTACTTCTCGTTGGACAGAATTGCGGTACGGCTGAACGCTTCACGCAGGGCCTGACGATCGCCCAGTACCAGCTTGTCGCCGCCCTTCGGAAGAACGCGCTCGTAATCCGGGAACTTGCCGTCGACCAACTTCGAAGTGAAGGTGAATTCGCCGGTGGTGGCGCGGATGTGGTGCTGACCCAGAACGATGCTGACGTTGCCGTCCGGCTCGGTCAGCAGACGCGCCAGTTCGAGGATACCTTTACGCGGCACGATCACCTGGTGACGATCCGGCTGACCGATATCGGCCTGCATCGAGCACATGGCCAGACGGTGACCGTCGGTTGCCACGGCGCGGATCACACCGGCCGAGACTTCCAGCAGCATGCCGTTGAGGTAGTAGCGCACGTCCTGCTGGGCCATGGCGAAGCTGGTGCGTTCGATCAGGCGACGCAGTTTGCTCTGCTCCAGGCTGCAGGTCAGCGAACCCGGGCCTTCTTCAACCGTCGGGAAATCGTTGGCCGGCAGGGTCGACAGGGTGAAACGGCTACGACCGGCCTTCACGACCAGCTTCTGCTCATCGACCTTGATGTCGATCAGCGCGTCGTTGGGCAGGCTCTTGCAGATGTCCATCAGCTTGCGCGCAGGCACGGTGATGGAGCCGGTTTCAGCCGGCTCTTCGAGTTGCACGCGACCGACCAGCTCGACTTCCAGATCGGTACCGGTCAGCGACAGTTGCTGGCCATCGACGACCAACAGCACGTTGGACAGTACCGGCAAGGTCTGTCGGCGCTCGACGACGCCTGCGACCAGTTGCAGGGGTTTCAACAGGGCTTCGCGTTGAATGGTGAAATGCATGGTCTAGTCCCTTGCCTTAATAAGCTGCGCTGGTGTTCATCAAGTGGTCAGTGTACGCAGCAGGTTCTTGTAGTCCTCGCGGATGTCCGCGTCGGATTCCTTAAGTTCGTTGATCTTGCGGCAGGCGTGCAACACAGTCGTGTGGTCGCGACCACCAAACACATCGCCGATTTCCGGCAGGCTGTGGTTGGTCAGCTCCTTGGACAGCGCCATGGCCACCTGACGCGGACGTGCCACCGAGCGCGAACGGCGCTTGGACAGCAGGTCGGATATCTTGATCTTGTAGTACTCGGCGACAGTGCGCTGAATGTTATCCACAGAGACCAGTTTGTCCTGCAGTGCCAACAAGTCTTTCAGGGATTCGCGGATCAACTCGATGGTGATGTCGCGGCCCATGAAGTGCGAGTGGGCGATCACGCGTTTCAGCGCGCCTTCCAGCTCGCGGACGTTGGAACGAATTCGTTGGGCGATGAAGAAAGCCGCATCGTGAGGCAACTCGACTTTGGCCTGGTCGGCCTTCTTCATCAAGATCGCCACGCGGGTTTCCAGCTCCGGCGGTTCGACGGCAACCGTCAGGCCCCAGCCGAAGCGGGATTTGAGGCGCTCTTCAAGGCCTTCGATTTCTTTCGGGTAGCGGTCACTGGTGAGAATGACCTGCTGGCCCCCTTCAAGCAGGGCGTTGAAGGTGTGGAAAAACTCTTCCTGGGACCGCTCTTTACGGGCGAAGAACTGAATATCGTCGATCAGCAGAGCGTCCACCGAACGGTAGAAACGCTTGAACTCGTTGATCGCGTTCAGTTGCAGCGCCTTGACCATGTCGGCCACGAAGCGCTCGGAATGCAGGTACACGACCTTGGCATTCGGGTTCTTCTTTAATAAATGGTTACCCACTGCGTGCATCAAGTGAGTTTTACCCAGGCCGACGCCGCCATAAAGGAACAGCGGGTTGTAACCGTGCTTGGGATTGTCCGCCACCTGCCAGGCTGCCGCACGGGCGAGCTGGTTGGACTTGCCTTCGACGAAATTCTCGAAGGTGAAGGTGCGGTTCAGGTAACTGGTGTGCTTGAGCGCGCCTTCGACCTGAACGGTGCGCTGTTCGGCGCGAACCGGGGCCTGTTGCGAGGCCGCACCGGCCATCGGGTCGAAGCTGTCGCGGGACGGCTCTTCACTGACATCCTCGGTTTTCTGCGTCGAGCGCTTGGCCGGAGCTGCACTTGGAGCGGGTGCTGGCGCACTGGCCGGCACGGTATTGGCCTGAGCCTGGGACACCTGCGCAGCGGCCAACGGCGCGTTCGGCGCGGCACGCGGTGCCGAGCTGCGTTTGCTGCCTATTAATAAGGAAAGCGCTGGCGCCATGCCGTTGCCGTGCTCATCCAGCAGTTCAAGGACGCGACCGAGGTACTTTTCGTTGACCCAGTCCAGCACAAAACGGTTCGGTGCGTAGACGCGCAACTCGTCGCCTTCGGCTTCGACCTGTAGTGGACGGATCCAGGTGTTGAATTGTTGGGCAGGCAGCTCCTCGCGCAAAAGCTCCACGCACTGCTGCCAAAGTTCCACTGACACGGATATCCCCTAAGTTGAAAGCCGGTGAGGCAAAAACAAGCGGCCATTGTAGCGGCGAGCCGTCCACTTATCCACATGCAGGTTGTGTGGTGACCATGATTAATCAATGCGTTAACCGATAAAAAGGCGACCAACGGTGTGTGCATAAGCTCTGTGGATAACCGCCTCTGAGGGCACTGGACAACTGGGGGTGGAACTCGGTGGATAACCAGCCTGTGGATAACAGGCCATTCCACACACAGGTTATCCGACAGCGCAGCACAGGCTGAACACGGCTTTCCACTGTAGTTGTCATTCTCTGTACATCGCGCTTTACAAGGGCTGAAGGTGGTTATCCACAGAAGACGGCTGCCCTAGCTTTTACAAGCTTTACAGAAAAGCTTTAAATAATTCCCTTCTTTATTTTTATGTCTGGCAAACAGGATTTCGCTTCCGGAAGCTCCAGAGATCTATTTATAAGGAAACGCTGGTTGGAAATTGACCTGAGGGCTTGCTTTCTCTAGAATCCCCGGTCTCTTAAAACGGGGGCCATTCCGGCCCGTTGTGGACGAACCAGGTAACACGACATGAAACGTACTTTCCAACCAAGCACTATCAAACGCGCTCGTACCCACGGTTTCCGTGCTCGCATGGCTACCAAGAACGGTCGCGCTGTCCTGTCGCGTCGTCGCGCCAAAGGTCGTGCGCGTCTGGCAGTTTGATAATCCGGTACTGGAGGTGAGTCAGGACTTCAGTCGGGAAAAGCGTCTGCTTACCCCCCGGCATTTCAAGGCAGTCTTTGACTCCCCTACCGGCAAGGTTCCGGGGAAAAATCTCCTGCTCCTTGCGCGCAACAACGATCTTGATCACCCCCGTCTCGGGCTGGTTATCGGGAAAAAGAGCGTAAAGCTCTCCGTTGAGCGCAATCGCCTCAAACGTCTGATGCGCGAATCGTTCCGTCTGCACCAGGATTCTCTGGTCGGCTGGGATATCGTTATCGTCGCGCGCAAAGGTTTGGGCGACGTAGAAAACCCCGAATTGATTCAGCATTTCGGCAAACTCTGGAAGCGTCTGGCCCGTAACAAGCCAGTTCCAGCAGTCAAAACCGAAACTGTAGGGGTAGACAGTCCAGATGCGTAAACTGGCACTCGTTCCGATCCAGTTTTATCGCTACGCCATTAGTCCTTTGATGGCCAGTCACTGTCGTTTCTACCCCAGTTGTTCTTGCTACGCGTATGAAGCCATCGAAAATCATGGCCTTCTGCGCGGTGGCTGGCTGGCCTTTCGTCGTTTAGGTCGCTGTCATCCGTGGAATCCCGGTGGTTATGACCCGGTTCCACCTATCCCTACCTCCCGTTCTTCTTCGATGGCCGAGTAATCATGGATATCAAACGCACGATCCTGATCGTCGCCCTGGCAATCGTGTCCTACGTTATGGTTCTTAAATGGAACCAGGACTATGGCCAGGCTGCCCTGCCGACTCAGAATGTTGCTTCCAGTACGACTGCATCCGGTTTGCCGGACACCGTTCCTGGCAATAACGCTTCCGCCAGTGACGATATTCCGCGTGCCGCAAGCGACACCAGCGCACCTGTGGAAACCCCGGTTGCTGCCAGCAAGGATCTGATCCAGGTCAAAACCGACGTGCTCGATCTGGCGATCGATCCCCAGGGCGGTGACGTTGCTCAACTGACTTTGCCACTGTATCCACGTCGTCAGGATCGTCCTGATGTACCGTTCCAGCTGTTCGACAACGGCGGCGAACGTACTTATTTGGCACAAAGCGGCCTGATCGGCACCAACGGTCCGGACGCAAGCCCGGCCGGTCGTCCGGTTTACGCCTCGGAGAAGAAAAGTTATCAACTGGCTGACGGTCAGGACCAATTGGTCGTCGACCTGAAGTTCAGCAAGGACGGCGTCAACTACATCAAGCGTTTCACCCTGAAACGCGGCCTGTATGACGTAACCGTGACCTACCTTGTGGATAACCAGAGCGCTCAGCCTTGGTCGGGTTCGATGTTCGCCCAACTGAAGCGCGACGCCAGTGCCGACCCTTCGTCGACCACTGCCACCGGCACCGCGACTTACCTGGGCGCTGCCCTGTGGACAAGTTCCGAGCCGTACAAGAAAGTGTCCATGAAAGACATGGACAAAGGTCAGCTCAAGGAAACCGTCACCGGTGGCTGGGTAGCCTGGCTGCAACACTACTTCGTGACTGCATGGGTTGCGCCGAAGGGCGAAAACAACATTGTTCAGACACGTAAGGACAGCAAAGGCAACTACATCATCGGTTACACCGGTCCTTCGCTGACCGCTGCACCGGGTGCCAAAGTTGAAACCAGCGCCATTCTGTACGCCGGGCCGAAAAGCCAGGCCGTACTGAAACAGTTATCCCCAGGTCTGGAACTGACAGTCGACTACGGCATTCTGTGGTTCATCGCTCAGCCGATCTTCTGGTTGCTGCAACACATCCACGCGATCGTGGGTAACTGGGGCTGGTCGATCATCTTCCTGACCATGCTGATCAAAGGGATCTTCTTCCCGCTGTCGGCTGCCAGCTACAAATCCATGGCGCGCATGCGTGCCGTAGCACCGAAACTGGCTGCACTGAAAGAGCAACATGGCGATGACCGGCAGAAAATGTCGCAAGCCATGATGGAGCTGTACAAGAAAGAGAAGATCAATCCGCTGGGCGGTTGCTTGCCGATCCTCGTGCAGATGCCGGTTTTCCTTTCGCTGTACTGGGTTCTGCTGGAAAGCGTGGAGATGCGCCAGGCGCCGTTCATGCTGTGGATCACCGACCTGTCGATCAAGGATCCGTTCTTCATCCTGCCGATCATCATGGGTGCGACCATGTTCATTCAGCAGCGTCTGAACCCGACTCCACCGGATCCGATGCAGGCGAAGGTCATGAAAATGATGCCAATCATCTTCACCTTCTTCTTCCTGTGGTTCCCGGCTGGTCTGGTGCTGTACTGGGTTGTGAACAACTGCCTGTCGATTGCCCAACAGTGGTACATCACGCGTAAGATCGAAGCGGCGACGAAAAAAGCCGAGGCGTAACTTACTCTGTGGATAACACCACTCAAAACGCCCCCTAGTGGGGCGTTTTGCTATCTGCCACTTTTGTCTGGATTCCGGTTTATGAGCGTACCTCGTGAAACCATCGCTGCTGTCGCCACCGCTCAAGGTCGCGGCGGTGTCGGCATCGTCCGTATTTCCGGGCCGTTGGCCAGCGTCGCAGCCAAAGCCATCAGCGGCCGTGAATTGAAACCGCGTTACGCGCATTACGGTCCGTTTTTCAGTGCTGATCAGCAGGTGCTGGACGAAGGACTGGCCCTGTATTTCCCGGGACCAAACTCGTTTACCGGCGAAGACGTGCTTGAACTGCAGGGACACGGTGGCCCGATCGTTCTCGACATGTTGCTCAAGCGTTGTCTGGAACTGGGTTGCCGTCTGGCTCGCCCGGGTGAATTCAGCGAGCGCGCGTTCCTCAATGACAAACTCGACCTGGCTCAGGCCGAGGCCATCGCCGACCTGATCGAAGCCAGTTCTGCACAGGCTGCACGCAATGCCTTGCGCTCCCTACAGGGCGCGTTTTCCCAGCGTGTGCATAACCTGACCGAACAACTGATCGGCCTGCGCATCTACGTCGAAGCCGCCATCGACTTCCCGGAAGAGGAAATCGACTTCCTGGCCGACGGTCACGTGCTGAGCATGCTCGACAAGGTACGTGAAGAGTTATCCACCGTGCTGCGTGAAGCCGGGCAGGGTGCCTTGTTGCGTGATGGCATGACTGTAGTGATTGCCGGTCGTCCGAATGCCGGCAAATCCAGCCTGTTGAATGCCCTGGCTGGACGCGAAGCCGCGATCGTGACCGAAATTGCCGGCACCACCCGGGATATCCTGCGCGAACATATCCACATCGACGGCATGCCGTTGCACGTGGTTGACACCGCAGGGCTGCGCGATACCGACGATCAGGTGGAAAAAATCGGCGTCGAGCGTGCGTTGAAAGCGATCACTGAAGCGGATCGGGTGCTGCTGGTAGTCGATGCCACCGCACCGGAAGCTGCAGATCCGTTTGCTCTGTGGCCGGAATTTCTCGAAACCCGTCCGGATCCGGCGAAAGTCACCTTGATTCGCAACAAGGCTGACCTGACGGGTGAAGCGATCGCTCTGGAAGTCAGCGACGATGGCCACGTGACCATCAGCCTCAGCGCCAAATCCGCTGGCGAAGGGCTGGAATTGCTGCGCGAACACCTCAAGGCCTGCATGGGCTATGAGCAAACCTCGGAAAGCAGCTTCAGTGCCCGTCGCCGTCATCTGGAGGCTCTGCGCCATGCCAGTGCAGCGCTGGAACATGGTCGCGCACAGCTGACGTTGGCCGGTGCCGGTGAGCTGCTGGCCGAGGATTTACGTCAGGCCCAGCACTCTCTGGGAGAAATCACCGGGGCATTCAGCTCCGATGACCTGCTTGGCCGGATCTTCTCCAGCTTCTGCATCGGTAAATGACCAAATGGGCTGTGGACAATTTATCCACAGCCCCTTTGGTTTCACCAGTTGTAAGACACCGTACCGAGTAAGGTGCGATCTTCGCCCCAGTAGCAACGCCCAGCATCGTTGCATCCCGACACATATTCCTTGTCGAACAGGTTCTTGGCGTTCAGGTCGACGCTCCAGTGCGTGTCAATCTGATAGCCGATTGCCGCATCCACCAACGTGACGTCGCCGGCGTCCAGCTTGCCGTACAGCGAAGGCGAGGTGTAGGCGAAGGCACTGTCGAAGTAACGCACGCCACCACCCACGTACAAACCTTTCAAATCGCCATCGAGGAAACGGTACTTGGTCCAGACCGACGCCTGATTTCGTGGCACGCCGGTCATCTGGTGGCCTTTGACCAACGAGGTCGCCGCGTCCTTGGTAATCCGCGCGTCGGTGTAGGTGTATGCCGCTGTCACATTGAGGTTCTGGGTCAGATTGCTGTTGAGTTCCAGCTCCACGCCTTTGGAACGGCTTTCGCCTACCTGGCGGTAGGTCGATGTGGTCGAGTCGAAGTAGGTGTCGTCCTTTTTGCGCAAGTCATATACCGACGCGGTGAACTCGGTATCCCAGCCGATCGGTTCGTACTTGAGGCCCACTTCGTATTGGCTGCTGGTGATCGGATCGAGCGGTGTGCCGGCATTGGAAATCTGCTGTACCGGTACGAACGAGGTGGAATAGCTGACATACGGCGTCATGCCGTTATCGAACTGGTACATCACGCCGCCCTGGTAGGTGAACTTCTTGTCCTCGGAACTGATGTTACTGCCCTTGGCCACTTTGTCGCGGAAATCACTGTCGACCCAGTCCTGGCGCCCGCCGAGCAAGAACAACCAGTGGTCATATTTGCTCTGGATCTGGGCATAAACACCTTTCATCTGTTGTTCGAGCAAGGTGTTCTGCACCGCAATCGGTGTAGTCGGATCGCGCAAGTAAACCGGGTTGTAGATATCGATCGGGCCGACGATGCCGGCATTCCAGTCCTGATTGAACGAAGTGCGGTCGTAGCTGGCGCCGAACAGCACGGTGTTTTCCAGCTCGCCGACCTGGAATTTGCCTTCCAGTTGGTTATCCAGCGAATACACCATGGATTTGTTGAAGCGATCGTACGCGGTCATGTTCAGGCGCGTGCCGAACCCGGCGTTGTTCAGGTTGCCGGGCCAGGTCTCGTGGCGGGTGATTCGCGACTGCATGTAGCGCGAATTCTGGCGGAACTGCCAGTCATCGTTGAAGGAATGGCTGAACTCATAACCGGTGCTCCAGGTTTCCCGTTCGAAGGTGTTCCAGTCCGGATCGCCAAGCATGGTGCCTTTGGATAGCTTGCCGTTGGGATTGCTCAGCAATGTGCCGGCCGCCGGCAGACCCAGTTCCATATTGGTGTGATCTTTCTGGTAGTTGGCCAGCAGGGTCAGGGTGTTGAAGTCGTCGAAATTCAGGGTCAGCGACGGGGCGATGTAAATGCGGTCATCCGGTACGTGATCGGTCTGGGTGTCGGACTTGCGTCCGAGCATCACCACTCGTCCCAACACATTGCCGCTGTCGTTGAGTGGCCCGGACACATCGATGCCAATCTGCCGGCGATTATTCGAGCCATAACCCAGTTGCACTTCGCCTCGTGGAGCTGCGGTCGGCCGCTTGCTCACCAGATTCACCAGGCCGCCCGGGGCGTTTTCCCCATAGAGCAAGGACGATGGTCCACGGAAAATTTCCACGCGCTCCAAACCGTAAGGTTCGGTGCTGGTGTCATAACGGTTGCCTTGCACGCGAAGTCCATCGCGCAACAGGCCGTAGCCGTAATCGGTGGCGTTGAAACCACGAATGAAAAACAGATCGCCGGCCAGGCTGTCGCCCGCTGCAAACGGTGGGGCGAAGATGCCGGGAACGTAGCCGAGTACCTCGGTGAGCGTCTGAGATTTCTGATCTTTCATGCGCTGTGCGGTGACGACTGACACAGAACGTGGTGTTTCCGACAACGGCGTGCTGGTTTTCGTACCGATCCGGCTGTTCTGCGCCCTATAGCCGACGTCGGCGGCGTAATCCAGATCCATCGGATTGGCCAATTGCCCGTTGATGTTGGTCGGGGCCAGCTCCAGCAAATCACCATTGGGCAGCGCCTGCAGAATGTAGCTACCCGGCGCTTGAGGTACGGCTTGCAAACCTGAGCCTTGCAGCAGTTGGGCGAATCCCTGTTCGACGGTGAAGTTGCCGTTCAGTCCGGTACTGCGTAAACGGTTGGTCTGCTGCGGCGAGAACGACAGAATCACGTTTGCAGTGGAGGCGAATTGGCTCAAAGCATTGTCCAGCGGGCCGGCAGCAATGGTGTAGCGCTGCGCGACCGTTGCCGCGAAGGCGTTATTGGTCATTGCCAGGCAGGACGCGGCACTGGTCATCAGTAGGCTGTAGGCAATGCAGTGGTGGGAAAAACGCTGACGGAACGTGGGAAGACGCATGTGTGGATAAGCCCTGAAGGTGGCGAAGAGCCGCGTTTATCGCGATTACCTGTAGGGCCGGGTCAGGACAAAAAAAGATAACCCTGCTTTCGATTTTTTTCCCCAGGAGATTTTCAATCAGACGCTATGGCTGATCGAGACCCAGTAACGGGTGAAGTAGCGGACGTTGATCGGTAACGAGGCCTGAAGATTGGCCAGCACGGCATCGGTGGAATCGAGCCGAAAGGTGCCGGATACGCGTAGATCCCGGGCACGACTATCGCAGTGCATAACACCGCTGCGATAACGCCCCAGCTCTTCGATTACCGCACCCAGCCGCGCATCGAGCACAATCAGCTGGCCGTTGGTCCAGGCCACTGCCGAGGATTTAAAGGGGTAAAGGACCCCGATATGCCGACTATCGAAATCCGCACCTTCGCCTGCTTTCAGGATCATCGCGCTCGTTGATCGATCAGCGGGTTGCACGCTGACCCGATCTTCCAACACGCCGACCCGCGTTGAGCCCGACAACTTATGCACAGAAAAACGGGTACCCAACGCTTGAATTCGGCCATCCGCGGTTTCGACCAAAAACGGCCGCTGATCGCCGAGCTTGCCGGTCTGAATGAGGATTTCACCCGAGCGCAAACGAATCAGCCGTTGCGTTGCGTCGAAAGATACATCGATGGCCGTATCGGTATTGATCTGAATCTGGCTGCCATCGGCCAATGAGATGTTGCGACGCTGACCAACGCCGGTTTTGTAATCAGCCCAGGCATTTCCAAGGGAGGTATGTTGTTGGGCGTTCCAGCCAAGGATCCCCGTCCCTGTCGCGAGCAGTAATAATTTCAGGATCTGGCGCCTTTGTTGGCCGGTATTCAGTGCGCGACGTTTCAAATCAAGCGGCAAAGTGCCGAGCTGACGCTGCAGTTGTTCCATCTGGTTCCAGGCCGCCAGATGCGCTGGATCGCTATCTATCCACAGCTGCCAGGCTTTTTGATCGGCGAGGGTCGGCGGATCGGCCTGAAACTGCACGTACCAACTGGCAGCCGCTTCGAAAACCTTGCGGTTCGGTGCAGTGGCCATCAACGCTGCGCCATGATCAGGGCACATTCCGTCAGGGCGCGGATCATGTGCTTCTTTACTGTGGTCAGGGAAACCTGCAACTGCGCAGCGATCTGTTGATAAGTCAAACCGTCGATCTGCGAAAGCATGAAGATCTTCTGGGTTCGCGCGCCCAGACCGGCCAAGGCTTTATCCACAGCGATCAGGGTTTCGATGATCAGCGCCTTGTCTTCTTCGCTGATGGCGGTGGCTTCTGGTCGAGCAGCCAAGGTCTGCAAGTAGGCAACTTCGATGGCCTGTCTTCTATAGCGATCAATGACGAGGCCGCGTGCAATGGTCGCCAGATAATCCCGCGGTTCGAGAATCTGCGACGCATTACGTGCCGCGAGGATCCGCACGAAAGTGTCATGCGCGACATCGGCAGCATCGCAGGCGTCGTGCAGTTTGCCCTTGAGCCATCCATACAGCCACGAATGGTGTTGCTCGTAGATTTGCTCGATCGCAGCATGATGGGCGGGTAGGGACATGGGAGAAACTGACGAGTTAATGATAATGGCTATTATTAGCCTCTGTTACGTTCTCTCACAATAGCCCTGTCACATCCCACTATCGACTTCATGCTCGTCTCCGATCTCTCGGTGGCGTTTTACTGCGTCCTGAAAAAACCGTCTGGTTGAATTTCTGTGGATTAAGCCCTGTGAATAACTGCCACTGAGGTCAGTTGATAACAGGGCGTGAAAACTGGATATAACTGCCTCTGTGGATAACCACCCCATTCATCCACAGGCTTAAACCGGTTATCCAAGGGCCTCCTGAGGACCTGATAACAGGGTTTTGAAACTCTGTACACATTGAATAATAAGGCCTGTAGCAATCTATCCATAGAAAGGTCGGTCAGTAAGAATAAGCATTAAAACAAAGGTTTTATAAATTTCTCTCTTTTTTATTCTTTTAACCTCGAGTTCTCCACAGCTGGTTAAATTTTGTGCAAAGGGTTCTTTAGGGAGGGCGAAGTCCCTATACTTGTCGACCAGGTCCAGAAACCTGATCTCAAACTATTCCTGAATACCTACTTAAGCAGGCACGAGGTGCGTGGTGGATTTCCCTTCCCGTTTTGAAGTGATCGTCATCGGCGGCGGTCATGCCGGTACCGAGGCAGCACTGGCCTCAGCACGTATGGGGGCAAAAACCCTGTTGCTGACGCATAACGTGGAAACCCTCGGTGCCATGAGCTGCAACCCGGCCATCGGTGGCATTGGCAAAAGCCATTTGGTCAAGGAAATTGACGCCCTCGGCGGCGCGATGGCCATGGCTACCGATCTGGGCGGCATCCAGTTTCGCGTATTGAACAGCCGCAAAGGTCCGGCCGTACGAGCGACCCGTGCGCAAGCCGACCGTATTCTGTACAAGGCCGCTGTCCGCGAAATTCTGGAAAACCAACCGAACCTGTGGATATTTCAACAGGCCGCTGACGACCTGATCGTCGAGCAGGACCAGGTACGCGGTGTTGTCACGCAAATGGGTCTGCGGTTCTTCGCCGATTCCGTGGTGTTGACCACTGGTACGTTCCTCGGTGGACTTATCCACATCGGTTTGCAGAATTTCTCCGGCGGTCGTGCCGGTGACCCGCCGTCGATTGCCCTGGCACATCGTCTGCGTGAACTGCCGCTGCGTGTCGGTCGCCTGAAAACCGGTACGCCACCGCGCATCGATGGCAAATCTGTGGATTTCTCGGTCATGACCGAGCAACCGGGCGATACGCCGATCCCGGTCATGTCGTTCATGGGCAAAAAAGAACAGCATCCGCGCCAGGTCAGTTGCTGGATTACCCATACCAACGCCCGCACTCACGAAATCATCGCGGCGAACCTCGACCGTTCGCCGATGTATTCCGCTGCCGGCGAAATCGAGGGCATCGGTCCGCGCTACTGCCCGTCGATCGAAGACAAGATTCATCGCTTTGCCGACAAGGAAAGCCATCAGGTGTTCATCGAGCCGGAAGGCCTGACCACCCATGAGCTGTACCCGAACGGGATATCCACAAGCTTGCCGTTCGACGTGCAATTGCAGATCGTGCAATCGATCCGCGGCATGGAAAACGCGCACATCGTGCGTCCGGGTTATGCGATCGAGTACGACTACTTCGACCCGCGTGACCTGAAATACAGCCTGGAAACCAAAGTCATCGGCGGTCTGTTCTTCGCTGGTCAGATCAACGGCACCACCGGTTACGAAGAAGCCGGTGCGCAAGGTTTGCTCGCCGGGGCCAACGCCGCGCTGCGTGCCAAGGGCAAAGAAGCCTGGTGCCCGCGTCGCGATGAGGCGTACATCGGCGTGCTGGTCGACGACCTGATCACCCTCGGTACCCAAGAGCCGTACCGCATGTTCACTTCCCGTGCCGAGTACCGCCTGATTCTGCGCGAGGACAACGCCGACCTGCGTTTGACCGAAAAAGGTCGTGAGCTGGGTCTGGTCGATGACGCGCGTTGGGCGGCCTTCTGCAAGAAACGCGAAAGCATCGAACTCGAAGAGCAGCGCCTGAAGAGCACCTGGGTTCGCCCGGGTACGCAGCAGGGCGATGCGATTGCGGAAAAATTCGGCACGCCGCTGACTCACGAATACAACTTGCTCAACCTCTTGAGCCGTCCGGAAATCGACTACGCTGGTCTGGTCGAAGTGACCGGCAACGGCGCCGAAGATCCGCAGGTCGCCGAACAGGTTGAGATCAAGACCAAATACGCCGGTTACATCGATCGTCAACAGGACGAAATTGCCCGTCTGCGCGCTAGTGAAGACACGAAATTGCCTGTGGATATCGATTACACCAACATTTCCGGTCTCTCCAAGGAGATCCAGAGCAAGCTCGGTGCGACGCGTCCGGAGACGCTCGGTCAGGCTTCGCGGATCCCGGGCGTGACCCCGGCAGCGATTTCGCTGTTGATGATTCATTTGAAAAAACGCGGCGCGGGCCGTCAGTTGGAGCAAAGCGCTTGAGTTCTAAGGTCACTTCGCAACACGCCGAAGAGTTATCCACAGGAGCCCGCGAGCTCGGTGTCAATCTCAGCGCAGCCCAGCACGAATTGCTGCTGGGCTACCTGGCTCTGTTGATCAAATGGAACCAGGCCTACAACCTGACTGCAGTGCGCGATCCTGATGAAATGGTTTCGCGGCATCTGCTCGATAGCTTGAGCGTGATGTCGTTCATCGAAAACGGCCGTTGGCTCGATGTTGGCAGTGGCGGCGGCATGCCCGGCATTCCGCTGGCGATCCTGTATCCGGACTCGCAAGTGACCTGTCTGGACAGCAACGGCAAGAAAACCCGCTTCCTGACTCAGGTCAAACTCGAACTCAAACTGGATAACCTGCAAGTTATCCACAGTCGCGTTGAAGCGTTCCAGCCTGCCCAGCCATTCAACGGGATCATTTCCCGGGCGTTCAGCAGCATGGAGAACTTCACCAACTGGACTCGCCACCTCGGCGATGCCGACACGCGCTGGCTGGCAATGAAGGGCGTTCATCCGGCCGATGAGCTGGTAGCATTGCCGGCAGACTTCAAACTCGATAGCGAACACGCCCTGGCCGTACCCGGTTGCCAAGGCCAACGCCATCTGCTGATACTGCGCCGCACGGCATGATTGGGAACACAAGCAAGAATGGCTAAGGTATTCGCGATAGCGAACCAGAAGGGTGGTGTGGGCAAGACCACCACCTGCATCAACCTCGCAGCATCCCTGGTCGCGACCAAGCGCCGGGTGCTGTTGATCGATCTCGATCCACAGGGCAACGCCACCATGGGTAGCGGTGTGGATAAACATGGCCTGGAAAACTCGGTCTACGACCTGCTGATCGGCGAATGCGATCTGGCCCAGGCCATGCACTACTCCGAGCACGGCGGTTATCAACTGCTGCCGGCCAACCGCGACCTGACCGCGGCAGAAGTGGTTCTGCTGGAAATGCAGATGAAGGAAAGCCGTCTGCGCAGCGCGCTGGCGCCGATCCGTGAAAACTACGATTACATTTTGATCGACTGCCCGCCGTCGCTGTCGATGCTCACATTGAACGCACTGGTCGCCGCTGACGGGGTGATTATCCCCATGCAGTGCGAATACTTTGCGCTCGAAGGCTTGAGCGACCTTGTGGATAACATCAAGCGCATCGCCGAACTGCTGAACCCCAACCTCAAGGTCGAAGGTCTGCTGCGCACCATGTACGACCCGCGGCTGAGCCTGATGAACGATGTTTCGGCGCAGCTGAAGGAACACTTTGGCGAGCAGCTGTACGACACGGTGATCCCGCGCAACATCCGCCTGGCCGAAGCACCGAGCTACGGTATGCCGGCACTGGCCTACGACAAGCAATCGCGCGGCGCGCTGGCCTATTTGGCCCTGGCGGGCGAGATGGTTCGCCGTCAGCGCAAAAATTCACGCATCGCCGCTGCCCAGCCAACTTAAGGAATCCCCATGGCCGTCAAGAAACGAGGTCTCGGACGTGGACTGGATGCACTGCTGAGTGGTCCGACCGTCAGCGCGCTGGAAGAACAGGCGGCGCAGGCCGATACCCGTGAGCTGCAACACCTGCCGCTGGACCTGCTGCAGCGTGGCAAATACCAGCCACGCCGCGACATGGATCCGCAGGCGCTGGAAGAGCTGGCGCAGTCGATCAAGGCGCAAGGCGTGATGCAGCCGATCGTGGTGCGTCCGATTGGCGGAGGCCGTTTCGAAATCATCGCCGGCGAACGCCGCTGGCGCGCCAGCCAGCAGGCCGGCCAGGAAACCATCCCGGCGATGGTTCGTGATGTGCCGGATGAGACCGCGATCGCCATTGCGCTGATCGAGAACATCCAGCGTGAAGACCTGAACCCGATTGAGGAAGCCGTCGCCTTGCAGCGTCTGCAGCAGGAATTCCAGCTCACTCAACAGCAGGTGGCCGAGGCTGTGGGTAAGTCCCGCGTGACTGTGGCTAACCTGTTGCGACTTATTGCACTGCCGGAAGTCATCAAGACCATGCTGTCCCACGGTGACCTGGAAATGGGTCATGCCCGTGCTTTGCTCGGTCTGCCGGACAATCAGCAGGTGGAAGGGGCGCGACATGTTGTCGCACGCGGCCTGACTGTGCGCCAAACCGAGGCACTGGTTCGTCAGTGGTTGAGTGGCAAACCGGAGCCTGTGGAAGCAGCCAAACCCGACCCGGATATCGCCCGGCTCGAACAGCGTCTGGCCGAGCGCCTAGGCTCTGCGGTGCAGATTCGCCACGGCAAGAAGGGAAAAGGTCAGCTGGTGATCGGTTACAACTCACTCGATGAGCTTCAAGGTGTGCTCGCACACATCCGCTGAAACATTTCCTCATGTAGCGCGCAGTCGGAAATCACTACCTGACAGTTGAATAGGGGCAGAACCGCCCCTATACTCTGCGCGCATTTTGTCGGCACAAATTATGCCAAGTTATTGAATTCTGGCAGCCGACCATTGGAGAGCAAACGTGATGGAAACCCGCAAGCCAAACCGCCTGCCGTTCCATCGCCTGGCGGTTTTTCCGGTGTTGATGGCTCAATTTGTCATTTTGCTCATTGCCGCTTTGGCGCTCTGGCAATGGCACGGAGTCGTTGCCGGATACTCGGGACTTTGCGGAGGCCTGATAGCCTTGCTGCCCAATGTTTATTTCGCTCACAAGGCATTTCGGTTTTCCGGCGCCCGAGCAGCCCAGTCCATCGTCCGGTCATTTTATGCCGGCGAGGCAGGCAAACTGATTTTGACGGCAGTGCTGTTTGCACTGGTGTTTGCAGGTGTGAAGCCATTGGCGCCGATCGCAGTATTCGGCGCTTTCGTGCTGACTCAGTCGGTCAGCTGGTTCGCTCCCCTGCTGATGAGAACAAGACTTTCGAGACCTTAGGGCGTTTGAGGCAACCATGGCAGAAACAACCGCTTCGGGCTATATCCAGCACCACTTGCAGAACCTGACCTTCGGTCAGCTACCTAACGGCGGCTGGGGCTTTGCCCATACCGCAGCAGAAGCCAAGGAAATGGGCTTCTGGGCTTTCCACGTCGATACCCTCGGCTGGTCGGTCGCGCTGGGTCTGATCTTCGTTTTCCTTTTCCGCATGGCGGCAAAGAAAGCAACATCGGGTCAGCCAGGTGCTTTGCAGAACTTCGTTGAAGTATTGGTCGAATTCGTCGATGGCAGCGTGAAAGACAGCTTCCATGGCCGTAGCCCGGTGATTGCACCGCTGGCACTGACCATCTTCGTCTGGGTGTTCCTGATGAACGCCGTCGACCTGGTACCGGTCGACTGGATTCCTCAGCTGGCCATCCTGATCACCGGCGACCACCACATCCCGTTCCGTGCCGTGTCGACTACCGACCCGAACGCGACCCTGGGCATGGCGTTCTCGGTTTTCGCACTGATCATTTTCTATAGCATCAAGGTCAAGGGCATCGGCGGCTTCATCGGCGAACTGACCCTGCACCCGTTCGGCAGCAAGAACATCTTCGTTCAGGCCCTGCTGATCCCGGTGAACTTCCTGCTGGAATTCGTGACCCTGATCGCCAAGCCGATCTCTCTGGCCCTGCGTCTGTTCGGCAACATGTATGCCGGCGAGCTGGTGTTCATTCTGATCGCTGTGATGTTCGGCAGCGGCCTGCTCTGGCTGAGTGGCCTGGGCGTTGTTCTGCAGTGGGCGTGGGCTGTGTTCCACATCCTGATCATCACCCTGCAGGCGTTCATCTTCATGATGCTGACCATCGTCTACCTGTCGATGGCGCACGAAGAAAACCATTAAGAGCAGCCTCGGCTGATCTGATGTCCCTCCCGGTCAAACGGGAGGGGGCTCTTAACCGGGCCTCTGAAACGATTTGTTTTACCGCTTTAATCTAAAAAACCTAAACCATACGACGTAAAAGTCGGGAGGAAAGATGGAAACTGTAGTTGGTCTAACCGCTATCGCTGTTGCACTGTTGATCGGCCTGGGCGCACTGGGTACCGCAATTGGTTTCGGCCTGCTGGGCGGCAAGTTCCTGGAAGGCGCAGCGCGTCAGCCAGAAATGGTTCCAATGCTGCAAGTTAAAATGTTCATCGTTGCCGGTCTGCTCGACGCCGTAACCATGATCGGTGTTGGTATCGCTCTGTTCTTCACCTTTGCGAACCCGTTCGTTGGTCAGATCGCTGGCTAATTACCCGGATTCTTCCGAGTAATTTGGTGTGATGGACAACGTAACTGCGAGGTGTTGGCGTGAACATTAATGCGACCCTGATTGGCCAGTCCGTTGCGTTCCTGATTTTTGTACTGTTCTGCATGAAGTTCGTATGGCCTCCGGTCATCGCTGCTCTGCACGAACGTCAAAAGAAGATCGCTGATGGTCTGGACGCTGCCAGCCGTGCAGCTCGCGACCTGGAGTTGGCCCAAGAGAAAGCGGGTCAGCAACTGCGCGAAGCGAAAGCTCAGGCAGCTGAAATCATCGAGCAAGCCAAGAAACGCGGTAACCAGATCGTTGAAGAGGCTGTTGAAAAAGCCCGTATCGACGCTGACCGTGTGAAGGTTCAGGCTCAAGCCGAGATCGAACAGGAACTGAACAGTGTCAAAGACAAGCTGCGCGCCCAAGTGGGCTTGCTGGCTGTCGGCGGCGCCGAGAAGATCCTGGGTGCCACAATCGATCAAAACGCGCACGCAGAGCTGGTTAACCAACTGGCTGCTGAAATCTAAGCGAGGGCGATCATGGCAGAACTGACCACGTTGGCCCGACCTTACGCTAAGGCGGCCTTCGAGCACGCTCAGGCCCACCAGCAACTGGCCAATTGGTCAGCCATGCTCGGCCTGGCTGCAGCGGTGTCACAAGATGACACCATGCAGCGCGTGCTCAAGGCCCCGCGACTGACGAGCGCAGAAAAGGCCGCCACGTTCATTGACGTGTGCGGCGACAAGTTTGATGCCAAGGCACAAAACTTCATCAATGTCGTTGCCGAAAACGACCGTCTCCCGCTTCTGCCGGAGATCGCCGCTCTGTTCGACCTGTACAAGGCCGAACAAGAGAAGTCGGTAGACGTTGAAGTGACCAGTGCTTTCGCATTGAACCAAGAACAGCAAGACAAACTCGCCAAGGTTCTCAGTGCACGACTCAACCGGGAAGTGCGCCTGCAAGTTGCGGAGGATGCTGCCCTTATAGGGGGTGTCGTTATCCGCGCCGGCGACCTGGTTATCGATGGCTCGATTCGCGGCAAAATCGCGAAACTTGCCGAAGCATTGAAATCTTGAGTTTGAAGGGGCAGCAGAGCAATGCAGCAACTCAATCCTTCCGAAATAAGTGAAATTATCAAGGGCCGCATCGACAAGCTCGATGTGACCTCCCAAGCCCGTAACGAAGGCACTGTCGTCAGCGTATCTGACGGCATCGTGCGGATTCACGGTCTGGCCGACGTCATGTACGGCGAGATGATCGAGTTTCCGGGCGGCGTCTACGGTATGGCCCTCAACCTGGAGCAAGACTCCGTAGGTGCCGTTGTACTGGGCGCATACACCAGTCTGGCTGAAGGCATGAGCGCCAAGTGCACCGGCCGCATCCTCGAAGTTCCGGTGGGTAAGGAACTGCTGGGTCGCGTAGTCGATGCACTGGGTAACCCTGTTGACGGCAAAGGTCCACTGGGCAACACCTTGACCGACGCGGTCGAGAAAGTTGCACCGGGCGTGATCTGGCGTAAGTCGGTAGACCAGCCTGTACAGACTGGCTACAAGGCTGTCGATGCCATGATCCCTGTCGGCCGTGGCCAGCGTGAGCTGATCATCGGTGACCGTCAGATCGGTAAAACCGCTCTGGCGATCGACGCGATCATCAACCAGAAAGACAGCGGCATTTTCTGCGTCTACGTAGCGATCGGTCAGAAGCAATCGACCATCGCCAACGTGGTTCGCAAGCTGGAAGAAAACGGTGCCCTGGCCAACACGATCATCGTGGCTGCCAGTGCTTCGGAATCTCCTGCGCTGCAATTCCTGGCACCGTACTCCGGTTGCACCATGGGTGAATTCTTCCGCGACCGCGGTGAAGACGCGCTGATCGTTTATGACGATCTGTCCAAGCAAGCAGTGGCTTACCGCCAGATTTCCCTGCTGCTGCGCCGTCCACCAGGCCGTGAAGCTTACCCAGGCGACGTGTTCTATCTCCACTCCCGTCTGCTGGAGCGCGCATCCCGCGTTTCGGAAGAATACGTAGAGAAGTTCACCAACGGCGCAGTGACCGGCAAAACCGGTTCCCTGACCGCACTGCCGATCATCGAAACCCAGGCTGGCGACGTTTCCGCGTTCGTTCCGACCAACGTGATTTCCATCACCGACGGTCAGATCTTCCTGGAATCGGCCATGTTCAACTCGGGCATCCGCCCTGCAGTGAACGCCGGTGTTTCGGTATCCCGTGTGGGTGGTGCCGCTCAGACCAAGATCATCAAGAAGCTGTCCGGTGGTATCCGTACCGCTCTGGCTCAGTACCGTGAACTGGCGGCATTCGCCCAGTTCGCTTCTGACCTGGACGAAGCGACCCGTAAGCAACTTGAGCATGGTCAGCGCGTTACCGAGCTGATGAAGCAGAAGCAATACGCACCAATGTCGATCGCTGACATGGCGCTGTCGCTGTATGCCGCTGAGCGTGGGTTCCTGACTGACATTGAAATCGCCAAGATCGGCAGCTTCGAACAAGCGCTGATTGCTTACTTCAACCGCGATCACGCCGATTTGATGGCCAAGATCAACGTTAAAGGTGACTTCAATGACGAAATCGACGCTGGCATGAAAGCCGGTATCGAGAAGTTCAAGGCCACCCAAACCTGGTAAGCCGCAGCGGGAGCCGCAAGGCTCCCGCTTGCTAACCTGATAGGTGTTACATGGCAGGCGCAAAAGAGATTCGCAGTAAGATTGCGAGCATCAAAAGCACGCAAAAAATTACCAGCGCCATGGAAAAAGTGGCGGTGAGCAAAATGCGCAAGGCACAAATGCGCATGGCAGCCAGCCGTCCTTATGCGGAGCGTATCCGCCAGGTAATTGGGCATCTGGCCAACGCCAACCCGGAATACCGCCACCCGTTCATGATCGACCGTGAAGTAAAGCGTGTTGGTTATGTCGTCGTGAGCAGTGACCGTGGTTTGTGCGGCGGCTTGAACACCAACCTGTTCAAGGCCCTGGTCAAGGACATGGCGGTAAACCGCGAAAACGGCGTCGAGATTGATCTGTGTGTAGTCGGTAGCAAGGGTGCGGCCTTTTTCCGCAACTTCGGCGGTAACGTCGTTGCAGCTATCAGCCACCTGGGTGAAGAGCCGTCGATCAATGATTTGATCGGCAGCGTCAAGGTGATGCTGGATGCCTACCTGGAGGGCCGTATCGATCGCCTGTCCGTGGTATCCAACAAGTTCATCAACACCATGACACAACAGCCTACCGTGGAGCAGTTGATTCCACTGGTGGCAACCCCGGATCAAGAACTCAAGCACCACTGGGACTACCTCTACGAACCAGACGCCAAAGAGCTGCTTGACGGCTTGATGGTGCGCTACGTGGAGTCGCAGGTGTACCAGGCGGTGGTCGAGAACAACGCAGCTGAACAAGCTGCGCGGATGATCGCGATGAAGAACGCTACCGACAACGCCGGTGATTTGATCAGCGATTTGCAGCTGATCTACAACAAGGCGCGTCAGGCTGCGATCACCCAAGAGATCTCGGAAATCGTCGGCGGCGCTGCCGCGGTTTAACGGTTCAAATATTCAGAGGATCCAGCTATGAGTAGCGGACGTATCGTTCAAATCATCGGCGCCGTTATCGACGTGGAATTTCCACGCGACAGCGTACCGAGCATCTACAACGCGCTGAAAGTAGTCAGCGCGGCCGAAACCACTCTGGAAGTTCAGCAACAGCTGGGCGACGGCGTGGTTCGTACCATTGCGATGGGTTCCACCGAGGGCTTGAAGCGCGGTCTGGAGGTTACCGATTCCGGCGCAGCCATCTCCGTACCGGTCGGTAAAGCGACTCTGGGCCGGATCATGGACGTTCTGGGTAACCCGATCGACGAAGCTGGTCCAATCGACACCGAAGAGCGCTGGGGCATTCACCGCGCAGCACCTTCGTTCGCTGAGCAAGCAGGCGGCAACGACCTGCTGGAAACCGGCATCAAGGTTATCGACCTGGTTTGCCCGTTCGCCAAAGGCGGTAAAGTCGGTCTGTTCGGTGGTGCCGGTGTAGGCAAAACCGTAAACATGATGGAACTGATCCGTAACATCGCCATCGAGCACAGCGGTTATTCCGTGTTCGCCGGTGTGGGTGAGCGTACTCGTGAGGGTAACGACTTCTACCACGAGATGAAGGACTCCAACGTTCTGGACAAAGTGGCACTGGTTTACGGTCAGATGAACGAGCCGCCGGGAAACCGTCTGCGCGTGGCCCTGACCGGCCTGACCATGGCCGAGAAGTTCCGTGACGAAGGTAACGACGTTCTGCTGTTCGTCGACAACATCTACCGTTACACCCTGGCCGGTACTGAAGTATCCGCACTGCTGGGCCGTATGCCTTCGGCAGTAGGTTACCAGCCGACCCTGGCTGAAGAGATGGGCGTTCTGCAAGAACGTATCACTTCGACCAAAGAAGGTTCGATCACCTCGATCCAGGCGGTATACGTACCTGCGGATGACTTGACCGACCCGTCGCCAGCGACCACCTTCGCCCACTTGGACGCCACCGTCGTTCTGTCCCGTGACATCGCTTCCCTGGGTATCTACCCAGCGGTAGATCCACTGGATTCGACTTCGCGCCAGCTGGATCCGAACGTAATCGGTCAGGACCACTACGACACCGCTCGCGGCGTTCAGTACGTTCTGCAACGTTACAAAGAGCTGAAAGACATCATCGCGATCCTGGGTATGGACGAGCTGTCGGAAGCCGACAAACAGTTGGTTAACCGTGCTCGTAAGATCCAACGCTTCTTGTCGCAGCCGTTCTTCGTGGCTGAAGTCTTCACCGGTGCTTCGGGTAAATACGTTTCCCTGAAAGACACCATTGCTGGCTTCAAAGGCATCCTCAACGGTGACTACGACCACCTGCCAGAACAAGCGTTCTACATGGTTGGCGGCATCGAAGAAGCGATCGAGAAAGCCAAGAAACTGTAATCCCGGCGCCCGGCAACGGGCGCTAATTTAGGTTGAGGCAATCAGATGGCTATGACAGTCCATTGCGATATCGTCAGCGCGGAAGGGGAAATCTTTTCCGGCCTGGTCGAGATGGTGATTGCGCACGGTGCACTGGGTGATCTTGGTATCGCTCTGGGTCACGCGCCGCTGATCACTAATCTGAAGCCAGGTCCGATCCGCCTGATCAAGCAAGGCGGGGAAGCCGAGGTGTTCTACATCTCCGGTGGTTTCCTCGAGGTTCAGCCGAACATGGTCAAGGTGCTTGCCGATACCGTGCAACGTGCCGCCGACCTGGATGAAGCTCAGGCTCAAGCAGCTCTCAAGGCTGCCGAAGCTGCTCTGCACGAGAAGAGCGCAGATTTCGACTACGGAGCTGCGTCCGCACGTCTGGCCGAGGCTGCAGCTCAGCTGCGCACCGTCCAGCAGATCCGCAAGAAGTTTGGCGGTTAATCCGTCAGCCACTTGTTGTGCGATTGATAAAAAAGGGTAGCCTCGGCTACCCTTTTTTCTTTCCGATTTTTACAACCCGGTCGCAGTTGCTGACCACCCAGGATTGGTAGCCAGTCATGTCTCTCGAAATCGTTATCCTCGCGGCCGGTCAAGGCACCCGTATGCGTTCGGCGTTGCCGAAAGTGCTGCACCCGGTAGCCGGCAATTCCATGCTTGGGCATGTTATCCACAGCGCACGGCAGCTCGATCCACAGCGCATTCATGTGGTGATCGGCCACGGTGCCGATGTGGTGCGTGAGCGTCTGGCGGCTGACGATTTGAATTTCGTGCTGCAGGACAAGCAATTGGGCACTGGTCATGCAACGGCTCAGGCTGTGCCGTTCATCAGCGCCGACACGGTGTTGATCCTCTACGGTGACGTGCCATTGATCGAGGTCGAAACCCTGCAGCGCCTGCTTAAACATGTCGTACCGGGGCAGATGGGCCTGTTGACCGTCGAGCTGGAAGATCCGACCGGTTACGGCCGCATCGTGCGTGATGCTGACGGCAAGGTCGCAGCCATCGTTGAGCACAAAGATGCCAGCGAAGCCCAGCGCGCAATCACCGAAGGCAATACCGGCATTCTCGCCGTCCCGGCCAATCGCCTGGCCGACTGGATGAGCCGCCTGTCGAACAACAATGCCCAGGGCGAGTACTACTTGACCGACGTGATCGAAATGGCGGTCAGCGATGGTTTGGTGGTGGCCACTGAACAACCGCACGACCCGATGGAAGTGCAGGGCGCCAATGATCGTAAGCAACTGGCGGAACTGGAGCGGCATTACCAGCTGCGCGCCGGCCGCCGGCTGATGGCGCAAGGCGTGACCCTGCGTGACCCGGCGCGTTTCGATGTGCGTGGCGAAGTCACCGTCGGTCGCGATGTGCTGATCGACATCAACGTGATTCTCGAAGGTAATGTTGTCATCGAGGACGACGTGGTGATCGGCCCGAACTGCGTGATCAAGGACAGCACCCTGCGCAAAGGCGTGGTGATCAAAGCCAACAGCCACATCGAAGGTGCGGTGCTGGGTGAAGGCAGCGATGCCGGTCCGTTCGCCCGTCTGCGTCCGGGCACGGTGCTCGAAGCACGCGCGCATGTGGGTAACTTTGTCGAACTGAAAAACGCGCGCATGGGTGAGGGCGCCAAGGCCGGGCATCTGACCTATCTGGGCGACGCGGAAGTCGGCGCCCGCACCAACATTGGCGCGGGCACCATTACCTGCAACTACGATGGCGCCAACAAGTGGAAAACCGTGTTGGGCGAAGATGTGTTCATCGGCTCCAACAACTCGTTGGTCGCACCTGTGGATATCTCGTCCGGGGCAACTACCGCGGCTGGTTCGACCATCACCCAGAATGTGGATAACGCGCAGTTGGCAGTTGGTCGGGCGCGGCAGAGAAATATCGATGGCTGGAAGCGGCCAGAGAAGATCAAAAAGAGCTGAGTTATCCACAGTAGCTTTACGATCAAAAGATCGCAGCCTTCGGCAGCTCCTACAGGGGGTGCCGGGTCTGCGATTTTTTTATGGCCTGAGCTTGACGATCGACGGGCAATGGGTTTTGATTGCTTCCGTTATCTTTCGAATCGAAACTTATACCATCATGTCGAAACGCAATACACCCCAGCGCCGGCACAACATCCTCGCCTTGCTCAATGAGCAGGGCGAAGTCAGTGTGGATGAACTGGCCAAGCGCTTCGAAACTTCTGAAGTTACGATTCGCAAGGATTTGGCCGCACTGGAAAGCCATGGTCTGTTGCTGCGCCGTTACGGCGGGGCGATCACCATGCCGCAGGAATTGGTCGCTGAACCGGGCCAAAGCGTTTCAAAGTACAAACAGGCGATTGCCCGCGCCGCCGTCAAACGCATCCGCGAACACGCCCGCATCATTATCGACAGTGGCAGCACCACTGCCGCGATGATTCCCGAGCTTGGCCAGCAGCCGGGTCTGGTGGTGATGACCAACTCCCTGCACGTGGCCAACGCCTTGAGCGAACTCGAACACGAACCGGTGCTGCTGATGACCGGCGGCACCTGGGATCCGCATTCGGAGTCCTTCCAGGGCCAGGTGGCCGAGCAGGTACTACGCTCTTACGACTTCGACCAGTTGTTTATCGGCGCCGATGGTATCGATCTGGTGCGCGGTACCACCACGTTCAACGAGTTGCTCGGTCTGAGCCGGGTGATGGCTGACGTGGCGCGGGAAGTGATCGTGATGGTCGAGGCCGACAAGATCGGCCGCAAGATTCCCAACCTGGAGCTGCCGTGGAGCAGCGTCCATACCCTCATTACCGATGATCGCCTGCCTGAAGATGCGCGCGATCAGATTCAGGCCCGCGGTATCAGCGTGATTTGCGCGGCTGTCAGTCAGGAGAAATAAGCATGTGTGGAATTGTCGGCGCAGTTGCTGAACGTAATATCACCGCCATCCTGCTCGAAGGCCTCAAGCGCCTTGAATACCGCGGCTATGACAGCGCCGGTGTGGCAGTTTTCACCAACGATGAAAAGCTCAAGCGCATGCGCCGTCCGGGCAAGGTCAGCGAGCTGGAAGCGGCGCTGGCCGCACAGCCGCTGGTTGGCCGTCTCGGTATCGCCCACACCCGTTGGGCGACCCACGGTGCACCTTGCGAGCGTAACGCGCACCCGCATTTCTCCGGTGATATCGCGGTGGTGCACAACGGCATCATCGAGAATCACGAAGCCCTGCGTGAGCAACTGAAATCGCTGGGTTACGTGTTCACTTCGGACACCGACACCGAAGTCATCGCGCACCTGCTGAGCCACAAACTCAAGGATCAGCCTGACCTGACTGTTGCGCTGAAAGCCACCGTCAAGGAACTGCACGGCGCCTACGGTCTGGCCGTGATCAACGCACAACAGCCGGATCGTCTGGTTGCCGCACGCAGTGGCAGCCCGTTGGTGATCGGTCTGGGCCTGGGTGAGAACTTCCTCGCGTCCGACCAATTGGCCCTGCGTCAGGTCACTGACCGCTTCATGTACCTGGAAGAAGGCGATATCGCCGAAATTCGCCGCGATAACGTGCAGATCTGGGACGTCAACGGCAACGCCGTCGAGCGCCAGACCGTGCAGTACAGCGATGGTGCCGAAGCCGCTGACAAGGGCGAGTTCCGTCATTACATGCTCAAGGAAATCCACGAACAGCCCGTCGTGGTGCAACGTACCCTAGAAGGTCGCCTGAGCAACAATCAGGTACTGGTGCAGGCCTTCGGTCCACAGGCTGCCGAACTGTTCGCCAAAGTGCGCAACGTGCAGATCGTCGCCTGCGGTACCAGCTACCATGCCGGTATGGTCGCGCGTTACTGGCTCGAAGAACTCGCCGGTATTCCGTGTCAGGTCGAAGTCGCCAGCGAATTCCGTTACCGCAAGGTGGTGGTGCAGCCGGACACCCTGTTCGTCACCATCTCGCAGTCCGGCGAAACCGCCGACACCCTGGCCGCGCTGCGCAACGCCAAAGAGCTGGGCTTCCTCGCCAGCCTGGCGATCTGCAACGTCGGCATCAGCTCGCTGGTGCGTGAATCCGACCTGACGCTGCTGACCCAGGCCGGTCGCGAAATCGGCGTAGCCTCGACCAAGGCGTTCACCACGCAACTGGTCGGCCTGTTGCTGCTGACCCTGTCGCTGGGTCAGGTACGCGGCACGCTCGGCAAAGGCGTTGAAGCCACGCTGGTGGAAGAGTTGCGTCGCCTGCCGACCCGTCTCGGCGAAGCGCTGGCGATGGACAGCACCGTGGAAAAAATCGCCGAGCTGTTCGCCGAGAAGAACCACACCCTGTTCCTCGGCCGTGGCGCGCAGTTCCCGGTCGCAATGGAGGGCGCCTTGAAGCTCAAGGAAATCTCCTACATCCACGCCGAAGCCTATCCGGCTGGGGAACTGAAGCACGGCCCGCTGGCGCTTGTGGATAACGACATGCCGGTGGTTACCGTGGCGCCAAACAACGAACTGCTGGAGAAGCTCAAGTCCAACCTGCAGGAAGTCCGCGCCCGTGGTGGTGAACTGATCGTATTCGCTGACGAGAAAGCCGGGATGACCAACGGCGAAGGCACCCATGTGGTGCAGATGCCGCACATCCACGACATTCTTTCGCCGATCCTCTACACCATCCCTCTGCAGTTGCTGTCGTACTACGTCGCCGTGCTCAAGGGCACCGACGTCGACCAGCCGCGCAACCTGGCGAAGTCGGTGACGGTGGAATAAGTTATCCACAGCTGACATTGACCTGGTTTTAGACAATAAAAACTGTCGCTGAACAATAAAGACTGTCGCAGAGGAGGATTTCCTCCTCTGCCGATCTTGAACGCTAGGTCTCTCGTAGCGCAGCTGCATATTCTATGGTCTTGCGAATCCAACCTGGCACTGGATTCAGGGTTGGGCCTCGGTGCATGCTGGTCGGAGCTTAATGCTGGCAGCCGCTAATCATCGGCATTAGACGTTGCCAGAGCTAGCCGCTAACATTATGCGACATCAATACAAATGAGGCGCCTATGATTGGCCGATCCATTCACGAATGTGTTGATCTTGTTTTGCTTGGAGATGCAGCCAATACAATTCTGGAGAGTACCAAGGAACGTCTAGCTCGCGCTGGCGGAGATCTCAAAATCGAGGAAGCCGCCAGCAAATGCCTTGAAAGCCTTGATCTTGCGAGCTCAGCCGGAGACTGTTCGCTGGATGATGTCAGGACTGTCAAGCGGGAGCTCAAGATTGCAGTGCGCGATCGGCGCTTCGAGCTGAATCCTTTCGACTAATGTGCAGTCATTGTCGTTTGCTTTACTTGTTCCTTAGCTTAAGAAGCACGACAGGCGATCAATCAGCCTTCCCTGGCCTTCATGCCCATCCCGCTGACGCCCAGCGCGCCCACCATTCGACCACTTTGCTGCAGACCTCTCTCACTGGCCTCATGCTCCTCCGGCTAAGAAAGGCTCCGCATCCGTATACACCCTGGAGGCTATGCACTTTTTCCACCAAGTCTGCTTTTGTGGTTGACCTTTCTGTGCTTTTTAGCTAAGTTTTCGATACGGCTTTATTCGTGGCCGGCGAAAGCAAGTTACGGATTCTCTTTTTCACTAATTTTAAATAGTGAGAGGTGGATCTTTGCATTCGCGAAACTGCCTCTTACTCTGGAGGCAATTATGTCAGAAATCTTACCTTCTCCTCTCCCTGTTCCCGAATTTCGCAAGAAGAAGGGACGTGCACTTGCACGCCTTGATCGCGAGCAAAAAATGCTGGAGTCCGGTCCGCTTGGCGCCGAGCGCTTACTTCTCAATATTGCAGTGGACTATATGGAACGTCACCCAAATATGTCTTGGGACCAGGCTCTCTTCGCGGCTCGAGCTTATCTTGATCGAGCACATGATTAAGCAAGGACAGCCATGATGAAGAAAATGACAGCTATCTCACATAACAATGTAACGTATGAAATCAGGTTCGGAAGCTGGTTTCAGCACCTTCACGGAAAGGCCTCGGAAGCACTTCGTGAGGTACATACAGATGACATTATACTTCCTACTGAAAAAACAGTAGCGATCTACAAGGCAGAAAAGAGGGCTGAGTACAATGCCCAACCACGCAGTCCTCGTTCATCAGCGAAACAATACCTCAACGACTGCTCGCTGAGTGATTTTGGGCTAAACTGGGATAAATTAATTGAGTTGCTCAAGAAAAGAATAAATGACGCCTGTATACCCTTACTTTTGAAGTATCAGCACTCTGATAACGAAAGCTATGAGTTAGCTAAAGCGGCGTCCAACGGGCATATCAGCGCCATGTACCGGATCGGAGCCTCGCTTGGGGGGGGGCGGAGTGATGATTGTCTACTCTGGTTATCGATGGCTCATAACAGAGGTCATCTCGGGGCGTGCTACGAAATGGCAATGCACCTTGCAGCCAAGGAAAATCACATCGACTCTCTACGTTGCTTGATAATATCTGCCGATGGAGGTTCCGATATTGCCTATATGTCTATCTTTCAGATAACCAATCTGAAAAATATGTTAAAAATCCAAGCTGAACCACTTGAAAGCATGTTAAATGAGCTCGCAGAGGCAACACATGCATCAAGCGCTAATTACTTTAAAGGCATACTAAAACTTTTTTCAAATAACCCCGCCGCCGGAATGGCCATTTTAAAAAACTTCCTGAAGGAGCCGAAGAAAAAGCCTTCTGAAAATGATACTGGTGAAGTTTATTACAATCAGGTCAATATTGTTAGTAGCTTCATTGAGGGTGTATTGGCGGACATCCAATCAGGAGTACCTCCACTGATATCCATCTCGACTCGTGGCGAACAGGCTGGTTTCTGCAGCTTCTCGGATTACACTGAGTTTTTCGAAATAGTTCAAAACTTACAGAAAGCCGAGTAAACGGCTATCGATTAACGCAGAAAGACGACAGAGCAGCGACCAAGTAACCAAAAACAGGCGAAGAATCTCAGATTAGTCAATCTAAGTGAGTGTTCCGAGCCTGTCTTCATCAATCACGATTCAATTGCTCGGAAGCTAAATCTCACAGCGTTTCTCGCAACTCGTTATTTCTCACGGTGCAAGGTATGGGCATCCGATGATGGTGGCGAAAACCGCCTATGCCGCAAAAAATTGGACAATGCAGCACGAGACACATTCAAGGATTTCTCGGGCTGGTTTACAGGGAAGGGAGCGACGGTGCTGCCAGGTTGGCCTAATATATTTGCGACACGATGTGGAACGTGCTTTTCTAAATAGATGCATGTCCTGAGCGTCAGACTGCATAGGGTTGGCAGGTTCTTGTTGCTGGTGCGACTTTGATCCAGTCGTAAAGAGGCCAGAGAGTAAGTGTAGCCGTCAGCTATCCGCGGAGCAGCAGCTCTGATTGGCTGGGGCAGTTTTAATTCTCTAGCGCTTGAGTCCGTATCAGCATCTGGGCCTTCTGCGACAGTTTTGCGATTTCTTCGCAGCCAGCTGGAAGCCCCGAAATCCGCCTCATACTGCGACAGCTTTAATTCTCAAAATCCAGACCCGCAAAAATCGCAGCCTCGGCTGCGATTTTTGTATCTGAATCGAGGACCTCCATGGACCGCTTCCAGGAAATGCAGATCTTCGCCACCGTGGCCCAGGAGCAGGGCTTCTCGGCAGCGGCGCGGCGTCTTGGCTTGTCCGCGGCCAGTGTCACCCGCGCCGTGGCGGCGCTAGAGCAGCGCATTGGTACACAGTTGCTGATTCGCACGACACGCACTGTGCACCTCAGCGAGGCCGGTCAGCGTTATCTGGAAGATTGTCGGAGAATTCTCGCCGAGGTGCAGGAAGCCGAGGATTCGGCGGCCGGCAGTCATGCCCAGCCCCGTGGGCAATTGACGGTGACTGCGCCGGTGTTGTTCGGTGAGTTGTTTGTCACGCCCCTGATGACCAGTTATCTGACGCAGTATCCAGATGTTTCGATCAATGCGCTGTTGGTCGATCGGGTGGTGAGCATGGTCGAGGAGGGCATCGATGTCGCGGTGCGCATTGGTGAGTTGCCGGACAGCAATCAGCATGCAATCCGGGTCGGCGAAGTGCGGCGGGTGATCTGTGGTTCGCCGGACTATCTGGCTCGACACGGCCGTCCCGCGCATCCGCAGGCACTGGCCGGTGCGCCGGTGGTGACGACGTCGGCCATCGGCCAGTTGCGCAACTGGCCGTTTGTGGATCAGGGCGAAGCGCTTAGCGTGCGACCCGAGCCTCGGCTGGTGGTCACCGCCAACCAGGCGGCGATTACTGCGGCTTGCCTGGGCTTGGGGCTGACCCGGGTGTTGTCCTATCAGGTCGCCGGCAAGGTGGCTTCCGGTGAACTGGAAATTGTCCTCGCCGATTTCGAACTGCCGCCGCTGCCGATTCATGTGGTGTATCAGGGCGGACGCAAGGCACCGGCGCGGGTGCGCAGTTTTGTCGACCACGCGGTGAAGGTGCTGCGAGAACATCCGGCGCTGCAGAACGCGGCGTTATTTCATCCAGTGAAATAATTGATTGCGATTGCTGGTGATTCTGTTGATTTGAAGATGGGTGGAAGATGGCCTCCATCGGCGCTGCCATCCCGAACGGCGCCCTCTCCAGCGGAGTCGACCATGCAAGCGATCAAACTCTACAACTTCCCGCGTTCCGGCCACGCCCATCGGGTAGAGCTGATGCTGTCCCTGCTGCAGTTGCCGACCGAATTGATCCTGGTCGATCTGGCCAAGGGTGAGCACAAGCAGGCGCCGTATCTGGCGATCAACAGTTTCGGCCAGGTGCCGGCGATTGACGACGGCGGTGTGGTGCTGGCCGACTCCAACGCGATTCTGGTGTATCTGGCGCTCAAGTACGGCAATGGCCGCTGGCTGCCGACCGATCCGGTCGGCGCGGCGCAGGTGCAGCGCTGGTTGTCGGCCGCTGCAGGGCCGATTGCTTTCGGACCTGCTGCTGCACGATTGGTGACGGTGTTTGGCGCACAGTTGAATGCTGAAGAAGCGATTACCCGTGCGCATAACCTGCTCAAAGTGATGGAGGTGGAACTGGGCAAGACCCCGTATCTGGCCGGCAGCGAGCCGACCATCGCCGACGTGTCCGCCTACAGCTACATCGCCCATGCGCCGGAAGGCAACGTGTCGCTGGACGACTACACCAACGTGCGTGCCTGGCTGGCGCGTGTCGAAGCCTTGTCCGGTTTTGTCGGCATGCCGCGCACGGTCGCCGGTCTGCAAAAGACTGCCTAAGGGGGCGGCCCGATCTGATCGAGTTAACCACAATGCGCCGGCGGCGCGGGGAGATGCGTGATGGAACGTTCACCGTGGCACGCTGGCGAGCAACAACTGCAGGCCCATGTCGGCGTTGCCGAGCGCATGGAGGCCTTCGGTCGAAAAGTGATTCGCGACTGGATGCCAGATCAGCACCGCGCCTTTTATGAGCAGTTACCGTTCATGCTGTACGGCGCGGTCGATGCTGACGGGCGCCCATGGGCCAGCGTGATCGAAGGCGCGCCGGGGTTTGCGCATTCGCCTGATCCCGAGCATCTGCATTTCGCCAGCCAACCCGCTGCCGATGATCCGGCGCAATTGCGCAATGGCGAGCCGATCGGGTTGCTCGGCATTGAGTTGCATACCCGCCGCCGCAATCGCCTCAACGGTCATGTCGACAATCTGACCGTGCAGGGTTTCGAGGTGAGCGTGGATCAGGCTTTCGGCAACTGTCCGCAATACATTCAACTGCGCCAGTTCCAGCGCGTGCCGCTGAGCGATCCGCAGACGCGGCCAGCGCAGCACGACGACGGTCTTGATGACGCAGCCAGAGCCATGATCGAAGGCGCCGATACCTTCTTTGTCGCCAGTTACGTCGATGTGGACGGACAACGTGCGGTGGATGTTTCCCATCGTGGCGGGCAGGCCGGGTTTGTCCGGGTTGAAGGTAATCGTCTGACCATCCCGGATTTTGCCGGCAACCTGCACTTCAACACGCTCGGCAACCTGCTGCTCAATCCCAAGGCCGGCCTGCTGTTCATCGACTTTTCCACAGGCGATGTGCTGCAACTGAGCGGGCGGACCGAAATCATCCTCGACGGGCCGCAGATCGAAGCGTTCCAAGGCGCCGAGCGCCTCTGGACATTCGAGGTAGAGAGACTGGTGCGGCGCCCGGCGGCACTGGCCCTGCGCTGGCGCTTCGACGGCATGTCGCCCACCAGTCTGCTGACCGGCACCTGGGCCCAGGCCGATGCACGCTTGCAGGCCAAAGCGCTGGGTGACCGCTGGCGGCCGCTGCGGGTGACCCGCATCGAAAGGGAGAGCCAGCACATCCGCTCGATCTATCTGCAACCGGACGATGGCGCAGGGATGCCGGTGTTTCAGGCTGGCCAGCATCTGCCGTTGCGCTTCACTCTGGATGGTGAAACGCATATTCGCACTTATAGCCTGTCGAGTGCGCCATCGGATGATTTCCTGCGCATCAGTGTGAAACGCGAGGGCCTGGTTTCAGGCCATTTGCACCAGCAGATCCGGGTCGGCGATGTTCTTGAGGCACGGGCGCCACAGGGGCACTTCACGGTGGCACCGCTGGAACACCGGCCGCTGGTGCTGCTGGCGGCGGGGGTTGGCATCACGCCGTTGCTGTCGATGCTGCGCGAGGTGGTGTATCAAGGCCTGCGCACCCGCAGGATCCGGCCGACGTGGTTGCTGCAGAGTTCTCGCAGCCTGGCCGATCAGCCGTTTCGCGAGGAACTCGATCGCTTGCTGGAAAGTGCTGGCGACGCGGTACGGGTGATTCGCCTGCTCAGCCAGCCGGAAGCCGATGTGCACGAGGGCGAAGATTTCGACCGCCATGGGCGCATTGATGGGGCACTGCTGCGCGATTTGCTGGAGGTCGAGGATTACGACCAGATCGATTTTGCCGTCTGTGGCCCCGGCGCTTTTACCCAAAGTGTCTACGACAGTCTGCGCGAGCTGGACATTCGCGACGCGCGGATCCATGCCGAGACCTTCGGCCCGTCGACGCTCAAGCGCCAGCCGGACCCGGATGCGGCGGTCATCGAGCAACCACCGGCCGCCATCACGTCAGTGCCGGTGATGTTCGAGCGTTCTGCCAAAGAGGCGCGCTGGCAGCCGGACGGCGGCAGTCTGCTGGAGCTCGCAGAAAGCCGTGGCCTGCGCCCCGAGTTCAGTTGCCGGGGAGGTTCGTGCGGCACCTGCAAGACACGTCTGGTCAGTGGCGCGGTGAATTATCCACAGCCCCCGGCAGACCTGCCGGAAGCGGGGCAGGTGCTGATTTGTTGCGCGGTGCCGGCGCAGAGTGAGCAGTTGTTGGTGCTAGATCTCTAACGGCTCATTTGAAATCACTACACCCCCCTGTGGGAGCGGGCTTGCTCGCGAAGGCGTCAGATCAGTCGACATCATTGTTTACTGAAAGACCGCTTTCGCGAGCAAGCCCGCTCCCACAGGGTGATGTGTTTCAGCAACGGGATCAGGCGTAAGACAGGTCTTTCTCCTCCAGCAGCTCCTGATACAGCTCGGTCCACTTGCGGCCCATCTCGTCGGCGGTAAACAACTGCCGGTAACGCGCCTCGGCCTTTATGCCCATGGCTGCTGCGCGTTCGGGGTTTTCCCAGAGGCTGCGCATTGCCTCGCGAAACGCCTGAGGGTTGCTCGGTGGCACCACCAGCCCGGTTTCGTTGTGGATGTTGATGTAGCTGGTGCCGGTACCGATTTCGCTGGAGATCATTGGTTTGCCGTACATCGCGCCTTCGAGCAGCGAAATGCCGAACGCTTCGGAACGCAGGTGCGACGGAAACACGATGGCGTAGCTCAGTTGCAGCAGGGCGACCTTGTCTTCATCGCCCAGGCGCCCGAGGAAGTGGATGTTACGCAGCCCCAGCGCAGCAGCCTGGGCGTGCAACTCCAGTTCCAGCGGCCCGGCACCGACGATCACCACCGGGTAGTCCACGTCCTTCAAGGCGTCGAGCAGGATGTGCAGACCTTTGTAATAACGCATGACCCCGACGAACAGGAAAAACTTATCCCCAAGCTGCTGGCGCCAGCGATTCATCCGTTCGCTGTCGGCCTGTGGATAACCGGCCTTGTTCAAACCGTATGGAATCACCCGGGTCTTGTTCTGAAACTGCTGCAGCACGTCGCTGGTGTGCAGGTAGTTCGGCGAGGCCGCGACAATCCGGTCGGCGCTGGCGAGGAAGCGGTTCATCAGCGGTCGGTAGAGTTTGAGCAGATGCTTCTGACGAATAATGTCCGAGTGGTAGGTCACCACGCTCGGTTTGTTCATGCCGCTGGCAAAGTGCACCAGGTCCATGAACGGCCACGGAAAGTGATAGTTGACCACATCGGCTTCGGCGGCCAGCTCGCGAAACTGTTTGAACACGCTCCAGGAAAACCCGGTGGAGGCGAACTGGATGTCGAGTCTGGCGCGATGCACTTCGTGTTGACCCAGTTGCACCACCGGCGGGGTCGGGTCGGCGCTGAGTGTCAGCACCTGGCCGTCGATACCGTGATGCGCACCGCTTTCGCACAGCTGAAATATCACCTGCTCGATACCGCCGACCGAGTCAGGCAAGTAGGTTTTGAAAAAATGAAGAACTCGCATTCAACCTCCCATGGCCTGGCGGTAGGCACCGGCCGTGGCCTGTGCGCAGCGCTGCCAGGAAAAAAGCCGCGCCCGCTGCAATCCGGCTTCTCGGCATGCTTGCCAATGCACCTGATCGTCGAGCAGACGGATCAGCGCGTCGCGCAAGCCGTCTGCATTGTCAGGTTCAATATAGTTGCCCGCGTCGCCCGCGACTTCCGGCATGGCCGAAGCGCGGGTGAGTACCACCGGCGTGCCGCTGGCCATCGCCTCCAACACCGGCAGGCCAAAGCCTTCGTATAACGAAGGAAAAATCAACGCCCGGGCACCGGCCAACAGCTGGGCCAGGTGTTCATCGGGCAAGTAGCCGAGCAGGCACACATGCCCGCTTGCCAATGCCTGACGCAGTTCGGCGCTGAACTGTTCGCGCTGCCAGCCAGCCATGCCGACGATCAGCAGCGGAAAGCGTTGGCGCACGGCCTCCGGCAGCAAGGCATGGGCGCGCAGGGCCAGCCGCAGATTCTTGCGTGGCTCCAGCGTCCCGACACAGAGGAAATACTCCCGCGCCGTAACGGCATGGGCCTTGAGTACCGGGTCGATGGTGTGTGCGTCACGCGGATGAAAGCGCTCGGCCACGCCCAAAGGAGCGACCACGAAACGTTCAGCGGGCAGGCCGAAACAGCTTTGAGCTTCGTCGGCGATCGCTTGTGAATCGGTGAGGATCACTTGTGCCTGCCGCACGCCGGTAGCCAGTCGGCGCTCGATCTCTTGCAAACGTGCCGGCGGCTGAGTTTCGGGGTAATGCAGGTGCGTCAGGTCGTGCAGGGTGATCACGGTCGGGCCGTCGAAGGCCAGTGGCCACAGACTCGGTTCGTGATACAGATCGATGCCATGCGCGCGCGCCTGATCGAAACGCTTTTGTTCCAGCCAGCGCCGCGCCTGATAAGCCCCGGGGATCTGCCGCAGCAGTGGCGTCAGGCGCGAATAACCGGGCATCGCCGCCTCCGGCAAGGCCGAACTCCAGCCCCAGCCGTGGAACAACTCAATTTCGATATCGGTATCGCTGCGCAACGCATTCACCAACTCGGCGACGTAATGGCCGATGCCGGTGCGCGGTGCCTGCAGGATCCGGGCATTAAGGGCAATGCGCATGCGGCCTCGCTGGCGCCAATGGCGCTTGCACTGCATTGCGTACGGTGCGCTCGGCCAGTTGCGCACTCGCCTCGTGCCAGTCGATCCAGCGCCAGTCCGCCACATCGCGAGCAGCGGGGAATTGGCCACTCTGCAGGAACCGCATGATCAAGTCAGCGAGGCTTTGCGGATCCTGCAAATCGAAATACGCCATGAATTCGCCGCCGATTTCGCGGAACACCGCAATGTCGCTGCCCATCGCCGGCAAGCCACGCTGCATGGCCTCCACCAGCGGCAGGCCAAAGCCTTCGACAAACGAAGGGAATACCAGCGCACTGGCGTGGGCGTAGGCATGTTCGAGGCTGGTGTCGCTCAAGTCGTTGAACATGAACAGGCGGCGATTCAGTTCGGGATGACTGCGCACCCGGGCGAGCAGGGCATCGCACTTCCAGCCGATGCGCCCGGCGATGCACAGACGCGCCGGGGAGCCGGCGGTCCAGGCCCGTTCGAAGGCATCGAGCAGGTATGCGTGGTTCTTGCGCGGCTCAATGGTACTGACCATCAGGAACAGCGGCTCCGGTGTATTGAACAGCTGTTGCAGGCGCGGTTCGACGGTTTCCCCGGCGCTGTGCAGATCCAGTTCGGAACCGAGGTGAAAATAATCGAACCAGCGTTTTTCGGCCTGTACCGTGCCGATCCGTTGCTGCAGTTCGGCGCGCACCTGATCGCGTACCGTGGCGGAAATGGCCAGGTAGCCGTCGGCCGTGCGGGTGATCCAGTCGAACCATTCACTGAAGACCTGCACCAGCCGCGTGTCGTAGAACTGCGGGTGGGTCAGCGGTATCAAGTCGTAGATGACCGCGACGATACCGACACCCTCGCGCTTGAGCTGTTCGGCGTGGGAGAAAAAGTCCGAGTGCCAGGACGAATCCAGCAGCACCAGTTGGTCTCCGGGCTGATGCTGCAAGGGGGCACAGCGTTTTGGCAGTTGCTGGCGGTTGATCCGCTCGATCAGCCGCAGGGGTACGCCAAATGCTGCGAAAGCGCTCAGCCGATAGCCGACGTACAACAGACGTCGTGGGGTTTTTGCCTGCAGGCGGCTGTCGAGGCGCTGATGCCATTGCCAGAAACGGTGCGCAAGGCGTTCCAGTCGTTCGCCGAATGTCGCAATGGCGTTGAACAGCGGCGCGTCCAGCGGGGCCAGGCGCGTGACCCGATACAGCCGGCCCCTCAGCGAAATGACCGGCAGGCACTCGACATCACCCACCCGCGCCGGCAATTGCTTGATGACGTTGCGCACCACGCGTTGAATACCGGAGTTGATCTTCGGGTGTTTGAAGACGTGGGTGCACTCGACCAAGAGGCGGGTCATGGCGCACGCTCGGTCAGCGCTGTCTCGGTGTGAGGGGTGATCGTCGTCTTGGCATTGAGCCAGGAACAGCCGACGAAATCTTCCTGTCGGTTGTTGATCACGTGAAACACCAGACCGTAATCGCGCCATTCGAAGTTGCGGTCCAGATGCGAGTCCAGGCGCGACAGGCTCAACGATACCGAATAGTTGCCCTTGCCCAGCCCCATGACGAAGGCGAAGCGGTAAGTGAAGCGTTCGCCGGCGCGCAGATCGGTCAGGGCCTTGTTCAGGCGATGGGTGTTGATGCCATACATCATCTGGCCCAGACGATCCTTGAGGATGAAGCCGAGCACCAGCCGTTCAATGTCGCGGCGAACTTCGACCTGCACTTCCAGTACCACTGGCTGGCCGACCTCGGCAGCGTCGATGGCGCGATCGTGTTCGTCCAGCAGGCGCACACTCAGAATGCCGGCCTCGCCGGTGCCGGACACGGTTTGTACTTCGCCGCCGGCGAGCATTTCCTGGCGCACGATCTGCCCTTCGCGTTCGGCCATCAGGGCGTTGTAATAGTCGAGCACCACTTCCGGTTTGTCGTACATGGCCATGTGGCCGTCCTTGAGCAGGATCGCCGAATCGCAGATCGACTGGATGGCCGAGCGGTCGTGGGAGACGATCAGCAGGGTCGTGCCGGCCTTGCGGAAGCTGCGAATGCGTTCAAAGCTCTTGTGCTGAAAGTAGGCGTCGCCCACCGACAGGGCCTCGTCGACGATCAGAATGTCCGGACGCCGCGCGGTGGCGACGCTGAAGGCCAGGCGCATCTGCATGCCGCTGGAGTAGGTGCGCACGGGGTGGTCGATGGCTTCGCCGATTTCTGCGAAGTGTTCGATGTCAGGCATCAGCGCTTCGATTTCGCCAACCTGCAGGCCCAGCAACTGTCCGGCCATGATCGCGTTCTGGCGCCCGGTAAAGTCCGGGTGAAAACCCATGCCCAGCTCCAGCAATGCCGCTACGCGCCCTTCAATCTCGATTTTGCCGCAGGTGGGTTGAGTGGTACCGGTGATCATCTTCAGCAAAGTGCTTTTGCCCGCACCGTTGGCGCCGACGATACCCACGGCCTCGCCGGGGGCAATCTCGAAAGCGACATCCTGCAGCACCCAATGCTCGCGGTGGCGCACCGGGGAAAACGGGATCAGCCATTCCGCCAGACGGCTCCAGCGTGTCGGATACTGTTTATAAGCCTTGCCCAGGCCCGTTACGCGTATAAGTCCCATCAGAGTTCATCCACCATTTCACCGACGCGCTGGCGGAACAACCGCAGGGCGATCAGACACATCACCACCGCGACGATGAACACCGGTAAAAGCGAGTTCCAGACCGGCCATTGCCCATACAGGAACAGGTTCTGATAGCTGCCGATCAGGCTGGTCATCGGGTTGAGTTGCAGCAGCCGCTGGACCCACTCCGGGAGGATGGTGATCGGATACACGATCGGCGTCAGCCAGAACCAGAACTGCAGGCAGATGGCGAAGAGCTGGCCGACATCGCGAAAGAATACATTCAACACGCCGAGGATCATGCCCAGACCAGCGCAGAACAGCATCTGCAGCGCAATCAGGGGAATCAGCGCCAGGAGCGCCATACCGGGCCAACGCCCGCTGATCAATAGAAATCCAAGGAACAGGCCGATGATGATGGCGAAATTGATCGCCGCATTGCACAGCACGATCACCGGCAGGCAGATGCGGGGGAAGCTGATTTTCTTCAGCAGGTTGGCGTTATCCAGAAACATGGTCTGGCTGCGCAGGGTGATTTCCGAAAACATTCCCCAGGCGAGCAGCCCGGCGCAGAGATAGACACTGTAGGCCATGCTGTCATCCACGCCCGGCAGGCGGGCGCGCATGATGTGAGAAAAGATCACGGTGTAGACGATGATCATCGACAGTGGATTAAACACGGGCCACAAGGCGCCGAGCAGCGAATTGCGATAACGCGCTTGAAACTCTCGCTGTACGCTGCCGAGGATGAATCCTCGATAGCTGTAAAGCGAGCGGTACAGGGAAAGCAGCATCAAACCGTCCTGCCGTATTGGTCTTCGAAGCGCACGATATCGTCTTCACCCAGGTATTCGCCGCTTTGCACTTCGATGATCACCAGGTCGATCACGCCGGGGTTTTCCAGGCGATGGCGATGGCCGGCGGCAATGAACGTCGATTCGTTCTTGGCCACCAGGTGAGTGCCGGTACCGTTGTTGGTGACCTTGGCCATGCCTTCGACCACCACCCAGTGTTCGTTGCGGTGATGATGCATTTGCAGCGACAGCTTGCCGCCGGGCTTGACCACGATGCGCTTGATCTTGAAGCGCGGGCCTTCCTCGAGCACGGTGTAGGTGCCCCACGGACGGCTGACCGTGCGATGCAGGCGGTAGGCTTCGTGGGATTTGTCCTTGAGCTGTTTGGCAACGCGTCGCACATCCTGGGCGCGATCGGCATGGGCCACCAGCACCGCGTCGGCGGTGTCGACGATGATCAGGTTATCCACACCCACGGCGGCCACCAGCCGGCCTTCGCTCTGCACGAAGTTGTTGTGACTGTCGATGAACACCGCTTCGCCGCTGGCGCGATTGTTGTCGGCATCGGCCGGTACCAGCGCTGCCACGGCACCCCACGAACCGATGTCGCTCCAGTCGAAACCGGCGGGCACCACCACGACTTTCTCCGAGCGCTCCATCAAGGCGTAATCGATGGAGATGTCGGTGATTTCAGCAAACAGTGCCGGTGACAGTTCCTGTTGCAGACAGCCGACGGTTTCCACCGGGGCGCTGGCCTGCATGCAGGCGCGGGTCTGTTCCAGCAGCTCTGGCGCGTGCAGTTGCAGCTCGTTGATCAGTGTCGCGGTGGTGAAGCAGAACATGCCCGAGTTCCACAGGAAGTTGCCGCTTTCCAGGTAATGGGTGGCGGTCTGCAGGTCAGGCTTTTCCACGAAACGCTGCACTTTCGCTGCGCCTTTGGCGTCCAGCGGTGCGCCGGTTTCGATGTAGCCGAAGCCGGTTTCCGGGGCGGTCGGCAGCACACCGAAGGTCACCAGATAACCGTCCTTCGCCAGATTGACCGCGTGTTCGACGGCGCTCTTGAGCGCTTGCTGATTAACGATCAAATGGTCGGCGGGCATAACCACCATGATTGCATCGTCGCCGTGCAGCGCCTGCAGCGACAGGGCGGCGGCGGCAATCGCCGGGGCGGTGTTGCGCCCGGTCGGCTCCAGCAGGAAGTGCCCGCGATGGCGCGACACATGGGCGGCGCAATAGTGATCCTTGCTCTGGAAGTAGTACTCGCGGTTGGTCACCGTGACGATGTCGCCCCAGCCGTCGAGCAGTGCTGCCGCCCGCTGGTAGGTCTTGCCGAGCAGCGACTGCCCGTCGGGCAGGGTCATGAACGGTTTGGGATGGCCCTCGCGGGACACCGGCCACAGACGCGTACCGGCACCGCCGGACAGAATCACGGGAATGAGCATGACCTACTCCTTGGCGACGCGTTTCATATCCGCATCCATCATCATGCGGATCAGGGTGTCCAGGTCGGTTTTCGGTTTCCAGCCCAGCACACGCTGCGCCTTGGCCGGGTTGCCGAGCAGCACTTCGACTTCGGCCGGGCGGAAGAACGCCGGGTCGATCTTCACGTAGTCGCGGTAGTTGAGGCCAACGTGATCGAAGGCGATGCGGCACATCTCGCGCACGGTGGTGGTGACGCCGGTGGCGACCACGAAATCGTCAGGCTTGTCCTGTTGCAGCATCAGCCACATGGCTTCGACGTAGTCACCGGCAAAACCCCAGTCGCGTTTGGCGTCGATGTTGCCCAGGGCCAGTTCCTGCTGCTTGCCCTGCTTGATGCGGGCCGCGGCGTCGGTGACCTTGCGGGTGACGAACTCGATGCCGCGCAGCGGCGACTCGTGGTTGAAGAGGATGCCGCTGCTGGCGTGCAGGTCGAAACTTTCGCGGTAGTTGACGGTGATCCAGTGACCGTAGAGTTTGGCCACGCCGTAGGGGCTGCGCGGATAGAACGGGGTGTTCTCGTCCTGTTGTTCGGCCTGAATCAGACCGAACATTTCGCTGGTGGAGGCCTGATAGAAACGTGTGTGCGGGCTGAACTGGCGGATCGCTTCGAGCAAGTGGGTGACGCCCAGGCCATCGACGATGCCGGTGGTCACCGGCTGATTCCAGGAAGCGGCAACGAAGCTTTGTGCAGCGAGGTTGTAGACCTCGTCCGGCGCCGACTGAATGACTGCACGTTGTACCGAGCAGGCATCGGCCATGTCACCGTCCAGGTAGACGATGTCGCCTTCGACGCCCATCTCGCGCAAGCGCCAGCGCGAATCGCTGCTACGGCGTGCTACCAGGCCGTGAACCTTGTAACCCTTGTCGAGCAGCAACCTGGCCAGATATGCGCCGTCCTGGCCGGTGATCCCCGTGATCAGTGCACTTTTCATTGTTGTTTTACTCGCTGCTCCCAGTCGGACAGGATCGCCCGCAGGGATTGTTGTGTGGTGATTGCCGGTGCCCAGCCCGTGGTCTGGACCAGCTTTGCGTGACTGCCGCAAACGCGACGCTGATCGGCGCGCCGCATGCGTGCCGGATCCTGCACCAGTTGCACTTCGACCTGCGCCAGATCGCCCAACTGCTCGATCAGACTGCGGATGCTTTGTTCGCGGCCCGAGCAGATGTTGTAGACCTGCCCGGGTGTGCCTTTTTCCAGAAGGGCGAAATAAGCCGCGATCACATCGCCGACATCGAGGAAGTCGCGCGTGACGTCAATGTCGCCGACTTCCAGTCGTGCTGCCTGCAAGCCTTGCTTGATGCGGTTGATCTGGCGTGCGGCGCTGGCGATGACGAAGCTGTCTTTCTGTCCGGCGCCGATATGGTTGAACGGCCGCGCCACCAGCACCGGCCAGCCCTCACTCAGGCCCCATTGCAGGCTGAGAAACTCGGCCGAGAGCTTGCTCACCGCATAGGGGTTGCGCGGGCAGGGCGGTTGCAGTTCGGTGATGGGCAGGGCGCTCTCGTCGACTTGTCCATAGACGTCGCCGGAGCTGACATACAGGAAGGTCCCCCGAAATCCGCGGGCCTTGAGGGCCTGCAACAGATTGAGGGTACCCAGCAGATTGATCTCGAGCGTACGGGCCGGGTCACGGAAGGCTTCGGGAACGAAGGTCTGACCAGCGAGGTGAATCACCGCGTCGGGCAATTGTGGCCACAGGTCGACGAGGCTCGCCGCTGACGTGAGATCGTAGGGTGCGGTGGCAGGCAGCAGTTCCCACGTCGAGTCAGGCTGGGCCAGACGCGACTGGATATGTTGTCCCACGAACCCACTGAGGCCCGTGACGAACAGACGCTTTTTCAAACAGCGACCCCTTGGTCTTTAACATTCGCCACTTTCCCACAGGCTTTGAGGGGAAGTCTGTCAGGCCGCATGAAAAGGGCCGACAGGATGACAGGCGAAGTCGTTGTTGTAGTTGTTTGTTACCAATCTGTGCCAAATGCTTGGCAATTTCAACAGGGCAAACCGTGACTGGTCAGTTCTCGTCAGAGTAGACGGATTTATTCTCGCCGGGCGGTTCACGAATCCGCGACGGATGTGTTTAGAATGCCCCTCGTCGCGTTCAACAGGGGTTGTTCAGCCCCAGTCAGACCGACCACTAAAAACAAGAACAAAGACGGGCTGGAAGATGCAGGACGAGTGTCGGCATGCCGACCACGATTCAGCGCTTCGCCGTCATGGATTGAAGCAGCCGGGATGGCGGCTTCATCGTGGGATGCCATGAACTTCATTCTTTACTCGGACGTCAACGACCGTTCCATCAGCCAGAGTCTCGGGCGTCCCGAATACAGTTACTACTTCGTGCTCAAGGCTTATCGCCCAGTGCTGGAAAGCCTTGGGCGGGTGCATGTGGTGTCCGCCATCACCGAGGTTGATCCGCTCTTTCGCCAATTGCGCGAGGCGGGCGAAGACATGCTGTTTCTCTCTTTCACCCCGCCGCAAAATACGCCGACCGATCTTGAGTGTCCGACCCTGTGTGTGGTTGCCTGGGAGTTCGATTCGATCCCGGACGAGATCTGGGACAACGATCCGCGCCACGACTGGACGCAGATGCTGGCCCGACAAGGGCGGGTGATTACTCTGTCCAGCCATACTGCCCGGGCGATTCGCCGGGCGCTGGGCGAGGACTTTCCGGTACTGGTTTTGCCGACACCGTTGTGGGAGAACTTTGCGGCGATTCGTCAGCAGCAAGTTCCGGCGCCGGTCAATCCAGGCACGCCGCTGGCGATCAAGGGCTGCATTTTCGACAGCCGTACGCTGGCGCTCTCAGCCGATGACCTGCTGCCCAAACCACTGACCGCCGAGCAACTGGCCGCGATCGAGGCACAGCGACCTCCTCCGCTGACCGTCAAACGGCGCCTGGTCATCGCCCGGCACTACCTGCGCCAGTGGCGTCTGGATGCAGGCCGCGAACAGCAACAGCCGCGGGTGAAGTTTCTGCATCACTGGTATTGGGAGGGACTGCGTGATCTTTTCTCACGCAGGGCGCATGCCTGGCTGGAGCGACAGCTGCCGAGTATCGCCGGTCCACAGGCGGTGGCAGTGGTCGAACCGCCGCCGCTGGATCTGCCGGACACCACGTCGGTGGTCGACACCACGGTCGACGGTGTGGTCTATGTCACCGTATTCAACCCCAAAGATGGCCGCAAGAACTGGCATCAACTGATCACCGCGTTTTGCTGGGCATTTCGGGAAACGGCCGATGCCACGTTGGTGTTGAAAATTACCCAGAACAATCTGGCCTCTTACTACAGCGAATTAATGACCCTGTTGGCGCAGCTCTCACCCTTTGCCTGCAGGGTGGTGGTGTTGCACGGTTATCTGGATGACGCCCAGTACACCCGGCTTTACGCCGCTGCCAGTTACTACGTCAACGCCTCGCGCTGTGAGGGCCTGTGTCTGCCGTTGATGGAGTTCATGTCCAGTGGCAAACCGGTAATCGCCCCGGACCACACGGCCATGGAAGACTACATCGATGACAGCGTCGCCTTCGTGATCAAGTCCAGCGAAGAACCCGCCATCTGGCCGCAGGACTCGCGGCTGATTTACCGCACCCTGCGCCACCGCCCGGATTGGGCTTCGCTGAAACAAGCCTACGAGGACAGCTACCGCATGGCCAAAGACCAGCCGGAGCGGTACCGGCAGATGTCGGCGGCAGCGGTCGAGCGCATGCATGACTACTGCGCTTTTGCCCCCGTGCAAACGCGCATGGCGGAATTTTTCGGGCTTGCACCGCATCCCGCCAATGCTGCGTCAGTGACGGAAAACGCCTCATGCTGATCATCATTCATTCGGAAACCAACCAGCACACCATTGCACAGAATCTGGGGCGCTCGGAGTACAGCTATTACTTCGTGCTCAAGGAATATCGCCCGGTACTCGAGCGTCTCGGACGCGTGGTGGAAGTGGCCGATCCGCTGACCGAAGTCGACGCGCTTTACGAGGAATGCCGCGCCAGTGGCGAGCCGTGCGTCTTCCTGTCGTTCTCGCCGCCCCATCGCACGCCGGTACACCTGATGTGTCCGACTTTGCCGGTGTTTGCGTGGGAGTTCAGCACCATCCCCAATGAGCCGTTTGCCGGTGAGCCGCGCAACGACTGGCGCACGGTGCTGCAGGCTTGCGGAGCGGCGATCACCCATTCCAGCTACACCGTTAACGCGGTGCGCGAGGCAATGGACAGCGATTACCCGATCGTCGCGGTGCCTGCGCCGGTATGGGATCGCTTTGCCGCCCACGGTGCGCCGTTGCAGGGCCAGCCACCGAATGGACCGGTACGGTTGAAGATCAAGGGATTGGTGGCCGACAGTCGCAAACTTGACTTGAACGCATTCGCCCCCCGGCCTTTGCGCACGGGCAAGGGACTCGATTTTCATGCGCCGGTCAGGGAGCAGGAGTTGCTGCTCGACGGCGTGGTCTACACCTCAGTGTTCAATCCCGGCGATGGGCGCAAGAACTGGGAGGACATGCTCAGTGCATTCTGCGTGACGTTCCGCGAGGTCGAGGACGCAACGCTCGTGCTGAAACTGACGCACCACGATGCCGAAGAAGCGCTGAGCGACATCCTCCACCACCTGTACAAGAATCAGTCCTACCGCTGCCGGATCGTGCTGATCTACGGCTACCTCGCGGACGCCGATTATGAGCGTCTGGTGCAGGCGACCCGCTATGTGGTCAACACGTCCTATGGCGAGGGCCAGTGCCTGCCGTTGATGGAATTCATGTCCTGCGGCAAACCGGCGGTGGCGCCGCGTACGACGGCAATGATCGATTACCTGAGTGCCGACAACGCCTTTCTGATCGACTCCACCGACGAGCTCACGGCCTGGCCGCATGACCCGCGCAAGGCCTTCCGCACCCTGCGTTATGTGACTAACTGGACGTCGTTGTGCACGGCCTATCGCGCCAGCTATGTGGTCGCCAAAGAAGATCCGCAACGTTATGCACAGATGGCCGCTCAGGCGGTGAGCAGCCTGCAGGATTTCTGCAGTCAGGCAGTGGCCGAGCAGCGGTTGCAGGTGTTTCTGGGGCAGTTGTTCGGACGCCGGGTTGCCGCAGACCCCGAGATGCGCGGGGCATGAACAGCAAACGGATCATGGACATCGAGGTACTGCGCGCGATCGCGGTGCTCGGTGTGCTGTTTCATCACCTGCAGGGCAGCCTGTTCACCGACACCGTGCCGCTGCTGCAAACAGTCCACCATTGGGCGCAGTCCTGGTGGGGCGTTGACCTGTTTTTTGCGATCTCCGGATTTGTCATCGCCCGCAGCCTGATCCCCGTGCTGCAAGGCTGCACGAGCCGTCGACAGTGCTGGGAGCAGACACGCAATTTCTGGCTGCGCCGGGCTTTTCGTTTGTTGCCCTCGGCCTGGCTGTGGCTGGCGCTGATGTTGCTGGCCTGTGTCTTGCTCAATCGCTCAGGTGCGTTCGGCACGCTGCACGCCAATCTGCAGGCAACGCTGGCTGGGGTGTTGCAGTACGCCAATTTCCGTTTTGCCGACAGTTTCTTTCAGTACGAATACGGCAGCAGTTTCGTCTACTGGAGCCTGGCACTGGAGGAGCAGTTCTACTTGCTGTTCCCGCTGCTGATTGTCGTGTGTCGCCGACATCTGGGCTGGGTATTGCTGGCGCTGGTCGCGGTGCAACTGTTCACGTTGCGCACCCCCTTGCTGATGGTGGTGCGCACCGATGCCCTGGCCCTCGGCGTATTGCTGGCGATGTGGAGCGCGCAGCCGGGTTATTCCCGTTGGGAACCGAGGTTCCTGCGGCGGCCGTGGGCCGGCGTTTCGGTACTGATTGTGCTGGCGTTGCTGCTGAGTTACATGGCCACCGACCGCTTCACGTTCGCCTCTTACCGCATCGGCTCGATCGCCATGCTCAGCGCGCTGCTGGTGTGGATTGCCTCGTACAACCGCGATTACCTGCTGCCGCGCGGAAGGTTGCAACGGCTGATGGCGTGGATCGGCAGCCGTTCCTACGGCATCTACGTGATCCATATTCCGGCCTATCTGCTGGTCCGTGAATTGATCTTCCGCTTGCAGGACGCGGGGCTGCCCAGTCCGGCCGGGCACCCGATTCTCACGGTGCTGATCGCCGGCGGTCTGATCGCGCTGCTCAGCGAATTGAATTACCGATTCATCGAAATGCCGATGCGCAATCGCGGCGCCGCGCTGGTGCGCCGCCTCGGTACGTCGCGAACCGCCGTCCCATCCTCTGGAGCTACCTCATGCTGAGCCTTTTGAAGAAACTCACGGCAACGTCTCCCGCACCGGTTGCTGTGCCATCTGCCGCCGACAAGGTTGATCCGTACATGCTCGGCCTGTACGACGCAAAGCTCAGTGGCTGGTTCAATCAGGAGACCGACGAGCTGTTCACAGGCTTTCGGGTGAGCGCCGATGACACGTTGCTCGATGTCGGCTGTGGCGACGGCGGTAATGTGCATTTCTGCGGCATGCGCGGGGCGAAGATCATCATTGCCGACATCGACGCGGCCAAAGTCGAGGCCACCCGCCAGCGTCTGAGCGATACCCCGGCACGCAGCGTCGAATGCCACGTGACCGACTGCAACCCGCTGCCGATTGCCGATGCCACCGCCACCCGCGTGGTCTCCACCGAAGTCATCGAGCATGTCGACGATCCGGCGCAATTTCTCGCCGAACTGGTACGGGTCGGCAAGCCGGGAGCGCTGTACCTGCTGAGCGTGCCGCATCCCAGCTCGGAAGATTTGCAGAAAGACATTGCCTCGCCGGATTATTTCCAGAAACCCAACCACATTCGCATCATCAGCGAAGAGCAGTTCAAGGCGATGGTCAGTGACGCCGGGCTGGAGATCATCAGCCACAGTCAATACGGCTTTTACTGGTCGATGTGGATGCTGTTGTTCTGGGAAGCCAAGGTCGAATTCAGTAACCCCGATCACCCGTTGCTCGAGCATTGGGCCAATACCTGGCAAGCGGTGCTCGATTCGCCCCGTGGTGCACAGATCAAGCAGGCGCTGGACGCGGTGGTGGCGAAGAGTCAGGTGATCATTGCCCGCAAGCCCTGAGTGCTTTTGTGTACCCTTGCAGCCTGATGTCTCAGGGATCTGCAAGGTATGCGCGTTATCGTCGGGTTGTCGGCCATGCTGGCGGTGTTGTTGCTCTGTGCTTGTGAACGACAGGACGCAGCGCCACTCGATCAGCAACTCTACGTCTGGCAACGCCAATGGACGTCCGCCCATGAGCTCGCGCTGAAAGACAGCCGCAGCGACTTTTCGACCCTGCGCGTGTTGGCCTTGCAGGCATTCCCCAGTGACGGCTGGCATCGGGCGCGGATCGATGCGCCGTTGCTCAAGCACGATGGCCGGCCTCTGATCGCGGTGATTCGTCTCGACGGTCAGCTCAAAAGTCTGGATCAGTCGCAGGTCACGGCGCAGATTCTTCAGGTTGTCGCCGACTGGCAGGCGCAGGGACTGACCCTGAGTGGCGTCGAGATCGATCATGACGCGGGTAATGCGCGTCTGCCGGAATACATCGAGTTCCTCACACATCTGCGTTCCGCGTTGCCCGCATCGTTGCCGCTGAGCATCACCGCGCTGCCGGCGTGGCTCGGCAGTTCACAGCTGCCGGCGTTGTTGGCCACAGTCGACAGCAGCGTGCTGCAGGTGCACGCCGTCAGCGATCCGCGACGCGGCTTGTTCGACCCCGAGCAGGCTCGGCGCTGGGCCAGCGCCTGGGGCAAAATCAGCAGCAAATCGTTCTATCTGGCGCTGCCGGCCTATGGCGTGGCGCTGCTGCCGGATGCCGACGGTGCCCCGGTGGTGGAAAGCGAAGTACCGATCGAACGTGAAGGGCAACGCCGGGAACTGCTCGCCGATCCGTTGCAACTGAGCCGACTTGCAAAAGCGCTGCGCGAGGACCCGCCGGAACATCTGGCCGGGCTGATCTGGTTTCGCCTGCCGCTGGCCAATGATCGTCGGGCCTGGAGCCTGACCACGTTGCGCGCCGTGGCCCGCGGCGATGCGTTGAGCAGCCAACTCGGTCTGGCGTTCAGCGACCACGATGGCCTGCAGGACATCGCCCTGCGCAATGTCGGAAACCTCGACAGTGCCTGGCCCGCACGGATCATCGTCAAGGCCAGCGCTTGCGAAGGCGCCGATGCGCTCGCCGGTTACTCGTTGCAACAGAGCGCGGATCTGCTTACCTTCACCCGCCTGCGCGACGGTCGTTTGCCGGCGGGTGGACAACGCGCCATCGGTTGGGCGCGCTGTGCATTTATTGATCAAGGAGGTTCGCATGTTGACCCGTAACTGGCCCCGCCATCTGCTCTGCCTGAGCCTCAGCCTGCCGCTGGGTTCGGCGTTGGCCTGCGGCCCGGACTTCCCGATGCGCCTGCTCGACAATCGCGGGCAAACCCTGGCCGATTTGCCGGAGGGCAACTTCAACTTCGAGATCAGCCGCCTCGGCAAGACCATTGCCGGGCTGAAGAACGTCACCGCTGCGACGCACAATCCCGACGACATGTACGGCGACGCAAGCGAGCCTGCTGCGCTGCGCGAAAAAGCCGAGCAGGTCGGTCTGAGCGCCGAACAACAGGCGCTGGTCAAGCAACTGCGTGGCCTGACCGATGCGCGTCAGGTCGAGGCGCAGGGCGCCAGTCTGCCGGCGGAAATCCGTTTGTACGTGGCCGGCGCGGTGGCGTTTGCCACTGGCGATCATCCGCTGGCGATCGAATACTTCAACAAAGTGCTGGCACTGCCGGCCGATCAGCGCCCGCTGCGCAGCACCTGGGCGGCGTATTCCCTGGGCCGTGTCTGGTTTGCCACGAGTGCCGAGGCGGGCGATGTCATCGAAGTGCTGGAGGACGCACGTGGGGCCTTCCGTCAGGCTCGACAACTGAGCATCGATGGCTTCAGTGATCCGCTGGAACTCGGTGTGGCCAGCCTCGGTGAAGAGGCGCGGGTGCTGCGCAACGCCGGCGACTGGAACGGCGCCATCGAACTGTATGAAGCGCAGAACCTGCACGGTTCGGCCGTGGGTTACACCTCGCTGAAACAACTGATGAATGAGCTGGCCGAACTGCCCGAGCCGCAACTGGCCAAGTTGCTGGAGCGCAAAGCCGTGCAGCAATTGGTTACCGCCTCGTTGATCAGCCGCATGGGCTGGTCGTTCGACGAACAACCGCCGAACGAGAAGAAACTCATCAAGCTGCTGCAGAACAGCACCCGTGGCAGCCTGGAAAACGCCGATCGACTGGCGGCGATGAACTATCAACAGGGTGATTACGCCAGCGCCAAGGCCTTCCTTGAAAACGCCGGTGACGGCGGATTGGCGTGGTGGCTGCGGGCCAAGCTGGCAGTGCGTGACGGCGATAAAAATGCCGCGGCTGCCGCCTATGCCAAAGCCGCGCAAGCTTTCCCGCAGAGCGAAGATTGGGGCTACCGGCGCACCCCTGACGGGGACTTCGAAACCGTTCAGCCGAAATGCCGGGTCGAGGGCGAAAGCGCGATTCTCGCGCTGCAACGTGGCGAATACCTGCAAGCGTTTGTGCAGTTGTATCGCAGCAACAGCATTTACTGGTTCGACGCGGCGACGGTGGCCGAGCGCGTGCTGACGGTCGATGAGCTCAAACGCTATGTCGATGACAACGTGCCGGCGCCACCGGCGCTGACCCAGCAGCAGCGCGACAACTACGTGCCGCTGCCGGTCGCCGCCAGCCTGCGCAATCTGCTGGGGCGACGCTTGCTGCGTGAAGGGCATTACGAGGAAGCAGTCGGCTATTTCGACAATCCCGATCTGCAGCACAAGGCCCGTCTGTACGGCGAGCAACGGATGAAGGCTGATGCTGCGTGGTGGCCGACCAAACGCGCCAGCGCCTTGTACAACGCGGCGTGGACCGCGCGTGAATGGGGCATGGACATTCTCGGCTACGAGATGGCGCCGGACTACGCCACGTTTGGCGGCAACTACAGCCTGGAAAACACCGAGCTGAAGGTCGGGCCGCTGGTGGCCGAGGCTGAAGTGCAGCGCCAGAAGGCCAGTGAAGCGCAGCCGGATGAGCGTTATCACTACCGTTTTGTCGCCACCGCGCTGGCCAGTCGGGCCGCGGATAATTTGCCGCACACCAGTCAGGCGTTTGCGGCGGTGTTGTGTAACGCTGCGGGTTTCAACAGCAGCCTGGAAGAGCAGAGCGCGCTGTATCGACGCTACGTCAATGAAGGCCCGTACGTGCCTTGGGCGGTGGACTTCGGTAATCAGTGCCCCTATCCGGATTTCGAAAACGCCGACAAGCGTTACGTGACCCAGGTGACCGACGCTGTGCGCAATTCGTTGCGTCCGTACAAGTGGCCGGTGGTCGGTGTCCTGCTGTTAATCAGTGCTGGCGTGCTGGTGTTGTTCAGTCGTCGGCGCAAGTCCCGCAAACCCTAGGCCTGCTGGATAAACGTCAGGCGTACGGCGAAGCCGATCAGCAGGCTGCCGAACAGCCATTGCTGAACGCGTTGGGCGGTTGGACTGTGTTGCAGCCAACGGCCCAGCGCCGCGCCGGTCAGGGCATAGGCACTGTCGAACAGCAGCCCGATGCCCACCAGCAACCCGCCGAGGATGGCAAACTGGGTCAGCACTGCTGCGCCGTCATTGACGATGAATTGTGGCAACAGCACCGAGCAGAACAGCAAGGCCTTGGGATTGAGCAGATTGGTCAGCAGGCCACGGCGAATCGCCTCGCGCCATTGTCCTTGGGTGTCAGTCACGGCAGCCGTATTCAGGTTCGGCAGCAAGCTGCTGCGCAAGCATTGAATGCCGATCCACAGCAAGTACGCCGCACCGGCCAGGCGCACCAGATCAAACGTCCACGGCGCCGCCTTGAACAGCGCCGCCAGACCCAATGCCGCCAATGCCACGTGACAGCCCCGGGCGATCGCCAGGCCAACGGCGGTTGCCAGCGCCGCACCGCGACCCTGGCGGGCACCGGTTTGCAGCAACAGAATCATGTCCGGGCCGGGCAACAGGAAGACCACCGCCAATGCCAGAAAAAACAGCCAGAAACTCGTCATGTCGCAGCCCTTTCGTTATCGATTCGGTGAGCAAAGTCTATGGCGCAAGGGCGGGGCAGGTGCTTGCGAAGTCAACTTCAAAAACCCTTGGGATTGGCATAACCTGCTTTCTTTTTGCGCCTTGACCCGCAGGATCTGCCAAACATGAAACTTGACGCTTTTGATCGCAAGATTCTCGCTGCCTTGCAGCGCAACGGACGGCTGAGCAATGTCGAGCTGGCGGACGAGATCGGCCTGTCGGCGTCACCTTGCTTGCGCCGGGTGCGGATGCTGGAGGAGGCCGGGGTGATTCGTGGCTACCAGGCCAACCTCGATCGCGATGAAGTGGGACTGGGGCTGACGGTGTTTGTCGGCGTCAAGGTCGAGCGCCACAACGATGAGCAGGCCGAAGTCTTTTACGCGGCAGTCACCGCCCTGCCGGAGGTGATCTCGGCGTTTCTGGTATCGGGGGAGTCGGACTTTCTGTTGCAGGTGGTGGTGCCGGATTTGCGCGCATACGACCGTTTTCTCAGCGGCTGCCTGCTGAAGCTGCCGGGGGTGAGTGACATTCGCAGCAACTTTGCGATTCACACGGTGAAGACGCCGGGGGCGTTGCCGTTGGGGCATCTGCCGCTGTAGAGCGGGTTGCTCCTTTCGCGAGCAGGCTCGCTTCCACATTGGAATGTGATCGAATGTGGGAGCGAGCCTGCTCGCGAAGAGGTTGGCGGTCGACGGTTACATCTGCGTCGCCATCCCCTCGACATTCATCGCCGCCTGACGCAGCGCCTCGGAGCGGGTCGGGTGCGGATGGCAAGTCAGCGCGATATCTTCGGCAGACGCACTGAACTCCATGGCCACGCAGTATTCACCGATCATTTCACTGACGCTCGGTCCGACCAGGTGCACGCCGAGGATCTCGTCCGTGCGTTCGTCGGCGAGGACTTTGGCGAAGCCTTCGGTCTCATGGTTGATCTTGGCCCGGCTGTTGGCGGTGAACGGGAATTTACCGACTTTATAGGTGCGCCCTTCAGCCTTGAGCTGCTCCTCGGTCTTGCCGACGCTGGCCAGCTCGGGCCGGGTGTAGATGACATTGGGAATCAAGTCGTAATTGACCTCGCCGGCCTTGCCGACGATCTGTTCCACGCAGGCCATCGCTTCGTCTTCGGCCTTATGTGCAAGCATCGGGCCGGATGTCACGTCGCCGATCACCCACACGCCGGTTGCCTCGGTGCGGTGCTGTCGGTTGGCGAGCATGCCGCGCTTGTCGGTGGTCAGGCCGACGTTCTCCAGGCCCAGGCCTTTGGTGTACGGGCGCCGGCCGATCGCGACCAGCACGTAGTCGGCTTCCAGCAATTCAGCGTTGCCACCGGCGGCGGGTTCAACGCTCAGTTGCACGCCGTTGGCCGAAGTCGTGGCGCTGGTGACCTTCGAGCTCAATTTGAAGCTGATGCCTTGCTTGCTCAGCGAACGCTGCAGGGTTTTGCCGGCCTCGCCATCGACACCGGGGCAGATGCGGTCGAGGTATTCGACCACCGTCACCTGGGCGCCGAGGCGGCGCCAGACCGAACCCAGCTCCAGGCCGATCACCCCGGCGCCAATCACCACCAGATGCTTGGGTACTTCACTCAGCGACAGCGCGCCCGTGGAGTCGAGGATGCGTTGATTGTCGATCTCGACGCCGTGCAGGGGCGTAGGCTCGGAGCCGGTGGCGATGATGATGTCCTTGGCGCTCAATTCGGTCTTGTTGCCTTGATCGTCGGTCACGCTGACTTTGCCCGGGCCGTCGATGTGACCCCAGCCCTTGATCCAGTCGACCTTGTTCTTGCGAAACAGAAACTCGATGCCTTTGGTCAGGCCGCTCACGCTTTCGTCTTTCTGTTTCATCATTTGCGCGAGGTTGAGCGTGGGTTTGACCTCGATGCCGAGGTTGGCGAATTCCGCACCCATGGCCGCGTCGTACAGCTCCGAAGCATGCAGCAAGGCCTTCGACGGCATACAACCGACGTTCAGGCAGGTGCCGCCGAGGGTGGCGCGGCCTTCCACGCAGGCTGCCTTCAGGCCAAGCTGGCCGGCGCGGATCGCTGCGTTATAACCACCGGGGCCGCCGCCCAGAATGACCACGTCGTAGTTGCTCATGCTGTTGCTCCTCGTTGGGGATGCGGATCGCTAAAAGTAGTCGGTCGATAAAATTACGAACGTAATATGTGCGTTTCCGGACATTTCGGTCAAGGCTTCAGGCAAGCGACAGGTTGCGCATCTTTAGATAAGCGAATTTGTGTACGAATATTTCACGCTTTTCGTTATATCGTAACGATAAGACCGGTGAATCAATGGCTTTGGGGTGATATGCAAGTCGATCTGAATGTCGATGGCACGCAAGTGACCGGGTTGCCGCGCTTTCAACAAGCGGCTGCGCAAGGGCGACGCTTGCGTCGTCTGGCCATCGGCCTCGGCGGATTGGCCGGGGCAGGGTGGCTGCTGGCGTTGTTTGTCGAGCTGTTTGCCGCGCAATCGATATGGCCGGTCTTGCTGGTGAATTTGGGTGCGGCGTTGCTGGTGCTGGTCGCCGGCCTGCAGTCGGCGTGGTGGTTGACGCAATGGCGTGCAGGGGTGATTGACCCGCCGATATCGGTGGCGCTGACCGAGGAGCTGGAGCCAGTAGCGCCGGATGGCTGGTACGAACGGCTGCTGGAGCGATTGAGTCAGCGCGGTCTGCACCTGCTCGGTCAGATTGGTGCGGCCACGTTGTGGTTGGGCGGCTGGTCAGTGCTGATTGTGCTCGCCATCGGGCAGGTGTGGAATCTGACGTTGCCTGCCGCAGCAGTCGGGTTATCGGCCACGGTGGGCGCCGCGCTGATGTTGCTGTTGGGTTTCGGCTTGCTGGTGCTGGAGCGGCAACTGGCTCAGGAAAACCCGGCGCAATGGCCGGAAGCCGGGTCTCTCGCGCAACTGGTGCGGGTGGCGATCATCAGTCTCGTACTGGGCGCGTTGTGCCTGCTGTTCGCCAGCGAGGCGTCGGTGTGGCCAGTACGGCTTGCGGTGTTGATCGGGATCTTGCCGGCATTCGTCGCGATCGAGTTGCTATTGCGCGCATTTCTATCGGTGTTCAGCCCTCGACGCGAGCAGCTCGAACCGACCCTGCTGGCGCGCAGTTTTGTTGCCGATATGCTGCGTTGGCCACCGCAGCCGTTGCTCGCCTTGCAGCACGAATTGCACAACCGGTTCGGCATCGATCTGCGCCAGATCTGGGCGTTCAGCTACATGCGCCGGGCCTTTCTGCCAGTTTTGGCGCTGGTTGCTGCGGTCGGTTGGCTGCTGACCGGAGTCCACGAAATCCCGCTGCAAGGGCGCGGTATCTACGAGCGCTTCGGCAAGCCGGTGCAAGTGTTCGGTCCGGGATTGCACGCCGGTCTGCCGTGGCCATTGGGCCGTGTATTGAACGTCGAGAATGGCGTGGTGCATGAGTTGGCGACCAGCGTCGGCGATGCTCCTGCCCCGACCCAGGCTGAGCCTGCCGAAGGCCCGGCGCCGATGGCCGCCAACCGCTTGTGGGATGCCAGCCACGTCAATGACAAATCCCAGGTGATCGCCAGCAGCCGTGGCGATCAGCAGAGCTTTCAGATCGTCAACATGGACGTGCGCTTCGTTTATCGCATTGGTCTGCGTGATCAGGATGCCTTGGCCGCCACTTACAACAACGCTGATGTGCCGACGCTGATTCGCAGCACCGCGAGCCGGATTCTGGTGCACGATTTTGCCTCGCGCACCCTCGACGGTTTGCTCGGCGCTGACCGGGTAGGGCTGGGCGAAGAAATCGGCCGCGCAGTGCAAGGTGATCTACAGAAACTCGACAGCGGTGTGGAGATTCTCGCCACCGTGGTCGAAGCGATTCACCCGCCAGCCGGTGCGGCTAATGCTTATCACAGCGTGCAAGCAGCACAGATCGGCGCGCAGGCGTTGATCTCCCGTGAACGCGGCGCGGCGGCAGAAGCGAGTAATCAGGCGCAGTTGCAGGCCAGTCTCGCCCGCGATCAGGCGAGTGCCAGCGCCCGTGAAATCAATGCGGCGGCGCAGGCGGCAGACCTGAAGTTCAGCGCTGAGCAGAAAGCCTATTCCAGCGCTGGCCAGGCGTTCGTGCTTGAGCAATATCTGAATCAGCTCAGCCTGGGTCTGAACAAGGCCAAATTGTTAATACTCGACCACCGTTTAGGCGGCAGCAGCAATGCGCCGACCATCGATCTGCGTACGTTTACGCTGCCGGCTGATCCGACGCCTGCGCGCACCACCGCTCAACCAGGAGTTGCCCCTTGAGCCAGTCGCACTCTCACGATTCCCATGACCACAGCGGCCACGATCATGGCCACGCCGGGCATCACCATCATCATGGGCATCATCACCATCACCACGGAGCGCCGGAAGAGGCGGGGCCGCTCCCGTGGCGGCGCATGGGCTGGGCGCTGTTGCTGGTGGGGTTTGCCATCGCGGCGGCAAGCCTGGTTCAGGTGCGCTCGGGCGAGGCCACCGTCATCACCCGTTTCGGTAATCCGTCGCGGGTGCTGCTTGAGCCGGGTTTGAGCTGGCGCTGGCCGGCGCCGTTCGAAGCGGCGATCCCGGTGGATCTGCGCCTGCGTACCACCTCGAGTGGTTTGCAGGATGTCGGCACCCGCGACGGTTTGCGCATCATCGTTCAGGCCTACGTGGCGTGGCAGGTGCAGGGCGACCCGGACAATGTGCAGCGTTTCATGCGCGCGGTGCAGAACCAGCCGGACGAAGCGGCGCGGCAGATTCGCACCTTTGTTGGTTCGGCGCTGGAAACCACCGCCAGCAGTTTCGACCTGGCGGATCTGGTGAATACCGATGCCAGCAAAGTGCGTATCGCCGATTTCGAAGCGCAACTGCGTCAGCAGATCGACCAGCAGTTGCTGGCCACCTACGGCGTGCGTGTGGTTCAGGTGGGCATCGAACGCCTGACCTTGCCTTCGGTCACGCTCACGGCCACGGTTGATCGGATGCGCGCCGAGCGTGAAACAATCGCCACCGAACGCACCGCCATCGGCAAGCGAGAAGCCGCGCAGATCCGTTCTGCGGCCGAGCGCGATGCGCGAATTGTCCAGGCCGATGCCACGGTGAAGGCCGCAGAAATCGAAGCACAGTCGCGGGTCGAAGCCGCGCAAATCTACGGCCGTGCCTATGCTGGCTCGCCGCAGCTGTACAACCTGCTGCGCTCACTCGATACCCTTGGCACCATCGTTACGCCGGACACCAAGCTGATCCTGCGCACCGACGCCGCGCCATTCCGCGTGCTGGTGGACGGCCCGCCGACTGTTGAAAACAAATCCGGATCGCAGCCATGAGTGATGAAGTTCCACGTGGAACACATTCGTTGAGCAGTCCGTGGATTCAGGCCGGACGCCTGGCGTTTTTCGCCTTATATGCGGTAACGGTATTGGCTGCGTTGGCGTGGGCGTTTTCCAATGTGCGGCAGATTGATCCGCAAAATCGCGCGGTGGTCTTGCACTTTGGCGCACTGCACCGCGTCCAGAATGCCGGGCTGTTGCTGGCTTGGCCGCAGCCGTTCGAGCAGGTGGTTTTGCTGCCGGCAGCGGATCGGGTCATCGAGCGCCGAGTGGAAAACCTGCTGCGCAGCAGTGAGGCGATCAAGGCTGATCGTGTAGCAACCTTCGCCACGCCACTGAGCGATGCACTGGCCGGTTCCGGCTATTTACTGACCGGCGACGCCGGCGTGGTGCAACTGGATGTGCGGGTGTTTTACAAAGTCAGCGATCCCTATGACTTCGTGCTGCAGGGTGATCATGTGCTGCCAGCACTGGATCGGCTGGTCACCCGCAGCGCTGTGGCCCTGACCGCTGCTCGGGATCTGGATACGATTCTGGTCGCTCGGCCCGAGTTGATCGGTGCCGATAATCAGGCCGCCGAACGACGCGAGCGTCTGCGCGGTGATCTGGTGCAAGGCATCAACCAGCGTCTGGCTGAGTTGAAGGCGAGTGGGCAGGGCATCGGGATCGAAGTGGCGCGGGTCGACGTGCAGTCGAGTCTGCCGGATCCGGCCGTCAGCGCCTTCAATGCGGTATTGACCGCCAGTCAGCAAGCCGACAAAGCCGTCGCCAATGCACGCACCGAGGCGGAAAAACTCACCCAGACTGCGAACGAGCAAGCCGACCGCACGCTGCAAGTGGCCCATGCACAGGCAGGCGAACGCTTGGCCAAAGCCTCTGCCGACACTGCCACGGTCATGAGCCTGGCCAAGGCGCAACAACAAGGCACCGACCCGCAGATGCTCCTGCGGCTGTACCGCGAACGCATGCCGAAAATTCTTGGTCAGGCCGGTTCGGTGACCACGGTCGATCCGAAAGACGATTCCCGCCTGATCATTCAGGGAGCCAGTAAATGACTGCGACCACCGCTGCACCGAGCCTGTTGTCCTCGGCCGAACAGCGCCGCGCTGCTCGCCAATTGACTTTGGCAATGCTCGCCTTGGGCTTGCTCGGCCTTGGTTTGATCTGGCGCTGGATGGTGCCGGAGCAAACTGGTGTCAGTCAGTTGCTGCTGGGTTTCGCCTCTTTATTAGTAGCGGTGCCGGTGATGCGCTCTGCTTGGTACAGCTTGCGTTATCCGAGCCTGCATGGCATCACCGATCAACTGATTGCCCTGGCGATGCTCGGTGCTTGGGCGACCGGCGATCTGCTGACCGCCGCGTTGCTGCCGATCATCATGATCTTTGGCCACGTGCTGGAAGAGCGCAGCGTGATCGGTTCGCAGGAAGCGATCCACGCCCTCGGCCAATTGACCCGCAGCCACGCCCGCAAGATTCAAGCGGACGGCTCGATCATTGAAGTCGACAACGGCACCCTCCAACCCGGTGACACGGTCGAGGTGCGCGCCGGGGATCGTGTGCCCGCGGATGGTCGGGTGTTGTTCGGCCAAGCCAGCCTCGACACGGCGTCGATTACCGGCGAGTCGGTGCCAGTGGAAACGGCAGTGGGCATGACGGTGTTTGGCGGCGCGATCAACCTCGATGGCTTGCTGCGCATTGAGGTGACCCGCACCGGTGATCAATCGACGCTGGGCAAAGTCATCGCGCTGATGCAGAACGCCGAGCGTTCGAAGCCGCCGATCACCCGTCTGCTTGAACGTTATGCCGGCAGCTACATGGTGCTGGTGTTGCTGTTGGCGGCGGTGACCTGGTTTGTCACCCATGATGCGCAAGCGATGCTCGCGGTGCTGGTAGCCGCATGTCCTTGCGCTTTGGTGCTGTCGGCACCGGCCACGGCAATTGCCGGAGTGGCGGTGGCGGCGCGCCACGGTATTCTGATCCGCAGCTCGGCGTTCCTTGAAGAGTTGGCGGACCTTACCTCGCTGGTGGTCGACAAGACCGGCACGCTGACTTACGGCACCTTGCGTTTGCAATCGATCAGCAGCCCGCGTCTGGATCAGGCCTCGGTGATGGCGCTGGCCGCCAGTCTCGGTGCGGCCAGCAGTCATCCTGTTAGCCGGGCGTTGGCGGGGCTGGTGAGTCAAGAGCAGAGCCTGCCGCTAACAGATATTCACGAGCGTCAGGGTCTTGGGGTGGTCGCCATGACCGCGCAGGGCGAGGCGGCGCTGGGGCGTCCCGAACTGTTCGCGCAACTGGGCATCGTCACTACCATCGTTCCCGAGCACGACGGGCCGATTGCCGGATTGGCACTGAACGGCGAATTTGTCGCCTGGCTGATGCTGGCCGACAGCGTCAAACCGGAAGCGCGCTTTGCCCTCGCTGAATTGCGCGAACTGGGGCTGGGTCGCCAGTTGCTGCTGACCGGCGACCGCCAGAGTGTTGCGCAGACCCTGGCCCGCGAGGTCGGCCTGCAAGAGGTGGAAGCGCAGGCGCTGCCTGAGGACAAGCTCAACCGCGTGCTCAAGGAAATCGACAACGGTTTCCGGCCGATGGTGGTGGGTGACGGCATCAATGATTCGCTGGCGCTCAAGGCCGGGGTGGTCGGTGTGGCGATGGGCGCCGGCGGTGCCGACATTGCGCTGGCCTCGGCGGACATCGTGCTGATCGGCAGTGATTTGCGGCGCCTCGGCACCTGTGTGCGACTCAGTCGCCAGTGCCGCCGGACCTTGCAGGTCAACGTGATCATCGGTCTGGGCTGGACCCTGGCGATCGTGGTGTTTGCGGCATTCGGCTGGCTCGGCGCGGCCGGAGCGATGATCGCCGCGCTGCTGCACAACCTCAGCACGCTGCTGGTGTTGGGCAATGCCGGACGGCTGCTGCGGTTTCAGGAGCCATTGCTCAAGCTCAAGGATGATCACTGAAGTGAGTTTCAGCGAACTGTGCGCCGAATAGGCAGTCATCTATGGAGAGGGCGCACACTTCACGCCGTTACCTGGGCTAAAGCAGTAGTGGGTGCATGACGGCATGTAGGAGCGCCTGGAACGATAGTCTCGGCTAATTAAATCGATAGCCTGCTATTTTTCAAGGATGGTCTACCCTCAGATCTGACGTCTGAAACAAGGGGGATTTTCCATGCTCGCGCAACTTCCACCGGCCTTACAGAATCTGCAGCTTCCGCTTCGCTTGCGACTCTGGGATGGCCATGAGTTTAACCTGGGGCCGACGCCCAGCGTCACCATTGTGGTCAAGGACCCGACGATGGTCACCCAGTTCACCCATCCGAGTCTCGACGCGCTGGGGGCGGCGTTTGTCGAAGGCAGGCTGGAACTGGAGGGCTCGATCAGCGAGGTCATCCGGGTCTGCGACGAATTGAGCAGCGCCTTGCTCGATGAAGACGAAAGCGCGCAGCCAGTGCGTGCGGTGCACGACAAGGAAACCGACGCCAAAGCCATTTCCTATCACTATGACCTGTCCAACGCGTTCTATCAGCTGTGGCTGGACAGCGACATGGCGTATTCCTGCGCGTATTTCGAAACCGGCAGCGAAACTCTGGAACAGGCACAGCAGGCCAAGTTCCGACATCTGTGCCGCAAGCTGCGTTTGCAGCCGGGCGATTACCTGCTGGATGTCGGTTGCGGCTGGGGTGGTCTGGCGCGTTACGCGGCACGTGAATTCGGCGCCAAAGTGTTCGGCATCACCTTGAGCAAGGAACAGCTGGAACTGGCCCGGGAGCGGGTCAAGGCCGAGGGCCTGGAAGATCAGGTTGAGCTGCAATTGCTCGACTACCGCGATCTGCCGCAGGACGGGCGTTTCGACAAGGTAGTCAGCGTCGGCATGTTCGAACACGTCGGTCACGCCAACCTCGCCGAGTACTGCAAGGTCCTGTTCGGCGCGGTGAAGGAGGGCGGTCTGGTGATGAACCACGGCATCACCGCCAAACACACCGACGGCCGTCCGGTGGGACGCGGTGCTGGCGACTTCATCGAGAAATACGTGTTCCCCAACGGTGAGCTGCCGCACCTGGCGATGATCTCGGCCGAGATCAGCGAAGCCGGGCTGGAGATTGTCGACGTCGAAAGCCTGCGTCTGCATTACGCGCGCACGCTGGATCACTGGAGCGAGCGGCTGGAGGACAACCTCGAAGCGGCCGGGAAACTGGTACCGGATCAGGCATTGCGCATCTGGCGGCTGTATCTGGCCGGGTGTGCCTATGCGTTCGCGCGTGGCTGGATCAACCTGCACCAGATTCTTGCGGTGAAAGCGCATCCGGATGGCAGCCATGAACTGCCTTGGACCCGTGACGACATTTATCACCCCTGAGGCTTGACGACCGTTCGCTCGTTCGAGCGAGCGGCCGGTCAAAGAATCGGTGAAATAAGCCGGGCGATCCGCATGCCGAGCTGTTGCAGGCGGTGGATCTCCCGGCTTTCTTCTTTGGCGACTTCATAAGCCTGCTCGAAATCATCGTTGAGCATGCGTTCCACGTGGGCGGCGAATTCGCTGTCGACGGTCAGCAGCATCACTTCGAAATTCAGCCGGAACGAACGGTTGTCCAGATTGGCGCTGCCGATGGCGCTGATTTCGCTGTCGATCAGCACCACTTTCTGATGCAGGAACCCCGGCTCGTAGCGGAATACCCGTACGCCGGCGCGTACTGCTTCGAACGCGTAGAGACTGGAAGCAGCGTAGACGATGCGGTGATCAGGGCGTGAGGGCAGCAGCAGGCGCACGTCGACGCCGCGCAGCACCGCCAGGCGCAACGCGGCGAACACGGCTTCATCGGGAATGAAGTAGGGGCTGGTGATCCACACTCGTTCCGTCGCCGCGTGGATGGCTTCGACGAAGAACAGTGAACAGGTTTCGTAGGCATCCGCCGGGCCGCTCGCCAGCAATTGGCAGAGCACGCCATCTTCCGGGTAGACATCCGGCAGGATCAGCGGTGGCAACGTCCGTGCTGCCCAGAACCAGTCCTCGGCAAACGACTCCTGCATGCAGGCCACCACCGGCCCGCGCACCTGAACATGGGTATCGCGCCACGGCGCCAGGGGCGGTTTCTCGCCCATGTATTCATCGCCGACGTTATGCCCGCCGACGAAACCGAGTACGCCATCGACCACGACGATTTTGCGGTGGTTGCGGAAATTCACCTGGAAGCGATTGAGCCAGCCGCTGCGTGTGGCGAAGGCTTTGACCTCGACACCGCCATCGCGCAGCGCCTGCACATAACTGTGGGGCAGGGCGTGGCTGCCGATGCGGTCGTAGAGCAGATGAATTGCCACACCTTCCGCGGCCTTCTTCAGTAACAGGTCGCGCAGGCGCTGCCCGAGGCGGTCGTCATGAATGATGAAAAACTGCACCAGTACGGCTTCGCGCGCTTGATCGATGGCGTGGAAGATCGCCTCGAAGGTCGCGTGGCCATTCACCAGCAGTTGCACTTGGTTGTTCGCCAGGCACGGCATGCGCCCCAGTTTGGGCATGGCGCGCAGCGAGGCGTAGGCCTTCGAGGCGCGAGCGGTGAGGGCTTCTTCGACCCATGGGCGCCAGTTCAACTCGGAGATCGCCTGACGCATCTGTTCGTTGGCTTGACGCCGCGCCTTGATATAGCCGTCGAAGGTGCTGCGACCGAAAACCAGATAAGGGATGAGCGTCAGGTAGGGAATGAAAATAAGCGACAATGCCCAGGCGATCGAGCCTTGGGCGGTGCGTACGGTCAGCACCGCATGGATCGCGGCGATCAAGCCGAGGCTATGTATCAGGGCGATCAGATAACCGAAAATGTGCGGTCCAAAATAATCCATGGGGCAGCCTTGCTCCTGAAGACTCAATGCGTAACAGACCATGTTCCGAGGCGAATGTCGCTATTTAATTGGTGCATGAACCGAAGCAATCGGCCGACGTCTAACGGCCACTACTGATCAGGAGTTTTTCGATGAACGTTCGTCTGCTGGGTTTGGCGCTGGGCCTGGGTTTGGCAATGCCGGTGGTTGCGCAGGCGCAAATGCTGCAGCCGGGGCTATGGGAAATGACCTCAAGCAACGTCAAGGTCGATGACCAGCCCATGGATGTGCAATCGATCCTTGGCCAGTTGCAAGGCCAGATGACCCCGCAGCAGCGTGCGGCGCTGGAAAAGAACGGAATCAACATCGGCGGCAAGGGCATTCGTGCCTGCCTGACGCCGCAGCAAGTGGCGACCAACGATATTCCCTTGGCCGATCCGCAGTCGGGCTGCAAACAGCAGATCACCGAGCGCACCGGCAACCAGTGGAAATTCCGCTTCAGCTGCCCTAAAGCGCAAGGCACCGGGGTTGCCACGTTCCTCAGTGATCGTGAGTTCACCACGGTGGCCAACGGCACGTTCAACGCCATCGGGATCAACCAGAAGGGCAGTCTGGAAACCCGTGCGGTGTGGTTGGGTCAGGATTGCGGCACTGTGAAACCAAGAGCTTAAAAGCTTCGCGAGCAAGCCCGCTCCCACAGGGGACAGCACAATCCTTGTGGGAGCGGGCTTGCTCGCGAAGGCGTCCTGTCAGACACCTGATCATTCAGCGCATGAACCGTAGCGGCAGCCCCTGACATCCTTCGTTGATGCGCTGCTCCCGCCAGGCAATCTGCCCCGACACCAACGTGGTATTCACCCGATAGCGAAAAGTCTTGTCAGCGAACGGCGTCCATCCGCACTGCGACAGAATCGGTTGCCGCGACACTTCAAGAGCCACAGGCTCAACCAGCACCAGATCCGCCCAATACCCTTCACGCAAATAACCTCGATCCGGAATCGCAAACAGATCCGCCACCCGATGGCTGGTCTTCGCCACCAACGTGGTGATCGGCAGCACGCCATCGGCCACCAGCTCCAGCAGTGCCGGCAAAGCGTGTTGCACCAGCGGTAAACCGGACGGCGCATCGGCATACGGGCGCTGTTTTTCTGCCCAGGTATGTGGCGCGTGATCGCTGCCGATCACATCCAGTCGATTGCTCAACAAGGCCTGACGGAGCGCGTCTCGGTCGGCTTGTGTCTTGATCGCCGGGTTGCATTTGATCAGGTTGCCGAGGGCCGGATAGTCGCGGTCATCGAATAGCAGATGATGCAGGCAGACTTCGGCCGTGATGTGTTTCTGGGCGAGCGGCTTGTCCTCGAACAACTCGAGTTCGCGAGCGGTGGTCAGATGCAAAACGTGCAGGCGGGTGCCGTGACGTCTGGCCAGTTCCACTGCCAACGAAGAGGAGCGGTAGCAAGCCTCGGCATCGCGAATCAGTGCATGGATATTCGCGGGCAGGTGTTCGCCAAGACGTTCGCGCAGACGTGTTGCATTGGCCTCGATGCTCGGCGTGTGTTCGCAATGCGCCAGCAGTATCGTCGGCACTTCGGCGAATAAACGCTCAAGCGTTCTCGGATCGTCCACCAACATATTGCCGGTGGAGGCACCCATGAACACTTTGACCCCGGCCACTTCGCAGGGGTTGAGCGCGGCGACGGTGTCGAGGTTGTCCTGGCTCACGCCAAAGTGAAAGCCGTAGTTGGCCACGGAGTTAATTGCCGCCCGACGCTTTTTATCCGCCATCGCTTCGAGGGTGAGGGTGGGCGGCTGGGTGTTGGGCATGTCCATGAAACTGGTGATGCCGCCCGCCACCGCTGCGCGCGACTCGGTGTGGATGCAGCCCTTGGCCGGCGCCCCCGGCTCGCGAAAATGCACCTGGTCATCAATCATCCCCGGCAACAGCCATTGGCCATTGGCGTCGATTTCCACACGGGCATTTTCACCATAGATGCTGCGCGCGATCTTGACGATGCGGCCATGGTTGACCAGCAGATCGCCATCGAACTCGCGTCCTTCATTGACCAGTCTGGCGTTGCGAATCAGCACGCTGCTCATGATTCAGAACTCGTTCTGCAAGGCTTTGTAGCCGCGTACCAGATCGACATTGGTGCGTGCCACGTCTTCGGAAAACTCCGAGGCGCTGACACTCACCGGCGGGAACTGCGAGAGGTCGGTATTGGGGCCGATGCGGGTGGTGGAGGGCACGTAGAACGCATCCGGCAAATCGCGGCCATCGACCACCGAGTTGTGCCGCACCACACAGCCGTCACCGATCACGCAATTGAACAGCACGCTGTTGAAGCCGATGAACACCCGGTCGCCGACCACGCACGGACCATGCACGATCGAGCGGTGAGCGATCGAGGTGAATTCGCCGATGGTCACGGCAGCACCGGATTTCGAATGGATCACCACGCCGTCCTGGATGTTCGAATTGGCGCCGATGGTGATCGGCTCCATCGCGCCTGAAGCGTCTACTTCATCGGCGCGAATCACGGCGTAGGGGCCGACGAAGACGTTCTCGCCAACGACCACCTTGCCGCAGATGATCGCGGTTTTGTCGACGTAGGCCGACTCGGCAATTTGCGGAAGATCGCCGGAAGGATTTTTACGGATCATGGCTGGCTCAGTGCGTCGTAAAGGGTGTTGAGGTTGTATTCGAACAGTCCGGTAAAGGTGCTGGCCGGGCCGCTAGCGGCGAGGGCATCGGAGTACAACGTGCCGCCGATGTGCGCGCCGCTTTCCTCGGCGATCTGCTTGAGCAGGCGCGCGTCCTTGATGTTTTCCATGAACACCGCTTTGACCTTCGCCTGACGAATCTGCTTGATCAGCGCGGCGACTTCGGCAGCCGAAGGTTCACGCTCGGTGGACAGACCTTGCGGCGCCATGAAGTCGATGCCGTAGGCCTGACCGAGATAACCGAAAGCATCGTGGCTGGTGACAATCTTGCGGTTGCCCGGTGGCAGCGAGCCAAGCTTGGCCTTGGCTTCGGCGAGCAGGGCGTAGATCTGTTTCAGGTAGGCCTGGCTATTGCGTTGGTAGTCGGCCTTGTTCGCCGGGTCGGCAGCGATCAGCGCCTTGGTGATGTTGGCGATGTACAGTTCGGTATTGGCCAGGTTGTGCCAGGCGTGCGGGTCGGGAATGGTTTCACCGTCTTCCACCAGCGAGCGTGGAATCACGCCATGACTGGCACTGATGACGGAGGCTCTGGTCTCGGTGCTGGTCACCAGACGATCAAGCCAAGGCTCGAAACCCAATCCGTTCTTGATGATCAATTTGGCCTTAAGCAACGCTTTGGCGTCATCGGGTGTCGGTTCGTAAGTGTGTGCATCGGCATCTGGGCCGACCATGTTGGTGATCTGGATATGCTCGCCACCCACCTGGTGAACCATGTCGGCGAGGATGCTGAAGCTGGTGACCACCGGCACTTTTTCCGCCGCCGATAACGACATCGATAGCAGCAAGCTGAACAACACGAGTAGAGCGCGCATCGGGAAACACCTCATTGGGATGTGAGCAAAGGCGGGCGGTGCAACATGCCGTGCACCGGCCCGAACACCACGGATAGCAGATAACCGATACCCGCGACCAGCACGATCGCCGGACCGCTGGGCAGCGAGTAATAGAACGAGATCAACAATCCGCATCCCACCGAGAGGCAGCCGATAAGCGCCGAGATGGCAACCAGGCTCGGCAGGCGACGACTCCAGAACCGTGAAGCGGCGGCGGGCAGCATCATCAGGCCGACGACCATCAAGGCGCCGATGGCCTGGAAACCGATTACCAGATTGAGCACCACCAAGGTCAGGAACACGCCGTGGGCGAGAGGGCCGAGGCGGCTGACGGTTTGCAGGAATAGCGGATCGAGGGTATCGAGCAGCAGTGGTTTGTAGATCAAGGCCATGGCGACCAGACTCAGTCCCGACACCCACAACATTCCGTTAAGGGTCGGACCGTCGACGGCGAGTGCCGAGCCGAACAGCAAGTGCAGCAGGTCCAGGCGCTTGCCGGCGATGCCAAGAATCAGCACGCCACTGGCGAGCGAGATCGGGTAGATCGCGGCGAGGCTGGCGTCTTCGCGCAGGCCGGTGCGACGGGTGATCCAGGCGGCGAGACCGGCCATGCCCAGGCCGGCGCCCAGACCACCGAAGGTCAACGCGGGCAGACTCAGACCGGCGAACCAGAAGCCCAATGCTGCGCCGGGAAGGATGCCGTGGGCGACGGCGTCACCGATCAGGCTCATGCGCCGCAGGATCAGAAAAACGCCGAGCGGCGCTGTGCTACAGGCCAATACCAGTCCGCCGAGCAGCGCTCGGCGCATGAACACGAACTCGCTGAACGGTTGCCAGAGGTGGGCTACGGTGAGCATCAGGCCACCTGCATATCGGGTGTTTGCTGGATCAGGTCGGTACTGGGGCCGAACAGGCATTCGCGGTTTTTGATCAGCAGTGTCCGCGGGATGTGTTGACGGACGGCGGCGAGGTCGTGGCAGACCATCAGCAGTGTTCGTCCTTCGGAGTGCCAGGCATGGATGTGTTGCCAGAGTAACTGCTGGCCCAGTTCATCGAGTGCTGCGTGGGGTTCGTCGAGCAGCAGCAATTGGGCGTCGGTCAGACTCAAGCGGGCGAGCAGAGCGCGCTGCAACTCGCCACCGGAAAGGGCCATCAGCGGACGTTTTTCCAATCCGCTCAAGTGCCAGTTTTCCAGTGCGTTACCGAGTCGTTGCGCTCGCAGTTGCGTCGACAATCGACGGCCCCAGAAACCCGCAGCCACCAGTTCTTCGAGACTGATGGGGAACTGCCGGTCAAGGTGTTGCTGTTGCGGCAGAAATGCCAGGCCGCCCTGGCGTGGAACACCCAGTGCGACCTTTCCCGATAACGGCTTCTGCAATCCGGCGATGACTTTCAACAGGCTGCTCTTACCGCAGCCGTTGGCGCCGATGATGGCGCCAAGGCTGCCGTGTTCCAGCGAGAGGGTCAGTGGCGAAGTCAGTGGTTGGCCGGGTGCGCCCCAACTCAGGGTGTGGCAACGGATCATTGGAGTTCTCGATGCCAGTGGCTTTCGGCGACCGCGTCGTGGGCGTGCAGGCTTTCGGCGTGGATCACTCGCAGGTGGAAGCCACTGACGCCGGGAGATCGACGCAGGGCCAGATTGAGTCGTCGCGCGGCGTCTTCGCAGAACATCAGATTCTGCCCATTGGCCAACGCGAAGGCTTGTTCGTCGGCGCGTTTCACGGCGGTTTGCACGGCGGTGCCGAGCGCCGCTTCGGCGTCATTGATGATCACACTCAGGGGAAGCTCGTCGATAAACTCGTCGAGGTGCATATGCAGATGCGCGGTGCTTCGTTGGCTGTGCGGGGTGGCGACAATGCCTTGACTTGATCCAAGCCAGGTCAAAACTTCGGCATGTTGCAGTGGCTTGTTGGCGAAATCATCGATGAATTGCTGCTGAATCAACTGCCGCGCCAACGCTGCTGAGCAGGGGCAAGTTGAGGAGTAGGGCAGATCAATTTTCAGTTCCACGTGGAACACTTGGTTTTTCAGACTCGCTGAAATGCTCACTGGGTAGCTCTTCCAACCCGCTAGAGGGCTGACTAACGCAGGCCTTTTCAGCAGCACTTCGCAGTGGATTTTCAGGTAGGCGCTGTTGGATAAACCATCGTGGCTGACCAGAAATTCCTCGAGAACCTGCCGTAATAAGGAGGGTGATAGGTCCTGCCGCTCAAGTGCCGCCAGTGCGAGGTATAGCCGCGACATGTGAATGCCGCGCGCTTCGCCATCATCGAGACTCACGCCTGCATCTACTTTTGCGCTCAGACGTTGGCCTTGCAATACAACTGGCAGAGCAATGCCGCACATTCCCACCCAATCAAGCGGTAACGCCTGCCGAGCGGCTTGAGTCGAAATATCCGGAAGTGTCAGCGAATTCATGTTCGGAACCATCGTGTTGATTGAATTAGATGTTACATTATAACAATTCAAATCACGATGCCTTTTTCATGAACAGGCTTTCATATGCACCGACGTCATCTGCTCAACCTGCTTCTGGCCAGCACGGCCTTGGCTTTTCCCTTCACCGTTTCGGCGACGCAAATTCGCAATGCACGCCTCTGGCGTTCGGATGACAAGCTGAGATTGGTGTTCGATCTGAGCGGTCCGGTGCGCTACAAAACCTTTTCGCTGAGCGCTCCAGAACGCTTGATCATCGACCTTTCCGGGGCGAGTTTGAGTGGCGATTTCAGTCAATTGACGCTTGCCGATACAGCTATTCATTCGATTCGATCAGGGCGCTTTGGTCAGGGTGATACACGGATCGTTCTCGATCTGAACCATCCGGTGCTATTGAACAGCTTCCTTTTGGCGCCTCAAGATGGCCAGGGGCACCGCTTGGTGCTTGATCTGGTAAACGCCAAACAGGCATCAAGTCCGGCAATGGTTCCACGTGAAACACCCTCGAATCAGGCTCACCCCAAGCGCGACATCATCGTTGTGGTTGATCCCGGGCACGGCGGGAAGGACCCAGGTGCGGTTGGCGCCAAGGGTGAGCGAGAAAAAGATGTGGTTCTTGCCATCGCTCAGTTGCTCGCCAAACGCCTGAAAAGGGAGAAAGGCTTCGACGTAAAACTGGTGCGCAATGACGACTTCTTCGTGCCGCTGCGCAAGCGTGTGGACATCGCACGTCAGCACAAGGCCGACATGTTTATTTCGGTGCACGCCGATGCGGCGCCGCGTCTTACCGCGTCGGGAGCATCTGTATATTGCTTGTCTGAAGGTGGTGCGACGTCAGCAACTGCACGCTTCATGGCACAGCGAGAGAATGGCGCGGATCTGCTGGGCGCGACCAGTCTGCTCAACCTTAAGGACAAGGATCCGATGCTCGCCGGCGTGATTCTCGACATGTCGATGAACGCCACCATTGCCGCCAGTTTGCAACTCGGCAGCACCGTTCTCGGCAGTCTGGCGGGTATTACCACGCTGCATCAGAAGCGCGTGGAGCAGGCAGGGTTTGCCGTGCTGAAGTCGCCGGACGTGCCGTCGATTCTGGTGGAAACCGGCTTCATTTCCAACGCCCGTGACAGCCAGCGCCTGGTCACGCCTCGACATCAGCAGGCCGTGGCGGATGGTTTATTCGAAGGGCTGCAGCGTTACTTCCAGAAAAATCCGCCAGTAGATAGCTACATCGCCTGGCAGCAGGAGCAGGGAAAAGCGCAGGTTTAGCAGCCGGTGATCCGGCTGCAGGTGAACTTCGCGCTGTTGCCGCCAGAGCTGGAAAAGCGATTGATCGTCGTCCAGCCGACGCGATGGGTGTAGCCAACCCAGGCTTCGCCGTCAGAGGCGATTCCGGTGAAGAACGTCAGTTGTCCGAAGCGACTGTTGGTCTGCGCCCAGTAGCGATTGCCGTCCTTTTCAAAGCCACGCAGGTAAATCGTGCTGCCCACCGTGTTTACGCTGTAGGTATTGCCCTGCGCATCGATGCAGGCCAGCAGATTGGCGCTGCGTGTGCAGTTGGCGGGCGGGGGAGTTTTCCCCCAGGCATTGGCCATCGACAGCAATACGAGACTCAGCAGCGAGCATTTCAGGGCAATTTTCATCTCGGTATCCGATGGGCAGTTTGCGTGCAGCTTCCAGCGCTTTATCGGTTCGGGCAAGAGCGGGGCTGGCTTATTTATATTGTTATACTATAACATAAATTTGAATTGAGCCTGAGCTCGCCGATTGCAAGCGTCTGCTTCTGCCAAAGCGCTGTTTTGAAGCCCAAGAACGCGGTGCGCTACGCCAAAACACGCCAAAACACGCCAAAACGCACATCGGCCACAACCTGATGAGGATTATCCAATGTCATCTCCACTTCCCGTGACCGTTCTATCGGGCTTTCTCGGCGCCGGAAAAAGTACACTTTTGAATTACGTACTACGTAATCGAGAAGGTTTGCGCGTTGCGGTCATCGTTAACGATATGAGCGAAATCAACATTGATGGCAGCGAAGTCCAGCGCGATGTCAGCCTTAACCGTGCGGAAGAAAAACTGGTGGAGATGAGCAACGGTTGTATCTGCTGTACGTTACGCGAGGACCTGCTCGAAGAAGTCAGCAAACTCGCCCGCGAAGGAAGATTCGATTACTTGCTCATCGAATCTACCGGTATTTCCGAGCCGCTACCGGTCGCCGAAACGTTCACCTTTCGTGACGAGCAGGGCCAGAGCCTCGCCGATGTCGCGCGGCTCGACACCATGGTCACGGTAGTCGACGGTGTGAATTTCCTCCTCGACTATCAGGCTGCCGAGAGCCTCGCGTCCCGAGGCGAGACCCTGGGCGATGAAGATGAACGCTCGATCACCGATCTGCTGATCGAACAAATCGAGTTCGCCGATGTACTGCTGATCAGCAAGATCGACCTCATCAGCCGCCAGGAGCGCGAAGAGCTGATGGCCATCCTCAAGCGTCTCAACGCCCAAGCGGAGATCATCCCGATGGTGATGGGCGAGGTGCCGCTAGAGAAGATCCTCAACACCGGGCGTTTCGATTTCGAGAAAGCCGCTCAGGCCCCGGGCTGGTTGCAGGAATTGCGTGGTGAGCACGTGCCGGAAACCACGGAATACGGCATCGCCTCGACGGCCTACCGCGCACGCCGGCCTTTCCATCCGCAGCGCTTTTTCGACTTCATCGATCGGCCATGGCCGAACGGCAAACTGCTGCGCTCCAAAGGCTTCTTCTGGCTCGCCAGCAAACCCAGCGACGCGGGCAGTTGGTCGCAGGCCGGTGGTTTGATGCGCCATGGTTTCGCCGGTCGCTGGTGGCGTTTCGTGCCGAAAAACCAATGGCCGCAGGATCAGGAAAGTACCGCAGCGATCATGGAGAACTGGACACCGAGCGTTGGAGATTGTCGTCAGGAGCTGGTATTCATCGGCCAGAACATCGACTTCGTACAGCTCAAGTCGGAGCTCGACGCCTGCCTGCTGACTGATGAAGAAATGGCCATTGGCGCAGATGGTTGGCGCAGGCTGCCGGACCCGTTCGGCCCTTGGCACGAAGAGGCCGCCTGATGCTTGCGCTCAAACTGCAGCAAAACCGGGCGCGCCATCAGCATCAGGGGGTAACGCCGAAAACGCTGACGCGAATCCTTGAAGACGACGTCAATCTCGCGGTCTGGCAGCGCCAACTGCCGCTGCACATCGCCGATTTCGCAGAGTTGCTGCTCTCGCTCAACGAGCCTTTGGCGGAATCGCTGTGCATCGAATTGCCGAATGAAGACGCCGACCCTGATCTGCAAGGACTGGCCGCCGGGTTCCGTGATCTGCAAGGCTACGAGGGCTTCATCGCGGACCTGCAATGGCTGGTGAGTGCCTTCGCCTGTCTGCTGGGCGCTCGCCGCATCGGTTTGCGCCTGCAGGTGTTGGACAAAGCCATGTGCCCACGCTTCCATGTCGATCATGTGCCGGTGCGCTTGATTACAACCTACGGCGGGATCGGCAGTCAGTGGCTCAAGGAAGGCGTGATGGATCGCGAGCAATTGGGCCAGGCAAACGCCGAACCACGGGACATCGCGAACATCCAGCAACTGCAGAGCGGTGACGTGGCGTTATTGAAAGGCGAGAAGTGGCACGGCAATGAAGGCTATGGCTTGATTCATCGCTCCCCGCAACCGGCGCCGGGTGAGCGACGTCTGCTGCTCACCCTCGACTGGCTCGGCTGACGGCTCAAGGCTTGAGCCACTTGCCCTGGCTCTGGCCTTCGCAGTACGGCTGCAAATACGCCGCGTCGGAGGCGACGCCGTAATAGTGGATATCCTGGCGATAGGGCATATTGGCGACTTGCGCGTTGCTGCACACGCCGAACGCGCCGCTCGGGCATTGATCGACGTACTGCACCTCGACTTTCTGCCCGGCCAGGGTCGGTTGGCAGAAGCCGTCGCTGAACAGCTTCTCGGGAATATTACGGTTCTGCTGGCAGACTTTGACGTCGAGCCGCTCGCCCTGGCTGTGCACCACGCAAGCCTGGGCCCATGCTTCGCTCGACAGCAGCGTCAACAGCAACGACCATCCCATCCAACGCATGTCCAATCCCCTCAGAAAACGCCCAGTCATGTTGCAGAACATTCCTACCCATGTCATCGCCGGCCCTTTGGGCGCTGGCAAGACCAGCCTGATTCGCCAGCTCATGGCCCAACGGCCGGACGGTGAACGCTGGGCGGTGCTGATCAACGAGTTCGGTCAGATCGGCCTCGATGCCGCGTTGCTGACACGCGACGCCGATGGTATCGCACTGGGCGAAGTCGCCGGAGGGTGTCTGTGTTGCGTGAATGGTGCGCCGTTTCAAATCGGCCTCGGCCGTTTGCTACGCAAGGCCAAGCCGGATCGGCTGTTCATCGAGCCGTCCGGGCTGGGCCATCCGGCGCAATTGCTCAAGCAGTTAGGCGAGGCGCCGTGGTTGGGTGTGCTGGCGCTGCAGCCCTGCGTGTTAGTGCTGGATGCCCAGGCGCTGGCCGCCGGGAAAGCCTTGCCGACCGCTCAGCAGGAGGCTTTGGCCAGCGCCGGCCTGCTGTTGCTGAACAAGGCAGAAAGTCTGGATGAGGTTGCACGGCTGACCATCGTCGAGCGTTTGCCGGCAGTCAAAATGATCTGGACGCAGCAGGCGCAACTGCCGTTGAGCGAGCTGCCGGGTGTGGCTGCGCAAGCGGGGGCTGCGGTGGATAACCTTGTTGTGCCCGAGGGATCGGGACTGATTCCGGCGCTCTGGAGCGATCCGGCCGTGCCGATCTGCCTGAGTCAGGCACAGGAGGGCGGTTGGAGCATCGGCTGGCGTTGGCACCCTAGACAGACGTTCGATACGCAACGTCTGAGCCAATGGCTGCAGAGCCTGGACTGGCGGCGGGCCAAACTGGTTATCCACAGCGCCGAGGGCTGGGTGTCGGCCAATGCGGTGGATAACGCCGAACTAGATTGGCAACCGAGTGAGTGGCGACGGGATTCACGTATAGAGCTGATCTTTACCGATGCACAACGTATCGATGCTTTGCAGTCAAGCCTGACGCAATGCCGGGTGCAGGCGGGTTAGCTCAAGGCTTCCACTTGTTGTGTTCCTGCCGCCACTGGCTCAGTTCGATCACTTCGGCCCGTGGGCGGGTAACTTCGACCACCGGCGGCGTATCGTCGAACGGCGCCGGGTAGGGCGCCAGTTCGATCTGTGCGCTGTGCGCGCCAAACTGGGTAATGGTGCCGTTGTGCCGGGTTTCGCCGGTCACGGTGAACTCGAAGTTATAGACCCGGGCCAGGCGCCGCCGCCCGCTGGCATCCTTGATCAAACCGATTTTTTTCAACGCGACGTTACCGTCCAGCAGTTCGACGCCGACGTTGATGCAATGCTGCTTGACCCGCTCCAGCGCCCGCTCGCGCAAGCCGTGGTTGTGCCATAACCATGCGCCGGCAGCGGCGAACAGCATCAGCACGAAGATGTTTTCGAGGGTCAGCATCAACAGGAAACTCCAAAAGATAAGCTCAGCTTAACTGCGTCGCCGGTCTGTCGTACAGGCTGTGTTTCGTCGCATACTGCGCGGCTTGAATTTCAATCGTTTTACGGAATAACCCGAATGAAACGTACGCCTCATCTGCTCGCCATTCAGTCCCATGTGGTCTTCGGCCACGCCGGCAACAGCGCCGCCGTGTTTCCGATGCAGCGGGTCGGGGTGAATGTCTGGCCGCTCAACACCGTGCAGTTTTCCAATCACACCCAGTACGGGCAGTGGGCCGGTGAAGTGCTGGCGCCGCACCAGATCCCCGAACTGGTCGAAGGCATTGCCGCCATTGGCGAGCTGGGCAACTGCGACGCCGTGCTTTCCGGTTATCTGGGCAGCGCGGCGCAGGGCCGGGCGATTCTCAGTGGCGTCGAGCGCATCAAGTCGGTCAATCCGAAGGCGTTGTACCTGTGCGACCCGGTGATGGGTCATCCGGAGAAGGGCTGCAGTGTGCCGGCCGAAGTCAGCGATTTCCTGCTGGAAGAAGCCGCTGCGGTGGCGGACATCATGTGCCCGAACCAACTGGAGCTGGACAGCTTCTCCGGGCGCAAGCCGCAGTCGCTGTTCGATTGCCTGGCGATGGCTCGGGCGTTGCTGGCACGTGGGCCGAAAGCGGTGCTGGTCAAGCATCTGGATTATCCGGGCAAGCCGGCGGACGGTTTCGAGATGTTGTTGGTGACCGCAGACGAAAGCTGGCACCTGCGCCGTCCGCTGCTGGCGTTTCCGCGTCAGCCAGTGGGTGTCGGCGATCTGACGTCTGGGCTGTTCCTCGCGCGGGTACTGCTCGGCGACAGTCTGGTGGCGGCGTTTGAGTTCACCGCAGCGGCGGTGCATGAGGTGCTGCTGGAAACCCAGGCGTGTGCCAGTTACGAGCTGCAACTGGTGCGAGCGCAGGACCGGATTGCGCATCCGCGGGTGAAGTTCGAGGCGACGGCGATCAGTCTGTAAGACCGCATTACGTCCATTCGCGAGCAAGCCCGCTCCCACGTTCGACTGCATTCCCATGGGAGGACTGCGATTCAATGTGGGAGCGGGCTTGCTCGCGAAGGCGATCTGTAAAGCGACATCATTCCAAAGGGCTGATCAGGCGTCGCCCTTGATCTCCTGATAACGCTTTTCCAGCTCCTGGCGAATTTGCCGACGCTGCTGGGCCTGCATATAACGACGCTTGTCTTCGCTGTTCTGCGGTTGCAGCGGCGGCACGGCGGCCGGTTTGCGCTGGTCATCCACCGCAACCATGGTGAAGAAGCAGCTGTTGGTGTGGCGCACCGAGCGCTCGCGGATGTTCTCGGTCACCACTTTGATGCCGACTTCCATTGAGGTGTTGCCGGTGTAGTTGACCGACGCGAGGAAGGTCACCAGTTCGCCGACATGGATCGGCTCGCGGAAAATCACCTGATCCACCGACAGCGTTACCACGTAGCGGCCGGCATAGCGGCTCGCACAGGCGTAGGCCACTTCGTCGAGGTATTTGAGCAGGGTACCGCCGTGGACATTGCCAGAGAAGTTGGCCATGTCGGGGGTCATCAATACCGTCATCGACAGTTGGGCGTTTCCGGGTTCCATAACGTTCTCACGGATCAAGGCTGGATGGCTGGACGCACCTCTGCGGGTGCCTGGTGGCTTTTTCAAAAGCACCGTTATCGGGACGCCAGACGACTGGCTGCCGTCACGCCGCGACCGATCTGTTTCCTTATATTGCACCGCCTTCCAGCCGGAAGTCGCGGTGTTAACCTGCAAAAGGCCCTGCCCAAGGGCAATTCCTACACGAAAAGCGGATTTTTACCCAACTCGCTCAGACCTTTCTGATGTCTGACGGCGGGTCACGTCATACAAGGAGCCCACACCATGCATGCCATCAGCTTTATTCAGGACCTGGCAGTGATCATGTTGGTCGCAGGTGTGGTCACCGTGCTGTTTCACCGCCTCAAGCAGCCGGTGGTGCTCGGTTACATCGTCGCCGGTTTCATCATCGGCCCGCACACACCGCCGTTCGGCCTGATCCACGACGAAGAAACCATCAAGACCCTCGCCGAGCTGGGGGTGATCTTCCTGATGTTCTGCCTCGGGCTGGAATTCAGCCTGCGCAAGTTGTTCAAGGTTGGCGCCACGGCGTTTATCGCGGCATTCCTCGAAATCGTCCTGATGATCTGGATCGGCTACGAGATCGGTCGCTGGTTCGACTGGAACACCATGGACTCGCTGTTCCTCGGCGCAATCCTCGCCATCTCCTCAACCACCATCATCGTCAAGGCGCTCAACGACCTGAAGATGAAGAACGAGCGCTTTGCGCAACTGATCTTCGGCGTACTGATCGTCGAGGACATCCTCGGCATCGGCATCATCGCCTTACTGTCGAGTATCGCCGTCAGCGGCACGGTCAGCTCCGGCGAAGTGTTCTCCACGGTCGGCAAACTGTCGCTGTTCATGATCGTCGCGCTGGTGGTCGGCATTCTGCTGGTGCCGCGTCTGCTGGCGTATGTCGCCAAATTCGAAAGCAACGAGATGCTGCTGATTACCGTGCTGGGCTTGTGTTTCGGTTTCTGCCTATTGGTGGTCAAGCTCGAATACAGCATGGTGCTCGGCGCCTTCCTGATCGGCGCGATCATGGCCGAGTCGCGACAGTTGCTGAAGATCGAACGGCTGATCGAACCGGTTCGCGACCTGTTCAGTGCAATCTTCTTCGTCGCCATCGGCCTGATGCTCGATCCTATGATCCTGCTGCAATACGCGTGGCCGATTGCAGTCATTACCGTGGCGGTGGTGCTCGGCAAGATGTTGTCCTGCGGCCTCGGGGCGTTTATCGCCGGCAATGACGGACGCACCTCACTGCGTGTGGGGATGGGGCTGTCACAGATTGGCGAATTTTCCTTCATCATCGCCGCGCTCGGGATGACGCTGCAGGTCACCAGCAACTTTCTCTATCCCGTTGCGGTGGCGGTGTCGGTGATCACCACGCTGCTGACGCCGTATCTGATCCGCGCGGCCGATCCGCTGTCGATCAAGCTCTCGGCAGCGGTGCCCAAACGCCTGGGCCGGGTATTCGGCATGTATGGAGAATGGCTGCGCAGCATTCAGCCGCAAGGCGAGGGCGCGATGCTGGCGGCGATGATCCGGCGGATCCTGTTGCAGGTCGGGGTCAATCTGGCGCTGGTGATCGCGATCTTCTTCAGCGGCGCGTTCTTCGCCGGACGGTTGTCGGTGTGGATGCAGGACTGGATCACTGATCCGAGCTGGCAGAAGGCGTTGATCTGGGGCGGGGCGCTGCTGCTGTCGCTGCCGTTCCTGATTGCGGCGTATCGCAAGCTCAAGGCGTTGTCGATGCTGCTGGCGGAGATGGGCGTGAAGCCGGAGATGGCCGGGCGTCACACGCAGCGAGTGCGTCGGGTGATCTCCGAAGTGATCCCGATCCTCTCGCTGCTGGTGATCTTCCTGCTGTTGGCAGCCTTGTCGGCCAGTATCCTGCCGACCAACAAGTTGCTGGTGCTGGTCGCCGTGGTCGCGGCCGCCGTGGCGGCGCTGCTCTGGCGCTGGTTCATCCGCGTGCACACGCGGATGCAGGTGGCCCTGCTGGAAACCCTCGACAACCACAAGGAGTCGTCGGGGCACTGACCGACCCGGGCGTCTGGCGAATCAGCTTTCCAGCCAGACGTCCCGCGCCCAGTGCCACACCGATTCCCAGGACTCTTCGGTGATCAGCTCTTCTTCGCCGGACCACAGCACCACGGTGCCGTCTTCTTCGACGCAGTAGTAGTTGTCGCCGTCCTGGCAGATCGGGATCAGGTCGCGCGGTACGCCAGCGTCCCAGGCATTGGCCGCGACATCCGGCAAGTAGGTGTGTGATTGCGGGTCGGTGACGGTCACCGGCTCGAGGCTGCCGTACACCACGTCGCTGACGGTCAGCAGAAACTCTTTGAAGACGAACGGGATGTTGATGAAGAGTTCTTCTTCGATTTCTACCAGCTGGTCTTCGTCGGGCAATTCCAGGGGAACCGGTACGGGTTCGTTGGCTTCGCGCAGTTGTTCGATGATTTCTTCCACGTCCGGGATCCTCTTGCTTGAATGGCGCGGTTTATATGGGCCGGTTTATACAGTAGCTCGCTATAGATGCAACCGCGAAATAGAAAACCCCGGCCGAGGCCGGGGTTTTTATTACCGCATGCGTAACGCCGAGGGATCAGCCGTTCTGGCGGATACCGGCCACCAGCCAAGGCTGGTTGTCGCCCTGTGGACGTTCCATGTTCCAGCTTTCGCTGAACACTTCGCCCTGATCGAAACGCGAGGTCTTCGACACGCCGCTGAAGGTCAGGGTGGCGATGGTCTTGTCGGCACGATCATCCACGCCGTCCAGCTGTACCTGCAAGTTGTCGATGTAGGTCGACTGGAAGCCGTCGCCCAGGTCCGCACGCTCACGCTTGAGGAAGTCGAGCATTTGCGGGGTCACGAACTCAGCAATCTTGTCCATTTCGTTGGCGTCCCAGTGCTGCTGCAGCGACTGGAAGTGGCTACGCGCAGCGGCAAGGAAGTTCTGCTCGTTGAACCAGGCCGGTGCGTTGATCACTGGACGAGCGGCAACCGGCGCGGCCGAACCAGAGAAGATCGAACCCATGGCGGCAGGCTTCTGCTCGAACACTTCACGCTGCATCGGCGCGCCGGCCGGAGCCAGGTGCTCCTGCTGCTTGCGTCGACGCGCAGCGATGAAGCGGAAGATCACGAACGCGATCACGGCCATGATCAGGATGTCGAAGATCTGCATGCCCTGGAAGCCGCCGCCCATGAACATGGACGCGAGCAGGCCACCGGCGGCGATACCGGCCAGAGGGCCGAGCCATTTAGAAGCGCCGCCAGCCTTGGCCGCGGCACCGGCAGCGCCGGCTGCACCAGCGGTCGCTGCTGCGCCGCCCATGCCTGGGGAAGAAGGAGCCATCTGGCTGGTCTGGTGCGTCGGCGCAGCGCCGGCGCTTTTGCCACCACCAAAGCGCTTGGCGTTGGCGTCGAGGCTCATCGTCAGGCCGATGCACAACGCCATGGCGATGCTAAGAAAACGTTTCATAAAGGGAATTCCCGTTTGTGGAGACACGCGCGCCATGTTGCACAGCTGAAGTGTTACTGGCTAGCGAGAGAGTGTTTCGGGCTTTTGCCTGACAGCTTAGGTTCAGCTCCATCGAAGCAATAAGGCCATGTACTTTTGTCTGTAGGAAAATGGGATAGGTTCAGCGGGAAACCTGCTTATCGACGCAACGCCAGCATTACCACACCGGCGGTGATCAGGCCGATGCCGCCCCATTGGCGCAGGTCGAGTTTCTCGCCCAGCAGGATCACGCCGAGCACCGCCACCAGTACCACGCTGAGCTTGTCCACTGGCGCGACCAGTGAAGCCGGGCCGACTTTCAGCGCGCGGAAGTAGCACAGCCACGATGCGCCGGTACCCAGGCCAGATAACAGCAGGAAAAGGTAGCTCTTGGCGGAAATTGATCCCAGTGACTGATATTGGCCCGTCGCGTACAGAATCAAGGCCAGGCTGACCAGGACCACGATGGTGCGCAGCAGGGTGGCGAAGTCGGAATTGACGTTTTCGATGCCGATCTTGGCGAAGATCGCTGTCAGCGCGGCGAAAGTCGCCGAGAGCAGGGCCCAGAATGTCCAGGAAGAGAAGAAGCCTGAGCCCATGGAAATATCCTTGTTAGATCATCCAACGCCGACCCCTGTGGGAGCGAGCCTGCTCGCGAAAGCCACGCTGCGGTTTATCAGATCAACCACGGTGATGTCATTCGCGAGCAGGCTCGCTCCCACAGAAAAGCGAAACCGGCGTCAGATGGCTTCCAGCTTGGCGTATCCCAGCATCAGCCACTTGCTGCCTTCGCTGAAGTTCACCTGCACCCGCGCCTGCGCGCCGGAACCTTCGAAGTTGAGGATCACGCCGTCGCCGAAGATCGAATGTCGTACCGTCTGACCGAGGCTGAAGCCGGTTTCCGGGATCTCGCTACCGCTGAACAGGTTGCTGCCGTTCATCGACTGGTTGCCGCCGAACGGTCGGCTGACACTGTTCGACAGGCGCACTTCCTGAATCAGCCCCTTCGGCACTTCACGGACGAAACGCGAGACCTTGTTGTAGGTTTCGCTGCCGTACAGGCGCCGGGTTTCAGCATAGGTCATCACCAGATTCTGCATGGCACGGGTGATGCCCACATAGGCCAGGCGGCGCTCTTCTTCCAGACGACCCGGTTCTTCCAGGCTCATCTTGTGCGGGAACAGGCCTTCTTCCATGCCCACCAGGAACACGTAAGGGAATTCCAGGCCTTTGGCGCTGTGCAGAGTCATCAGCTGAATGCTGTCTTCGTGCTCGTCGGCTTGAGTGTCGCCGGCTTCCAGCGACGCGTGGCCGAGGAATGCCGCCAGTGGCGTCAGCTCTTCGTCTTCTTCGGTGGTTTCGAAGTTGCGCGCGGCGCTGACCAGTTCCTCAAGGTTTTCCACCCGGGCCTGGCCTTTCTCGCCTTTTTCCGCTTCGTGATAGGCGATCAGCCCCGATTGCTCGATGACGGTCTGCGTCATCAAGTGCAGCGGCATCTCCATGCACTTGGCGGCAAGGTTCTCGATCAGCTCGATAAACGCACCCAAGGCGCCGGCAGCGCGACCGGTCAGGCCTTTATTGGCGACCAGTTGGCGCATCGCTTCCCACATCGACACATCGCTGTGACGTGCATGGTCGCGGATCGCTTCGACGGTTTTTTCGCCAATGCCGCGGGCCGGGACGTTGATCACCCGCTCCAGTGCGGCGTCGTTGCCACGGCCTTCAAGTAAACGCAGGTAGGCCATGGCGTTCTTGATTTCCGCGCGTTCGAAGAAGCGCTGGCCGCCATAGATGCGGTACGGAATGCGTTCGCGCAGCAAGGCTTCTTCGAGAACGCGCGATTGGGCGTTGGAGCGGTAGAGAATTGCGATATCGCTACGGGCCAAGCCGGTTTTCAGCGCGCTTTCGATGGTTTCGACAACGTAGCGTGCTTCGTCGTGTTCGTTGAACGCGGCATACAGGTTGATTGCTTCACCGTCGCCGCCGTCGGTCCACAGTTCTTTGCCGAGGCGCCCGGTGTTGTTGGCGATCAAGGCGTTGGCCGCCTTGAGGATGCCGGCGGTGGAGCGGTAGTTCTGCTCCAGACGAATGGTCACCGAATCCGGGAAGTCGGACGAGTACTGATGAATGTTCTCGATTTTCGCCCCGCGCCAGCCGTAGATCGACTGGTCGTCGTCGCCGACCACCATCAGGCTGTCGCCGCCCTTGCCGAGCAGGCGCAACCAGGCGTACTGCACGGCGTTGGTGTCCTGGAACTCGTCGACGAGGATATGACGGAAGCGCTTCTGATAGTGCGCCAGCAGGCCCGGGTGATCGCGCCACAGGTCGAGGGCGCGCAGCAGCAGTTCGGAGAAGTCGATGACGCCGGCGCGCTGGCAGGCCGCCTCGTAAGCTTCGTAAATGCCGCGCATGGTCGCCAGGTACAAGTCGCCGCTGGCCTGAATGTGTTGCGGACGCAGACCTTCGTCTTTCTGCCCGTTGATGAACCACTGGGCCTGACGGGCCGGCCAGCGTTGTTCGTCCAGCCCCAGCTCGCGGATCACCCGCTTGACCAGCCGCTGCTGGTCGTCGCTGTCGAGAATCTGGAACGTCTGGCTCAAACCGGCTTCCTGCCAGTGCGCCCGCAGCAAGCGGTGCGCCAGGCCGTGGAAGGTGCCGACCCACATGCCGGCCGGGTTGATACCCAGCAACTGTTCGATGCGATGACGCATCTCGGCAGCGGCCTTGTTGGTGAAGGTCACCGACAGAATGGAGTGGGGCGAGGCGTTTTCGACCTGGATCAACCAGGCGATACGGTGCACCAGCACTCGGGTTTTACCGGAACCGGCACCGGCCAGGACCAACTGACGGCCAACGGGGGCTGCTACGGCCTGGCGTTGGGCATCGTTGAGGGAGTTCAGCAGAAGGGAGAGATCATCGCGCATCGGGGCATTCTAGGGTGCGCCGCAGGCCCGGGCAAACCGAGCTTTGCATTAGCCGATGAAAGTGCCGCCGATGACGACCGGTCGGTCACTGGCTACAGGCTTCGGCCCGCCTCACTCTGCGGGTTTTGCCGGTGATCGGACGGCGGAAAGTTTCCGGCAAATTATGATCTGGAGCAGTTTGGCAACGGGGTTGGCTTGTGTATGCTCCGTCCACGTTTCGGGCCCATGCTCACTCTTATAAGAACAACAACATTGCACAAGACCCTCAGCTCAGACCTGTCGGGCCCCTCTGTGGAACCCCGGGTCATCCGCAAGCATTACGCCGTCGAAATGGCGGTCGAACGCACGCGCCTGCTGTATCAGGGCTCGCTGCTGCCGACGATGTTCATGTTACTCAATGGTCTGGTCTGCGCCGCTTTGCTCTGGAGCCCGCAGCGCTATTTCGTGGTCAGCATCTGGCTGGTCTGGTTGTTGTCGCTGGTGGCACTGCGGGTGATTCAGGTCGCGGCGTTCGATTCGGCGATCCCGGACCGTCAGGCTCAGCCGATCTGGTTTCGCATGTTCCTGCTCGGCTCGACCATGACCGGTCTGACCCTGGCCGGTGCCGGCATCGCCCTGGTGCCCGCCGACAACTTCATGCAGCAAGCCTGGGTGTTCGGCCTGATCGGTGCCGCGACGTTATCGGCCAGCGTTGCCTACGCCGTCAGCCTGCCGGCGTTTCTGTCCTTTACCTTGCCGTGCCTGCTGCCGGCGATCGGTTACCTGTTCTGGGGCGGTGATGAGCAAGCGCGCGGTTGGGGCTGGCTCGGGTTGATTCTGCTCGGTTCGCTAAGCGTGGTCGCCTGGCAGGTCAATCGGCTGATTGATCGCGGCTTGCTGCGACGCTTTCAGAATCAGCACTTGATCGAACACCTGCAGCAAGCGCAGAACCGCAGCGAGCAGCTCAATCAGGCGCTGGCCAAGGAGATCGAACAGCGGCGCTGTGCCGAGGGCCAATTGCGTGAAGCACAGATCGAGCTGGAAGATCGCGTGGCCCAGCGCAGTCGCGAACTGGACGTGGCCAATCAGGCGTTGAGCAAAAGCGAAGCCCGTCTGGCCCTGGCGTTGAAGGCCAGTGAACTGGGGCTGTGGGACTGGAACCTGCAAACCGACGAAGTCCACCACACGCAGATTCAGGAGCTGTTCGGCCTCGCGCCGGAGTACGTCACGGCGATCTTGCGCGACCTCAAGCCACGCCTGCACCCGGAGGATGTGCCAGGGCTCAAGCAGGCGCTGATCGAACACCTGAAAGGGCGCACCGAGGACTATCAGATCGAATACCGCGTACGTCACGGCGACGGTCATTGGGTGTGGATCGAGGATCGCGGTCGCGCCGTGGAGCGCAGCGACGCTGGCCGGGTGATCCGCATGGTCGGCACCCGGCGCGACATCAGCGTGAGCAAAAGCCTCGAAGAACAGCAGCGACTGGCGGCCACGGTATTCGAAGCGGCCAGCGAAGGCATCGTCATTCTTGATCCGAACTACGCCTTGATCGCGATCAATCAGGCGTTCAGCCGCGTCACCGGTTATGACATCGAAGACATGCTCGGGCGCAATGTCGTCGAGCTGCCGTGCAGCCGCGACGCCCGCCGGCATTACGTTTCGATCCGCCACGCGTTGGAGCAGCACGGCAGTTGGCAGGGCGAACTGGTGGAAACCCGCAAGAACGGCGAGCTGTATCCGCAGTGGCTGCAACTCAACGCGGTGCGCGACAGTCGAGGAAATGTCAGCCATATCGTCGGCTTCTTCGCCGATCTATCGGCGCGGCGCGAATCCGAGGAGCGCATGCGCTTCCTGACGCACTACGATGAGCTGACCGGGCTGGCCAACCGCTCTCTGTTCCGCGAACGCCTGCACGAAGCCCATCAGCGCGTGCGTCAGGGCGGGCGCCGCAGTCTGGCGCTGCTGCACATCAATCTCGATCGCTTCAAGCTGCTCAACGACAGCCTCGGCCACGAGGTGGCGGATCAGCTGTTGCAGAAAATGGCTCGACGCCTGGTCAACGCCTTGCCGGAGGCCGACACCATTGCCCGACTGTCCGGTGATGAATTTGCCGTGCTGTTCGATGCCTACGGCAACCTGTCGAGCCTGGCGCGGGTCGCGACGCGGCTGTCGAGCAAGCTGCGTCTGCCGCTGACGGTCGAAGGGCATGAACTGGTGGTCAGTGCCTCGATGGGCATCAGCATGCTGCCGGACAACGCCCGGGAAATCTCTGCGCTGGTCAGTCAGTCGAACATGGCCATGCAACACGCCAAGCATCTAGGCGGCAACAATTTCCAGTTTTACACCGATAGCCTGCAGGCCAGCACCCTTGAGCGCCTGCAACTGGAAAACCAGCTGCGCAAAGCCATCGAAGACAAACAGCTCAAGGTGTTCTATCAGCCAAAACTGTGCCTGCAGACCGGGCGTCTGAATGCGGCGGAAGCGCTGGTGCGCTGGGATCATCCAGGCATGGGCCGGGTACCGCCGGGGGATTTTATTGGTTTGGCCGAGGAAACCGGACTGATCGGCCCGATCGGCGAATTTGTGCTGCGCCAGGCCTGCTGGCAGGCGTGCGAGTGGCAGCGTCAGGGGCTGGAGCCGATTCGGGTATCGGTGAACCTGTCGGTGCATCAGTTGCGCCAAGGCAAACTGGTCAGTCTGGTGCGCCAGGTGCTGGAAGAAACCGGGCTGGCGCCGCACTACCTCGAACTGGAACTCACCGAGAGCCAACTGCTCGACAGCGTCGAACACATCATCGCGACCTTCCAGCAGTTGCGCGATCTGGGGGTGAAGCTGGCAATCGATGACTTCGGCACCGGCTATTCGTCGCTGAGTTATCTCAAGCGGATTCCGGTGGATTACGTGAAGATCGATCAGGCGTTCATTCGCGGGCTGGGGCAGGGCAGTGAGGATGCGGCGATTACCCGGGCAATCATCGCCATGGCTCACGGGCTGTCATTGAAAGTGGTGGCAGAAGGTGTCGAGCGGCAAGAGCAGCTGGAATTTTTACGTGCTGAACGCTGCGACGAAGTGCAGGGCTATCTGATCAGTCGCCCAGTGGAGGCTGAGCGTCTGGCTGGGCTTTTACGCGAACAGGGAAATCCGCTTTAAGGGCTACATGCACTCCATCGCGCCTGATATGGGGACATGGAGTTACGCATTGAGCAGGCAAAAAGCCAATTCATGTAGTATAACTACAAGCGTGCTACATCCTTGCCCATAAGAAGAGTCCAGCCCCTTGAATCTGCTGCAACACATCGCCCAGTCACGTCACCTGTTACGCAAGTCGGAGCTCAAGGTCGCCGACCACGTGCTGCTTGACCCTGCGGCGGTGATGCACAGTTCCATGGCCGACCTGGCCCACAGCGTCGGCATCAGCGAGCCGACCATTGTGCGTTTCTGCCGGGCCATTGGCTGCTCCGGGTTTCAGGATCTCAAGCTGAAACTGGCGCAAAGCCTGGCCGCTGGTGCCAGCTTCGGTCAGTTCGCGATCCATGAGGACGACTCGGTCGCCGACTACAGCCTGAAAATTTTCGACACTACCCTGCACACTCTGATGGAGGTTCGCGAGAAGCTCGATCCGGTGGAATTGCAGCGTGCGGTGACGTTGATGTCCCAGGCGCAGCGTGTCGAGTTCTATGGCTTTGGTGCGTCAGGCGCGGTGGCGGCGGATGCGCAGCACAAGTTCTTCCGTCTGCTGCTGACGGCGGCGGCGTATTCCGACCCGCACATGCAGGCGATGTCGGCGGTGACGTTGAAGCCGACCGATGTGGCGATCTGCATTTCCCAGTCCGGGCGCTCCAAGGATCTGCTGATCACCGCCAACCTGGTGCGCGAGAGCGGCGCGTCGCTGATCACCTTGTGCCCGAGCCAGACACCGCTGGCTGAGCTGTCGACCGTCAACCTGGCGATCGATGTGCACGAAGACACCGAGATTTATACGCCACTGACCTCGCGAATCGCGCATCTGGTGGTAATCGACGTGCTGGCGATGGGCGTGGCCATGGCGCGCGGGCCGAGCCTGGTCAACCACCTGAAGAGCGTGAAGCGCAGCCTGCGCAGCTTGCGGCTATCCCCCAAGGCCGTGAAAGCCCTGGATGACTGAAGTCATCTAAGGTCGTTCCGACCTTAATCGCGAGCAGGCTCGCTCCCACATTTGATCTCGGTGTGACACAAAATTTGTGCTCACAGAAGATCCACTGTGGGAGCGAGCCTGCTCGCGAAGGCGTCCTCAATAGCACCGCACTTTTCAAAAGTTTCATCGCACTGTCATCCCCGCGCAGCCAAACCGTCATCCGTCCCGCCTATCGTGAAACTCCCGTACTCGCCTTGGGAGACTCGAAATGGCTCAGCCCTACGAAGAACGCAACAGCGCCGCGAAAACCCGTCGTCAGCAGGAAGACCAGCGCCGCATGGAGTTCCGTCGCGCGATCGAAGATCGCTTTGAACTTCGTCAGCTTCAAAGCGAAATCAGCGATTTTCCCGAGGACATCGAACTCAACTACTGGCAGGCAGCGCCCGCAGCTTCCCGTCGAAGCGTTCAACCAGCGCGCTGATCTGCACCCGTTCGCTGCGGATAAACGCCAGGAAGGCGTGCGCCACCGGTGACAGGCGTTTGGCCTTGGCTTGCACCAGGCACCAGCTGCGAAACAGCGGCAACTCTTCGACCGGCAGCTCGACCAAGCCGCCGGTCGCCAGCTCCAGGTTTAGGGCGTGGCGCGTCAACAGCGCCAGGCCCAGACCCGCCACCACGCATTCGCGCTGGGCTTCGGCCGAGGCCACTTCCTGAGTCTGGGTGAAGTGCACGCGTTTCTCCTTGAAATACTCTTCACAGGCCAGTCGCGTGCCCGAACCGGGTTCGCGGATCAGCAGTGTGTAAGGCTCAAGATCCTGCAGGCGCAGCGGCCCCATGTGTGCCAACGGATGGTCCGGACGCGCGACAGCGACAATCGGATTATTGAGAAACGGCAGGAACTCCAGGCCCATGTCCTGCGGCACCATCGACATGATCACCAGATCATCGCGGTTGTCGGAGAGGCGGCGGATCACCTGACCGCGGTTGACCACGGTCAGTTGCAGGTTCACTTCCGGATGCTGGCGCTTGAACGCGGCGAACAGGTGCGGCACGAAGTATTTGGCGCTGGATTCCACGGCCAGTTTCAACTGGCCCTGCAGCGAGCCCTGCATGTCCGACAGCTGCATGTCGAGGTTTTCCAGGCGCCCGAAGATGTCCCGGCTGGCACGCTGCAGGGCTTCGGCGGCCTCGGTCATGTAGAGTTTTTTGCCGACATAATCGAATAATGGTTGCCCGATCAGCTCTTCCAGCTGACGAATCTGTAGGCTGACGGCCGGTTGTGTCAGAGACATTTCATCGGCTGCGCGGCTGTAGGAACGTAAATCACACACTTCGTTGAAAATCTGCAATTGTCGTAATGTCATACGCATCAAGGACTTACGCATTTTTTATGGGCTCTGACGGCAGGCTGATGGTTTAACTATAAGTCTTTGCTTATGCCTGACCCAATTTTTATTCATTTTTGTTAATCCCTTGTGAGGGCTAGTGTGGGGCTGCGACTAAATTGAAACATTTAGTCACGCGTCGACCTGGGTCTAGCAGGTCGTGGTGCCACCGGCTCAAGGGAATTTCCAAGTGATAAAAAAGATCCTGATCGCCAACCGTGGTGAGATTGCCGTACGAATCGTGCGGGCCTGCGCCGAGATGGGCATTCGCTCGGTTGCGATTTTTTCCGACGCCGACCGGCATGCCTTGCATGTGAAGCGTGCGGACGAAGCCCACAGCATCGGTGCCGAGCCACTGGCCGGCTACCTCAACCCGCGCAAGCTGGTGAACCTGGCGGTGGAAACCGGTTGCGATGCATTGCACCCCGGTTACGGCTTTCTCTCGGAAAATGCCGAGTTGGCAGACATCTGCGCCGAACGCGGGATCAAATTCATCGGCCCGTCGGCAGAAGTCATTCGCCGCATGGGCGACAAGACCGAAGCCCGGCGCAGCATGATCAAGGCCGGTGTGCCGGTCACCCCGGGCACCGAAGGCAACGTGTCGGGTATCGAAGAAGCCCTGACCGAGGGCGACCGCATCGGTTACCCGGTGATGCTCAAGGCCACCTCCGGTGGTGGCGGGCGCGGCATTCGTCGCTGCAACAGCCGCGAAGAACTCGAACAGAACTTCCCTCGGGTGATCTCCGAAGCGACCAAGGCTTTCGGTTCGGCGGAAGTGTTCCTGGAGAAGTGCATCGTCAATCCCAAGCACATCGAAGCGCAGATCCTCGGCGACAGCTTCGGCAACGTCGTGCACTTGTTCGAGCGTGACTGCTCGATCCAGCGCCGCAACCAGAAGCTCATCGAAATCGCCCCGAGCCCGCAACTGACCCCGGAACAGCGCGCCTACATCGGCGACCTGTCGGTGCGTGCGGCCAAGGCTGTGGGCTACGAGAATGCCGGCACCGTGGAGTTCCTGCTCGCCGAGGGCGAAGTGTACTTCATGGAGATGAACACCCGGGTGCAGGTGGAACACACCATCACCGAAGAAATCACCGGGATCGATATCGTCCGCGAACAGATCCGCATCGCCTCCGGCCTGCCGCTGTCGGTGAAGCAGGAAGACATTCAGCATCGTGGTTTCGCGTTGCAGTTCCGCATCAACGCCGAAGACCCGAAAAACAACTTCCTGCCGAGCTTCGGCAAGATCACTCGTTACTACGCCCCTGGCGGCCCGGGCGTGCGCACCGACACGGCGATCTACACCGGCTACACCATTCCGCCGTTCTACGACTCGATGTGCCTGAAACTGGTGGTCTGGGCGCTGACCTGGGAAGAGGCGATGGACCGGGGCCTGCGCGCCCTCGACGACATGCGCCTGCAAGGCGTGAAAACCACCGCCGCGTACTACCAGGAAATCCTGCGCAATCCGGAATTCCGTAGCGGCCAGTTCAATACCAGCTTCGTTGAAAGCCACCCTGAACTGACCAACTACTCGATCAAGCGCAAACCCGAAGAGCTGGCCCTGGCCATCGCCGCCGCCATCGCCGCCCACGCAGGCCTGTGAGGAATACAACAATGTCCAAGAAAATTTTCGTAACCGACACCATCCTGCGCGACGCTCACCAATCGCTGCTCGCCACCCGCATGCGCACTGAAGACATGCTGCCGATCTGCGACAAGCTCGATAAGGTCGGCTACTGGTCGCTGGAGTGCTGGGGCGGTGCGACGTTCGACGCCTGCGTGCGCTTTCTGAAAGAAGACCCGTGGGAGCGTCTGCGCCAACTGCGCGCCGCGCTGCCCAACACCCGTCTGCAAATGCTTCTGCGCGGGCAGAACCTGCTGGGCTACCGCCACTACAGCGACGACGTGGTCAAAGCTTTCGTTGCCAAGGCAGCGGTCAACGGCATCGACGTGTTCCGCATCTTCGACGCAATGAACGACGTGCGTAACCTGCGCGTAGCGATCGAAGCGGTGAAGGCTGCCGGCAAACACGCTCAGGGCACCATCGCCTATACCACCAGCCCGGTGCACACCATCGACGCGTTTGTGGCGCAAGCCAAGCAGATGGAAGCCATGGGTTGCGACTCGGTGGCGATCAAGGACATGGCCGGTCTGCTGACACCGTACGCCACCGGCGAACTGGTTCGCGCACTGAAAGCCGAGCAGTCGCTGCCAGTGTTCATCCACTCGCATGACACGGCGGGTCTGGCGGCGATGTGCCAATTGAAAGCCATCGAAAACGGTGCCGATCACATTGATACCGCGATCTCCAGCTTCGCCTCGGGCACCAGCCATCCAGGCACCGAATCGATGGTCGCAGCGCTCAAGGGCACCGAGTACGACACCGGTCTGAACCTGGAGCTGCTGCAGGAAATCGGTCTGTACTTCTACGCCGTGCGCAAGAAGTACCACCAGTTCGAAAGCGAGTTCACCGCCGTCGATACCCGTGTGCAAGTCAACCAGGTACCCGGCGGGATGATCTCCAACCTCGCCAACCAGCTGAAAGAGCAGGGCGCACTGAACCGCATGGCCGAAGTGCTGGCGGAAATCCCGCGGGTGCGTGAAGACCTTGGTTTCCCGCCGCTGGTGACTCCGACTTCGCAGATCGTTGGTACCCAGGCGTTCTTCAACGTGCTGGCCGGCGAGCGTTACAAGACCATCACCAACGAAGTGAAGCTGTACCTGCAGGGCGGTTACGGCAAGGCGCCGGGCGTGGTTAACGAAAAACTGCGTCGTCAGGCCATCGGCAGCGAAGAGGTGATCGACGTACGTCCGGCCGATCTGCTCAAGCCGGAGATGACCAAGCTGCGTGCCGACATTGGCGCACTGGCCAAGTCTGAAGAAGACGTGCTGACTTTCGCCATGTTCCCGGACATCGGCCGCAAATTCCTCGAAGAGCGTGCCGCCGGCACCCTCGTTCCGGAAGTGCTGTTGCCGATCCCTGAGGCCGGCGGTGTGGCGAAGGCCGGTGGCGAAGGCGTACCGACCGAGTTTGTCATCGACGTCCACGGCGAAACCTACCGCGTCGACATCACCGGTGTCGGCGTGAAGGCCGAAGGCAAGCGTCACTTCTACCTGTCCATCGACGGCATGCCGGAAGAAGTGGTGTTCGAACCGCTCAACGAATTTGTCGGCGGTGGCAGCAGCAAACGCAAACAAGCATCGGCACCGGGCCACGTCAGCACCACCATGCCGGGCAACATCGTCGATGTGCTGGTCAAGGAAGGCGACACCGTCAAGGCCGGTCAGGCGGTGCTGATCACCGAAGCGATGAAGATGGAAACCGAAGTTCAGGCAGCGATTGCCGGCAAGGTCACCGCCATCCATGTGGCCAAGGGCGACCGGGTGAATCCTGGCGAAATCCTGATCGAGATCGAAGGCTGAGATAACTGCCGCGATTCAACGTTTTAAACCTCGGGGGGGCATGTGCTCCCCTTTTTTTTCGCCTGCAATATGCCGTTCTCTGTAGGAGCTGCCGAAGGCTCGGGCCTGCGGCAGCTACACGTCGCTTTGTGTCAGAACGCCATGCGCCACTGGCCCATCACGCCGTAACTGCGGCTGTCGCTACCGGCCTCGCCAGTGAGCCCAACGCCCAGAGTGTTACGGGCGGACAGGGTCAGATCCAGACCGGCGTCCAGCGTGAAGCTGTTGCGATCCATCTCGGCCCCGGCGACTTCAAAGCTTCTGCCACCCTTGACCAGTTGCTGGCGCGTTTCGTTATCGAGCTCGCCGTAGGTATGTTTCACGCTGGCGCTGAGACGTGGCGTCAACTGCATGCCGTTGGCCAGGTGACTGGTTTTCGCCAGGCGCAGGCCGACGGTGCTGCTCGGGTTCGCCCGGGTCTGCCCCTGAACCTTGAGCGCCGCATTGCCACCTTTCTCGGTGTAACCATCACGCTGGTAGCGTTGATAACCGACACTGGCGAACGGTTCGAAGCTGACGTTGCCACGTCCCAGGTTGTAGCCGACTTCGGCAAACACCTGCTGGGTGCTGGCGTCATAGCTGCTCTTGAGGCGATCACTGAAACCATTGAAGGCAACGCGACGTTTGCCACTGCCGTCATGACTGCCGTACGCGGCGCCCAGGCGCAGGGCGAACGGGCCGTCCTGACGCAGCGCGTAGGCGCCGAGGTGCCAGCTGTCGAGATCACCGTCGAACTGCCGGGCATCGAAGCGGGTTTGCGCTTTTGCGCCCATCAGGCCGACATGCCATTGCTCGTCGATTCGCCAGTCGGCCCCCATGATCAGACCTTGAGTGGAATGCTTCAGGACACTGTCGGCGTCCCGGTCGACCTTGCCGCCATGCCCCAGCGCTTGCAGCCAGACCCGTCCATTGCCTTCGTCGGAAGCAGCCAGACGTGGTGCATTCCCTGAGCTCCGCGCTCCATTGGCGCTGTCCAGTTGATGCATGGCCGAAAGCATGCTGGCGCTGAGCGGATTGACGCTGCTCAGTGTGGCTTTGGCGAGGTTGGCGTTGCTGCCGGCGGCGAGTTGTTCGAGAGCCACGCTGGCCGTTGGCTTGCTGGCGCCGAGCAGGGCCGTGACGGCAGTATTTTGAGGTGTGGCCGCGCCCATGGCTGTGCTTGGTTGGCGAGATACCGCAGGTTCTTGAGGTTGCTGAGGTTGCTGAGGTTGCTGAGGTTGCTGAGGGGTGGAGGGTGTCTCGTCAATGCTTTGCGCGAGCGCCTGACTATTCTGCGTGGTCGCAAGGTTTTCGAGCGGCACATCGTTACGGGCATAGAGCAAGCCCACTCGTTGTGTTTCGTAGTGCAGCGTCGGGGTCATGTATGCCAGATCGTTTTCAACGGTGCCGAACTGTCCCTCAATCTTTCCCGCTTCCAGAACGGTGTGCTGACTGCTTTGCGGGTAGTCGCCGGCGGTGACGAGTTTCAGGGTGGCGTCACCCAAATGAGCAGTTCCCTTGACGATCACGGTCGGACTGTTACCGGAGGCATCCACGGCATAGGCCAGCACGGCAGAACGGGTCAGGCGCAGATCTCCCGCGACCTTGGGGGCGCCGTAGACATCGTCGACGGTCATGCGTCCGTACACGTTCAAATGATTAACCGCACCATTCCCGGCTATATGGCCGTTTTCCTGAACCTCCACCATGCCGTCAATCAGGCCCTGGTTGGTCAGGTCGCCGCCAGACGCGACAGTGGCGCCGCCATTGATCGCCCCTTTGTTGATCAAGATGCCCTCGGTCACTGCCGAGCCCAGAATTTGCCCTTCATTGACCAGCAGAGCCTTCGGATGAACCAGTACACCGAGGCTGAAATCACCCGGTCCGCTGCGGGTCCAGCTCCCGCGCCTGACCTCCAGCCCACTGAAGTTACGGGTTTCACCCAGCACGCCTTTCCTGTTCGCGTCGAGTTGCAGCAGGTTATCGCCCCCGCCACCGTCGACCAGGCCGGCGAAGCTGCCCCGAGATTGCACGGTGACAAGGTCATTGCGCTCATCAAGCGCCAGCGCCACACCCTCCTGTGCCGGATAGGCTTTGCTGACCTTCAGTTGGACGGTTTCCGGATGATTGGTGAAAGCGTTGATCGCTGATTTGAATGCTTCAGGGGATGCGCGAGAGATGCCTTGAGTGTCGGGCGGTGCGTCCTGAGCCATGGACAGATCGGCACATCCCATGGCCAAAGCAATGGCTAATGTCAGGTGTTTTGGTCGAAAGTGGAATTGAACGGGCATCGAGTTCAGCCTCTCGTGGAAGGAGGCCAAACTCTAAGTTGGAGCCGGCAGGCGCCGATGTCAGCCGGATCGCTCGGTGCTGCGGGCTGCGTCTGTTTGATCTTCGGAAAAGAGCGGCTCGACAAAAATTGGCGGATTACGTCGTGACGTCGCGTTGTCTTTTCCTACAAATTGAATTGCCATTAGCCGCTTGTGATGATCAGAAATTCATTTGCCAGTGCCGATCAACCCGTGGTTGCGACTGTTGCTTCCAATCTCGCCGCTGCAGGGCGAGAAAGGCATGGATGGAGGGCCTTTTGTTACTAGCGGGCGGTCCGTAAATCGAGGGGTTCTTACAGAATGAAGTCGGAGGATGACCTGCATTATTTTGCGTTCAGATGATCTTAAGCTCAGTCGTATCTGCATTTTGTTGCAGATTGCAACGCCCCATCATCCGTCGAAATGCACTATATTGCATCTGCGGGCAATAAATCGCCTGTTTGAATGCAATTAAATGCAGGTGTCGAGACATGTACGACCTGACATTACAGATATTCAGTGCTGGAAAATGGCACGACGCAATGATTCTCAGGTTCGACAATCCTGAAAAGGGGTTCGAAAGTCGCTGCAGCTTCGGCTACGAGACGCCATACCTTGTCGAAAATATTGAAGCCACAGGCTCTCCGTTTTCCAAGGCCGTCAGTGCGTTGTATCCATTGGATTGGGAAGGGCGACGCTCCAGTACGCCCGCATTTGTCTATGACATTGCCCCCGCAGGAGCGGCAAAAAGATTTCTGCTTGCGCGTCTGGGGCAGGAGAAACCGGCGCATATCGGTGCCGATCTGTATCTGCTCGGCCAGAGCACTCCAGCTCCCATTGGCAATATGCGCATAAAAGAGTCGGCCGAGGCTGTCGATGAGCGTGAGCCCATCGGATTCAAGCGTGAGGATGTTGTTCACCGCGACAGTCGCTTTCTGGAATATGCCTATGAGCAAGGTGCGGCAATTGGTGGTGCTACAGGGGCAGGCGGTGAAGCACCGAAGCTATTGTTGACTGAAAACAAGGCCGGCCTTTTGTACCCCGATGCGGTATTGGGCGATGAAGAGGTCAGGCAGCATTGGTTTATAAAATTTGCCAGAAACAAAGGAAGTCTGGTCGATCAAGATATCCTGCGCAGCGAGTTCCATTACTACAAGGCGCTTCAGAAACTCGGCATTGAAACGATCGCGGTAGAAGGTTTGGCACTAGAAGAGGCGAGTAAGCCGAGCTTGTGGATGCAGCGCTTTGATCGAGAAGTAACGAACGGTGAAGTCAGTCGTTTTGCTGTCGAGTCGATTTATTCACTGGCTCAAGTAACGGCGCCGGGAAGTGCAATGAACCATATGGATGTCATCCGCATGCTCGCCGGGCTCTGGCGAAAAGCAGGACAGGCCAGTCAGATTCCCGCACTGGTGACGGATTACTTACGTCGGGACCTGATCAACAAGATCCTCGGTAACTCGGATAACCATGGTCGTAACACCGCGATAATTCGCCAGGAAAGTTCGTTTCGTCTGGCGCCGATCTATGACTTGGCCCCGATGGTCATGGATGACGAGGGTGTGACCCGTACAACCAAATGGCCAAAAGATCTGGAGAGGGCGGGAGAGGTCGATTGGCGGGGAGTGTGCCGCGCATTGGCTGATATCACCGATCCCAAAGACCCTTTGGCAGGTTTGACTGACGCATCAGATCCTTTCGAACGCTTGCGTGAAGATGCCCAGCGTCTGGCGGCGCTCCCCGACATATTGACGGCGAGCGGTTTGCCCGACAGAACGATGAGCCACCCAGGAATCCATCTGAAAAATCTGGAGCAACGTTTGAAAGGGTGGGATCTGAAATGAGCATGACAGTAGCCGAGCGCACGGTGCTCATCGAAAACATTCAAGAGGCGCTGGCCCAAGGGACACTGGAGATCGGTGAAGCGGTTCGTCGTCTACGCGTGGAAGTGACCGGTCTGCATCAAACCCAGTTTGCCAGGATGTGCAAAATATCGGTTCGCACGCTGGTGCATATCGAGCATGGCGAGGGCAATCAGACATTGAAATCGTTGAATGCGGTGTTTCGTCCGTTTGGACTGAAAATGGGCGTGGTGCGGATCCGACGAGAGATCAATTAAAACCCGACGCTGGCGCAAGGTGCTGATTACCCTAGCTACGCCGCACATAAGCCTTGCCGTAATGCCGCTCCATACGCGCCTGGATCAGCTCCAGACCGATCGACATCAGCCAGTAAATGATCGCCGCCGTGGTCAGCATCTCGATATAGCGGTAGCTCGAGCGTCCGTAAGACTGCGCCAGAAACATCACTTCCCAGACGCCCATCACCGAGATCAGTGACGAGTCCTTGAGCATCGAGATGAACTGGTTGGTGGTCGGCGGGATGATCGTGCGCATCGCCTGGGGCAGGGTGATGCGCCAGAAGATCACGCTCTCGCGCATGCCCAGCGCCAGCGAAGCTTCGCGTTGGCCGTAGGGCACGCCGAGGATACCGGCGCGGAAAATTTCGCTGAGGTAGGCGCCGTAGTTAAGTGACAGGGCAATGATCCCCGCCACCACCGCGCCGGGCACCACACCCAGTTGCGGCAGGCCGAGGTAGATCAGCAGGATCTGGATCAGCAGCGGCGTGCCGCGAAAGAACGAGGTGTAGAAACTGGCGATCCCGAATGCCACGGCGCTTTTCGACAGGCGCGCCAGAGCGGTGACGAAGCCCAGCAAGGACGAGGCGACGATCGCGCAGGCGCAGAGAAACAGGGTCAGTGCCGCGCCCTGCAGAAAGCCGTTGGGCGCCAGGTGCACGCCGAGCAGATTCGGCAGCTTGTCGAGGATGATCGAGAGCTTCAGGTCGAAGCTGAGGAAAAAACCGGCAAACAGGCTGAACATCGCCGCCCAGGTCAGGTACAGGCGCGTGCGGAAACCAAGCAGCCGTTGCAGGCGCGATTCAGCCACCGGTTGCGGCGGCTGTGGAGGTGTCGGGAAGGCAGTCATTGGCTGATATCGGCGCCGATCCATTTCTGCGACAGCTTGCTCAGCGTGCCGTCCTGCTTGAGTTGCGCAAACACCTCGCGCACTTTGGCGTCCCACTCGGCATCACCCTTTTCGATGGCCACCGAGTTAGGTTCCGAGTACAGCGGCGCGCCGGCCAGTTTGAAGCGCTGGTCCTGATTCAGGCGCGGCTGCGCGGTCACCAGGTTGGTGAGGATGGCGTCCAGGCGCACACCGGCGCCCAGGCCCAGGTCCTGGAAGGCAACGTTGTCGGTATCGTACGGAGCGATCTGCACATCCTCGAACGGGTACTCCAGACGCGTGTCTTCGGCGCCTTCGATGACCAGATTCTTGTTCAGATAGCTTTCGTAGCTGGAGGCGCTGGTCAGGCCGACTTTCTTGCCGCTCAAGTCTTTGGCGCCGTGGATGCGATCGTCCTTGGCGTTGACCACGATCACGGCGGGCGAGGCGTAGTACTCGACCGGAAAATCGAACACTTCGGCGCGCGCCTTGCTCGGGGTCATGGAGCAGATGCAGATGTCATAGCGCCCGCTCCAGCGGCCGGCAGCGATCACGTCCCAGGATGGTGTTTCGAGGCGCAGCTTGACCCCCAGCTTGTCCGCAACGGCTTTGGCGACGTCCACGTCGAAGCCGTCGAGCTGATTCTGCTCATTGAGAAACGAGAAGGGTGGGTAGCTTTCCATCAGCACGCCGACCAGTTGTTTTTTCTGTTCGACGCGATCGAGTGTGGCGCCGCCGAAGGCTTGAGTGGACGCGGCCAGAATCGTCAGGCCCAAGGCCAGTAGCGGTTGAAGTTTCACAGTCGACACCTGAAAAAAAGGGGTTGTTATTAACCGAATGGTGCGTATTAAATAGTTATAAGAACTACTCTGGTAGTGAGTAATTTTCATAAGCATATGAGCGAAAAGCATATGGGCACAGCAAGCACGGTAATTCTCGATGGCGGCATGGGCCGTGAGTTGCAACGCGCCGGGGCGCCGTTTCGGCAGCCCGAGTGGTCGGCGCTGGCCCTGATCGAAGCACCGCAAGCTGTCGAAGCGGTGCACGCCGCCTACATCGCCAGCGGCGCCAATGTGATCACCAGCAACAGCTATGCGGTCGTGCCGTTTCACATCGGCGAGGCGCGGTTTGCCGCTGAAGGTCAGGCACTGGCGGCGTTGGCCGGAGAGCTGGCGCAGCGTGCGGTGCAGGCCTCGGGCAAAGCGGTGCGAGTGGCCGGTTCGTTGCCGCCGCTGTTCGGCTCCTATCGCCCGGATCTGTTCGAAGCGGCGCGGGTGAACGAATTGCTGACGCCACTGGTGACCGGCCTGGCGCCACATGTCGACCTGTGGCTCGCGGAAACCCAGAGCTCGATCATCGAGGCGCGTTCCATTCGCGCCGGTCTGCCGCAGGACGGCAAACCGTTCTGGCTGTCGTTTACTTTGAAGGATGAAGACACCGATGAGGTGCCGCGTCTGCGTTCCGGCGAACCGGTGGCCGAAGCAGCGGCGGTGGCGGCGGAATTGGGCGTCGAGACGCTGCTGTTCAACTGCAGCCAGCCGGAAGTGATCGGTGCGGCGATTGATGCGGCGCGCGATACCTTCGAACGCCTGGGTGTGCAGATTCATATCGGCGCGTATGCCAATGCGTTTCCACCGCAACCGAAAGAGGCGACCGCTAACGACGGTCTCGACCCGCTGCGCGACGATCTGGATCCGCCAGGGTATCTGCACTGGGCGAAGGATTGGCAGCAGCGTGGTGCCAGTCACCTGGGCGGTTGCTGCGGGATCGGCCCGGAACACATCGCGGTGCTGGCGCAAAAGTTGGGGTAAACAACAGATCAAAAGATCGCAGCCTGCGGCAGCTCCTACATGGGATTGACGTTCACCCTGTAGGAGTTGCCGCAGGCTGCGATCTTTTACATTTACAGACTCAGGAACGGCACTCGATCAAACCTTTCACCTGCCCGGTCGGCGTCTGGTTGGCATCGCTCAACCACTGCTCGAACCCTGTCGCAATCGCCGGCCACTCCGAATCCACAATCGAATACCACGCGGTATCGCGGTTCTGGCCCTTGACCACCATGTGCTGACGGAACACGCCTTCGAAGCTGAAGCCCAGGCGTTCGGCGGCGTATTTGGAGCGGGCGTTGCCGTTGTTGCACTTCCACTCCAGGCGACGATAGCCCTGTTCGAAGGCGTATTTGGCCAACAGGTAAACCGCTTCGGTACTCTTCGGTGAACGTTGCATTGGCGCACCGAAGGTGACGTGGCCGATCTCGATGCGCCCCTGCGCCGGGACGATCGACATCAGGCTCAGAATGCCTTGCACCTGGCCCGTGACGCGGTCGATCACGCTGAAGAAATACGGATCGCTGCTGGCCGCATGGTTGTTCAGCCAGTCATTGAAAACGCTGCGTTGCGGGAACGGCCCATAGGGCAAGTAATCCCACAGCTTCGGGTCGGCGCCGGGGCCTTCGAGCGCGTTGAACAACTCGTCGCCGTGGCGCGCCGGGTCGAGGCGTTCCAGGCGGATGAACCGGCCTTCGAGCAAGGTGGCGGTGGGGGCGGGGACGCCTTTCCAGTCGGCAAGTGCAGTGGTCATGTACGCGGCTCCTTAAATGGCTTTGCGAAACTGGATGAATCCCGGGCGCTCGGCGATGCGCTCGTAGAGCTGAATCGCGGTGGCATTGGTTTCGTGGGTCAGCCAATGCACTTTGCAGCAACCGTCGGCCTTGGCAGTGGCGTAGACGTGTTCGATCAGCAAGCGACCGACGCCGGTGCCACGAGTCTCCGGTGCCACCAACAGATCCTGCAAGTAGCAGGAGTTTTCGATGCTCCAATTGGAGCGGTGATAAATGAAATGCACCATGCCCACTGCTTTGCCGTCAGCCCAGGCGAGGGCGGCGTGGGTTGGCTCACTCGCGTCGAGGAAACGCTGCCAGGTGCTGTGCGTGACGGCGTCCGGCAACTCGGTATTGTAGAAGCGCAGGTAGGCCTGCCACAGCGGCAACCAGGCGGCGTGATCACCGGCGGTCACCGGGCGGATCTGGATCTGACTCATGCTGATTTCCTTAACGCATCAAGTGGGCGAGGGTTCGGTCGGCGATGTCGGGGCTGGCAGCCAGGCCTTCGCGCACGCCGGCAATGTCTTCGGCGCTGCGGTTCTGGCTGAGCTTGCGCTTGCCTTCGAGGCGGTCGATGGGAATGGCGAAACCGACGATGGCCTTGAGCATGCCGTCGATGTAGTCGGCCGGCGCATCGTCGACCTTCCACGGTTGTGCGCGACCGGCTTCATGGCGATCAGTCAGCGTGCTGACGATGTCGAGCAGGCGCCCGCCGTCGCTGAAGGTTTCGGCGTGGCCGTAGGCGTGCACGGCGACGTAGTTCCAGGTCGGCACGACTTTGCCGTGCTCGGCCTTGCTCGGGTAAAACCCCGGGCTGACGTAGGCGTCGGGGCCGGCAAAAATCAGCATCGCTTCAGCGCCGTCGCGCAGGTCTTTCCATTGCGGATTGGCTTTGGCCAGGTGCCCGTACAGCGTGCCGTTCGGACCCTGTTCGCGGTGCAGCAGCACTGGCACGTGGCTGGCTTGCAGGCCGTTTTCACCATGACTCACCAGAATCGCGAGGCGAGTGGCGAGGATCAGTTCGTGCAGTTGCGACAGTTCGTCGATGGCAAAGGCGCGGGGCGTGTACATGGATAGATTTTCCTTGGCGAATGCCTGCATCCTAGGCAGGCTATTGGTCTGTTGTAAGAGCCATTGATGACCAATTTCATAGGTCCATTGTCATGCCCGAATCGCCCACGCTGTCCATGCCGTTTAATCCGGCCGGTATCGAGCTCGACCGCCGTCAGGGTTTGAGCCGCCAGCTCTATCAGGCGCTGCGCCTGCGGGTGCTGGACGGGCGTCTGGCCAGTGGCACGCGGCTGCCGGCCAGCCGTGATCTGGCGGCGGCATTGGCGATTTCCCGCAACAGCGTGGTGCGCGCCTACGATCAGTTGTACGCCGAAGGCTTCATCGAGGGCCGCGTCGGGGACGGCACGTATGTGGCGCAATTGCCGCACAGCGCATTGCCCACGAAAAAACTATCCACAAAAGTATCCACAGGGTTTTCAACAAGCTTACCCACAGCCTTATCCACAAATTGGCTGGATTTACCTGTGGTTCCATCCAGTAAAGTTATCCACAGCGACGCATTGCAGCGGGTTGAAAACAATCATCTGGCCCTGCCGCCCAGTGGTCCGCCGCGCGCCTTTCGGGTCGGCGTTCCAGCCTTCGATCTGTTCCCGTTTGACGTCTGGGCCAAGCTGAACGCGGCTTTCTGGCGCAAGCCGGATTTGCAGCAGTTGTGTTATGGCGATCCGGCGGGCGATGCGCGGTTGCGCGGGATGATCGCGGCCTATTTGCGCAGCTCACGGGGCATGCAGTGCACGGCTGAGCAAATTGTGATCACCAGTGGCGCACAGCAGGGCATAAGCCTTTGTGCACAGTTGCTGGTAGCGCCGGGCGACGGCGTAGCGATTGAAAATCCCGGGTATCGAGCGGCCGGTCATGCCTTCGCCGTGGCCGGTGCCCGGTTGCACGGGGTGGCGGTGGACAGCGAGGGAATCGACTGCCAGCAACTGGCAGGACTGACCGATTGTCGCCTGACCTATGTCACGCCATCCCACCAGTACCCCACGGGGGTGGTAATGAGTCTGGCCCGCCGCCTCGAATTGCTGGCCTGGGCCGAGCGCACGCAGGGCTGGATCGTCGAGGATGATTACGATGGCGAGTATCGCTACAGCGGCGCGCCGCTGGCGCCTTTGGCCGCTCTCGATCGACAGGGGCGAGTGCTGTATGTCGGCACGTTCGGCAAGGTCGCGTTCCCGGCATTGCGCCTGGGGTATCTGGTGTTGCCGCCGGGGTTGGTGGAGGCATTTGCGCAAAGGCGTGCGGTGGATGTGCGTCACTCCGAAGTCAGTACCCAAGCGGTGATGGCCGAGTTCATGGCCGCCGGGCATTTCCAGCGCCACATCCGACGCATGCGCCGCGCGGCGCTGAGCCGACGCAATGTCCTGCTCGGTGGCTGGCCGCAGAATATTGCGGGCGTCGGCCAGTTGCCCGGCGTTGCCGCCGGGTTGCACCTGACCGTACCGGTCGCCAGTGTGGCGCGTGAAAGCCAACTGATCGAACTGGCGCGTAGCGTTGACGTCGAGATCAATGGTCTGAGCAGCTATTGGCTGCCTGATTCCACGACCCCGGTCGACCAGCGCGCCGGACTGGTGCTGGGCTTTGCCGCGGTGCCTGAGCGCGCAATCGAAGCGGCGCTCGAGCGTTTGCGAATCGTGTGGCACACCCTCTGAAGCGGGCGCAGATCGATGCGCCCGACGGTGGCATCACGGTTGTGCTTCGAGTTGCAGGAACAGGCTCGGATCGCCAATCCGGCGCAGCACGTAGTCGATGGGTGTCAGAGCAGTCAGGGCCTGTCGACGTTCTGCGCTGAGGGTCTTCAAATGCGCATCGGCGATTTTCAGGTGCGCCGCGGTGAATTGTTCCGGCGCGGCTTCGGGCGAGTCGTAGTGAAAATGCGCGAGCCATAACGGCTGATCATGCTGGGTGCTGTCGAGTATCTGATACTCCTGAAAGTAATCCTGGCGCTTTTTGGTCTTGATCCGGCCTTTGGTGTTCCTGACGATCCGGACCTGATGATTGTCCAGCAACCATTGCAAATAGGCTTGTCGAGGCTGGCGATCCTTGAGCAGACTGGCGCGCACGGCGATGCCTTGAGCGCGTAACCGGATCGCCGCACTGTTGAGTTCCGCACTCAAATTGCCCACCGGCAACCGCGTGCCGCCGGAGGCGACAATGCGGGCCTGCGCCTGTTCGACGCTGACCGCAATCTGCTCCAGTCGCCGCGCCTGCTGATCGAACAGATCCTGCATGTCTGCCGGTATACGGTTGGGCTTCAGAGCGTCACGACGGGTTCGGTCAATGAACGCCTGCACTCGCTCATTCTGGGTCAGGGCATCGGCAATGAACTCGATGTCGCCCACGTGCGTCGTCGGGGAGGCGGTAGGTCTGACGGGAAGCATTTCCTCCAGAGGCGATTCGCTGGCGGCTGCAGGTTTGGCGGGCGCAGGGTCACGAGGCCGGCTCTTGGTGACCTTGGCAACCGGCCGGGACGGTCCTGCGACAGAGGGGCCTGGTGTGACCGGCGTGCTGCTTGCTCCGGTTTCCGGCAGCAGTTCGCTCAGTTGCTCCTGCGCCAGTTGTCTGAATTCGCCGAGCAGGCTCCTTAGCCGCGCCAGTTCTGCCGCGACCACCATGCCCGGGTATTCGCCTGGCAAGTCCCCCAGACGCTGATCGGCATCGACATAGACATCGATCAGTCGGCTCAGACGATCAATGCGCAGCGCAGTGCTGTCGCCGTTGTCGGGTTTCCTGATCAGGGCGGCATGGCGGTGTGTGGCGGTGGCGGCTTCGATTATCAGCCAACCGGTGGCTTCCCGCGCCGCTTCGGTGGCTGTTTCCTGCATGCACAACTCGTGAGACATGCCGATGGCATTGGATTTCAGATCCCACTGGTTAAACGCCGGGAGCAGTTGGCGCAAGCGTTGCGCGGTGGTCATGCCTGCACTGCCGATGGTGTCGAGAGTTTCCAAGGAGGTACGGGACAGCTGCAGGCGGGCGATCATGTCCTGGCTCAACGCCAGAGCCTGGTGCAGTTCCTCGTTGTAACTTTGCAGCGCTTGCGGTGTATCGATGACCGTGTGTTGAGCCAATTTACGGGTCAATACTGCGTAAGCGTTGCGTTTGAGAACGAACCAGAGGCTGAGGTTTTTTTGCAGCAAAGTGGTCATGCGCTGCAATTCGACGAAATAGCCGTCGCTCCCCCCTTTGAGGCGCCATTGGCCGAGTATTTTCAAGGCCTCGTCGTAATCCCCGATCAGCTTTTCGACGTGTTCAAGGTAACGCCGGGTCGCCTCTTCGTGGGCTTGTCCGGAGGCGCCAAGCATGGCTGACTGGGCTTGTTCCAGAGCAGCGTTGCCGACGGCTTCCTGACTTCTGAATGCCTCCAGAGCCGCACCGAGCTGGTTCCTCTGGGTTTCCTTTTCCTTGCGCTGGGCCTTGAGCTGACTTTGCAGGCTGGTGCCCCCGGCGCCCCCGCGCAGACGCAGTCGGGTATCCACGAACCATTGGCCTTGCTGGTTGTGAATCAGCAGCGGACCGGTTTTTGACGGTGTCTGCGGATCAACGATTTGCACCTGCTGGTCATCGTTTTCAATCACGCGGAACCAGCGATCGCCCGCCTGCGCGTAGGTGCTGGTAGCGAGGCGATACAGGGTCGCCTTGCCGCGCAGCAGGGTTTCCACAGCGGCTGCCGTGAGGTCGGGCGCCGGCACGGCCAGAGTATTCAGAAACGTTGCCAAGGCACCGGGCGAGCGACGGGGCACCGAGCCGTAGGCCTCAAGCGAGGAGTAATGGCTGGCCGGGAGTGGGTCACTCAACAGCGTGGTGACGTGTGTAACCGTGGGCGGGACAGGCGCTTGTGCAGGGGCGGTCTGGATCCGGGGCAGTCCTTCGCTTTCGATATCGCTTGCGCCTTCGCTGCGTAACGCTGTGCGGGGGCCGGTTGTGCGTTGGGTGGCCGCATGATGGGCCAGGATCATGCCCAGGTTCAGCAACATATCGGCAACGGCGCTCCACTGGGCGTGGGTATCGCCACGGTTGTGGGCATCCACGACCTGATCGATTTCGCTGATGCTTTGCCAGACCCAGATCGCCGCGCCTGCCGGGCCGCAGAGAAAGTTCGCGGCAACGTTGAACAACGCCCACCCGCTGTCTCGCAGCAAGGCCCAGCGGCGTTGCGCATTGGACAACGACTGTCGGTCGGCGAGTTCGGCCATCGCCAGTGCATGGGTCTTGAACAGCACCGGGAACACGTCGCCAGTCAGCGCCGTGGAGGCAAGCCCGACCGGCCCGGCCCACTTGACGCTGGTCCAGGGCTCGGCGAGCAATTGCGCGCCCAGCCACGGACTGGGCAGACCGATGGGGAAGGTGTATTGGGCATATTTGAAGCTGGTTTGCGAATCCGCCAGCCACGCCAGCACCGAGTCTCTCAGTTCGCCTGGCTGATGGACGGCGTACAGCAGGTTTTGCGTTGAGGGGAATTGCAGCAATGGCTGCTCAAGCAGCGGACGATACAGCAGGCATGGCCCGGCTCCAGAAAGACGCGGGGCAATGATGAACATGTTGGTGACAACATCGCCAACAGTCTCCCCGGCATGGATAAACGTCAGCGGGCGAATGACCACAGTGTGTGGATGGCCCGGAGTCGGTTTGAGCCACTCCTGAACGCAGCGATAACCCTGCTCATCCACGCCGCCGAGGCGACGCAGCTTGGATTCCAGTGCAATCAGCGGCAGCAGTGCGTGCAACTGGCGGAGGTAAAAGCGCTGCTGCAGGGGGGCCTGCAGCGGATCGTTGATCAGTCTGTCCCTGATCAATCCGGGGTAGACCTCACCCATGTCGATCTTGTTTGCCATCTTCGTCAGGTAGGCGACAGTCAGCCACTGCGGCAGCGCTTGTGGCGGGTCGAATTGCAGCGTCGCCAGATACGGCGTGCGGTTTTGCAAGGCGTACTCGCCCAGGGTTTCGACATGGGTGTCATGCGGATCGGGCAGTGTCACGCCTCCCGATTCGAAGCTGTTGGTGATGCGGATTTGCAATTTGTCCAAAGGCAGCCCGGCCGCCGATGGCTGATCGGCAATGATCGCCTCACGCATGCAATTGTGCGCATACGTATCGATCGGCGGGATTGGCAACAGCGCCTTGTCTGCCTGCCGGTACAACTGGCCCAGCGCATTGATCGATTGGCTGTATTGATCGAGCTCGGCAGCCGAAGCGTCGAGCAGCCAGTCGGGTATCGAATCATCGAGGTCGATGAGGGTGTTTTTCTGCGGTTCGCTGGCTTGCTCGATCAGGGGCAGAAGGGAGGTACCGTCCTCGGTCTCCTCGTCGAGACTTTGTCGGGTGATTGCCCGGATGGCATCGAGCTGGTTGGCAATCAGGACCCACGCCATGTGGTCGAAAAAATTGCCCTCGGGTTCGAACAACTGCCACTGCAGATTCTGTCCGGCCGGCAACAGTTCGATACGCTGCGGCAGTGATTCACCCAGTTGCTGCAGAGAGTCGAATGTCTCGTAACCATCTTCCACGGTGTACATCATGACCAGATCGCGCAGGCCATAGCGTCCGAAAATCACCACGGCGCCGCCCAGAATCAGGTGCCGGGCAGCGCCTTGAGCATCGACCGAGTCGATGTCGATCAGGCACACGCGGATGTCCGACAGTGTTATGTCGTGACGCTGGCGCTCCTGTTTGTCGGGGCGCCGCGAAATCGCCCGGGCGACCAGACACTGCTCATCGTCCCAGCCCTCGGCGTTATGGACGTTCAGGGCTTCGCGCAGGGCATCGGAGAGTTCTTGCCAGCGCGGCAATTGGCGTCGGGTGCTGTTCCAGTAATCCAGCTGTCGCTCGGCGAAGGCAACAAACAACAGGGGCGCATAATCGTTGAGCAGATCGGCAATGGCCTCGATATCGACATCCATATGCACCACTGGTGTGGCCTGGTGGTTCAAGGTCAGAAAGTGTTCACCCTCCAGATAGTTGGCGCTGGAGCCGTTGAAAAATTGCCGGACGAGTGCCTCTGTCAGTGATTCAAATCGGGTCGGCAGGGCCACTCGTTCCGCGTTCAGCCATTGCCATTGTGGCGTGCCGATCATGGCCTGCTCGGGATCGATCTTGCGTTGTGGATACAGCGCTTCGAGCGCCTGGCGCAGCACTGCGCTGGCGACTTCATCGACCGTGGGCCCGCGACTGGTCTGGTGGACGATCTGGCTCTTTTGCAGCAATGCATGGGTTTCGGTGTTCGCTGAATGCTCAGTCATTGTCATTGTCCTTTTTGACGTTTGGGGCTTATGAGAAAAACAGCGAACGCGCCAGCTGCGGGCTGATCGCGCTGCGATAGATAGCGATGATTTGCGGGCTGCTGGTGGCTGAGTCCAGGTCGAAGGCGCCGGCCATCCGCCGTTGCTCCTGCAGTTTCAAATGGGCGGCGGTGAAGGCGTCGGCCGGTGCATCGAGGCTGTTGTAATGGAAGTGCGCGTACCACAACGTCTTGCCGCTGCGCCGCTCGCGAATTTCGTACTCCTGCAGATAATCCCTGCGCGGGCCTTTGAGGCGACGCCGGGCACCGCCAGACACAATGTCGATCTCATCCTTGCGCAATAACCATTCGACCCGGGCAGCGGTTGGCGGTTGTTGCTTGGTCATCTCGACCCGTATCCGGTAGCCCTCGGCGTACAGGCGTTCACCCGCCTGGTTCAATTGGGCGATCAGGGCTGGCGGCTCCTCGGTGCTGTTCGCCCGCAGCCGGGCCTGTTCAAGGCTTTTCGCGCTTTCGTCGAGCTGTTCGGCCTTGCGCTGGAACTGCTCTTCGATCTCGACCGGAATCCGACCGGGTTTTTTGGCATGGGCTTCGGTTTGCCGGATGAAGCTTTCCACGCCATCGAGCAGCGCCTGGCCCTGGCTGATCTGGGTGGCGAGATCCGCTACCGGAGCAGGCGGGCGGCGCCGTCCGGGCTGAATGCGTTCGACCCAGACACCGGGCGTTTTCTCGTGAAACGTGGCGATGACGTTCCCGGTCATGGGCGCTTTCACGTCAAGCAGAACCGGTTGCCCTGGCGCCGAGGAACGCAACTCGCCGACCACTGTGCCCTTGAAGCGGGTTTTGATAATCCGTTTACGTGAGGCTGGCGCTGGCCTTGAAGGACCGGGCCGAGGCTCCACCGGCCGGTGTTCGAGGAGCAATTGCGCCAGGTGCTCTTCGGTCTGGCGTTGAAACTCGTTGATTCGTTTACGCGTGTGGCTGAAGGGCTCGTCGAGCAACACATCCTTGTGGTTGAGGGCGAAATCCTCGAACGACTGATCGATGGCGACGAACTGTTCGAGCATGCCGTTGAGGCCTTCGATCCGCTCGTTGGCCCCCAGGCTGGTCTGGTCGAGCAGCAGTTCCTGGGAGGTCTGAATAACCAGGTTGGTTGTGTCGAGCAGGCGTACCAGATCGCCTTGCGCCTGAGTCAGCGCTGGCGAAGCCTGCTCTTGCAGGCAGATGTCGCGAGCCAGCGACACCTGAAGCGCCTTGAGATCATTGAGACTGAACACAGGCAGCTTTGCGCGATAGGTATTGGCGACTTCAGCGGCACGTTTGCCCAGTCGGCTCAACTCCTGAAAACGTGACTGGGCAAACTCGATCTTGCTGATCATGTCCTCGGTCAAATCGTACATTCTGCGGTAGGTGACGGGATCACCGGTGCCCGCAGCCGTTTCCTCGGCCTCGAGCAGCACCAGGGTTTCCTTGAGGGTTCTGGCGAAGAGGGGGTCACGTTGAGTGAGCCATGTCTGGTTGAAGAACAACTGGGTACCGAGCATCTCGGTCATGGCGGTGCGGAAATGGGGTACGGTCTCGAGCAGGTTCAACGATTTCAGCTGGTCGATGGGAGCCGCGTATTCCTCGGTGCGGCGTCCAAGTGCTGCAAGAAACGTGGTCTGCTGCGCCACCAGAGTGTCATCGCTGGCCGTGGTCATGGCGGTGTGGGCGGCTGTCAGCTCTGCGCGGGCCTGCTCGCGCGTGTTATCGAACTCGGTCAGTTGTTTCTTGAGTTCGGCGATGCGTTCATTGTTTTCCCGTCGTTTGGCCTTGCGCCGACTCGACAGACCACCGCCGCGCAGACGCAGGCGAGTGTCGACGAACCACTCGCCCCGCCGATTGCGGATCAAGCCCGGGCCCTGACGTCCGGGCTGTCGCTGCGAATTGATGATCGAAACCTCACCGGTGTCGGCGACCGCCACTTCGAACAAGCGCTCACCCACGGGTGCGTAGTACCCGCTGGCATGTCGATAAAGGTGACGATAAAGGCCGGCGTCGCTGGCGGGCGGGGTGAGCGCTTCGGGGCGCGTAACGGCAAACCGATCCAGGGTTTGGGTCAGGCTCAGGGCGGTGTCGGTCATCAGCGAAGTCTGATGTTGCGCCGGATACTCACCGATCACATCAGGGCGTTGCACGATGTTTACCGGCGTTGGTGGCACCGGCTCCTTGGGCTCGGTCTCGACGGTCACCGGCTTCTTTTCAGTGATGTCCCGAGGCGTCGCGTTACGGGTGCTGGCGTGATGGGCGAGCACCATGGCCAGGGTCAGCAACAGATCGGTCATCGCGGTTTTCTGCTGCCCGGTGTCGCCTGTGGCAGCGGCGTCGAAGGTTTGTTGCAGATCGTCTAGCACCTGCCAGATCCAGGCGGCGGTACCGACGGTTCGACCGAAAAACGGCAGCGCGGCGCTGAGGATCATCCAGCTCGCATGCTTGAAGCTCTCCCAGCGACTTTCGCTATTGGACACCGATTGCCGATTCGCCAGTTCGACCATTGCGCTGACGTTGGCCTTGAACAGAAAAGCCAGGTAATTGGTAGCGATGACTGCTGTTCCCAAGGTCAGCGTGCCGCTCATCTGCAAGGAAGTCAGGGGATCGGCGAGCAGTTGTGAGAGCGACCATACCGAGGGTCGATCATCGCTGAATACGTAATTGGCATAGTTGGCGCGCGCACTGTCCGGCAACCAGGCGAGGACCGACTGACGCAATGTCGGTGAATGCTTGATGGCGTAAACCAGGTTGGCCGGCGACGGGTACTGGAGCAAGGCATGATCGGACAGGGGCCGGTACAGCAGGCAGGGTCCCTTGTCCATCTGTCGGGGGCCGATCACGAACATGTTGGCCACTTCATCGGTGGTTGTCCCCGGGCGCCACGCGGGATTGAAGGCCAGCGGTCGAATGACGATCTCCTGACCGTCCACCCGGCGATTGTCATCCAGCAATTGAACCACGGCCGCGACATAGCGATAGCCCGCCTCGTCGACCCCGCCCTGCGCGCGAATCTTCTGCTGCAACGCCAGTAACGGCAATTCGACACGCAGCCGGCTGGTGAACAGGTTCTGCCGTCGCAGGCTTTCCAGCGGGTCATCGCGCAGTTTTTGCCTGATCAGCGCAGGATAGGTCTGGCCGATGTCGACACTGATGATCAACCTCTCCAGATAATCAGCCGTCATCCATGCCGGCACCGCAGTGCTGCCGATACTGCTCACGGTCTTGTTGCCCAACGGCAAGGCAATCAGGTTCTGCAACGCCAGGTCGACCAGGCTGAAGGTGCTGCGTTCTGGCTCCAGCAACGGTGTGAAACTGCCCCACACCACCACGCTGTCGACCACGATGCGAATCTCGGCCAGATTCAGTTCAGTGGCTTCGGGATGCTCCTTGAGCAGGGCCGCCTCCAGTTGCTCCAGCGCGAACTCGCGAATCGGTTTGATGCCGTCGTCAAAGGACTGCTCGGCGTTCTGACTGTGCACCTGCGCCAGATCCATCAGATGACGGCTGTAGGCAGTCAGGTCGCTGGGCGAGGCGTCGACCATCCACTCTGGCAACGCTTGCTCGACCAGGTTGAAGCGTGAAGACGACTGCTTGTCCGTGGGATCGAGTTCGTTGGTCGTGCGGCTGACGTGGGGCGTCAGGTTGGTTGTCGCCGGTTCGTTCGCCAACTCGCCAATCGCGTCGGCCTGCAGGGCGATCAGATTGCACGCCAGATGATCGAAGTAGTCACCGTCAGGTTCGATCAGCCGCCATTGCAAGGTTGCAGGCGGCGGTCCCTCCGTCTGGGTCTGCAGTGAGGCACCCAGTTCCTGCAGGGTATCGAAGGCCTGGAAACCACGAGTGATGGTGTGGGTGAGAATCAGCGTGCGGCTGCCGAGCGTGCCGATCAGTACGGCCATGTCGAGAACGTGCAGGTGAGTGGAAGTGCCATCGCGCGTGGTGTCCAGATCGATCAGGCAGGCGCGGGACTGATAGCGATCATCGGTACTGCGGGCAGTTTTTTGCGGATGGTCGAAAAGACTCCGGGCCATGGCGCGCTGGTCGTCGTCCCACGCCGGGTTCGTCCCGACGTTCCACAGTTCGCGCAGGGACCTGGACAATCCCTGCCAGCGCGGGGCGGAGGCGCGGGTGAACTGGTTCCAGTAATCGACCTGTTGTTCCTCGAAGGCAACAAACAGCAGCGGCGCCAGTTCATTGAGCAGCCTGGCGATAGCCTCGATGTTGACGGGCAGTTGTACCGGTGTCTCGTGCGCAGGATGCAAGGTGAGGTAGTGCTCGCCATCCAGGTAGGTCACTGGCTTGTTGGCGACGCCATGACGCACCAGCGCATCGGTCAGCGATTCGAAGTGTCGCGGCCCGGGGACGACACGCTGGTCACGCAAGGTCCAGCCAGGTGTCACCACCATTGCCAGTCGCGGGTCGATCTGTAACTTGGGGTATAGCGTCTTCAGTGCCGGTTGCAGGGCGCGGGTGGCGACTTCCCTGATTGAGGGGCCGGCGACCAGTTGGGTAAGCAGGGCGTCTTGATCGTCCGGCAGCTTGTGGTCGGCGGGAGAGTTGAGGGTTTCTGGCATGGTCACATCCTTGGTCAGAACAGCAGACACCGCGAAAGAGGCGGCGAGCGATGCGTTGCAAGGTAGTGACGGGCCGAGCACCGAAGGTGGTAGATAAATATCGCAGACAAAAAAAGACCCGCACGGCGGCGGGTCTTGTCGTCAGCGTCGGCTCAGGTGCCGGACTTGATCTTGGTCCAGGCCCGGGTGCGTGCCCGCTCGGCATCCCGCGGCAGCGGTTGCAGGGTGTAAAGCGTGCCCATCGCCGCATCGGTCGGGTACAGGTTGGGGTTGTTGCGGATCGCCGGGTCGACCAGTTGGGTGGCGTCCTTGTTCGGGTTCGGATACCCGACGAAGTCGCTGACCGGCGCGATCACCGTCGGTTGCAGCAGGTAGTTGATGAAGGTGTAGGCGTCCTCCGGGTTCTTCGCGCCCTTGGGAATAGCGAGCATGTCGAACCAGATCGGTGCGCCTTCCTTGGGCAGGCGCATGTCGACCACTACACCGTTCTTCGCTTCTTTGGCGCGATTGGCCGCTTGCGAGAAGCTGCCGGAATAACCGACCGCGACGCAGATGTCACCGTTGGCGATGTCGGCCATGTACTTGGACGAATGGAAGTAGGTCACGTACGGCCGGATCTTCATCAGCAGCGCTTCGGCCTTGGCATAGTCCGCCGGATTTTTGCTGTTGGGATCCAGACCCAGGTGTTGCAGGGCCAGCGGCAGAATCTCCGACGGCGAGTCGAGCAGGGCGACGCCGCACTGCTTGAGCTTGCTGATGTTCTCTTCCTTGAAAATCAGGTCCCAGCTGTCCACCGGCGCGTTATCGCCCAGCGCGGCTTTGACCTTGGCCGGGTTGAAGCCGATCAGGATGGTGCCGTACATGTACGGCACGGCGAATTTGTTGCCCGGGTCGTTGGCTTCGATCAGCTTCATCAGTTTCGGATCGAGATGATTCCAGTTCGGCAGCTTGCTGCGATCCAGCGGCTGGAACACCCCGGCTTCAATCTGCTTGGCGAGGAACACGTTGGACGGCACCACCACGTCATAGCCGGAGTTGCCGGTCAGCAGTTTGGCTTCCAGTGCTTCGTTGGTGTCGAAGATGTCGTAGACCAGTCTGGTCTGGGTGTTCTGTGCCTTGAAGTCTTCCAACGCCTTGGGCGTGATGTAGTCGAACCAGTTGTAGACGCGCAGGGTACGTTCTTCGGCGTGGGCGCCGACGCTGAGCAGCGCGGCGCACAGGGCTGGCGCAATGCAGTGCTTGAGTCGGTTCATTGTTCAAAACCTTCCAGCACGTTCACCGCGTTGATGCCGATTTCTTCCACCGCGTAACCCCCTTCCATGACGAACAGGGTTGGTTTGCCGAGGGCGGCGATGCGTTTGCCCATGGCCAGGTAATCCGGGCTGTCGAGCTTGAACTGCGAGATCGGATCGTCCTTGAAGGTGTCGACGCCCAGCGACACGACGATGATGTCGGCACCGTAGCTGTCGATCTCGTTGCAGGCCTGTTCCAGCGCCGCACTCCACACATCCCAGCCGGAACCGGCCGGCAGCGGATAGTTGAAGTTGAAGCCTTCACCGGCCCCTTCACCGCGTTCATCGTCATAGCCGAGGAAGAATGGAAACTCGGCTTCCGGGTGGCCGTGGATCGAGGTGAACAGCACGTCGCTGCGCTCATAGAAAATCGACTGGGTGCCGTTGCCGTGGTGGTAATCGACGTCGAGGATCGCGACTTTCCTGTGGCCGGCATCGATGAATGCCTGAGCAGCGATAGCAGCGTTGTTGAGGTAGCAATAACCGCCCATCAAGTCGCTGGCGGCGTGGTGTCCCGGTGGTCGGCACAGGGCGAAGGCACTGTGTGCACCGCGCTGGATTTCCGCCTGGGCAGTCAGCGCCACTTGCGCTGCACTGTAGGCTGCTTGCCAGGTGCCGGCGGTGATCGGCGCGCCGCCGTCGAAGCTGTAGTAGCCGAGCTGGCCGTGCAGGCTGGTCGGTTTGATTTGCCGCAGAGTGCGGGCGGGCCAGGTGTAGGGCAGCAGGTCGCCGTCGGTGTTGAATTCGGTCCAGCGTGCCCATGCACCTTTGAAGAAGTCGAGGTAATCGCGGCTGTGGATGCGCGCGATCGGTTCGAGGCCAAAATCCTTCGGTGCTTCCACCGGACCGAGGTTCTGGTGTTGTACCCGTTGCAGCACGTGGTCGGCGCGCGACGGCATTTCGAAACACGGCTTGAGCTGGCCGTCGATGAGTTCGCAGCGGCCGTGGTGCAGGTGGTGATCGTCCGAGTAGATCGTCAGCATTTGTTGTTCTCCGCAGGGGGCTGATTCGGTTGCCCCCAGTGTTGCGGCGCGCGGCGAATCGGAGAACGGCAGGAAAGGCCAAAAGGGGATCGATATGGCCAAAAACTCTGACCGCAATTCGCCCCTCTTTTCAGTACAGCCTTGCTTCGATTCAGGCATGAAATGCGTCCCGGTGGGAGCGGGCTTGCTCGCGAATACGGTATGTCAGATAAATTGATCGCGACTGACACTGCGAATTCGCGAGCAAGCCCGCTCCCACATTGGAACATCAATGAGGGCGAAACTGGCTCGGCGCCACCCCGCTCCAGCGCACGAACGCATGGCGGAAACTCGCGGTCTCGCTGAAGCCCAGGGTCTCGGCGATGCGGTAGATCGGCAGTTGATCCTCACACAGCATCTGCTTGGCCCGCTCGAAGCGCAGTTCGTCGAGCAGTTCCTGATAACTGCTGCCCATGTCCTTCAAATGGCGGCGCAAGGTGCGCGGCGAGCACTTCATTTGCTGGGCCAGCCCCTCCAGCCCCGGTGCTGCATTGAGCTGGGCACTGAGCAACTGGCGAATCCGCCCCAGCCACGCCTGACGTCCGGTGAACTCGATGTTCTGTTTGCGGCAGCGGTCGGCCATGGCCTGGTGGGTGATGCTGTCGGCCAAAGGCAACGGCTGATCGAGCCAGCGCCGGTCAAAGGCGAAAGCATTGTCCTTGGCGCCGAAGTGCAGAGGGCTGTTGAAGTGCTCAGCGTAGCTGTCGCGGTAATCCGGCGCGGCATGTTCAAAACGTGTCGCCAGTAGCGGCAGCGGATGCCCAAGCAAATCGTCGCAGATGACCTTCAATGACACCAGGCAGAACTCCGCGTTGAACACCGCCATCGACGGGCTCTCGCGGTAATCGGCGGCGACGAACCAGACCCGCTCGCCGTCGTCTTCCAGGCTCAGTTCGAAAAGTGTTCCCAGCAGCGCCGGATAGCGAATCGCCAGGCGCAAAGCGTCACCTAAGGTGGCACTGGTGAGCAGGGCGTAACCGAGGATGCCGTAGCAGGAAACGTGCATCCGTCGGCCCAGTTCCAGGCCGATGTCATGCTTGAGCGCGACCGCATTGGCGCAGACCTGCATTTCCTGATTGGTGGTGATGCGTGTGTCGGCACGGGCCAGATCCGCCGCACTGATGCCGCTGCCGGCCAGCAGCGCTTCGCTCGACAGGCCTTCGGTCTTGAAGGTGTTGAGTACCAGTGAGACGGCATTGAGCGTCGTGAGGTGGGAGTGGAGCATGAGGCGGCATCCGCTGGTTTTTGGCAAAAGAGGCAGCAAGTAGCGTGCCGTGCACGACGCCCACAGGCAGGGGCGACGTCGTGCACGGTCATCAGCGTATGCCTTAGCTCGCGCTGAAAAACAGCTGTCGGGCCTGCTCCACGCCGATCATGCTGCGGTAGTACGCCAGCCGTTCGGCCCGGCTCAACCCGCGAGTGCTGTCGGCATCGGATCCCAGTTGCCGCTCCGCGGGGGTTTTCAAACGTGCAGAGAGGAAGGCCTTGTCCGGCACCCATGAGGTGGAGTACAGAAAATGCGCGTACCACAGCACCTTGCGCGTGGTCTGGTCAGTGATGCTGTATTCGTCCAGGTAGAGCGCCTTGCCGCCCTTGAGGCGGCGTCGACTGACAGTTTTTGCAATACGGATGCTGTCATTGGTCTGAAGCCAGGCGACACCTGATGGTGTGGGTGATTGTGCCCTGGTCATCATCGACATGGCGGTTTTGGCCTGCTGATAAAGGCTGTCGACTGCATCGCTCAGCGCCTTGTTCAGCACCGCAGCCGAGCGCTGGCTGCTGTCCGTGGCGTTGCTGTCGGTCAGGGCCTGTTCAATGGCCGCGCTGACGTGTTCCAGTTGCAGGGCGTGTTGGTGAAACAGGTACTCGATACCGACTGCCGAGCGTCCGGCCTGCTTCATGAGTTCGTTCATGCGCAGGGTGAACGCCGGCAGGCCGTCGAGCAGATCCTGCCCCTTGTTCAGGCTGGTTTCGAGCGTGGGTGTCGGCATCGGCAGGGCGGTGCTGACACGTTCGACCCATACCCCGGGAGTTTTTTGATGAAAGGTCGAGATGACCTTGTCCGTGAGCGGTGACTTGATGTCGACCAGGTCGGTTTCCAGGCCCTGTGCCGTCAGGCGCGGCTCGCCGATCAGCACGCCGTTGTAGCGGGTGCGGATGAACTTCTTTTTCGGCCTTGGCGGTTGCACGGGGAGCGCCGGGCGGCTGCGCAGGGTGTCGCGCTCTTCGAGCAACAGCACCAGGTTGTGGCGGGCGCTGCGGTTGAATTGCTCGAGCTGTTGGCGAAGGTTTGTCAGCGGTGCCTCTTGCACACTGTCAGCGAACGCGGACTTGAAGTCTGCCAGGCGCTCGTCGAGTACGTTGAATTGTTCGATCAGATCGTTGAGGCAGTCGATGCGTTCGTCGAGCCGGGAAACGCTGCGCTCCTCAAGGGTGTCGCGCAGCGCTTGAACGGCGATATCGGCGGTATCGACAATCTGGTCGAGACTGAGCCAGGCATCCGCGGCGGTCGCTACCGAGTGTTCGGGCAGGCAGACATTGCGCGCCAGTGTCACCTGCAGTGCCTTGAGATCCTCGATCGAGTACGCCGGGAGTGCCTTGCGGGTCAGTTGAATCAAGCGCAAGCCGTCTCTCTCGAACTCTTTGAGTTGCACCAATTGTGCCTGGATCTGCTCCAGACGCGTGATCATGTCCAGATTGAGCTCAAGCATCTGCCGCGTTTCGGCAATATGCCGGTTCTGGGGCTGTTCAGCCTGTTCTTCGAGATGATTGAGTACGCTGCGCAATGTCGGCGTGAACAGGGTCAGCGCTTCGCGAATCCCTGCATGGATGAGTTCGAGCTGCGCCTTCAGGTAGCTCAGGGATCTCTGTTGGTAGTCAGCCGTTGGCGAGAATGCATGCAACGCCTTGAGATCGCTCAACGCCTGGGCATAAGCGACGCGTTGCCTGTCCAGAGACTGTAGAAAGAGCTGGCGGTGGGCCGCAGCGGTCTGAGCGGTGGCAGCGTTCATTGCCTGGCGGACCTGTTCCAGCTCGCCTTGCGCTGCCGCCTTACGGCTTTCGAAGGCGGTCAGGCGGGTGCGCAGTTTTTCCGCTTCGATGCGGCGTTGTGCTTCAGCCAGCTGTGTCAGGCCGGCCGAGCCGCCACCGCGCAGACGCAGTCGGGTATCGACGAACCAATCGCCACGCAGATTGCCGATCAAGGCTGGGCCGGTACGGGTTGGATCCTGCGGATCGATGATCATGACGGTACCGTTTTCGTCCACCGCGACCTCGAACCAGTCATGGCCCACCGGGGCGTACCATTTGCTGTTGTAGCTGTAGAGATTGCGATAGAGCCCTGGCGTGGTGTTGGCGCTACCCAGACGTTGCGGGCGAAGGATTTTGAAGTGGGACAGCACGGTGCCCAGACTTGCGGGCGTGCGATTCGCGGCGCCGCTGATATTCAGGGTTTGCTGCAGGTCAGCGGTTTCATGGGGAGCACTTTTTTCCAGTTGTTGCACGGTGATTTCAGTGGTCGTGGGGTCAGGGTTTTTCGGTGTTTCGCGTGCCGCTGTCTCATGGGCCAGCCGTGGTCGGGAGCGACCTGCGATGTGCAACGTGATCGCCATCCCCAGATTGAGCAACACCTCGGTGAACGCTGACCATTGCGCGGAAGAGTCATCCTGCTCCCGGGCTTCCTTCAGGGCTTGCAGTTGCTCCATCACCTGCCAGATCCACGTCGCGACACCCACCGTGCGTCCGAGGAACGGCAATACGGCATTGAACAGGGTCCATCCGGCCTGTTTGAAACTGGCCCAGCGACTTTCCGCATTTGACACCGACTGGCGGTCGGCCAGCTCGACCAGCGCCGACGCGTTGGCTTTGTACAGAGCGCCTGGCAGATCGCCCTCCACGGTCTTTCTACCGAGGCTGATCGGCCCACTCATGACCCTCATTTTTTCCGCATCCACCAGAAACTCGGTGACGGCCCAGGGGGAGGGCAACGTGCCTGGAAACACATAGTTGGCGTAGTCGCTGCGCACGCGGTCCGGGAGCCAGGCGAGCACCGAGTCACGCAGACTGGCGGATTGCTGGATGGCGTACAGCAAGTTGCTGGGGGAAGGGTATTGGGTCAACGGCTGGTCGAGCATCGGTCGATACAGCAGGCACGGCCCGCCGCTCGGGTCCTCAGGACCGATCACGAACATGTTGGCGACTTCGTCATGGCTGCCGTCTGTTCTGCGTTGAGGTACGAAAGCCAGAGGCCGCATGACGATGGTCTGGTCCTCGACCATGCGATGGTTGCTGTCGGGATCCAGCACCGCGACGACATAGCGGTAACCGCGTGCGTCGATACCGGCCTTGCCGCGAATTTTCGATTGCAGGGCCAGCAGCGGCAACTGGATGCGCAAGTGTTGAGTGAACAGTGCCTGTCTCCCGGCGGAAGCTGGCGTGGTGTCGACCAACTGACGCTTGATCAGCGCCGGGTAGGTCGTACCGATATCCGCGCGGGTTACCAGGTCTTCCAGATAGCTTACGGTCAGCCATGTCGGCAATGGCTTGCCACGGGTGGAGTGCAGGGTCTTGTTGCCTACCGGCACTGCAATCAGATTCTGCAAGGCCAGATCGGTGACGCTGAAATTGTAAGTCTCGATTTTTCCCGGAACAGTAAAGGTGCCCCAGATCACCGGACTTTTGACCCGCAACTGGATCGACTCCAGAGCTGTTTCAAGATCGGTACGCTGCGCATCGGCGTGCGCGCGAAGGGTCTCGGCATGCAAGGCGTTCATTTCGCTCAGCGCGTATTCGCTGATTGGCAGGATGCCATCCAGATAGGACTTGCCGGTGTTCTGGTTATGCAGTGCAGCCAGATCCTTCAAGTGCCGGGAATAGTTGTTCAGATCCGGCAGTGATGCAGCAATGAGCCAGTCAGGCAAGGCATTCTGAAACCAGCTCAATGGCGGGCCGGGCTTTTTCGCCGTGGCGTCGACTTCGGGGGTGGCCGTGGACAATGGCTTGTCGAGCGGGGCAGGTGTGGCAGGAGAAAAATCCAGCGCGCCGATCACATCGATCTGAATCGAGACCAGTGCACACGCCTGATAATCGAAGATGCTGCCCGAGGGTTCCAGCAATCGCCAGTTCAACTGCTGGTACGGCTGAAGATTGCCCACGTGCGCAGGCAAGGATTTGCCCAGGTCATCAAGAGAGTCGAACTTCTGATAACCCTTGAGCAGTGAATGGGCGAGGATGACCGTCTTTCCCTGTTGTGTGCCGATCAGCACGGCCATCGATACTTCGTTCAGATGCTTTACGGTTGTGCCATCGATCAGATCAATGGCGATCAGGCAGGCGCTGTTCTGGTCATCGATTTTCCTGCCGGCCAGACCGGCAGTGCGATACAGCGCGCGGGCCATTGCGCAGTCACTCTCGCTCCAGCCTTGTACCTGATTGACGTTCCAGATCTCGCGCAGGGTGTTCGACAATGTATGCCAACGCGGGCCGTTGCTGTCGTCGGCGTTGTTCCAGTACGCCAGCTGTTGCTCCTGAAACGCCGTGAGCATGACCGGTGCCAGCAGGTTGAGCAGGCTGGCGATTTCGTCGATCCGTACCGGCAGGTGGACGGCCGGATCGCTGATCGGTTGTTGCGTCAGAAAGTGTTCACCTTCGATATACAGCGTCGGCGTGCCCTGCACGACCTGGGCGGCGAGGATTTCGGTCAAGGCCTGGTAGGTCGGATTTCCGGCAACGATCTGTTCGTCGACGATGGACCATTGCGGCGTGCCGATCATGGTAATGCTCGGCTCCAGATCAAGCGTGGGGTACAGCTTGCGCAAATGTTCGCGCAACAGCACGGCGGCCACGTCGCGCAAGTCGGGGCCGACACTCAATTGGGTGATCAGGGCTTCGGTGGGATTGGTGCCGGCAGCCGTCTGCCGGGTGGAGCTTGTGGTTGCTGAACTCATCGTGCGTCCCTGCGTTCTGGTGATGGAGGCGATCCCGAGGACAAGTCTCGGGATCGCTCCATGCTAGGGAGGCACGATGCAGCGTGGGTGGTAGATATGTAGGGCGTCGGACTATCGCCGGCGCCGGACCAGGCTCAGCGCAATTCGCCACACAGGTCGAGTTCGATCAGACGCCGCACTTCGGCGTTGTCCAGACCCGCACCGAGCAAGCCGTGCAGCTTGCCGAACGCCGCTTCTCGGGTCATGCCGCCACCGGACAACACGCCAACGCCGCGCAAACGGCTGCCGGCTTCATACACATCCAGCTCGACCCCGCCTTCATGGCACTGCGTGACCGCAACCACCACCACACCGTTGTCCCGTGCGCGGCCGAGGCTGGCAAGGAACTCGGGATTGTCGCTCGGTCCGGTGCCGCTGCCGTAGCACTCCAGCACCAGACCTTTGATACCGCTGGCCAGCAGGCCATCAACCACCTCGGCGCCGATGCCGGGGAACAGTGGCAGCACAGCAACCTTGGCCAGTTGTTTCGGCTGGTTGTAGTTCAGTGCGGCCGGAATCGACGGCGCTTTCACCCCGCCGCCCTGACGCTCCAGGTGCTTGAACGGATGACGGCCGAAGCTGCGCACTTTCGCGCAGCGCGTCGGCGCCAGCAGCTCGCCGTGAAAGTACAGGTGCACGCCCGGCGCCAGACCCTGACCCAGAGCAACCAGCGCGCCACCGAGGTTTTCCCAGGCATCGCTGTCGGTGACGCCGGCCGGCAGCATCGAGCCGGTGAAACACACACGGGCATGCAGGCCGAGCAACTGAAAACTCATCGCCGCGGCGCTATAGGCCAGGGTGTCGGTGCCGTGCAGGATCAGCACGCTGTCGCAGCCTTGCACGTCCACCGCATCGACCACCGCTTCGCGCAGTTGCTGCCAGTAGGCCGGGGTCATGTTGGCGCTGTCGATCAGCGGCGACATTTCCCGGAAGCGCCACTGCGGCACAACGAGTTCAGGCTGGCTGTGCAGGTAGTCGCGCATCCGCGCTTCGAAGCCGGACGCCGGGGCCAGACCGTTGGCACTGGCCTGCATGCCGATGGTGCCACCGGTGTAGAGCACCATGACGTTTTGGGCGGCGGGAAAGGAATTGGCAATCATCTGAGGGTCTCCACAAGAGATGACATTGTAGGAGTGAGCCTGCTCGCGATAGCGGTTCATCATTCAACATTGATGTTGGCTGAAAGACAGCTATCGCGAGCAGGCTCGCTCCTACAAGTTATTGCATCACAATAACTGACGGGCGCAGGGGATGCGCCCGTCATTCACCTGTCAGCGTTGCGCTGCAGGCACGCCTTGCGGCTCGGCTGCGGTCTTGTCGGCAGCTGGCGCCTCGGTCGGCCAGGCCTTCAGGTCCAGATCCAGATCGGCAAATTTGCTGGAGTCGAACACCGGCTGCTTGATGCCCGCACGGCGCTGTTCGTCGTAGTCGCGCATCACGCGCATGCCGACCTTGAACAGCATGGCCAGGGCCATCAGGTTGACGAAGGCCAGGCAGGTCATGGTGATGTCGGCGAAGGCGAACACGGTCGACAGATCCTGCATCGAACCCCATACCACCAGCGCCAGGACCAGACCGCGGAAAACCATCAGCAAGGCGCGGTTGCGGCTGAGGAACTGCAGGCTGTTTTCGCCCAGGTAGTAGTTGTAGAGGATGCAGGTGAAGACGAACAGCGACAGCGCGACGCTGACGAAGATGCGGCCCCAGTCACCGACCACGGCGGCCAGCGAGTTCTGGGTCAGGACGATGCCGTCACCTTCGAAGCCCGGGGTGTAGAAGCCCGACAACAGGATCAGCAGCGCGGTGCAGGTGCAGATCACGAAGGTGTCGAGGAACACGCTGAAGGCCTGAACCACGCCCTGGGCGCCCGGGTGTTTCACCGAGGCCACGGCGGCGACGTTCGGCGCACTGCCCAGGCCCGCTTCGTTGGCGAACACGCCACGCTTCACGCCCATGACGATGGCGCTGCCGAGCAGGCCGCCGAAGGCCGGGTCGAGACCGAAGGCGCTCTTGAAGATGGTTTCCAGCATCGCTGGCACGTGTTCGATCTGGGTGCCGATCACGTACAGGGTCACGCCGATGTACGCCAGGGTCTTGACCGGTACCAGCAGATCGGACACTGCAGCGATGCGCTTGATGCCGCCGATGAAGGTGATGGCCAGCAGCACCGCCAGGACGATCCCGGTGTGGCTTGGGTCGAAGGCGAAGGCGTTCTGCAGCGAGTGGGTCACGGTGTAGGACTGCAGGCCGATGAAGGCGAAGCCGTAGGTGACCAGCAGCAGGACCGAGAACACCACTGCCATGCCTTTCAACTTCAGGCCGTGCTGGATGTAGTAGGCCGGGCCGCCACGGTACAGACCGTCGCCATCGGCGCGCTTGTAGACCTGCGCCAGGGTGCATTCGAAGAAGCTGCTGGACATGCCGACCAGTGCGGTCACCCACATCCAGAACACCGCACCCGGACCACCGAGGGTCACGGCGATGCCGACACCGGCGATGTTGCCTGCACCGACGCGGCCGGCAAGGCTGAGCATCAGGGCCTGGAACGAGCTGAGTTGCCCGCCGCTGCTTTTCAGGCTGTCGCGGAACACCGCGAACATGTGGAAGAAGTGGCGCAATTGAACGAAACGCGAGCGAATCGTGAAGTAGCTACCGAGCCCGACAATGAGCACGATCAGTACTTTCCCTGAGAGGAAGTCGTTGATGACTTCGAGCATGGATTTTTCCTCGCTGTTTTTTGTGTAAGCAAATGCTGGATGTTCAGAAACATCGCGTTACACCGGTTTGCGCGCGGCACGACAGGTGAGGCGAAGGTTTCGTCCCGGATCCATTTCGCGGGTTTGTTATTAGTTCGGGTTTCGCATGGGTTATGGCCTCGTTACCGACGACCGCTCACGCGAAGAGGGGCGGCACTATACCGATCAGTGCGGCGCCCGTCTGCACGCTCGTGGTGCAAGCGACGAAACGAAGCGTTGAAACACCCGGCGTTACCGGCGCCGGGCTTGTGCGGGAACTGCTCTTCTGTTGATGCAAACCCTGTGGTGAGGGGATTTATCCCCCCTCATCACAATGACTCACCTCTACATTGTTCAGTCCCCAGACATACGGGTCTCAGGATCAGAAAGTTAAAAAAAAGGGCTTGGGGACAAATCCCCAAGCCCTCAAAAGGTGAGAGGTGTCTAGTCCCTCGACCTGGTGAGCGGTGCTACAAATAACGCGTCGGCTCAGGCTTTGAGCGGAACCAGACGCGGGGCAATCATGTTTTCCGGGCGCAGGATGTCGGCGAGCATGGCTTCGTCGAGCAGACCTTCTTCGCGCACCAGTTCCAGCACGCCGCGGCCGCTTTCAAGGGCGATACGGGCGATGCGGGTGGCGTTTTTGTAGCCGATGTACGGGTTCAGTGCGGTGACCAGACCGATCGAGTGCTCGACCAGTTCGCGGCAGCGGGCTTCGTTGGCGGTGATGCCGACGATGCAGTGCTCGCGCAGCATGTCCATGGCGCGTTGCAGCAGACGGATCGAGTCGAGGATCTTGAACGCGATCAGCGGCTCCATCACGTTCAGTTGCAGTTGGCCGCCTTCGGCTGCCATGGTCAGCGCCAGATCGTTACCGATGACCTGGAAGGCCACCTGGTTAACGGCTTCCGGAATCACCGGGTTGACCTTGCCGGGCATGATCGAGCTGCCTGGCTGACGCGCCGGCAGGTTGATCTCGTTGATGCCGGTGCGTGGGCCGCTGGACAGCAGGCGCAGGTCGTTGCAGATCTTCGACAGCTTGACCGCGGTGCGCTTGAGCATGCCGGAGAACAGCACGAAGGCGCCCATGTCGGAGGTGGCTTCGATCAGGTCGGCGGCCGGCACCAGCGGTTGACCGCTGATCAGCGCCAGACGCTGAACGGCCAGCGCTTGATAGCGCGGGTCGGCGTTGATGCCGGTGCCGATCGCGGTGCCGCCCAGGTTCACTTCAGTCAGCAGTTCCGGGGCCAGCGTCTTCAGACGGGCCAGGTCTTCGCCCATGGTGGTGGCGAAAGCACGGAATTCTTGACCCAAAGTCATCGGCACGGCGTCTTGCAGCTGGGTACGGCCCATTTTCAGGACGTGATCGAATTCTTTGCCCTTGGCCGCGAAGGCCTGAATCAGGCTGTCGAGGCTGGCCAGCAGCGCGTCGTGACCCAGCAGCAGACCCAGGCGGATCGCGGTCGGGTAGGCGTCGTTGGTCGACTGCGCCATGTTGACGTCGTCGTTCGGGTGCAGGTACTGGTACTCGCCTTTCTGGTGACCCATTGCTTCGAGCGCAATGTTGGCGATCACTTCGTTGGCGTTCATGTTGGTGGAAGTACCGGCGCCACCTTGAATCATGTCGACCACGAATTCTTCGTGAAAATCACCGCGGATCAATCGGGCACAGGCTTCGCTGATGGCAGCGTGCTTGGCTTCGCTCAGATGACCCAACTCACGGTTGGCGTCAGCGGCGGCCTGTTTGACCATCGCCAGACCGACAACCAGTTTCGGGTAATGCGAAATCGGAACGCCGGAGAGACGGAAGTTGTTCACCGCTCGCAGGGTCTGGATGCCGTAATACGCTTGAGCCGGTACTTCGAGGGCGCCAAGCAGGTCGTTTTCTGTGCGGAAAGATGCAGCGGAGGACATGATAGAAATCATCTCGATATGGACCCGGTCTGTGCCGGAACGCTGCGAATGCTAGGCTTGTGGGATTTTTTGGGCCAATGCTGTTAAACACTGGCCTATGCACATTCGGCATAATGCCTATGTGACGCCGCCTGCGCGGCAGACGTGTGACCTGTTTTGGTGCGTGTCCGGGAGGACGTGATGAATCTGGAAAGCAAATGGCTCGAGGACTTCAGTGCCCTGGCCGCCACCCGCAGCTTCTCGCAGGCGGCCGAACGGCGCTTCGTGACCCAGCCGGCGTTCAGTCGGCGGATCCGCAGCCTGGAAGCTGCGCTTGGGCTGACGCTGGTCAACCGTTCGCGCACGCCGATCGAGCTGACGGCAGCGGGGCAGCTGTTTCTGGTGACCGCGCGCACCGTGGTCGAACAGCTCGGCGAAGTGCTGCGCCATCTGCATCACCTGGAAGGCGGGCAGGGCGAAGTGATCCAGGTCGCGGCGGCGCACTCGCTGGCGCTGGGTTTCTTTCCACGCTGGATCGCACAACTGCGCAACGAAGGGCTGAACATCGCCACGCGATTGGTGGCAACCAACGTCGGCGACGCGGTGCATGCGCTGCGCGAAGGCGGCTGCGACCTGATGCTGGCGTTCTACGACCCGGACGCGGCGATGCAGATGGACCCGGAAATTTTCCCGTCGTTGCACTTGGGCCAGACTGAAATGCTGCCGGTGTGCGCAGCCGATGCCGATGGCAAACCGCTGTTCGATCTGGAAGGCGACGCCAGCGTACCGCTGCTGGCGTACAGCGCCGGGGCGTTTCTCGGGCGTTCGGTGAATGGATTATTGCGCCAGCGCCAGCTGCGTTTCACCACCATCTATGAAACCGCCATGGCCGACAGCCTCAAGAGCATGGCCCTGGAGGGGCTCGGCATCGCCTGGGTGCCGCAACTGAGCGTGCGTGCCGAACTGGCCCGTGGCGAACTGGTGGTCTGCGGCGGCCCGCAATGGCATGTACCGCTGGAGATTCGCCTGTATCGCTGCGCGCTGGTGCGCAAGGCCAACGTGCGGTTGCTGTGGCGCAAGCTTGAAGGCGGCGCTGCACAGGCTTCCTGAGCCATCGCAGATCCAATTGTGGGAGCGGGCTTGCTCGCGAATACGGTGTCAGTCGAGATTCATGTATCTGACCTGACGCCTTCGCGAGCAAGCCCGCTCCCACAGGGGGGATTTGCGGTGTTCTGTCGCTGACCTTCAAGTCAATAAAACCGGGCCTTTCGCTGATTTGACAGATGGTCGTTTCGGGGGCTGTTTATTGCTTTCTTTGCGGTATACTGCGCGGCCTTCGGCCGGTACGTCCGGCCATTTTTCGTACAATCAAGCCACGCAATCCTGCGTGGCTTGTTGTTTTTGACGCGCCTGCGGGCGCCCAGAGAGAAGAGGCGCGACGATGAGTGCACTGGTTGGCGTGATCATGGGCTCCAAGTCCGATTGGTCCACCCTTAGCCACACCGCCGATATGCTGGAAAAGCTCGGCATCCCGTACGAGGTCAAGGTGGTTTCCGCCCACCGCACCCCGGATCTGCTGTTCCAGTACGCCGAAGAGGCTGAGGGCCGCGGCATCGAGGTGATCATCGCCGGTGCCGGTGGCGCAGCCCACCTGCCAGGCATGTGTGCGGCCAAGACTCACCTGCCGGTACTGGGCGTTCCGGTGCAGTCGTCGATGCTCTCGGGTGTCGATTCGCTGCTGTCGATCGTGCAGATGCCGGCGGGCATTCCGGTTGCCACCCTGGCTATCGGCAAGGCCGGCGCGATCAACGCCGCGCTGCTCTCGGCGAGCATTCTTGGCGCCAAGCATCCACAGTTCCACGCGGTACTGAAGACCTTCCGTGCCGAGCAGACAGACAGCGTCCTGGACAATCCAGACCCACGTATTGCCTGAGGTTGTTGAGATGAAGATCGGTGTAATCGGTGGCGGCCAGTTGGGCCGCATGTTGGCGCTGGCGGGCACTCCGCTGGGCATGAACTTCGCTTTCCTCGACCCGGCGCCGGACGCTTGCGCCGCAGCACTGGGCGAACACCTGCGGGCCGATTATGGCGATCAGGATCACCTGCGCCAACTGGCGGATGAAGTCGACCTGGTGACGTTCGAGTTCGAAAGCGTCCCGGCCGAAACCGTGGCGTTCCTCTCGCAATTCGTCCCGGTCTATCCGAGCGCCGAAGCCCTGCGCATCGCTCGCGACCGCTGGTTCGAGAAGAGCATGTTCAAGGAACTGGGCATCCCGACCCCGGCCTTCGCCGACATTCAATCGCAAGCCGACCTGGACGCCGCCGTGGCTTCGATCGGTCTGCCGGCCGTGCTGAAAACCCGCACCCTGGGTTACGACGGCAAGGGTCAGAAAGTCCTGCGCAAGCCGGAAGACGTGGTCGGTACATTCGCCGAGCTGGGCAGCGTTGCCTGCCTGCTGGAAGGCTTCGTGCCGTTCACCGGCGAAGTTTCGCTGATCGCCGTGCGTGCCCGTGATGGTGAAACCAAGTTCTATCCGCTGGTACACAACACCCACGACAGCGGCATCCTCAAGCTGTCGGTGGCCAGCACCGATCACCCGCTGCAGGCGTTGGCCGAAGACTACTCGAGCCGTGTGCTCAAGCAGCTGGATTACGTCGGCGTGATGGCGTTCGAGTTCTTTGAAGTCGACGGTGGCCTCAAGGCTAACGAGATCGCCCCGCGCGTGCACAACTCCGGGCACTGGACCACCGAAGGCGCCGAGTGCAGCCAGTTCGAAAACCACCTGCGTGCCGTGGCCGGCCTGCCGCTGGGTTCGACCGCCAAGGTCGGCGAGAGCGCGATGCTCAACTTCATCGGCGTGGTTCCGCCGGTTGAGAAAGTGATCGCCATCGAAGATTGCCATCTGCACCACTACGGCAAAGCCTTCAAGGCCGGGCGCAAGGTCGGTCACGCCAACCTGCGCTGCGCCGACATGGCCACGCTGCAAGCACAGATCGTCAAGGTCGAAGCGCTTATCGCCGAGTAAACAGTTTCATGTGGCAACGGCGGAACCTTCGGGAGCCGCCGTTCTCTCATGGCAGGATGCCAAAGTCTGACTAGGCTTTGGCATATCTACCAAATCAGAGGGAAATGCCATGGGAATTATCGGAACCATCTTTATCGGCTTGATCGTCGGCCTGCTGGCACGCTTCCTCAAACCGGGCGATGACAGCATGGGCTGGATCATGACCATCCTGCTCGGTATCGGCGGTTCGCTGGCGGCCACTTACGGCGGCCAGGCCCTGGGTATCTATCAGGCAGGTCAGGGCGCAGGCTTCATCGGTGCACTGGTCGGCGCGATCGTGCTGCTGGTGATCTACGGCCTGATCAAAAAGAACTGATCCAAGCGACCAAGTCCTCTCTGCCAACGCGGCAGGGAGGGCTAGAATGCTCGGCGATTCAACGTCCTTCCTCTATCCGAGCATTTTTAACCGAGCACCTCCATGCGCCGTCTTCTGTTGACTCTCCTTTTGCTGGGCAGCGGTCTGGCCCACGCCGGCGAACTGCCGGAAACCGACTGGCTGGAACTGATGCCCAAGTCGGACCAGAAAGCCCTCGAGGCCATGCCCGAAATCGACCACAACTCCCCGGAAGCCACCGGCACCTTCACCGAGAAGGGCGGGATGAAACAGGCTAAAGGCCTGCCGGCGGTGATGTATTCGACCAAGACCGTGGCGTCGATGAACGACAAGCACATTCGCATCGGGGGTTACCCGGTGCCGCTGGAATCCGACGCCAAGGGCCGCAGCACGCTGTTCTTCCTGGTGCCGTACCCTGGCGCCTGCATCCACGTGCCACCGCCACCACCGAATCAACTGGTGCTGGTGCGTTATCCCAAAGGTTTGAAGCTGGACGATATCTACACGCCGCTGTGGGTAACCGGCACGCTGAAGATCGAGAAAGTCAGCAATGACCTGGCCGATGCGGCGTATGCGCTGGAAGCTGACAAAGTGCGGGTGGTGCAGGAGTCTGATCTCTAACATCTGAACAATTGTAGCGAGGGGATTTATCCCCGATGGGTTGCGAAGCGACCCCCGCTTTGAATCAAGGGCAGGGGCCTGCTCCGCAGGCCATCGGGGATAAATCCCCTCACCACAAAGGCTTTCACCCACATTGATATTGCGGTGTTGGTTAGAACGGTTTACTGCCGATGCTGACACCCATCGTATGGCTCGCACCCGAGACCAGATTCACCACATCATCCATCACATTCGCCGTCTCGATGCACAGCATGCGCTGCCAGCCATCGTTGTCCATGTCGGTCAGCGCTGCCGCGCGGTCGATCCACGGGTTCCAGATCACTGCCGTGCGTGAGCCGCTGGCGCTCAGTACGATGCGTCGTTCCCAGGTCGGATCGACGATGCTCAGTTGCGCTGGCGCGTCGAGGTAGATGCGGTCGGTTTCGCCAGCGAAATGCAGGTCACCTTGCTGGCTGTGGGTTTTCCACTCATCCAGCGTCTCGATGTAATCCAGACCGGCCACACCGTCGACGTGCACGTTGCGCACATCACTGACTGCGAAATAAGTGTGCAGCGCCTGGCTGATGCTGACGGTTTCGACACCCCGATTATGGCTGGTCAGGCTGATGTGCAACTGATCATTCAGATGCAGGGTCAGGGTCAGATCGACCTGATGTGGCCAGCCCGGCAGGCCACCTTCGGGGTAGGGCAGCTTGAATTCGACCTTGACGCCGTCAGCCTCTGATTCGATGCCGCCAAGCTCCCAATCCATCGCCCGCACCAGACCGTGCGCGGGTGCCGGTTGCTCACCGGTGTACATTGCCTGCACGCTCTGCGGGTTGCGTTCGAACTTGCCGAACCAAGGCCAGCACACCGGCACACCGGCGCGGATGCTCTTGCCGGTCTTGAACACAGCCTTGTCGTTGAGCCAGATGATCGGCGGCTGGCCGTCGATTTGATAACTGAGGATGTGCGCGCCTTGCTGGGCCACCAGCACTTCGGCCTGACCGTGGCGGATGCGCCAGCAGTTCAGTTCATCCAGTTTCACCGCTTCAACGTTGGGCGTGTTCATGGGGCAACTCTCGATCAGACACTTGGGACGACTATCGACCGCAAAACCGCGGCGATGTTTAACGCGCGCGTGGTGGCACCGAGCGGGTGCGACCGCTGCCGTCGATGGCGACGAAGACGAATACCGCCTCGGTCACTTTACGCCACTCGCTGGACAGCGGATCGTCGCTCCACACTTCGACCATCATCTGGATCGAGCTGCGGCCGATTTCCAGGGTCTGGGTATAAAAGGACAATTGCGCGCCCACCGCGACCGGCACCAGGAAGGCCATGCGGTCGATGGCGACAGTGGCTACGCGACCACCGGCCACGCGGCTGGCCATTGCGGTACCCGCCAGATCCATCTGCGCCACCAGCCAGCCGCCGAAAATATCGCCAAAGCCGTTGGTTTCGCGCGGGAGTGCGGTAATTTGCAAGGCCAGGTCGCCTTGCGGGATCGGATCTTCTTGTTCGAGCTCTATCATGCCGGGGGTGCCTCTGACCCGTGACTCTTCGTTGGTATTGCTGGTGGTAGCCGTCTTCAGGAAAAACGATTCAGCACCGAACATACTGCGTTCGTCACGTTTTCCATAGGCGTCTAAAGGGGAAACTCTGCGAAACCGGCTGATCCCGTTCAAAGGCCGGGCCAACGACGTTTTCGCACAGCAACCCCCTACAAACCGGAGCAAGGTTGCGAGTATATCGGTCGGTAGACTCCGCGACGACCATCGGGTTCTGATTTTGACCGGCAAATACGCGCCTCTATGTGCTTTTTCGAACAATTTGCTATGGTGCCGAACCTGCCCAAGCCACAGCCAGCGTTGTTGTGGCGGTAGATCCGCCTATAAGAGAAGCCCTTGCCATGACCACAGCGCCTTCGAGCCTCGCGCAGCCCGAGCAACCTGCACGCCCCCTGACCCGCAATGACTACAAGACTCTGTCGCTATCGGCCCTGGGCGGTGCGCTGGAGTTTTACGATTTCATCATCTTCGTGTTCTTCGCCACCGTGGTCGGCAAGCTGTTCTTCCCGGCCGACATGCCCGAGTGGCTGCGCCTGATGCAGACCTTCGGCATTTTCGCCGCCGGTTACCTTGCGCGGCCGCTGGGCGGCATCGTCATGGCGCACTTCGGCGACCTGCTGGGGCGCAAGAAGATGTTCACCCTGAGCATTTTCATGATGGCCGTGCCGACCCTGATCATGGGCCTGCTGCCGACCTACGCGCAGATCGGTATGTGGGCGCCGATCCTGCTGTTGCTGATGCGAGTGATCCAGGGCGCGGCGATTGGCGGGGAAGTGCCGGGGGCGTGGGTCTTCGTTTCCGAACACGTGCCGCAAAAGCACATCGGCTACGCCTGCGGGACGCTGACCAGCGGTTTGACCGCCGGCATCTTGCTCGGCTCCCTGGTCGCCACGGCAATCAACAGCATCTATACACCTGGGGAAGTCGCGGATTACGCCTGGCGGATTCCGTTCCTGCTCGGCGGCGTATTCGGCCTGTTCTCGGTCTATCTGCGCCGCTGGCTGCACGAAACTCCGGTGTTCGCTGAGCTACAACTGCGCAAGGCGCTGGCCGAAGAAGTACCGCTGCGTGCGGTGCTGCGTGACCATCGCGGGGCGATTGCGGTCTCGATGCTGCTGACCTGGCTGCTGTCCGCCGGGATTGTCGTGGTGATCCTGATGACCCCGACCGTGCTGCAGACGGTCTATCACTTCTCAGCGACAGTGGCGCTGCAATCCAACAGCCTGGCGATCGTGTTCCTCAGCGTCGGTTGCATCATCTCCGGTGCCCTGGCGGATCGGTTTGGCGCCGGCCGGGTGTTTGTCTTCGGTTCCCTGGGCTTGCTGATCAGCTCCTGGACCTTCTATCACAGCCTCGCCGATCACCCGAACTGGCTGTTCCCGCTGTATGCGTTGACCGGTCTGCTGGTTGGCACCATCGGTGCGGTGCCATACGTGATGGTCAAGGCATTCCCGCCGGTGGTGCGCTTCAGCGGATTGTCGTTCTCGTACAACGTGGCGTATGCGATCTTCGGTGGCCTGACGCCGATGGTGGTCAGCCTGCTGCTTAAAGAGAGTGCGATGGGCCCGGCCTACTATGTGGCGGTGCTGTGCGCGATGGGGATTCTGGTGGGGGCGTGGCTCTGGAAAAAGGGGCGCTGATCCGGAATTTCCTCCAGCAGTACCGGCTCCTTCGCGAGCAGGCTCGCTCCCACATTGGAATGCATTTCAATTGTGGAAGCGAGCCTGCTCGCGAATGGGGACGACTCGAATCATCCAGTAAAAACTCCGATGCTGGCCTTTCATCCAATTGTCATATTTCAGCCATAGAGTGTTCACACGGCCTGCTGATACTTGGCCCCGACTTAACACACCCTATCTGCTAGGAGTAAGGCATGAAACTGAAGCGTTTGATGGCGGCAATGACTTTTGTCGCTGCTGGCGTTGCGACTGCCAACGCGGTTGCCGCTGTTGACCCTGCTATCCCGAGCTACACCAAAACCACTGGTGTGTCGGGCAACCTGTCCAGCGTCGGCTCCGATACCCTGGCTAACCTCATGACCCTGTGGGCTGAGAACTACAAGAAAGAATACCCGAACGTAAACATCCAGATTCAGGCCGCTGGCTCCGCCACCGCGCCACCTGCGCTGACTGAAGGCACCTCCAACCTGGGCCCGATGAGCCGCAAGATGAAGGACACCGAGCTGGCGGCCTTCGAACAGAAATACGGCTACAAGCCAACCGCTATCCCGGTGGCCGTGGACGCCCTGGCGGTGTTCGTGCACAAGGACAACCCGATCCAGCACCTGACCATGGAACAGGTTGACGCGATCTTCTCGTCCACCCGTCTGTGCGGCGCCAAAGCCGACGTGAAAACCTGGGGCGACCTGGGCGTGACCGGCGACCTGGCCAACAAGCCAGTGCAACTGTTCGGTCGTAACTCGGTATCCGGCACCTACGGCTACTTCAAGGAAGAAGCCCTGTGCAAAGGCGACTACAAGCCTAACGTCAACGAGCAACCAGGTTCGGCGTCGGTCGTGCAGTCGATCAGCTCCTCGCTGAACGGCATCGGTTACTCGGGCATCGGCTACAAGACTGCCAGCGTGAAGACCGTTGCTCTGTCGAAGAAAGGCAGCACTGACTTCATCGAAGACACCGAAGAAAACGCCCTGAACGGCAAGTACCCGCTGTCGCGCTTCCTCTACGTTTACGTGAACAAGGCCCCGAACAAGCCTCTGGCCCCGCTGGAAGCCGAGTTCGTGAAACTGGTTCTGTCCAAACAGGGCCAGGAAGTTGTGGTGAAAGACGGCTACATCCCACTGCCGGCCAAGGTTGCTGCAAAAGCACTGGCTGACCTGGGTCTGCAGGAAGGCGGCGCTGAAGTCGCAAAAAAGTAACAAACTGAGTCCGAGGTGAACCCCACCGGACTCAGGTAAAAGGCCGGCTCTGCCCGCAGACCGGCCTTTTACACACCTCAAATTTTCGATCCTCTGCCAGTCCCGCTGGCGGTGGATTTGCTGCGTCACTGCACTGTCATCTTTCTGTCATACAGGATCGCTAGGGTGAGCGCATGAATGATCTGGCCAATTCCCCAATGACTACGACTTCCCCTCCCAAGCGCATTGATTTCAATACGCCTGAGCTGCAACGCAAGCGCCGCATTCGCGCGCTCAAGGATCGCTTCACCCGTTGGTACGTCCTCGTTGGCGGTCTGGCGGTGCTGGCAGCCATCACCCTGATCTTCTTCTTCCTCGCCTACGTCGTTGCACCGTTGTTCCAGGGTGCCAGCCTGACCGCGAAAGAGGCCATTACCCCAGCCTGGATGCAGGACGCCGGCAAGCCGCTGATGATTTCGCTCGAAGAGCAGAATCAGGTGGCGATGCGCGTTTCCGACAAGGGCCAGGCGCTGTTCTTCGACATCGACAGTGGCGCTGAATTGAAGCGCGTCGATCTGCCGGTGCCTGCCGGCGCCAGCGTAACTTCCATTGGCGAAGACCAGCCAGGTCATCCGCTGGTCGCCGTGGGTCTGTCCAACGGCCAGGCGCTGGTGTTCCGTCACACCTATAAAGTCAGCTACCCCGATGGCAAGAAAACCATCACTCCGGCCATCGAATACCCGTATGGCGAAGCGCTGATCGCGGTGAACGAGGGCGGCGGGGCACTGGAGCACGTCAGCCTCAACGCCACCGATTCGACGCTGATGCTGGTCGGTTCTACCGGTTCGCAGCTCAATGTGCTGGCGCTGACCAGCGAAGAAAACATGATGACCGGCGAAGTCACCAACGAGCAGAAGCGTATCGAGCTGCCGCAGATGACCGAGCCGGTGAAGAACATCTTCGTCGACCCGCGCCAGCAATGGCTGTACGTGGTCAACGGGCGTGCCCAGGCCGACGTGTTCAGCCTGCGCGACAAGAGCCTCAACGGTCGCTATAAACTGCTGGAAAACGCTGACGCCGAAGTCACCGCGAGCACGCAACTGGTGGGCGGCATCTCGCTGATCATCGGTGATTCCAAGGGTGGTCTGGCCCAGTGGTTCATGGCTCGCGATACCGATGGCGAGCTGCGCCTGAAGCAGATCCGTACCTTCCAGATGGGCACCACGCCGATCGTTGAAATCACCGCCGAAGAGCGTCGCAAGGGTTTCGTGGCCCTCGATGCCAGCGGCAAGCTCGGCGTGTTCCACAGCACCGCGCACCGCACCCTGTTGGTCGAGCCGGTAGCCGAAGGCCAGGGCCTGTTCGGTCTGTCGCCGCGCGCCAACCGGGTGATCGTCGAGGCCGGCGGCAAGCTGCAACCGCTGCTGCTCGACAACCCGCACCCGGAAGTGTCGTGGAGCGCGTTGTGGAGCAAGGTCTGGTACGAGAACTACGACGAACCTAAGTACGTCTGGCAATCGACCGCCGCCAACACCGATTTCGAACCGAAACTGAGCCTGTCGCCACTGACCTTCGGCACCCTGAAGGCAGCGTTCTACGCCATGCTGCTGGCCGCGCCGCTGGCGGTTGCCGCCGCGATCTACACCGCGTACTTCATGGCCCCGGGCATGCGCCGCAAGGTCAAACCGGTGATCGAGCTGATGGAGGCGATGCCGACGGTGATCCTCGGGTTCTTCGCCGGTCTGTTTCTCGCCCCGTATGTGGAAGGACATCTGCCGGGCATCTTCAGCCTGCTGATGCTGTTGCCGATCGGCATTCTGGTCGCCGGCTTCACCTTCAGTCGTCTGCCTGAGTCGATCCGCCTGAAAGTCCCGGATGGCTGGGAAAGTGCGCTGCTGATTCCGGTGATCCTGTTTGTCGGTTGGCTGTCGCTGTACATGAGTCCGTACATGGAGAACTGGTTCTTCGGCGGTGACATGCGCATGTGGATCTCCCACGACCTGGGCATCACCTACGACCAGCGCAACGCTCTGGTAGTCGGTCTGGCGATGGGTTTTGCGGTGATCCCGAACATCTACTCGATTGCCGAAGATGCCGTGTTCAGCGTGCCGCGTGGCTTGACCCTCGGCTCCCTGGCACTTGGTGCCACGCCGTGGCAGACCATGACCCGCGTGGTGATCCTCACCGCCAGCCCGGGCATCTTCTCCGCACTGATGATCGGCATGGGCCGTGCGGTCGGCGAAACCATGATCGTGCTGATGGCCACGGGTAATACCCCGGTCATGGAAATGAACCTGTTCGAAGGCCTGCGCACCCTGGCCGCCAACGTCGCGGTGGAAATGCCCGAGTCGGAAGTCGGCGGCAGCCACTACCGCGTGCTGTTCCTCTCGGCGCTGGTGCTGCTGTTGTTTACCTTCGTCATGAACACCCTGGCAGAACTGATTCGTCAGCGTCTGCGCAAGAAATACTCGTCGCTTTAAGAAAGGTAGAAGTCTGTGAAACAGAACTCCCTGAATGGATGGTTCAAGAGCGGCGCCCCGGGCGTCTGGATCAGCGGTGGCGCGGTGTCCATCGCGGTCATCATGACCATTGGCCTGCTGGCGGTGATTGCCGTGCGCGGTCTGGGTCACTTCTGGCCGGCGGACCTGATCCACGCCAGCTACGACGTACCGGGCCAGGCCAATCACCTGGTCATTGGCGAAGTGGTACAGAAAGAAGAAGTGCCGCGCGCACGCCTGAAGAGCGCCGGCCTGCCGGTGCCTGATCAGGGCCCGGAATTCATGACCCGCGAGCTGATCAAGGTCGGCAACCGTGACCTGAACGGCAACGACTTCACCTGGGTGGTCGGCGAGTGGCTGACCAAGCAGACCACGCCGCCGGAACTGATGGCGATCGAGCGTCGCGAGTGGGGCAACTTCTACGGCTACCTGGTCAACGTCAAACAGGACGGCAAGGTGATCGCCGAAGGCGAAGCGGCCTGGCCTGAGCTGCAAGCGCGGATCAACCGTGTGAACGGCCTTGCTGCACAACTCAAGTCGCTGGAAAAGACCGACATCGGTGCGATCAACGCAGGGCTCGAGCGCATCCGTCTGCACGGGCGCAAACTGGAACTCGACGGCAAGCTCGACGCCACCGCGCAAGCGGACATGGACGCCGAGCGTGCCGAACTCAATGCCCGTTATCAGGACATCGAAGCGCGTCTGAGCGATCTGCATGCGCAGTTCAACCGCGACGCGCTGACTGCACGCGATGCCAACGGCAAAGAGATCGAAATCAGCTTGGGCAAAGTGGTTCACGCCTATCAGCCGAATGCCATGGGCACGATGACCAAGATCGGTTTCTACTTCAGCAAGGTCTGGGAATTCCTTTCCGACGACCCGCGTGAAGCGAACACCGAAGGCGGGATCTTCCCGGCGATTTTCGGCACGGTGATGATGACTTTGATCATGGCGATGATCGTCACCCCGTTCGGCGTGCTGGCGGCGGTCTACCTGCGTGAGTACGCCAAGCAGAACGCCCTGACCCGGATCATCCGCATCGCCGTGAACAACCTCGCCGGCGTTCCGGCGATCGTCTACGGCGTGTTCGGTCTGGGCTTCTTCGTTTACGTGCTGGGTGGTTCGGTCGACCGATTGTTCTTCCCCGAAGCACTGCCGGCGCCGACGTTCGGTACTCCGGGTCTGCTCTGGGCCTCGCTGACCCTGGCGCTGCTGGCGGTGCCGGTGGTGATCGTGGCGACCGAGGAAGGTCTGGCGCGTATCCCGCGCACCGTCCGTGAAGGCTCGCTGGCGCTGGGCGCGACCAAGGCGGAAACGCTGTGGAAGATCGTCCTGCCAATGGCCAGCCCGGCAATGATGACCGGCATGATCCTCGCCGTAGCCCGCGCCGCCGGTGAAGTGGCGCCGCTGATGCTGGTGGGTGTGGTGAAACTGGCGCCGTCGCTGCCGGTGGACGGCAACTACCCGTACCTGCACCTGGACCAGAAGATCATGCACTTGGGCTTCCACATCTACGACGTCGGCTTCCAGAGCCCGAACGTCGAAGCGGCACGACCGCTGGTGTACGCCACGGCGCTGCTGCTGGTGCTGGTGATCGCCACGTTGAACCTGTCGGCGGTGTGGATTCGTAACCACCTGCGCGAAAAATACAAAGCACTGGACAGCTGATTTTGCAGCACTGATTTCTATGTGGGAGCGAGCCTGCTCGCGAAGGCATCACCGCGGTTTCATAGACAAACCGCAGCGCCTGAATCGCCAGCAGGCTGGCTCCCACAAAAACCGAACCGAATTTGTTAGCACAGGGAGCCTCCCATGCAGCACGAAACACATACCCACGGCATCAACATGTCGGCCCTGGGTCGCGACAAGCAGAGCCTGAGCCTCGAGCAGGAAACCGTGGCCATCGAAGTCCCGGGCCTGAGCCTGTTCTACGGCGAGAAGCAGGCGCTGTTCGACGTCAGCATGAACATCCCGAAACAGCGCGTGACCGCGTTTATCGGCCCGTCCGGCTGCGGCAAGTCCACGCTGCTGCGTACCTTCAATCGTATGAACGACCTGGTTGACGGTTGCCGTGTCGAAGGTGCGATCAACCTGTACGGCAACAACATCTACCGCAAAGGTGAAGACGTTGCCGAGCTGCGTCGCCGCGTCGGCATGGTGTTCCAGAAGCCCAACCCGTTCCCCAAAACCATCTACGAAAACGTGGTCTACGGGCTGCGCATCCAGGGCATCAACAAGAAGCGCATTCTCGACGAAGCGGTCGAGTGGGCATTGAAAGGCGCGGCACTGTGGGACGAAGTCAAAGACCGTCTGCACGACTCGGCACTCGGCCTGTCCGGTGGTCAGCAGCAGCGTCTGGTGATCGCGCGCACCATCGCCGTTGAGCCGGAAGTGTTGCTGCTCGACGAACCGTGCTCGGCCCTCGATCCGATCTCGACCCTGAAAGTCGAAGAGCTGATCTACGAGCTGAAGTCCAAGTTCACCATCGTCATCGTCACCCACAATATGCAGCAGGCCGCGCGGGTTTCCGACTACACGGCGTTCATGTACATGGGCAAACTGGTGGAATTCGGCGACACCGATACCCTGTTCACCAATCCGGCGAAGAAACAGACCGAAGACTACATCACCGGTCGTTATGGCTGACAGTTGCGGTTATTCACAGAATTGACGCTGCGGCCCACCGCACCTTACCGGACGCTCCAAGGACGCCACCATGATTAGTAAAGAAGGCCTTACCCACCACATCTCCGCGCAGTTCAACGCCGAGCTTGAGGAAGTGCGCAGCCACCTCCTGGCCATGGGCGGGCTGGTCGAGAAGCAGGTCAACGACGCGGTCACCGCGCTGATCGAGGCCGATTCCGGTCTGGCCCAGCAGGTGCGCGAGATCGACGACCAGATCAATCAGATGGAACGCAACATCGACGAAGAATGCCTGCGCATTCTGGCCCGTCGTCAGCCGGCGGCGTCCGACCTGCGGCTGATCATCAGCATCTCCAAGTCGGTGATCGATCTGGAGCGCATCGGCGACGAAGCGACCAAGATCGCCCGTCGCGCCATTCAGCTGTGCGAAGAAGGCGAAGCGCCGCGTGGTTACGTCGAGGTCCGTCACATCGGCGATCAGGTGCGCAACATGGTTCGCGATGCGCTGGACGCGTTTGCCCGCTTCGATGCCGATCTGGCCTTGTCGGTGGCGCAATACGACAAGGTCATCGACCGCGAATACAAGACCGCCCTGCGCGAGCTGGCGACCTACATGATGGAAGACCCGCGCTCTATCTCGCGGGTTCTGAGCATCATCTGGGTGCTGCGTTCGCTGGAACGCATCGGCGATCATGCGCGCAACATCTCGGAACTGGTGATCTACCTGGTGCGCGGCACCGACGTGCGTCACCTGGGCCTCAAACGCATGAAAGAAGAAGTTGAAGGCACAAGCGGCGAAACCGCTAATGTTCCGGGCAATGCTGACGATAAGTAAGATTGCCTGAGAAAAGCGCCCGGCCCTTTGGCCGGGCGTTTTTTTTAGGGCGCCTGAATCAGGAAATCGAATTAAAAAGCAGCACCCGCGAACGAAAAGTCCCGGCGTGACTGAAGATTGTTGGCAATGTGCCATCAGTAAAAGCGGTATGCTTGCCGGGATTTTTATAGGGGTGTTGGATGAGCAAGATCAGTGTGTTGGTCGTGGACGATGCTTCGTTCATTCGTGACCTGGTGAAAAAGTGCCTGCGTAATTACTTCCCGGGGATCCGCACCGAGGACGCCGTCAACGGCAAAAAGGCCCAGGCCATGCTGGCCAGGGAAGCGTTTGACCTGGTGCTGTGCGACTGGGAAATGCCGGAAATGTCCGGCCTCGAGCTGCTGACCTGGTGCCGCGAGCAGGACAATCTCAAGACCATGCCGTTCGTCATGGTCACCAGCCGTGGCGATAAAGAGAACGTGGTGCAGGCGATCCAGGCCGGGGTTTCCGGCTACGTCAGCAAGCCGTTCACCAACGAACAACTGCTGACCAAGGTCAAGCAGGCGCTGAACAAGGTTGGCAAGCTCGACACCCTGATGAACAGCGCGCCGACCAAGATGAACTCGGCGTTCGGCAACGATTCCCTGAGCGCATTGACCGGCGGCAAGCCTGCCGTGGTCGGTGCTGCGCCGGCGGCCGCTGCTGCGGTCAATCCGTTCGCCAAGCCAGCGGTTGTCGCGCCAACGCCAGCTGCTGCGCCGTCGCGCGGTTTGCTTAACAGCCCGCCGGTGCAGGCACCGGCTGCCTCGAAAGCGCCAGTCGGTGGTCGTGGCCAGGGTCAGTTGCGCCTGCCAAGTGGCACCCAGCAATGCGTGATCAAGGCCCTGAGCATCAAGGAAGCGCTGCTGGTAGTGAAACGCACTGACACCCTGCCGCAGATCCTCGACAGCGCCGTGCTCGACCTGGAGCAGGGCGACAACGCCGAAATCGCCCGCCTCAACGGCTACCTGCACGCCATCGTTGCCCACGAGCAGAAAGCCGACAGCGACTGGCTGCAACTGACTTTCCGTTTCGTCGACCAGGATGCGCAGAAGCTCGATTACATCTCCCGCCTGATCGCCCGCGGCACGGCGCAGAAGCACTTCGTTCCGGGCGCTTGATCCTCGTCGCCTGACACACCGCCTTCGCGAGCAAGCCCGCTCTCACCTTGAAATGCATTTCATAGGTGGGAGCGAGCCTGCTCGCGAAGGGGCCATCACTTACGACATCGATTTCCCAGACCGCCCAATTTGAAACATCTGTCGACTAGCCTGGTCTGCTTCACCTGCTAGGCTCATTTCCAGGCCTTCCTTCGACAGACTCTTTGCCCATGCTCGCGCGCCTGCTGTTTTTCTGTGGTCTTTTCCTGGCCTCCACCTCGACTGTGGCCATGACCATCTACAAATCCACCGATGCCAACGGCGTGGTCTCGTACAGCGACCGGCCGAGCAAAGGCTCGCAGGTGTTCGTGTTTCAGGACCGCATGGTCGAGCACCTCGAACGTCAGGTGTACCTCGATATCAAGAAGCAGAAGGGCAGCGACGTGGTGTTCGTGCGCAACGATCTGTATGCGCCGGTCGAAATTGCGCTGGCGTTTACCGGCCTGAGCAATGTGCGTGGCGCTCCGGCGCAGACGATTCGCCGGGTGCTGCCGGCGCGCAGCAATACGCGGTTGGCGTTGCTGACGGCGATCAGCCGGGGTCAGCCGCTGGTGTATTCGCCGCAGTTCCAGTATTCGCTGGGTGACCCCGCAGGTGCTGCGCAGAGCTATCGCTATCCGCTGCCCTGGCGGGGCGGGCCGTTCCGTCTGAGTCAGGGCGCCAACGGCCAGTACAGCCACTATGGGCCGAAGAACCGGTATGCGATGGACATCGCCATGCCGGTGGGGACACCGATCATTGCCGCACGGGCCGGGGTGGTGGTGAAAACCGAAAATTCACAGAGCGGGCGCGGCAATGATGCCTCCGGCAATTTCGTCCGGGTGCTGCACGACGACGGCACGATGGGTGTGTACCTGCATCTCAAGCAAGGTTCGGTGAGCGTACGCGAGGGGCAGCGGGTGACGGTTGGCAGCCCGCTGGCGCTGTCCGGCAATACCGGCAACAGCAGCGGCCCGCACCTGCACTTTGTGGTGCAGCGCAATACCGGGCAGGGGCTGGTGTCGATTCCGTATCAGTTCAACCAGCCACTGGGGGCGTTGCCCAACTTTGCGTTGGGCAAACAGTGATGTGTTGTATCTGTTGGCCCCTTCGCGAGCAGGCTCGCTCCCACCCTGGAATGCATTTCAACTGTGGGAGCGAGCCTGCTCGCGAAGGAATCGGCGCGGTGCCCGATCAGCCCATCAATCCAGCATCAACACCTTCGCCAGCACAATCTTCGGCCCTTTCATCTTCTTGATGATGATCCGCAGGCCTTCGACTTCCAGCACTTCTTCCTCTTCCGGCACTCGTTTCAGGGTCTCGTAGACCAGACCGGCGAGGGTTTCGGCTTCGATGTGATCCAGGTCGATTCCGAGCAGGCGTTCAACCTTGAACAGCGGCGTATCACCACGCACCAGCAGCTTGCCCGGCTGATACGCGAGGATCCCGCGCTCCGCCTTGCGGTGTTCGTCCTGGATATCGCCGACCAGCACTTCCAGCACGTCTTCCATGGTCAGGTAGCCGATGATGTTGCCGTCGGCTTCTTCCACCACGGCGAAGTGCGAGCCGCCCTTGCGGAACTGCTCCAGCAGCTGCGACAGCGGCATGTGCCGCGACACGCGCTCCAGTGGACGGGTCAGTTCAGCCAGGTTGAACGACTCCGGAATGTGGTCCAGCGCCGCCAGCTCCAGCAGCAGGTCCTTGATGTGCAGCAGGCCGACGAACTCCTGACGTTCGCTGTCGTACACCGGATACCGGCTGAACTTGTGGCGACGGAACATCGCCAGAATTTCTTTCAGCGGCGCGTTGAATTCCAGGGTGATCAGGTCTTCGCGGGAGTTGGCCCAGTCGACCACTTCCAGCTCGCCCATTTCCACTGCCGAGGCCAGCACGCGCATGCCTTGGTCGCTCGGGTCCTGGCCACGGCTGGAGTGCAGGATCAGTTTCAGTTCTTCGCGGCTGTAATGGTGTTCGTGGTGCGGGCCGGGTTCGCCCTGGCCGGCAATCCGCAGAATTGCGTTGGCGCTGGCATTGAGCAGGTAGATCGCCGGGTACATCGCCCAGTAGAACAGGTACAGCGGCACCGCCGTCCACAGCGACAGCAGCTCCGGTTTGCGGATCGCCCACGACTTGGGCGCCAGCTCACCGACCACGATGTGCAGGTAGGAAATGATGAAGAACGCGGTAAAGAACGAAATGCCTTTGACCACTTCCGGCGACTGCACGCCGACCGCGCTCAGCAGCGGTTCAAGAATGTGCGCGAATGCCGGCTCACCGACCCAGCCCAGACCGAGGGAGGCGAGGGTGATACCGAGCTGACACGCCGAGAGGTACGCATCGAGCTGACTGTGTACGGTGCGCAGGATATGCCCGCGCCAGCCGTTCTTGTCGGCGATGGCCTCGACCCGGGTCGAGCGCAGTTTGACCATGGCGAATTCCGCCGCAACGAAGAAGCCGTTGAGCAAAACCAGGATCAGAGCGAAAAGAATCATGCCGAAATCGGCGAAAATCGTAGCGAGGGACAAGCCAGGGGAAGGGTCCATGATGGAGTTTTGCGGGTTCCGTGTGATTCAAAAGAGAGAAAAGTCGCGCCTGAAAGGCAGGCGCAAGTCAGCCAATGTAGCGGCTGACCTGGCGATTGCCTAGTGCGACATTACTCAGCGGTGCTGATCGCCCGTGCGCTGGCCACTTGCGCCGGAGCGAAATGACAGGTGAATGTGCTGCCATGACCGGGCACGCTGCTGATCTCCATCCGCGCGCGGTGGCGCAGCAACACGTGTTTGACGATCGCCAGGCCCAGCCCGGTGCCGCCAGTGTTGGAGTTGCGGCTGGAGTCGACGCGGTAGAAGCGTTCGGTCAGGCGCGGCAGGTGCTTGCTGTCGATGCCGATCCCGGAATCCTGCACGCTCAGGTGCGCGCCTTGCTCGTCACCCCACCAGCGAATGCGGATATTGCCTTCGGCCGGGGTGTATTTCACCGCGTTGAACACCAGGTTGGAGAAGGCGCTGCGCAGTTCCGCCTCGCTGCCCTTGAGCAGGATGCGCGCATCGGCTTCGAGAGTGATTTTCTGGTTCTTCTGCCCGGACAACTGCTGGGCGTCGCTCTTGATTGACTGCAGCAGGGCGTCGATCTGCACTGGCTGGTTGTCCGACGGGTAATCGGTGGCTTCCAGTTTCGCTAACAGCAGCAGGTCGTTGAGCAGCGTCTGCATGCGCCCGCCCTGTTGTTGCATCTGCTGCAGCGCGCGGCTCCAGCGCGGGTTCACTTCCTCGACATTGTCGAGCAGGGTTTCCAGATAGCCGCAGATCACCGTCAGCGGCGTGCGCAGTTCGTGGGAGACGTTGGCGATGAAGTCTTTGCGCATCTGTTCCAGCTGATGGATGCGCGTGACGTCTCGCACCAGCATCAGGTGTTCGTTGTTGCCGTAGCGCGTCAGGTACAGCTGAATGCGCACCCGATCATTGGTCGGCGAGGGGATTTCCAGCGGTTCGGCATAGCTGTCCTGCTCGAAGTATTCCTTGAAGCGCGGATGCCGTACCAGGTTGGTCACCGGTTGGCCGCTGTCCTGCGGGGTCTTGAGGCCGAGCAGGGTTTCGGCAGCGCGGTTCCACCATTCCAGGTTGCCGTCGCTGTCGAGCATGATCACCGCGTCTTTGAGCGCGGCGGTGGACTCCTGCACCCGGTCGATCACCGCTTGCAGGCGCCCGCGCACCCGTTGGTCGCGGCGTTGCAGGTGGTAGATGCTGTCGAACACCTCGCCCCACAGGCCATAGCCGTCGGGCGGTGCTTCATCGGGTTGGTGCAGGCGCAGCCATTCGTGCAGACGCAACAGTTGCTTGAGCGTCCAGGCCAAGTAAATGCCCAGGCCGGCAGCGAGGCTCCAGCCGTAATAGCCGGTGATCAGGCCGATCACCAGACACGCTGTGACCAGCAACAGCATGTGGCGAATCAGGGTGCCATGCCAGTTTTGATTCACGGAAAATACGGTCCTTGTCAGCGAGTCTGGCGGTCGGATCAGGCCTTGGTGGAAAACCGGTAGCCGGTGCCGCGCACGGTTTGTACCAGATTTTCGTAGGCGTCGCCGAGGGCCTTGCGCAGGCGGCGGATGTGCACGTCGACGGTGCGCTCTTCAACATAGACGTTGCCGCCCCAGACCTGATCCAGCAACTGCCCGCGCGTGTAGGCGCGTTCCTGGTGGGTCATGAAAAATTGCAGCAGACGGTATTCGGTCGGGCCCATCTCGGCCGGACGGCCGTCGATGGTCACGCGGTGGCTGATCGGGTCGAGCAGCAGGCCGCCGACTTCGATTGGCGCTTCGCCATCAGTCGGGCCGGCGCGGCGCAGCACAGCCTTGAGGCGGGCGACCAGTTCGCGTGGGGAAAACGGTTTGGTGATGTAGTCGTCGGCGCCGACTTCAAGACCCTGGATCTTGTTGTCTTCTTCGCCCTTGGCGGTGAGCATGATGATCGGGATGTCCCCGGTCAGCTCGTCACGCTTGAGGCGGCGGGCCAGTTCGATGCCGGAGGTGCCGGGCAGCATCCAGTCGAGCAGGATCAGGTCCGGTTTGCGGTCAACGATGATGGCGTGTGCCTGCTGCGAGTTTTCCGCCTCGAGGCAGTCATAGCCGGCCATTTCCAACGCAACGGCGATCATTTCGCGAATGGGCGCTTCGTCGTCGACGATCAGAATGCTCCTGCCAACCATGCCTTAATCCTCTTGTCATTTAACTGTCTTGCGCCGCATTAGATAACGGAATTATTGCAGTCGTGTGACAGTATTTTAGTCGCCCGGCGGTTGGCGTGATCCTGGACTAAGCTCTAAGTCCGAATCCTGACAACCACAAAAGAAGGTTTCCATGACTCAAATGACTGCTTCTTTCAAAGCTCTGCTGATGGCTGCTGCCGTTGCTTTACCGACCATGGCGTTTGCTGCTGAGCCAGCGATGGAGAAGGACGGCATGTTTACCGATCACAAGGGCATGACCCTGTATACCTTTGCCAAAGACTCTGCGGGCAAGTCCATGTGCAACGACAAATGCGCGGCGAACTGGCCACCACTAATGGCTACGGCCGGCGACAAGTCCATGGGCGACTGGACCGTGATCAAGCGTGACGATGGCAAGATGCAATGGGCCTACGAGGGCAAACCGCTGTACACCTTCGTCATGGACAAGAAGGCTGGTGACATGACCGGTGAAGGCAAGATGGACGGCGCCTGGCACGTCGCCAAGGCCAAGTAAACGCAAATCCCCTGTGGGAGCGGGCTTGCTCGCGAAAGCGGTGTGTCAGTTGACGAAGAGGCCAACTGACACGACGCCTTCGCGAGCAAGCCCGCTCCCACAGGTTTTGTGGATCAACGCAGTGCGTAATCCAGCACGATCCCGACAAAAATCGCCAACCCGGCCCAGTGGTTGTGCAAAAACGCCTTGAAGCAACGCATGCGGTCGCGATCACGGGTGTACCAGAATTCCCACGCATAGCATCCAGCGGCCACCAACAGGCCGAGATGGAACCCGATGCCCAGCTCGAACTTCGACCCGGCCAGCAACAGGCAGCCCAGCGACAGCGCCTGTAACGTCAGGATGATCACCCGATCCGCCTCGCCGAACAGAATCGCCGTGGATTTCACGCCGATCTTCAGGTCGTCGTCACGATCAGTCATCGCGTAATAGGTGTCGTAACCCACCGTCCACAGCAGGTTGGCAATCCACAGCAGCCACGCGGCGGCGGGCAGTTCACCGGTTTCAGCGGTGAACGCCATCGGCATGCCCCACGAGAACGCCGCGCCGAGCACCACTTGCGGGTAATAGGTGTAGCGCTTCATGAACGGGTAGGTGAACGCCAGCGCCAGACCGCCCAGCGACAGCCAGATGGTCGGCGCATTGGTGCACAGCACCAGCAGGAAACTCACGCCCATCAGCAGCGCGAAGAACACCAGCGCCTCTTTCGAACTGATCTTGCCGCTGGCCAGCGGTCGTTGCGCGGTGCGTTTAACGTGGCCGTCGACCTTGCGATCGGCCCAGTCGTTGATCACACAGCCACCGGCACGGGTCAGCACCACGCCGAGGACGAAAATCACCATGTTGGCCAGCGACGGCGAGCCCTTACCGGCAATCCATAGCGCCCACAGGGTCGGCCACAGCAGCAGGTAGATGCCGATCGGCTTGTCCATGCGCGTCAGCTGAATGAAATCCCAGGCGCGCGGGTTCAAGCGGTTCAGGGACTTGAGCAGGCTCTGGTACATCAGCAGTTCTCCGGATGGGCGCGGGTGGCGCTCCACAGGGGCGGCAGGAAAATCTCCGCCACCAGTACGCTCAAGGCGCCACGGTCAAAGCGCGAGCGCCGGCCCCACAGCTCCGGGGCGCGGCAGGCTGGCGGCAGCCAGTCTTGCGGGTAGTGACAGACCTCGATGGCGCGGCGCTGGAAGGCGTGGTCGCAAAACAGCAGTTCGCCCAGCGAGCGGCTGCCCAGTTCGTCCATGTGCAGGCCGTCGCCTTGCAGGGCGGCGCGTGACGCCACGCTACGGGCGAACACCCAGGCCTCGCCGTGACCGCGCAGATACACCTCGCGCACCCAGCCTTCGCTGCTTTCGGCCAAATCCAGCGCCGCGCATTCGTCGCTGCGCAAAGTGTCCCAGCCTTCGAACAACGGTGTGACGCTGAAGCCGTCATTCGACAGCCGCGTCAGGCGGCGGGTCAGCGAGCCTTCGTCGAACAACCAGTTCAGGGTCAACGAATCGGGAAGGGGCGTCAGTCGGCTTTGAGTCAGCCAGAGCGGGGCCGGGCAGGCGTTTGAATGTTGCACAATGAGTCATTATTGGCCGCAAATGAGGCGGCGAGCTTAACATGGCGTGCTGCGAATTTGATGGATCCGGGGCGCCGTTGCGCCGAACAGGCTTGCATCTGCCCGGCACCCTCAGTACAAAACGCCCTGAGCCGGATGGCAGCGCAACCACCATCGACCATCCGCGCCGACAAAAGCCTGAATCCTGAGGAAGTACCTGAATGAAAAAGTGGCAATGCATCGTCTGCGGCCTGATCTACAACGAAGCTGACGGTTGGCCGGATGACGGCATCGCGCCGGGCACCCTGTGGCAGGACGTGCCGGAAGACTGGCTGTGCCCGGACTGCGGCGTGGGCAAGTCGGACTTCGAAATGATCGAAATCAACTGAGAAAAACCAAGGAGTAAGGCATGAACGCACCTGTCGTAATCGTCGGCACCGGGCTTGCGGGTTACAACCTGGCCCGGGAGTTTCGCAAACTCGATGGCGAAACCCCGCTGCTGCTGATTACCGCCGATGACGGGCGCTCTTACTCCAAGCCGATGCTCTCCACCGGTTTCGGCAAGAACAAGGACGCCGATGGCCTGAGCATGGCCGAACCCGGCGCCATGGCCGAGCAGTTGAAGGCCGAAGTGCGCACCCACACGCGCATCAGCGGCATCGACGCCGGCCACAAGCGCCTGTGGATCGGCGAGGAAGCGGTGTACTACCGCGACCTGATCCTCGCCTGGGGTGCGGAAACCGTGCGAGTGCCGATCGAAGGTGACGGTGCTGATCTGGTGTTCCCGATCAACGATCTCGAAGATTACGCGCGCTTTCGTGCAGCCGCTGCGGGCAAGCGCCGCGTATTGCTGCTAGGCGCCGGGCTGATCGGCTGTGAATTCGCCAACGACCTGATCCTCGGCGGCTACGAGGTGCAACTGGTGGCGCCGTGCGAGCAAGTGATGCCGATGCTGCTGCACCCGGCCGCTGCAGCAGCCGTGCAGGCCGGGCTGGAAAGCCTCGGCGCGCGTTTCCACCTCGGCCCGGTGCTGACTCGCCTGCAAAAAGTCGCGGACGGGCTGGAAGCGCATCTGTCCGACGGGCAGGTGATTGCCTGCGATGTGGTGGTATCGGCCATCGGCCTGCGCCCGCGCATCGATCTGGCCGCGGCGGCCGGGGTGCAGGTCAATCGCGGTGTCGTAGTCGACCGGTATCTGAAGACGTCCCACGCCAATATTTACGCCCTGGGCGACTGTGCCGAGGTCGATGGGCTGAATTTGTTGTACGTGATGCCCCTCATGAGCTGTGCGCGTGCGCTGGCACAAACCCTGGCGGGCAATCCGACGGCCGTGAGTTACGGCCCGATGCCGATCACGGTGAAAACTCCGGTGTGCCCGTTGGTCGTTTCGCCACCGCCACGGGGCAGCGAAGGCGTCTGGACCGTCGAAGGGCAGGGCGCCGACATCAAGGCCCTGTGCCACAGTGCCGATGGTCAGTTGCTCGGCTATGCACTGACCGGTGCGGCGGTGATGGAAAAACTTGCTCTGAACAAACAGCTTCCGCCCCTGCTGGCGTAAATACCGGTCGTTCTGTCGGAATCACCCCGCTTTTGCCCCCACAAAGGTCGCGGGGAGACTGGCGCCGCCGGTATCCGCGTGCCATTCTCACTCCCGTCTGCCGCAGAGTAGAGCCTGCGGCGCCTTGGGCGCTGTTCCAACGAGAACAGCACGGACATAACAACAAAAAACCGTCAAAGGGGCTTCACTAATGCGTAAACCAGAACTCGCCGCTGCAATCGCTGAAAAAGCGGATCTGACCAAAGAACAGGCCAACCGCGTTCTCAACGCCGTCCTCGAAGAAATCACCGGCGCTCTGCACCGCAAGGACAGCGTCACGCTGGTGGGCTTCGGCACCTTCCTGCAACGTCACCGCGGCGCCCGCACCGGCAAGAACCCGCAAACCGGTGAGCCGGTGAAGATCAAGGCCAGCAACACCGTGGCATTCAAGCCAGGCAAGTCGTTGAAAGACAGCGTCAATCCTTAAATTGTGGCGAACTCCCTGAGTAGCGGGGAGAACTGCAATAAAAAATGGGCACACCGATTGCGGTCGGGTGCCCATTTTTTGTGGCTGCAAATGGCTTATTGACGCCGGAAGCAGGCCTTGCCGTTGCCGAAATCCACGGCCAGGCAATTCGGTTCGATCGCCAGTTGCAGATCCTGGAACAGGCCGGACAAATCGCTGTTCGACGCCGGTTTGGTTTCGCTCTTCAGCGTTACGGTGTTGTTCTGCACCTGCCAGGTGCCCTTGGCAAAGCCATCTGCGCTGCCATACGCCACGCCCGCGTCAAACGTGCCGTCCTTGCGCAGCAGCAATTCGGCGCCCATTTCCATTGCGCCGGTCAGATAGTAATGACCGTCCAGTGGCGGGGTATCTGCAGAGGCGTGAGTGACGGGAAGCCACATCAGTGCTGCGAACAACAGGGGTTTCAATTCCATGAGGTAAAGCTCCTTGGCGGCTCCGGGTTCAGGAGCCGAATTAGATGCAGGCTTCGGATCGTGGCTCAACAGTCAGCCGGTCTGGTTGACATTGCCGGGCGAAAAGAATTTACCAAGGCAAGCTGGCAGCGTGGGAAATAAAACGATGTAAGAATTATCCCTGACATTTGTCAGAGTATTTTCGGCGTGGAAGTGTTGCGTAAGTGGTGGAAATGTCTGTTGGATCGCACTTCGATAATTATTGAGTTGGCACTGAAGTACAGCATTCACGAGATGAATAAAGTTTCAGAAAAATGAATTGCCATCAAATTGATGGCACTTTTTTTGTTGAGCGTTGTCGCCGCTGAATTGTTTGTAATTCCAGCGGGTTCTCGGAAAAATCCTACTTCTATTTTTTTCGAGAGTTGTCATGCTGGCCCCCGTGTAATAGGACGGATGTTCGACGCGATTCGCGCAGGCGGGATCGGGCCGCTCTGGATCAAGGGTTCTGAGGGCGCAGGGCAAATGTTCACAATATAAATCGCCATCAGGGATTCCCCTGCCACATATAGGGCGATCTCCTACACGGTCCAATGAACACTTCGTCTTGTTGTTTAACCAGATGCTTGCTAGTGGCCATCATAGTGATTACGATGCGCCCACTTGAAAGAGCACATCTCAATTGGATGAGTCGCTTCACTGCTCTTCGATACTGTCCCGCGCCGCAGCAACTCCAATAGGCGCATGACTGTAATCCTAATTAAAGGCCATGGATGTCCTACTCAAGCAAACTTTCCGCCCATTACCTCGAACTCGCAAAAGTCTCTGTTTCCAAAGAGAATTTCGCGGGCGAAGACGTTCGTTTTTCGAGCGAATTCGAGGCGCTGGAAAGCGAGCTGGCCAAAGCCTCTTCGATGCACGAAAGCGGGCAGATCGACTGGCTGAAAATCCGTGAAAACAGCGAAAATCTGCTGCGTACCCAATCCAAGGATTTGCGTGTCGGCGCCTGGCTGACCTGGTCGTTGTACCAGCGTGAATCCTTCCCCGGGCTGCTGGCCGGCCTCGGTCTGCTGCACCATCTGTCGGAAAACCACTGGGCCGACGTTCACCCGCTCAAACCGCGCACCCGTGCGGCCGCCATCGGCTGGCTGGTGCCGCGTCTGGAGCAGGTGCTCACCGAAAACATTGCGATCAAGGAACAGCTGCCAATGTTCCGGCAACTGTCCGAGCATCTGGCCGGCCTCGATGCCGCATGCACCGAGCACCTGGGCGATGATGCACCGCTGTTGCTGCCGCTCTCGCGTCGCCTGAAAACCATGATCCAGCGTGCCGCCGACAATCAGCCGGCCCCCGGTGTGGTGGGCGCAGCGGTGGCGCAGGTCAAGCAGGCCGCGAGCCAGTTGCTGACCCCCGGCGCACCGATCGACAACGAAAAAGACGCCTACAAGGCTTTGCGCGCGCAGCAGGAAAGCGCGCGTCCGTTGTGTGCCTGGTGGCTCAAGCAGAAGGCCACCGACTTGCGCGCCCTGCGCCTGAACCGCACTTTGCTCTGGCTGCCGATCGACGCGGTGCCCGAACGCAACGCCGAGCAGATCACCGTGCTACGCGGCCTGCCGGTGGACAAACTCAAGCAGTATCAGGATCGCTTCGATCAGGGCAAATACGCCGACCTGCTGGTGGAACTGGAGGCGAGCCTGGCGAAGGCGCCGTTCTGGTTCGATGGCCAGAGGATGGTCTGGGAATGTCTCCAGAACCTCAACGCCGAGATGGCAATGCGCGAAGTGGAAATCCACTTCGCGCTTTTGGTTCAACGCCTGCCCGGCATCATCGAATGTCGTTTCCATGACGGCGCGCCGTTTGCCGATCCGTCCACCCGGGCGTGGATCGCCGGCAATGTCATGCCGCACCTGCAGAGCGCCAGTGCGCCGCGCAAGGTCGAAACCGACGACGTCGAAACCCAGCCCGCCTGGGAAAAGGCCCTTCAGGACGTGCTGCCGATGCTGCGCAAGGAAGGCCTGAAGCCTGCCGTGCAGACGCTCAAGCAAGGGCTGCAATCGGCTCACGGTGGACGCGAGCGGTTCTTCTGGCAGTTCGCCCTTGCCCGGCTGTGCTTCATGGCCAAGAAGTACGAACTGGCCAAGAACCAGCTCGAAACCCTCGATCAGACATTACAGGACTCAGGCCTGCACGCCTGGGAGCCCGATCTTGCATTGGAAGTGCTGCACCTGCTGCACAGTTGCTGCGAGTTGTTGCCGCAGAACCATGCAGTGCGTGAACGCAAGGAAGAGATTTATCGCAGGCTGTGCCACCTCGACCTCGAAGTGGTACTCGAATAGGCCCCAGGGCCACAACCGCAAGGAGAAAAGCCATGGCCAAAGAAGGCTCGGTAGCCCCCAAGGAACGCATCAACGTCACCTTCAAACCCGCCACCGGCGGTGCTCAGGAAGAGATTGAACTGCCGCTGAAGCTGCTGGCAATCGGTGACTACACCCACCGCAAGGACGATCGCAAAATCGAAGATCGCAAGCCGATCAGCATCGACAAGATGACCTTCGACGAAGTGTTGGCCAAGCAAGAGCTGGGTCTGACGCTGAGCGTGCCGAACCGTCTGCAGGAAGATGGCGAGGCCGACGAGCTGGCTGTGCAATTGCGCGTCAATTCGATGAAGGACTTCAACCCGGCCAGCCTGGTCGAGCAAGTGCCTGAGCTGAAAAAACTGATGGAACTGCGCGATGCGCTGGTGGCCCTCAAAGGCCCGCTGGGTAACGCACCTGCGTTCCGTAAAGCGATCGAAGGCGTGCTCGCCGACGACGAATCCCGCGGTCGCGTACTCGGTGAGCTGGGCCTGAACGCCGCAGCCCCGGACGCCTGAGACTCCAGCCAAGGAAGCCAACACAATGAGCACTAGCGCAGCACAAGAGAAGAGCGCCGAAAGCGGCGAGTACAGCATTCTCGACAGCATCATCGCCGAAACCCGTCTGACTCCGGACGACGAAGCCTACGACATCGCCAAGCGTGGCGTGTCGGCGTTCATCGAAGAACTGCTCAAGCCGCAGAACAACGGTGAGCCGGTCAAGAAGGCCATGGTTGACCGCATGATCGCCGAGATCGATGCCAAGCTCAGCCGTCAGATGGACGAGATCCTGCACCATCCGGACTTCCAGGCTCTGGAATCGTCGTGGCGTGGCCTGCAGTTGCTGGTCGACCGCACCAACTTCCGCGAAAACATCAAGATCGAAATCCTCAACGTCTCCAAAGAAGACCTGCTGGACGATTTCGAAGACTCGCCGGAAGTCATGCAGTCGGGCCTGTACAAGCACATCTACACCGCTGAATACGGCCAGTTCGGTGGTCAGCCGGTGGGCGCGATCATCGCCAACTACTTCATGTCCCCAAGCTCGCCGGACGTGAAACTGATGCAGTACGTGGCCAGCGTTTCCTGCATGTCCCACGCGCCGTTCATCGCCGCGGCCGGCCCGAAATTCTTCGGTCTGGAAAGCTTCACCGGCCTGCCGGATCTGAAGGATCTGAAAGACCACTTCGAAGGCCCGCAATTCGCCAAATGGCAGAGCTTCCGTACTTCGGAAGACTCCCGCTACGTCGGCCTGACCGTGCCGCGTTTCCTGCTGCGTAACCCGTACGATCCGGAAGAAAACCCGGTGAAATCGTTCGTGTACAAGGAAACCGTTGCCAACAGCCACGAGCACTACCTGTGGGGCAACACCGCGTTCGCGTTCGGCACCAAGCTGACCGACAGCTTCGCCAAATTCCGCTGGTGCCCGAACATCATCGGCCCGCAGAGCGGTGGCGCGGTTGAAGATCTGCCGTTGCACCACTTCGAAAGCATGGGCGAAATCGAAACCAAGATCCCTACCGAGGTTCTGGTCTCCGACCGTCGTGAATACGAACTGGCCGAGGAAGGCTTCATCTCCCTGACCATGCGCAAAGGCTCCGACAACGCGGCGTTCTTCTCCGCCAGCTCGGTGCAGAAGCCGAAGTTCTTCGGCATCAGCGCAGAAGGCAAGGCGGCAGAGCTGAACTACAAGCTCGGCACCCAACTGCCGTACATGATGATCGTCAACCGCCTGGCTCACTACTTGAAAGTGCTGCAGCGCGAGCAACTCGGTTCGTGGAAAGAGCGTACCGACCTCGAGCTGGAACTGAACAAGTGGATCCGCCAGTACGTCGCCGACCAGGAAAACCCGAGCGCCGAAGTGCGTGGCCGTCGTCCTCTGCGCGCTGCGCAAGTGATCGTCAGCGACGTTGAAGGCGAGCCGGGCTGGTACCGCGTCAGCTTGAACGTGCGTCCGCACTTCAAGTACATGGGTGCCGATTTCACCCTGTCGCTGGTTGGCAAGCTGGACAAAGAGTAAGAGCGACTCATGGACGGATACGGCAGCCTGTTCGAGCGCCTCAACGGCGACGCGCAACTACGCAAGGGCAACAGCCTCGAGGCTTGTGCCATGGCGTCAGTGGCTGCCCATCTGGCCAAAATGCTCAGCACCCGGGCCGGCAGCGTGCAAACGCTGGCCGACTACGGGTTGCCCGATCTCAATGACATGCGTCTGAGCCTGCACGACTCCCTGAGTCAGGCCCGTCTGGCCATCGAAAACTTCATCGAAGCCTACGAGCCGCGCCTGAGCAACGTGCGTGTCATTTCCCTGCCGCGTGATCACGACCAGCTACGTCTGGCCTTCAGCATCGAAGGCCTGCTGGAAGTCGAGGGTTTCAAGCGTCAGGTCAGTTTTTCCGCGCGCCTGGATGGCAGCGGCCAAGTGAAGGTCACCTAAGGAGATCCCCGATGTCTGGCAAACCCGCAGCACGCGTATCCGACCCCACCGCTTGCCCACTTCCTGGCCACGGTACCAACCCGATCGCCGCCGGTTCCGGCGACGTGTTCTTCGACGGCCTCGCGGCCGCCCGCCAAGGCGATGCCTCGGCGTGTGGTGGTGCGTTGGTTGGCGATCTGGCGACCACGGTTTTGATCAATGGCAAACCCGCTGCGACCGTAGGTTCGGTTGGTGCTCACGGCAACAAGGTCACGGCAGGTTCCGGGACGGTGATTATCGGTAATTCGCACTCGCCGGCGCCGTTTGTGCCACCAATTCCGTTGAATATATTTGGCTTTGATGTACGTGTTCAGTTAATGGACCCAGTATCGGGAGCCCCACTTAAAAATATTGCATACACCGCTACGCTTGAGGATGGTTCGGAAATTCGAGGCGTAACAGACGAGACCGGACTATCCAAGTCGCTGGGCTCAAAAGCTCAAGTCCAAAATATACAAATTTCGGCTATACCAAATTGGTTGGTTAGGGGAGAGTGAAATGCCTCAAGCCGTAAAACTCGCAACTGTAGCGACCACTCCTGCTAAGGATAAGACCCCAGTACAAATTTACTTGGTAAGTGATCATGATTTTGTGATTCCTGTTGTGTTTCCGGACTACAAAATTCATGTGGAGGCTTTGGGTATTAGTCATAAGTTCTCTGACTTAGGCCACGCAGGTGTACTAATTGTCAACGGTAAAACGGGGCTGACGAAGTACGGAGAGTACGGGCGTTATGAAGGAGCAGGTCCACCGGGAATTGTGAGGTTACGCCCTGTTCCTAATGTGACGATCAAAGGCGGAGCGATTACTGAGTCATCACTCAAAAAAACGTTGAGAAGTATGTCTTCAGCTTATGGTCAGTCGAGCAATGTGTCTGGGGTTGTACTCAGGGGGGCCGCTTTTTCTCAGGCCGAAGCATGGCTTAAAAATAAAGAAAAAGACAATGACAACATGAATAGAGAACCGTACAGCATAAGAAGCCACAACTGTATGACGTTTGTGGCTGATTTAGTTGATAGTCTGGATCTCGGTGCGCCTAAAAGATCCTATTTTGCAGTGATACCAAAAGATTATATGGAGGATTTCCAAGAAACAAAGCCAGATCTGGATTACACATTCAGCAGCGATACGTTGGAGATAAAAGATTGATCTGGTTGAAGCGTTTTCTGATGACCGTTGGTGCACTGTCTCTGTTGATAGCATTCGGGGTAATGTTTTTTATGGATTTTTCAGAAGATAAGCCGCATGTACTCAGCGAATATCCAAATGCTCATTGGAGAGGTGGTGCTGATGGAGGTCAATACATTGAAGTGACTAAGTCAGAACCTCCATATTATTTCGTTCAAGTCAGGCATGAAAGTGGTGAGTTGTGGGATGAAGGATGGCTCAAGTTTGGAGACGAGAATAGCGAGCCACTCACATCTAACAGTGTAATTGCCTTTTCAGGAGAAGGTGTTATTTATCTTCAGCAACGCAAAGTCCTAAGTTCTGAAAAAGCTAAAGCGAAATAGCTATGAGCAAATATTAAAAGGCATTCTTGGGTATACGTTGGAAGCTGATGAAAATATCTGAAGCAGGTGAAATTCAAGGCTACCTCGCCTTTGTTGCCGACAGCGACCTGTTCGGCTGGCTGGCCCTGTTGAGCTTTTTTTTACTCGCGGCAGCAATTTTTCCCGCTGCTCGGAATTCGCGCCTGCACCGTGTGATGACGTTTTCGGTTCTGGTAGCCATTGTTGCTATCCATGGCTTTGGTTCGTGGTATGGGAATTTGAGGCTTACATGAGTAGCTACGTTCGTCTCGCCCTATGCCTATTAATCCACGCCCTCGGATGCGTGGCTTATGCATTTTTGAATGACGCGGTTGTGCATGCTTACAGGCTTTTTAACGGCGGATTTACCTCCCATGGTGTCGCCATCGGCATTGCGAGTTACGCACTGTTTTACATTTTTCTGGGCGTCAACCTGATCGTTGCGCTAATTCCAGGTCTGGTCGCCAAGCTGGCCATCCTTTTTCTGATGGTGGGCTTCATCCTGCTCTGGATGCTACCCGACAACCCGTTAAGAGCCCTGTTTTACGGCGTAGCTCAAGGCTGCGTCACGTTGCTGGCGATCCTCACCACTCAAGTCATCGAGTTGCGTTGGGCTTTGCGAAACATCGCAGGTCGCATTCAGCCAAGTCAGCCTGCAGGTGCAATCCAATGACCAGGTCGGACATCGAGCGTACTCCGCAGGACAGTTATTCCATGAGTTCCACTACCAGGCAGGTAACCCGTGTCCTTTAACCACTACTACCAAAGCGAACTCACCGCACTGCGCCAGCTGGGTCGCCGTTTCGCCGAGCGTAGTCCGGCGTTGGCGCCGTTTCTGGGCCAGGCTGGGCGGGATCCGGATGTGGAGCGGTTGCTGGAAGGTTTTGCGTTCCTCACCGGGCGGCTGCGGCAGAAGCTCGATGACGAGCTGCCCGAGCTCAGCCATTCGCTGATGCAACTGCTGTGGCCGAACTACATGCGTCCGCTGCCGGCGTTCAGCATTCTGCAGTTTGATCCGCTGAAGCGTTCCGGGCCGGCGCTGGTGGTCGAGCGCGATACGCCGATTGAAAGCAAACCGATCGAAGACGTGCGTTGCCGCTTCCGCACCTGCTACCCGACCGAAGTCTTGCCGCTGGATCTGGCCGCGCTGAACTACTCGGTGAAGGGCGACGGTTCGCTGCTCAGTCTGCGTCTGGAAATGAGCGCCGACGGCCACCTCGGTGAGCTGGAACTGAGCAAACTGCGCCTGCATTTTGCCGGCGAGCGCTACATCAGCCAGATGCTCTACCTGAGCCTGCTGCGCAACCTCGAAGGCATCGAGCTGATCCCGCTCGACGGCGCCGGCAAGCCAATCGATGGCGTGGCGGGCAAGCCGATGGCGTTCAAGATTCCCGGTGACCGGGTCAAGCCGGTGGGCTTTGCCGAAGAAGAAGCGTTGATCCCATATCCGCTGAACACCTTCCGTGGCTATCGCTACCTGCAGGAATACTTCGCCTTCCAGGACAAGTTCCTGTTCGTCGACGTCAACGGTCTGGACATCCTCAAGGCGCTGCCGGAAGACACCCTCAAGCAGATGCGCGGCCTGGAGTTGCGTTTCGATATCCGCAAGAGCGGGATCATGCGCATGCGTCCGACCCTGGATAACGTGAAGCTGTTCTGCACGCCGATTGCCAACCTGTTCGCGCATGACGCGCTGCCGATCCGCCTCGATGGCAAACAGGATGAATACCTGCTGCTGCCGGCGGAATACGATCTGGAAAACTGCGGCGTGTTCTCGGTGGAAACCGTCACCGGCTGGAAGCCCGGCGGCCTCGGTTATCAGGAGTACGTGCCGTTCGAATCCTTCGAGCATGACCCGAGTTTCGACGTGCCCAACAGCCGTCCGCATTACAGCATCCGCCAGCGTTCGTCGTTGCTGCATGACGGCCTCGACACCTACCTGAGCTTCGGCATCCGTCACACCGAAGCCCACGAAACCCTGTCGATCGAGCTGATCTGCACCAACCAGAACCTGCCGCGCAAGCTCAAGCTCGGCGACATCTGCATGGCCTGTGAAGAGACCCCGGAGTTCCTCAGTTTCCGCAACATCACCCCGGCCACGTCGAGCTTTGCGCCGCCGCTGAACCGTGACTTCCTGTGGAAGCTGATCAGCAACATGTCGCTCAACTATCTGTCGCTGGCCGACGTCAACGCGTTGAAGGTGATTCTCGAAACCTACGACCTGCCGCGCTACTACGACCAGCACGCGGAGAAGGTCAGCAAACGCCTGCTCGGCGGCCTCAAGCACATCAAGCACCACCACGTCGACCGGCTGCACCGTGGCTTGCCGGTACGTGGTCTGCGCACCGAACTGACCATCGACCCGGAAGGGTATATCGGCGAAGGCGACCTGTTCGTTTTCGCCTCGGTTCTTAACGAGTTTTTCGCGCTTTACGCCAGTCTCAATTCGTACCACGAGCTGCGGGTAAAAAGCACACAGGGAGAGGTGTACCAATGGACACCACGTATGGGCCTGCAGCCCCTGCTTTAAGCGGGCTGACCAAGGTAATACGCGAGTACTCGCTGTTTCAGGCCGTGCTGCTGGTGATCGACCGGCTGCGCGAGGCGCACCCGTACCTGAGCGAAGACGATCTGTACGATCAGGTGGAGTTCCAGGCGAACCCGAGCCTGGGCTTTCCGCGCAGCGACGTCGATCGCGTGGAGTTTTTCGAAGAGCACGGGCAGATGCGCGCGCGCATGCGTTTCAACCTGATCGGGCTGGTCGGCTCGGGTTCGCCGCTGCCGGCGTTCTATGGCGAACAAGCGCTGGGCGACAGCGAGGACGGCAACCCGACGCGCAATTTCCTCGACCTGTTCCACCATCGCCTGCAACGGCTGATGCTGCCGATCTGGCGCAAGTACCGCTATCGCGCCAGCTTCCAGAGCGGCGCGATCGACCCGTTTTCGTCGCAGCTGTTCGCGCTGATCGGTCTGGGTGGCGACGAGATCCGCAAGGCCAAGGAACTGAACTGGAAGCGCCTGCTGCCGTATCTCGGTTTGCTCAGCTTGCGCGCGCACTCGGCGGCGCTGATCGAAGCCGTGCTGCGTTATTACTTCAAGCACGAAGACCTGGTCATCGAGCAGTGCATCGAGCGCCGCGTGGAGATCCTCGAGGAGCAGCGCAACCGCCTCGGTCGCGCCAACAGCCTGCTTGGTGAAGACCTGGTGCTGGGCGAGCAGGTGCGCGACCGCAGCGGCAAATTCCGCATTCACATCACCGAACTCGACTGGGAGCGATTCCACGAATTCCTGCCGATCGGTTTCGGTTACCAGCCGCTGTGCGCGCTGGTGCGGTTCACCCTGCGTGACCCGCTCGATTACGACATTCGCCTGGTGCTGCGCCCGGAAGAAATCCGCGAACTGCGCATTGGTGAGAAGAACGACTGTCGCCTGGGGTGGACCAGTTGGCTGGGCTGCGAAAAAGCAGACGGCGTGGTCACCCTCGGCAGCAAAATTCATTAAGGACGTGAGCCATGATCAACGTAGACCTGCAACAACTCATCCAGGCGCTGGACGCCGAAACCCGTCGCGATCTGGAGCGTTCGGCCGAACGTTGTGTGGCCCGTGGTGGCAGCAAGATCCTCGTCGAAGACTTGCTGCTGGGCCTGCTGGAGCGCCCGAACGGCTTGCTCTCGCGTGCGTTGCAGGATGCCGACGTCGATGCCGGTGAACTGAGCGCCGCACTGCAATCTCGCGTTGAACACAGCGCCTCGCGCAACCCGGTGTTCGCCCCGGAACTGGTGCAATGGCTGCAAGACGCACTGCTGGTGGCCAACCTCGAACTGGGCCAGACCCAGGTCGAAGATGCCGCGCTGATCCTTGCGCTGCTGCGCAACCCGATGCGCTATGCCGGCAGCCGTTACCAGCCGCTGCTCGCCAAATTGAACATCGATCGCCTGAAAGAATTTGCCCTGTCGCAACAGGAGCAACCGGCCGCTAACGGCAAGCCGGCCGCTCAAGGCGAATCGCTGCTGCAGCGCTTCACTCACAACCTGACCCAGCAGGCGCGTGACGGCAAACTCGACCCGGTGCTGTGCCGCGATGGCGCGATCCGCCAGATGGTCGACATCCTCGCCCGTCGCCGCAAGAACAACCCGATCGTGGTCGGTGAGGCCGGTGTCGGTAAAACCGCCATCGTCGAAGGCCTGGCCTCGCGCATCGCTGCCGGTGAAGTGCCGCAGGTGCTCAAGGGCGTCGAGCTGCTGTCGCTGGACATGGGCCTGCTGCAGGCTGGCGCCAGCGTCAAAGGTGAGTTCGAGCGTCGCCTCAAAGGCGTGATCGACGAAGTCAAAGCCTCGCCGAAACCGATCATCCTGTTCATCGACGAAGCCCACACCCTGATCGGCGCTGGTGGCAATGCCGGTGGTTCCGACGCGGCCAACCTGCTGAAGCCGGCACTGGCCCGTGGCGAACTGCGCACCATCGCCGCCACCACCTGGGCCGAGTACAAGAAATACTTCGAGAAGGACCCGGCGCTGGCCCGGCGTTTCCAACCGGTGCAGTTGCATGAGCCGACTGTCAGCGAAGCGGTGACCATCCTCCGTGGGCTGGCGCAGGTCTACGAGAAGAGCCACGGCATCTACCTGCGGGATGACGCGGTGGTCTCGGCGGCGGAATTGTCGGCGCGCTATCTGGCCGGTCGCCAACTGCCGGACAAAGCCGTCGACGTCCTCGACACTGCGTGCGCCCGGGTGCGCATCAGCCTCGCCGCCGCCCCGGAAAGCCTCGAACGCCTGCGTGGCGAACTGGCCGAAGGTGGCCGTCAGCGTCAGGCCCTGCGTCGCGATGCCGAGGCCGGTCTGCTGATCGACCACGAAGCATTGGATGCGCTTGAAGCGCGGCTCGACGAAGCCGAAAGCGAAATGGTCGCGCTGGAAACCCTGTGGACCGAGCAGAAACAACTGGCCGAGCGCCTGCTGGAACTGCGTCAGCAACTGGCCAAGGCCCGCGAAGCTGCCGCTGTCGAGCCGACCGTCAGCGTTGAAGAAGACGCCGAAGGCACGGTGATCGAAACCATCGCCGCCGAGGTCGAGGAAGGCCAGAGCGTCGAAGCGCTGGAAGCCGAACTGCACCAGACCCACAGCGCGCTGACCGCTGCGCAGGTCAAAGAGCGTCTGGTCAGCTTCGAAGTCTGCCCGCGTCTGGTGGCCGAAGTGATCAGCGCCTGGACCGGAGTGCCGCTGGCGCAACTGGCCCGCGAACACAACGCCAAAGTCGCGAGTTTCGCCACCGACCTGCGCACGCGCATCCGCGGTCAGGAGCAAGCCGTGCACGCGCTGGATCGCTCGATGCGCGCCACTGCCGCCGGCCTGAACAAACCGGATGCGCCGGTCGGCGTGTTCCTGCTGGTCGGCCCGAGCGGCGTCGGCAAGACCGAAACCGCGCTGGCCCTGGCTGACCTGCTGTACGGCGGTGACCGCTTCATCACCACCATCAACATGTCCGAATTCCAGGAGAAGCACACCGTATCGCGTCTGATCGGTGCGCCACCGGGCTACGTCGGTTACGGCGAGGGCGGCATGCTCACCGAAGCGGTGCGCCAGAAGCCGTACTCGGTGGTGCTGCTCGATGAAGTCGAGAAGGCCGATCCGGACGTACTCAACCTGTTCTATCAAATCTTCGACAAGGGCGTGGCCAACGACGGCGAAGGTCGCGAAATCGATTTCCGCAACACCTTGATCCTGATGACCTCGAACCTCGGTAGCGACAAGATCAGCGACCTCTGCGAAAACGGCGCCCGCCCGACCGCCGAGTTGCTCGAAGAGACCATTCGCCCGGTGCTGAGCAAACACTTCAAACCGGCGCTGCTGGCGCGGATGAAAGTGGTGCCGTACTACCCGGTGGGCGGCCCGGTGCTGCGCGAGTTGATCGAGATCAAACTCGGTCGTCTCGGCGAGCGCCTCAACCGCCGTCAGCTGGATTTCAGCTGGTGCCAGAACCTCGTCGATCACCTGTCCGAGCGCTGCACGCAAAGCGAGAGCGGTGCGCGTCTGATCGACCATCTGCTCGATCAGCACGTGCTGCCGCTGGTGGCCGACCGCTTGCTCGATGCAATGGCCACCGGTGAAAGCCTCAAGCGTGTGCATGCCACGCTCGACGGCAACGCCAGCGTGACGTGCGAGTTCGCCTGAGGTGGGTGTGATGTTCACTCAAGTGCCGCAGCCACTGGTCTATGCCGAAGCCTTGCTGGCGCAGTTCGCCAGCCTGTCGCGCGCGGCGGACGGTGCTGCGCTGCTGGGTGACTTCGTGCGCGGGTTGGCCGAGCTGAGCGGTTGCGAACTGACGCAGCTGTACCTGCTCGACGCCACCCACACCTGCCTGGGGATGAACGCCGAATGCCTCGACGGCGCGCTGCAACCGCGCGCCGCCACCAGCCTGCCGGCGGACTACAACGGTGAGCAGCTGCTGCAGTTTGCCCTGTGCCAGAACCGCGTGGTCTGCCTCGACGATCTGGGTGCCAGCCTGCACGAAACCAGTTTCCTGCCGGCCACCACCGGCCGCTGGCAATCGCTGCTGTGCGTGCCGCTGGTCAATCAGCAGAAGGCGGTTGAAGGCCTGCTGCTGTGCGCCAGTCGTCGTCACGTCGATCTGCAGGGTTTTGCCGATTCCCTTGGCCAGCTCGGCTCGTTCGTGCTCGGTCAGTTGCACTTGCTGCAGCGTCTGCGCCAGCCGCCGGCCGAATCGGCTACGGTGGCGCGCAGTGTGCCGAGCATCAACGGCTATGGCCTGATCGGCAAAAGCGCCGCCATGCGCCAGACCCACTCGTTGATCAGCAAAGTCCTGCACAGCCCGTACACCGTGCTGCTGCGCGGCGAGACCGGCACCGGCAAGGAAGTTGTGGCCCGGGCGATTCACGATTGCGGCCCGCGCCGCTCTCAGGCGTTCATCGTGCAGAACTGCGCGGCAGTCCCGGAAAACCTGCTGGAAAGCGAGCTGTTCGGCTATCGCAAAGGCGCTTTCACCGGCGCCGACCGCGACCGTGCGGGGCTGTTCGATGCGGCCAACGGTGGCACGCTGTTGCTCGACGAGATCGGCGACATGCCGCTGTCGCTGCAAGCGAAGATTCTGCGGGTGTTGCAGGAGGGCGAGATTCGTCCGCTGGGTTCCAACGACACGCACAAGATCGACGTGCGCATCATCGCCGCGACGCACCGCGATCTGTCGACGCTGGTCAGCGAAGGCAAATTCCGCGAGGACCTGTATTACCGACTGGCGCAGTTTCCGATCGAGCTGCCGGCCCTGCGTCAGCGCGAAGGCGACATCCTCGAACTGGCTCAGCACTTTGCCGAGAAGACCTGCGCATATTTGCAGCGTGATCCGGTGCGCTGGTCGAGCGCGGCGCTGGAACACCTGTCCGGTTACACCTTCCCCGGCAACGTGCGCGAACTCAAGGCACTGGTCGAACGCGCGGTGCTGTTGTGCGAGGGCGGCGAATTGCTGGCCGAGCATTTCTCCCTGCGCATGGAGCCGATGCCCGAAGACCACAGCGGCCTGAATCTGCGCGAACGCCTGGAAAAAGTCGAACGCACGTTGTTGCTCGACTGCCTGCGCAAGAACGACGGCAACCAGACCCTCGCCGCCCGCGAACTGGGCCTGCCGCGCCGCACCCTGCTGTACCGCCTCGGGCGGTTGAATATCAACCTGGGTGACTTCGATGGTTGATCTGAACCTGGCTCTTGCCGTTTGCACAACTCCTGTCTTGAAGGACTTCTCTGTGGCGAGGGGATTTATCCCCGATCGGCTGCGCAGCAGCCGTAATCCAGCAAACGCGGTTCTCCTGAAAGAACCGGTAATCAGGTTTTGGGGCTGCTTCGCAGCCCATCGGGGACAAGTCCCCTCACCACAAGTTGCTCACTTGCCACAGGAGGTGCGTGCGCCTCGCTGGTCTGGCTCAAGGCCCCGATGTAGAGCCTTCGAGACCATTCAAAGAATTAATTTCAGCGCCGCCCGCAAGGGTCGGCGCTTTGTGCTTTGTCTACCCCTGGAGACCCTCTGATGTCTGTTCGTCACTGGCACGCTGTCCTGCTGACCCTCGTCGTTCTATGCGGCCTTGGCGGCTGTAGCGGCAATTACAAATTCAACGACAACGACTATCGCCCGTTGGGTGATCCGCAAGCGGTCAATCGCGGCAAGTGACCGCAAGGAGCATCAAACATGGAACTGGTTTTCGAAATGCTGAACACCAAGCAGTTCGTGCCCACCGAGTTGTGCCAGAAGACCTTCAAACAGGCCGGCGGCGTGATCGGGCGGGGCGAGGACTGCGACTGGATCATTCCTGACCGCAAGCGGCATCTGTCCAATCACCACGCGATTGTCAGCTACCGCGAAGGCATGTTTTTCCTCACCGACACCAGCAGCAACGGCGTCCAGGACGGCGGCAGCGGCGCACGCCTGCACAAGGGCGAACCGGTGCGCATCGAGCACGGCAGCACCTACGTGCTCGGTGACTTCGAGATTCGTGCACGGCTGGTGCGCGATCCGGCGACCTTCGACGGCGAAGTTGGCCGTCCGCGTGCCGCCGGCAGCATCATTCCGGACGACGCCTTCCTCGACCTCGATCCGTTGAACGCGATCGAACAGCAAGAGCGCGTCTATTCGGAAATCGACGAACTGTTGGCGCCGACGGCCAAGCCCGAGGACTCCCGTCAGCGTGCCGACTACGCGCGCATCGACATGGAAAGCCTGATGGTGCCGGAGCTGATCGCCCCGGTTGAGCCCGAGCCAGCTCCGGCCCCGAAAGCCGTCGAGCGTCAGAGCGAAGGTTTCTGGGAGCATTTCGGCGCGGCGCTGGGCGTGGATGTCAAAGGTCTGGATCACGACGCCCGCGAAGCCTTGGCGCTGAATGCCGCGCGTCTGCTGCGCCAGAGCATCGGCGGTTTGCAGCAGAGCCTGCGCACTCGTTCGGAGCTGAAGAACGAACTGCGTCTGGCCCAGACCACCGTGCAAGGCACCAACAAGAACCCGCTGAAATTCGCCGTCGATCCGAGCGAAGCGCTAGAGATTCTGTTGCAGCCGCACAAGCCAGGGCACTTGCCGGCCGAGCAGGCGATTTCCCGAGCGTTCCGCGATCTGCAGGCGCATCAGGTGGCTTTGCTCACGGCTAGCCGCGCCGCCGTACGCGGCACGCTGGAGCACTTCTCGCCGGAACAACTGACCCTGCGTTTCGAGCGCGACAACAAGCCGTTGATCGCCACGTCGGGCGGACGCTGGAGAGCGTTCGGCCGCTACCACCAGGCCCTGCGTCAGGACGATGACTGGAGCGAGCGTCTGCTGGCCCGCGACTTCGCCCAGGCCTACGAAGAACAGATCCGCCTGATCTCCACCCTCCACACCGACCACCAAGGATGATGCGCATGTCTCGCCGCTCGACCGCTTTTTTCAAGACGCTGACTGCGCTCACCGTGCTGGTGCTGCTCGCCGGTTGCTCGTCGCTGTCGCCGTACTCGAAAGTGACCAAGATCAATCTGAAGCTGACCGGCAGCGATCAGCTTAACCCGGACCTCAACGGCCGTCCTTCGCCGATCGTCGTGCGCCTGTTCGAACTCAAGCACCCGGTGACTTTCGAGAACGCTGATTTCTTCAGCCTCTACGAGCGCGCCAAGGAATCGCTCAACCCGGATCTGGTGGCCAGCGAAGAACTCGAACTGCGCCCGGGTGAAACCGTGGAAATGAAACTCAGCGTGGAGGAGGGCAGCCGCTACGTCGGCGTTCTCGCCGCCTACCGCGATCTGCCGGAAACCAAGTGGCGCTACACCGTTCAGGTCACCCCGCTGGAGCTGACCGAGGCCGATCTGACCCTCGATCAGGCCGGTATCCGCAACACCCATGAAGCGCTCGCCAAGGCGGATGACTGAACATGAATACCCATAAAGTCATTTGGCAGGAAGGCATGTTGCTGCGGCCGCAGCACTTCCAGCACAACGATCGCTATTACGATCACCAGATGAAAACCCGCACCCAGTTGCTGGGTGGCTACACCTGGGGTTTCCTCAATCTGGAGATCGACCTGCAGTTCCTCAACATGGGCAAACTGGTGATCAGTGCCGCCTCGGGGATCCTGCCGGATGGCAGCCTGTTCGAACTCGGCGGCAACACCGAGCCGCTGGCGCTGGACGTGCCGCCGAACACCGGTAACACGCCGATTTACCTGGCGCTGCCGCTGGTCACCGGGAACCACATCGAAGCGCGCCGTCCGGAGCAGTCCGACGTGCTCGCGCGTTACACCGCGTACGACGCCGAAGTGGCCGACTCCAACGCCGGCGACGATTCCGCCAGTCAGGTCAGCTGTGGTCGCCCGGATTTCAAACTGTTGCTCGGCGAGCAGCAGAGCGATCAGGCCTACGTGAAGTTGAAGATCTGCGATGTGCTCGACACCACGCCGGACGGCGTGATCAGCCTCGACCCGGATTTCGTGCCGACCTACATCCAGGCCCACGCGTCCAGCTATCTGCTGTCGTGCCTGAAAGAAGTCATCAGCATGCTCAACCACCGGGGCGACACGATTGCCGAGCGGATTCGCTCCAACGGCAAGGTCGGCGGTGCGGAAGTCGGCGACTTCATGATGCTGCAACTGATCAACCGCACTGAACTGCTGCTGCGCCACTACCTCGGTCTGGAGCAGGTGCACCCGGAAGAGTTGTACCGCACGCTGCTGACCATGCTTGGCGATCTGGCGACCTTCTCCAGCGACAGCAAGCGCCCGCGTCTGGACAGCCGCTATTCCCACGCCGATCAGGGCGCGAGCTTCCGCAAACTGATGGAAGCGATTCGTCAGGTGCTGTCGATGGTGCTCGAACAGCACGCTATCGAATTGATTCTGCAGGCGCGTCAGTACGGGATCATCGTGTCGCCGTTGCACGACCACAAACTGCTCGGCTCGGCATCGTTCGTGCTGGCGGCAAGTGCCAACTGCGACTCCGAAGAACTGCGCCACCGCTTGCCGGCGCACCTCAAGGTCGGCCCGGTGGAGCGTATCCGCCAACTGGTCAACCTGCACCTGCCGGGGATCAAGGTCAAACCGTTGCCGGTGGCCCCGCGGCAGATCGCGTTCCACTCGAACAAAACCTACTTCATCCTCGAACTCAGTTCCGAAGACCTGGCGCAACTCGAGCGCTCCGGCGGCTTCGCGTTCCACGTGTCCGGCGAATTCGCCGAGCTTGAACTGAAATTCTGGGCCATCAGGAACTGACCGCCATGATCAAGGAAACGGATTACAACCAGGACGACAAAACCGTCCTGCTCGATCGTCAGGGCCACGGACCGGCAGCCAGTCCGCTGACCGACTTCGCCGCACCGCCGCGTTTCGAGCAACTGGAAGAACGGATGATCTACGCCGCGCGCCTGCGCCCGGCGGAAGCGTTCAACATCAGCCTGAATTCGCTGGTGGCGGCGTCGTCCGAACTGCTTTCGGAAGTGGTGCGTCTCAAGCACAGCGAAACCCGCGAAGACCTCTACGCGCTCAACGAGCGCCTGACCGCCGGGCTCAAGCTGTTTGAAGTGCGCGCCCTGCACAACGGCGCCGAAAGCAGCCAGGTGATGGCCGCGCGTTACGTGCTCTGCACCGTGGTCGACGAAGCTGTGGTGACCACGCCGTGGGGCAACGAAAGCGAGTGGTCGCAGATGAGCCTGCTCAGCAGCTTCCACAACGAGACGTTCGGTGGCGAGAAGTTCTTTCAGCTGCTTGATCGGCTGTCGAAGAACCCGGTCAAGCACCTGCCGATGCTTGAGCTGATGTACCTGTGCCTGTCCCTCGGTTTCGAGGGCAAGTACCGCGTGCAGGCCCGTGGCATGCTTGAGCTTGAAGGCATCCGCGACGCCCTGTACCGGCAGATCCGTCAGTTGCGTGGCGACGTGCCGCGCGAGTTGTCGCCGCACTGGGAAGGCCTCAACGATCAGCGCCGCAACCTGGTGCGCATCGTGCCGGCGTGGATGGTGGTGCTGTTCACGTTGGTCTGCCTGGTGGTGATGTATTCGGGCTTCGCCTGGGTCCTGGGCGAGCAGCGCGACACCGTTCTGCAACCTTATCAGCCGCTTGATCCGGCCGCGGTGCAACCGCAGTCGCAGCCGTAAACAGGGACGTGTGATGAAAAAGTTTTTCAAGAAAGTCGGCGCCTTCCTGCGCCAGACCTGGGTCTGGACTCTGCTGCTGGTGCTGTTCGTGGCGCTGCTGGTGTGGTTCGTCGGCCCATTGTTGGCGGTGGATGACTACAAGTTCTGGGAAAGCGCGACCTCGCGTCTGCTGACCATCGCCGTGTTGTTCCTGATCTGGGGCCTGACCATGGTCTTCGTCAGCTGGCGCGCGGGCATCCGCAAGAAAGCCGTCGAAGAAACCGAAGATGGCCAGGATCGCATCCGTCGTGACGAGCTGATCGAAGAAGAGCAGAAAGAGTTGAAGGCGCGCTTCAAGGACGCGCTGAAAACCCTGAAGACTTCGAGCCTATATCGCGGCCGCAGCGAACGCTGGCGCAACGACTTGCCGTGGTACCTGCTGATCGGTCCGCAGGCTTCCGGCAAGACCAGTCTGCTGGACTTCTCCGGGCTGGAATTCCCGATCAACAAGATCGACCGCAAGCTGACCCGCGACACCCTCGGCACCCGTCATTGCGACTGGTACTTCGCCGATCACGGTGTGCTGATCGACACCGCCGGGCGCTACACCACGCAGCCGGACGCGGAAGTCGACGGCAATGCCTGGACCACCTTGCTCGAACTGCTGCGCAAGCGTCGTCGCGGGCGTCCGTTGAACGGTGTGCTGGTGACCATTCCGGTGGAATCGCTGATCGGTGGCAGCGAGCAGGACATCGACACCCTGGCGCGCCAGGTGCGCGGTCGTCTGCAAGACGTCTATCAGAAACTGCACGTCGACGTGCCGGTGTATCTGGTACTGAGCAAGGCGGACAAGCTGCTCGGTTTTGACGAGTTCTTCGATCAACTGACCCGCGAAGAAAGCGATCAGGTGCTGGGTACCAGTTTCCGCAAGGATCAGGTTGGTACCGACGTCGCGGTACTGCGCGGCGAATTCGAAGAGCTGCTGCGGCGCCTGAACAATCAGGTGATCATGCGCATGCACTCCGAGCGCGATACCCAGCGCCGTGGCCGCATCCTCGACTTCCCGCATCAACTGGGGCAGATCGGCGAGCGCCTGTGCCTGTTCGTCGACATGGCGTTCACTGGCAACCGGTATCAGCGCGCGTCGCTGCTGCGGGGTTTCTACCTGACCAGTGCTCCGCACCTGACGCAGGAAATGGACGCGACCACCGCCGGCATCGGCGCCAACCTCGGCATGAATGCCGGTGTGCTGCCGACCCTGCGCAGTGGCCGTTCGCGCTTCATCCATCATCTGTTCAGTCGGGTGATTTTTCCGGAGTCGGATCTGGCCGGCCTCGACAAACGCGAGCGCAGCCGCATCCATTGGGGTCAGCGTGCGTTGTACGTTGGCGCACTAGCGGCATTGGCGCTGTTCGGCATGCTCTGGGCCGGTGGTTTCTCGGCCAACTATGAGCGTCTGGAAAACCTGCGCACGCTGGCGCAGAACTGGACTCAGCAGCGTTCGGCGCTGACCCCGCGTGATGACGCGATGGGCGTGTTGAAAACCCTCGACACCAGCTACGCCGCGACTCAGGTGTTCCCGAAGAAGGGCGACGTCTCGTACCACGAACGTGGCGGTCTGTATCAGGGCGAAGATGTCAATCCGGTGGTCAAGCAAGCCTACGAACATGAGCTCGAAGCGCAATTGCTGCCACGGGTCGCGACGATGCTCGAAGGGCAGATTCGCGCCAACATGAAGGACCGCGACAAGCTGCTCAACAGCCTGCGTGCGTACCTGATGCTAAACATGAAAGACCGTCGTGACGCCGTGTGGCTCAAGGACTGGGTCGCCACTGACTGGTCGCAGCGCTACACCGGCAACACCGCGGTGCAGAATGGTCTGAACACCCACCTTGAGCGCCTGCTGAAGCAGCCGTTCATCTACCCGCTGAACGATCAACTGGTGACTCAGGCACGTCAGGTGCTGCGCGCCGAATCGCTGGCCACCGTGGTCTACCGCATGCTCCGCGAGCAAGCGCGCAACCTGCCGGAATACCGTTTCAGCCAACACCTCGGCCCGCAGGGCTCGCTGTTCATCGGCACCGAATACGTGATCCCGGGCTTCTACACCCAGCAGGGTTATCAGCAGTATTTCTCGGTGCAGGGTTCGGCGCTGGTCACCGACATCCTGCGTGACAACTGGGTGCTGGGCGAAGGTGCGGGCATCAGCGACATGGACTTGCGTCGCCTGATGGTCGAACTGGAGCAACTGTACTTCCGCGACTACGCCAACTACTGGAGCGAGGCCGTTGGCCAGGTGGCCTTGCCGCCGATCAGCGACGCCGGTGAAGGCGCCGAGCAACTGGCGGGCCTGACGTCGGCCAACTCGCCTGTGCTGGCGTTGCTCACTGAAGTGCGCGAGAACACGCGCTTCCCGGCTGCTGCCGATCCGGTGGATGAAGCCGGTGATGCCGCCGATGCACTGGCAGGGCAGAAGGGCAAACTGGGCAAGGTCGGCAAACTGGCGTCTGCCGTGGCGGACAAGGCTTCGGCGATGGCCGTGGCGAAGAGCCTCCCGGACACCGCGAAGAAGTCGCTGCAACGTCGCTTCGAGCCGCTGCATCGCTTGCTCGATGACAACAACGGCCCGGCCGCAGACCTCACCCCGGCCATCAGCGCGCTCAACGACCTGCAACTGCAACTGTCCGGTCTGGCCCGTTCCAGCACGCCGGAACAAGCCGCGTTCGAAATGGCGAAAACCCGCATGAGCGGCCAGCGTGATGCGCTGACCAACCTGCGTGCGGCCTCGGGTCGCCTGCCGCGTCCGCTGAGCGTGTGGTTCAACGTGCTGGCCGAAGACTCGTGGCGCCTGGTGCTCAACGACGCTTACCAATACCTGAACGGCCGTTATCAGAACGAGCTGTACAGCGTGTATGGCAAAACTATCAGCAAGCGTTATCCGTTCAGCGCCAGCAGCACCAGCGACGTGGCGATCAGCGACTTCCGCGAGTTCTTCCGCGCTCAAGGCACCGTCGATCGCTTCTTCGACAGCTACATGCGTCCGTTCGTCAGCGGTGATCCGGGCAACTACCGGATGCGCAGCGTCGACGGTCACAGCCTGCCGGTATCGAAGATGTACCTCGACCAGATGGCGGCGGCGCTGACGATTCGCCAGAGCTTCTTCTCGATCAACCCGGCCGAGCCGACCGTGCAGTTCAAACTGGAGCCGTACACCCTCGATCCGGCGGTGAGCCGTTCCGAGTTCAAGTTCGGCGACAAGACCATGGAGTACCGCCACGGTCCGATCCTGCCAATGACGTTCAAGTGGCCGACCGACGCTGAAGACGGTCGCACCAGCCTGGTGATGGACAAGATGGCCGGGCGTCCGATCGGTATCGAGAAGAACTCCGGCCCATGGTCGCTGTTCCGTCTGTTTGACCTGATGCAGACCGAGTACCTGACCGGACGCGACGTGCTGGTGCTGAAAGCTGACGTGGGTGGCCTGCGCGCCAACTACCTGCTGACCAGCCAGCGCACGCCGAACCCGTTCGACATGGGCGTGCTGCGCACCTTCCGTATGCCGGTGCAGCTCTGATGCTGGTGGCCAGTCCCTGGCGCAGCGCGGCGCGTACCGACCCGGGCAAGGTGCGGGCGCGCAACGAAGATGCCTTCCTCGACTCGCCACAGCAGGGGCTGTGGGTGGTCGCGGACGGCATGGGCGGTCATCAGGGTGGCGACATCGCCAGCCAGTTGATCGTCGCCAGCCTGGCTGAACTGCCGCAGCACGAGGACTTCGACGAACGCCTCAAAGCCATCCGCCAGTGCCTGCACTGGCTGAACCGGCGCTTGGGGCAAGAGTTGACGGTCACCGCCGGACGCCACGACAGCATCATGGGCAGCACCGTTGTGGCGTTGCTGGTGGAAGGCAATCGCGCGGCCTGCATCTGGGCCGGCGACAGCCGTTGTTACATGTGGCGCGGGCAGCGGCTGTATCAGCTGTCCAAGGATCATTCGCTGCAGCAGCAACTGATCGACGAGCAACAGATGAGCGTCGAACAGGCGGCAGCGCACCCGGCGGCTCAGGCGTTGACCCGAGCCGTCGGTGCGGCCGAACAACTGACCCTGGATGTCCTCGAACTCGAGGTCTATCCGGGCGATGCGTTTTTGCTGTGCAGCGATGGTTTGTATCAGGGCCTGAGCAGCGATGCCCTCGGCAACGCCCTCAGCCTCAGCGCGCCGCATGTGGCGCTGGAACGTCTGTTCGACGGCGCCCTGCGGGGCGCCGCTCGGGACAACCTGACTGCCGTGGTGATCCGCCAATGACTGAAATCGAATCCTCAGTCGATGACTTGCTGATGAGCGAAGAGCAGGCCAGCAACCTGACCTACTTCGCCTTCGCCAAGGCAAACAACGCCGAGCCGTTGCTGGCGCCGACCAAGGCCAGCATCGGTGCACTGCCGGACGTACTCGCCGGCCGCTACCACCTCGAGCGTCTGCTCGGGGCGGGCGGCATGGGCGCGGTCTACCGGGCGCGGGATCTGCTGCACGAGCAGTTCGGCGATCCCGACCCTTACATTGCGCTGAAAATCCTCAGCGAAGAATTTGCCGAATCGCCGGACGCCAGTGCCTTGCTTTACAGCGAGTTCGCCCTGACCCGACGCTTGCGCCACGACAACGTCGTGCGTGCGCACACTTTTGAAGTCGATACCGACTGCCAGCGGGCCTTCATCACCATGGAATACATGCGTGGCCTGACCCTGGACAAATTGCTCTGCGAGCGGCCTCTGGGCCTGCCGTGGAAAGAAACGCGCGACATCGCGCTGCCGCTGCTCGATACGCTGGCCTACGCCCACCGTCGCGGCGTGCTGCACGGTGACATGAAGCCGAGCAATGTCATGCTCAGCGAAGACGGCTTGCGCCTGTTCGACTTCGGTCTCGGCCAGGCAGACGAGGGCGTGTTGCCCGGCCTGCCACACCTGAGCCGCGAGCGTTTCAACGCCTGGACCCCGGGCTACGCCGCCCCCGAACTGCTTGAGGGCCAACCGTTGTCGGCCAGCGCGGACGTGTACGGCGTGGCTTGCGTGATCTATGAACTGGCGAGCGGCAAACACCCGTTCCGCCGCTTGCCCTCGACCCAGGCCCGCGACGAGCACCTGGAGCGCGAGCTGCAAGCTCCGGCGAACTTACCGAAACACGGCTGGCCAGCGCTGCGAACGGCGCTGAGCTTCAATGCGGCAGAACGCACCATCACTGCCGATCAATTGCGTGACGCCTTGGGCGCCACTTCGTCCTGGCTGCAACGGTTGCGACTTCGGGCGTAACGGACGACATTCGAACAGGGAGCGCTTTATGTTCAACCCAGCTAACGAAACCCACTTCAGCCTCAAGGTCGAAGATTACGTGGGCGACCTGCAAGTGCTGTCGTTCACCGGCACCGAAGGCATCAGCCAGCCGTTTCGTTTCGACCTCGAACTGGTCAGCGAAAACCCCGATCTGGACCTGGAAAAACTCCTGCACAAGCAGGCGTTTCTCGCATTCGATCCGCAGGGCTCAGGCATTCACGGCCAGATCTACCGCGTCGCCCAGGGCGATGCCGGCAAGCGCCTGACCCGCTACAAGGTCTCGCTGGTGCCGCAACTGCAATACCTGCATCACCGCACCAACCAGCGCATCTACCAGCAGATGTCGGCGCCGAAAATCATCGCGCTGATCCTCGATGAACACGGGATCAAGGGTAACGCCTACAGCTTCCAGCTGAGCCAGCCTTGCCCGGATCGCGACTACTGCGTGCAGTACGACGAAACCGATCTGCACTTTGTTCAGCGCCTATGCGAAGAGGAGGGTATTCACTACCACTTCCAGCACAGCGAAAAGGCTCACCTGCTGGTGTTCGGCGACGACCAGACCGTGTTCCCCGATCTCGGCCAGCCGACCGCCTACATACAGGGCAGCGGCATGGTCGCCGAAGAACCGGTGATCAAAGGTTTCAAACTGCGCCTGGAAACCCGCACCAGCCGCACCACGCGCCGCGACTACGACTTCGAAAAACCGCGCCTGCAGATGGAAGCGGCTTACAAGCCGGATGGCGAGAGCACTGAACCGGATCTCGAAGACTACGACTACCCGGGCCGCTTCATCGACCGCGCACGCGGCAAGTTCCTCAGCCAGCGCGCCCTCGAACGCCACCGCGCCGACTACCGCCAAGCCGAAGGTCGCGGCGACCAGACCAAGCTGGTCAGCGGCCACTTCATGGCCATGTCCGACCACCCGCGCAGCGAGTGGAACGACCTGTGGCTGCTCACCGAAATCTTCCACGAAGGCAAACAGCCGCAAGTCCTCGAAGAAGGCGTGACCAGCGACACCACCGACAACAAGGACGACTTCCACCAGGGCTACCGCAACACCTTCCTCGCCACCCCGTGGGACGTGTTCTACCGCCCGGCCCTCGAACACCCGAAACCGCGGGTGCTCGGCAGCCAGACCGCCATGGTCACCGGCCCCAAAGGCGAAGAAATCCACTGCGATCAATACGGCCGCATCAAAGTCCAGTTCCACTGGGACCGCGAAGGCCTCGCCGACGACAAAACCAGCTGCTGGCTACGCGTCTCCAGCTCCTGGGCCGGCGACCGCTACGGTGCGATCAGCATTCCGCGCATCGGCATGGAAGTCCTCGTCACCTTCCTCGAAGGCGACCCCGACCAACCCCTCGTCACCGGCTGCCTGTACCACAAGGAAAACCCGGTGCCGTACGCCCTGCCGGCAAATAAAACCCGCAGCGTTTTCAAAACCCTCAGCTCCCCGGGTGGCGGCGGCTACAACGAACTGCGCATCGAAGACAAAAAAGGCGCCGAACAAATCTACATCCACGCCCAGCGCGACTGGGACGAGAACATCGAGCACGACCAGAAGATTCGTGTCGGCAACGAACGTCACGACACCGTGGTGAAGAACACTTACACCGAGCTCAAGGCTGAAGAACACCGCACGACGATTTCCGACCGCAAGGTTGAAGCGAAGCTGGATGATCACCTCACGGTTGGGCAGAACCAACACGTCAAACTCGGTACGGCGCAGCTCACCAGTGTGGGGAAAGAGATTCACCTCAAGGCTGGGGACAAGATTGTTATCGAGGCGGGGACAGAGCTGACCATCCTGGGGGGTGGGAGCTTTATCAAGCTTGATGGCGGTGGTGTGACGGTGGTTGGGCCGGTGGTGAAGATTAATGCGGGTGGGTCGCCGGGGAGTGGGACTGGCATCGGGATTAAGCCACCGGTGCTGCCGGGGGCTGCGGATAAGGATAAGGCGGGGAGTTTGATGGATCAGGCGTTGGGGAATGCGGTGCCTGAGAAGGTTAAGCCGAAGGCTTTTTTTGTATTTTCTGAGTGATCGACATGAATGGTTTGTTGAAGAAGAGCAATGGCTTCGCCGTAGCGGCTTTCACCGCCTCGCTGTTGAGCCTGGTTCATGGAAGCGCTTATGCGGATGAGTGTCCGTCCGAGGACTTTTCCCAGTTCCTGCCGGCGTTCTCTGCGAGTGCTGAAATTCAGCAGCGGTTGACTGCGATGACGGTGAAATCGCTGGTTTTGAAACCTGCTGGGGAGAGCGGAAATTTTGAGCCGCAAACGACGGGAGTCAAAAGCTCGACATTGGCCTTTCCACTGATGGCGCCCATAGCCACAGGTAAGACAGAAGGTGTCGAAGTCGAAGCGGTTGACGACAGTCACTTCAACGTTGTTGATAAGCGTGCAGGTAACAGCAACATCAAGATCTTTAACTTTTCTCGCCAGGCGTGTTGGGTTTTGGAGGGTGTTGAGGATTGGTCGATTAGTGAGAAAAATCTCGTAGTGGCGAGTACGCCGACCATGAACACCTCCGAGAATTTTTGTTATCAGCGCGCGCAAGCCTTCGCTGGGTTAGGTGGGTTAGAGCAGTATCGGCTAACCGGTGAACTGTTTGTGGCTGCGCTGGAAAACTATGAGTGCGCTGCTGCTTCTGGAGACCCACAAGCAAGTTTGAGTGCTGCGGGTCTGAGTCTTTCTGGAATGGCACCACAGTTGGAAACGGAAAAAGTCGAGGCGCTTTTCAAGGCTGCCGCGACAACGCTTGCCGACGGTGCAGCCTCTCTTTCGACTTTCTATTGCTACGGGAACAACCCTGTACCCGAAGGGCCTTGCCGACATCCAGAGCAAGCCGAAAAAGAGCTTATTCGCGCTGCATCAATGGGTTCGGTCGATGCGATGAATTACTTGGGTTACTCGTTTGAAGAAGGAAGGCTCGTTACCAAAGACATGTCCAGAGCGCTTGCCTGCTATCGCCTCGCCGCTGACAAGGGTAACGACACCGCTGCCGGAAATCTGAAACGTTTAAACGCGCAAGACGCTGCTGCTTCTACCAAGACCAGCTATTGCTATTAATTTGCAGGATGCAGAAATGACCGAACCACTCGATTTAAGAAACCAGTACACCGGCGGTGATTACGTCTACTTGATGGGAGGTAATGGCACTCAAACCAACGCGGCGGGAAAAAAACTGATCGATTGTTCACATATGGTGAACCTTCTGCTCACTGGCGCGGGCTACCAGATTGAGTATGAGGAGACGAGAGCTATGAACGCCTCCTCTCGCTTTTACACCGTAGTGCCGCCGACAGAGGTCAAGAAAGGGGACATTGCTCTTTGGATTGACATACTTCCTCTAACGGGAGGTAGTCGTCGTCTGTTTCATACTGGCATTGTCATGGAGTACAACGCGGCGACGCGTCAAGGAAAAATTTTTGGTGCTCAGACCACTAACGGACCTTCAGAAGCATTCTTTGGAACTAACCCGCCTGCTTACTACTGGCCTGTTCCAACAAAATTTCTGAGAGCTAAGGAGGAATATCGGACAGGTGCCACGCCAGCTCCCGCGCCGTCGGCAGCACCTGCACCGGCAGGCCCCGCCCCTCTGATGAACTTTCAATATCCGTTCAGAAAAGCTGACGGTAAACAGTTCGCTGATGCTGAGGAGGTTTACAAAGCCCTCGAGGCTGAAACTGCTGGCCACTACTTGCTAGGCAGCAACAAGTTCTGGCATGGCGGCATTCACATCAGCAATGCCAGCGCTCCTCAGTGCATCTTGAACGAACCAATTCGGTGTATGGCCGACGGTGAAGTCGTGGCCTACCGACTTAACGAAGATTATTTGGAGTCTACGTTCGGTGAAAATGAGAAAAAACTGAAGTATTCCAACTCGTTTTGTTTGGTGCGACATGAGTACAAATCTGCGCCGAACCCAGAAGACGGACCTAATAAAGGCAAGCAAAACAAGCTGAATTTCTACAGCTTGTACATGCACCTTCTGCCCTTCAAGCGTTATCCGCTGACTGAGGAAGAAACTCCGAAGCCTCAAGTGACCATGAAAGTAAGTGACTTCAACGCTTACGACGATTTCCCTGAATCCAGTAGCGTTCAGAACGTCGGCAAGCTCGTTGCGGGGACCAAACTTGAAATACTGGATCAAAAGGCCCTAGGCACAGTTACCTACGCAAAAGGGAAAATCCTGTCAGGTAGTGTGAAAAAAAGCGGTCACAAAGTTCGCGAGACTGGCAAAGAGGTTTGGTTCGCATACTTGAAAGACGGAGAACCCTACAAAAACTCCAAACCCGCACGTATATGGCTGGCAGACCCGATCCCGGAGCGTTTAAAGCCAAAATATTGGCAAGGTAAGGTGAAAGGAACCGCGTTGACAAGATTGGATCTTTATCAGGGTCCTATCTCTGCCCAAAATGGGCAGAATGCCGGTGATAAGATTGGCTCGCTGCAACTTAACCCTCAAAGTTCTGTGGAATTTGAAAGCAAAGAGGTACTGAACCTCAATGTTGCAGGGACAATTCGTAGAATGGCGAAATGTACCAGCAGCGGTAGCTTGGCTGGGACGGGAAACCTTCCTCCCAGCTTCTGGGTGATTGTGGAAAACGAATATGTTGCCTGGGATGTAATCCCGAGTAGCTTCAATTCTGTAGAGCCTGCAAGTACCGGTATCAAGGCAGGTGATCCGATCGGATACTTAGGGCTGACAGAAAACCTCACAGGCGAAGATGGCGGCGTAACCAATAAGTATCAGGTTCATGTCGAGATATTCACTGCTGATGTCGACGTAGAAAATTTTCTTCAAAACGCTGCTGATTTGAAGATAGGTAAACAATATCTACATCTTTTGGCAGGAGCTGAGCTCAAGAAAAAGGCGCCTGCTACCGGTAGTATTCCGGTCAAAAAGGAGCATGTTGTTGATTTAAGCAAGGCTCCCGTGATCAAGGAAGGCGATGAAAGCTGGTATGACGTCAGTGTGGTGGAAGACGATCAACCGTTAAAGGGACTTGTTAAAAAATCTGGCGCAACGCTCATCACTCAGCACGACTGGGAGAAATTGGGTTTTCAGATCGTGGAAGAAACAAACACCGTTGCCGATGGATTCCTCGACCCTCAAGACATGCCTCAGTTCTTCAAAGATCTTTTCGTCAAAATTGATAAAAACCACGACGGGGATGTTGATAGCAATGAACTCTCTGAGGCATTGAAAAATGTTGATATGAGAGATCACTGGGCGAAGCTCATTGCTCACCATCCAACTGAGTGGAAGGACAAGGCGGAGTCGGTTAAGTGGAGTAAGTTGGATAAAATACTAGAAGCATCTCCAAAAAAGTTGAAGCACGAAAAAGAACGGATAAGCAAATATGTTTTTTGGAGTGAGCTGTCTGGTAAGGCCGCTGTTAGTTCAGATGTAGTTTGGCATTTTCATCCGGTTGAATTCATAAAAAATATGACCGCTAAAAAAATCTGCGAGTGCAATGCTATTGTTAAAGTGACTCGTTGGAATTCTAGCACTATGACCCATTATGGCCCGCTACATACCGGTGATAAAGAGTTAGGCAGTGCTCCTCAATGGGATGAGCTAGTATCTGCGGGGAGGATTACAGCGGATGAAAAGAAAATTATTGTTGTCATGTCGGGGAATGAAGCAAAAATCAATGGGGTACAGTGTTATGACAGTGAAGTGATCACTGCGGGAGCGATGCAGAAAACAATGAAAGTCACCGGTGGCGGTGAGCTGCCAGATCAAATTAAAAAATTCAAGGATCAATATCCAGATGCATATGTAGAATTTTTTGAATCTAAAGGTTGGAAATTAGATGAAGCTGGTGTATCCCCGCAATTATATTATCAGGGGGAGGCTCGAGCTAACGGCGCTAAATTGGAAAAACAGGCGCTAAAAGAAAACCTGCAACTTGGATGTAATGAAGCGACCTTTGGCAAGGTAATTGATTGCCAACCAGTTTCTGCGATGGCGTGTGCAATTGCTAGCCCGCTATACGTGGAAATACAAATAATGGATTTTATTGATAGGCTGCATGCTGCATTGAGTAAAGTGCCCGCGGGGTACAGCTTTAGTGCCGAAAAGTTATTTAAGTCTCCTTTAGGAAAGGCTGTAGTACTTGATCATGATATAAATAGGCCCGCCTTTGTCAAGGATGATTTAGGTGCAGCGCTCGACACGTTTTTCTCCCAGAATCCGGCGGTAAGTAGGAATATTGATACCTGGGGGGCGGCGCACGGCGCGAATGAGCGGAAGGTTCTCGATTTGTATGGTAATAACAGAAGAATGACGAATCCATCTCTCCGTTATAATCACTTAAAGGCAGGGCTTTGAAAATGTTAAAGGCAAAATTTTTTATAGGTACATGTCTAATTTTTTCAATTGGATCTTTTTGTAATGCCGCAGATTCGAGTTTGACGAGTGCCGATGGTGCGATGCTCAAGTTTTCTTCTTGGGATCAAGGTGCCGCTGTATGGAAGCGCGCTACCTTCTCCAAGATGAACGACAGCTATGATTTATACGATAATGGGAACAAAACTTCAGTTGGCGTAGGTATTAACTCTGATTCTCTTTCACCCAGCAAAAAATATGCGTTGGTTCAGCGAACTGTATTTGGAGAGTTGAGCAATGGGCAAGAGGTGGTTGCCACCGAGAATAATTATTGCGATATGGTTTCAATGGATACTGGTTGCGTACTTTTGTCTCGCTCCGCTGAAGCGTGTTCAGGAAGTTGGAAAGGGGGAAATTGGTTGACTGATAGGGGAGAGGTGATTGTGCCGAACTTGGAGACGATTTCTCCTAACAACCTAATAAAGTCAGTGGAATCGATTAATAATGCGTCTGCGAAGGGACTTGCTGTAAAAGACCAACTATTCATGGGTGTCGAATCTTATATGAGTTGCTACCCGGCCAGTAAGAACGTCCAAGCCTTGAACAATGTCGGTTTCTATCTAGCACAAGCAGGTGATGATTCGTCCGCACTGAGGATTTATCGGGAAATAGAAAAAGTTGGTAAGCGGACTGTGCTGATGCTCAATATCGCGGACTCCTTGTGGAATTTGAAAGAAACTTCCGAGGCTGCGAAATATTACAAAAAATACTCTGACGCCATGATCGCGGAAGGTAAAGCCGGAAAAGTGCCTGCACGCGTTGCTGAACGGGCGAAATAGCGACGCGAGGGAGGTTTCGATCCTGGGCGGCATGCGCACCACCGAGGCGTATGTGCGGTGATCGCGTGGGTGGGCGTGTGGTTAATCCAGGCTCGACATTTTTGCGGGAATTGCTTAAGCCTTCGGCAGTGATGCCGTAAGTTGACCCGCAGTGTAATGGGGACAGGCCACGTTTTAGTAATTGCTCGAAAACCGTGGTCTGTCCCCATTTTTCTTATGTGCATAATCAGCGAAATCCTTCAGATATTCAGGATTTCGTGGCCAATCCAGATCTCTTGATTTCCTCAACCGAATACGGTGTTGAGTCCGCCTCCGTCTTCTGGTTTACCAAAACTGGTCAGGGAGGCACAAAATTGTGCGAAGTTGCCAAGACGGGTAGCGTGGTCGATGTAACGCAAATGGTGAATGGAGGTCAAAACGGGTATACGGACAGGAACAACAGATACCAAGCCCTCGCTGCACTAATGAATATTAACTAAGGGTCATTCGCTATGCTTCGTTTTTTCATGTTTGCTTTCGTTTTTCTTATAGCAAATTCCAGCAGTGCGCAAGATGTGGATTATCTTCAGGGTCGAGTGATTCAGGGCCCGTTTAAAACTAATGTTGTAAATGGTGGGGAACTGTACTTTTTGCAGACAGGGAGCGCAGAGTTTCCGGTTTCCTTGGTTTTGGATGTTGTTGGTGCTGATAATAAAAAAAATAGAAGTCTTGTCGATAAATACGATGTAGCTGGGTCAGATCCAAAAATTGAGTCGATTTTCTTTTATCCGGTAAAGGGTAAAAAAAATGTGCTTGTTTTGGTTTCTTGGGAAATTACGAGCAGAGGAATCGGGACGTACGGAACCCTTTATCAAGTTTATGGGTATGGAAAAAGTGCGGACAATAAACTGGTTGTGAATAAGCTTGTCAGGTTTGATAAGAACTTGAGTGGGATGGAAGGGTATCAGGAAGGTGAGGAGCAACATTTTCCTTATGTTAATGCAGGGTTGATAAAATCTTATATAAAGAAAATAAATGGTGCTAAATAGCGATGGCTGCCAATGCTTTGCGTTTAATAGGGCAGGCCACGCTTTATTATGCGCGAACATGGTTTGGCCCCGGTTCGCCAAGCGCAAAACCTGAATGACTCTAGGATGAACACAGTGAACCGTTTCGTTTTTACCCTTCTGTCCGTTCTGCTGCCTGTTTCAGCGGTCTATGCGCAGGACGACTGCAGCCATGTCACCTCAAGTCTGGAAATGGTGCCCTGCTCGGAGGCGGCGAAGAAGGCTGCCGATGCGCAGTTGAACGTCAGCTACAAGCAGTTGATGACGCGGCTTGAGTCTGACTATCGGACAGATCCGGCGTTGGGTGTGGAGTACGCGGCGAAGGTCAAGGAGTCGCAGCGTGCATGGTTGAAATTGCGTGATGCGAATTGTCCGTTGGAGGCATTCGAGATCGAGGCGGGGATGCCGGCGCATGTGTTCGCCGTTAACTCGTGCATCGCCAGAATGAGCCGCGAGCGCTCGGCGTATCTGGACAAGATCGTCCCTGCGCTTGCATCCGATAAGAGCGCTTCGACGGCTCCCACCAGCGACGCTTGCCCCTCGGAGGAGTTCGCCCCTTTCCTGACTGCGTTTTCCGCCAACAGCGAATCACAACGCCGGCTCACTGCGATGACGGTCAAGTCGCTGGTGTTGAAACCGGTAGCGGGAAAGGAGCGAAGTACTTTTGAGCCTTCGACCTCGGGTGTCAGTGGAGCTACTTTCACCTATCCGCTGATGGCTGCAATCACACCCGGCAAGACACCAGGGGTCGAGATCGAAGAGGTTGATGACAGTCACGTCAAGGTGGTGGATAAACGGGCGGGCAACAGTAATATCAAGATCTTCAACTTCTCTCGTCAGGCGTGCTGGGTGCTGGAGGGGATTGAGGACTGGTCGATCAGTGAGAAGGATCTTGTCGCAACACGTAATCTGGGAATGAGCCGCGCAGAGAATTTCTGTGAACAACGTGCTGAAGCTTTAGGAGGGCTGGGATTTCTTGAGCAATATCCGCTGACTGCGGAGTTGATTGAGGCGTCGCTGGAAAATTATGTATGTGCTGCGGAGTCGGGTGACGCGAAGGCGAGCCTGTCGGCGGCACGCCTGAGTCTTTCGCAGATGGCCTCTCAGCTGGAAATCAGCAAGGTTGAGGCGCTGTTCAAAGCGGCCTCGAAAATACCAAGTGGCGCGCTGGGCTATGCCACGTTTCTTTGTTCAGGAAACTCCACCGACTATAACGGCCCTTGCCTCCATCCCAAGCAGGCAGAAGAGCAGGTCATTCGGGCGATCACCATGGGTTCCACAGATGCGATGAGTTATCTGGCTTCTACCTTTGAGGGTGGTGAGTTGGGAGCGAAGGATATGTCTCGGGCGTTAGCCTGTTATCAGATGGCGGCTGACAAAGGTGATGAGTCGAGCATCAACAGTTTGAAGCGATTGGGGTCGCAGCCGATCAAGGCCAGTCACTGCATTTGAAGTTCGGGGTGATGTTTGATGCGCTTCCGCAAATGTTAAGTCTGAGTCCGTCACGCTTAAAAGTTTAATACTTGAGCATCTGACGACAGCGATTTTCCTTTAAGCTCCCCATCCCCCCAAGGAATGCGCTCAGGACACGGAATGCCAGCCCCCTCTACCTCGCTCCGCCCAGCACTCGTGCTCTGGCTATACGCCGCTGCGATCGTGCACATTCTCGCCGGCCTCACCCTGACCTGGGCCGGGCATTCCGGCTTACTCGACAGCTACTTGCACAATCTCGAACTCGCATTCTGGGGCGCAGGTGCAGTCCCTGCCGCCGGCCACGAACAGCAGATCTGGTGGCTCGCGCTGTTCGGCGCGACGCTGCAAAGTTATTCCTTGTACATGCTCGCGCTGGTGCACCTTGGCAACCGTCTCAAAACCTCGGCAGCCTGGGGCTGGCTGATTGCCGGGATCCTGTTATGGGCGCCACAAGACATGTGGCTCTCGGCGCAACTGCAGGTCTGGTCGCACCTGTGGCTCGATGCTTTTGCATTGCTCGTGCTATTGCCGCCGTTGAGCTGGCTGTATGTCCACGATCGCCAAAAAATCACTCAATAACTGGGCATTGGGCATATTGGTAATGAAGGAGCTATAGCGTGAAAGGATTTTCGATTCTGCTCGGCTGCTTGGTATTGGTAGCCTCCTCGACGGCGCTTGCGGTAGAGACGTGTAACCCAGACAGTTTTTCCAACCCAGACTTGATCATTTGCGGCCAGCAAACCTTCGAGAAGGTCGACGCTGTGTTGAACGAGCAATACAAAAAAGCGCTGACGAGTTTGGCTCCTGCGGAGCAGAGCCATCTGAGAGATGTGCAAAAGAACTGGGTGCGTTTCAAAGAGTCGTTTTGCGAGGAGCTTTATCAATCCACTTTGCCGGGCGCTGAGGCGCCAATCGAGAGACTGGGGTGTCTGGTACAAACGACCAATGCCCGGTTGGGAGAGTTGATTGCCCTGCAGACGGGCTTATCGCTAGATGGCTTTTACAAAGCCGCATCTGCGATTGCGGGGAAGGATCGTGAGAGAAATTTAGCGGCCGCCATTGAGCGACTGGGAGGGGATGAGTTCAATGATCCCCTTTGGAAGACGTACGCAGAAGGGCATTGTGAGATGGCTGGCCGTCTGTGGCGTGAAGACGTCGCCTACTGCGCGGTGAGGATGCGTTTTCAATTACCCATGAACCGCTAAAGAACGCTTCGCCAGAAACAGGCTGTCAGTGGTGAGCCGGGGTTCATTGAGAAAGGGGACTTAACGTCCCCTTTTTTCATCCGCAAATCCCGCTACGACTTGGCTGCCAGGTTTCGCACTTCAATATGGTCGAGCGTCCCTTCCACCATCAATCGCACCCCATCCGCCATTCTGCTCAGGGCCAGTGCTACCGAGCGACGGGAGCCGTGGAGGTCGTCGGCGAGGTCGCAGGCGATGGCGCTGATGGACAGGAGGTCTTCGGAGGCGTTGGCCATCAGGGCTTCGGCGTCGGTGCCGGGGGTGAGGCTGAAGAGGCCGGTTTCGCGTTTGGGTTGGGATTCGGTGCGCGGTTTGAAATGGTGGTCGAGGGCGCGTTCGGCGGCCTCGTGGAATTTCTTGGATTCCAGCGATTCGTAGGGCGATATGTCTGGGGTTTCGGGGGGATTGGGTGTTGGTTTGATCATAAGTATTTTCCGAGTTATGGAGCCAACACCGTTTCGCTTGCTTCGAGAGGGTGGCAGCTGTGCATAGGTGTGCAAGACCGGACTCGGAAACCGGCAGACCCGAAGGCCTCCCATACACAGCCGCCATAACAGTTCGCGAGCATAGGAAAACACCCGGCGAATAGCCATAACTGAATGCATGACGAGTCTGGACTTGCACGTCCGAGTCACCGATTTTGCGGAGACACACACAGGCTATCGACGATGCTCCAACCTGCCTAGTTCTCGCACAACACCACGCCTTGCAGGAAATTTCCCATAGGTTTGCAGGCCGGAGGATCAAAAGATCGCAGCCTTCGGCAGCTTCTACAGGGATGTGTTTCAACAGGTGTAGGACGGTGGGTGCAGAAGTGTGACTTGGCGGTCATCGTGCGGGAAATGGTCTGCATCATCTTCCAATAGCGGTCGATAGTGGCGTTATCGTCTGAATCCCTTACACTGCCCCGGCCGTTCATTTTCCTTTTGAGGCTGTGCGCATGAAATTTCGTTTTCTTCTGTGGATGATGGGTTTGTTGATGGGTAAGGCCAGCCGGACAAATCCTGCGTTCCAGCAGCAGTTGGGTGACAAGGATCTGGTGTTTCAGCTGCAGACGCTGGACGGGAAGGTGGCACGGCATTTCGTGGTGAAGAATCAGCGCGTTACCAGCAAGTCTGGGGTGGTGGCGGAGCCGGCGTTTGCGATTGCGTTCAAGGATGCGGGTTATGCCTTTGCCACGATGCAGGCGAAGAACAAGCAGCTGGCGTTTATGCAGGGGATTCAGGACAAGTCGATCCAGCTGAAGGGGAATCCGGCGCTGGTGATGTGGTTTCAGGGGTTGATGAAGTATTTGAAGCCGAGGAAGGCCAAGCCGAAGGCTTGAGTAGACGGGCTTGAGTGGAGGGGCTGTTGTGGTGAGGGGATTTATCCCCGATGGGCTGCGAAGCAGCCCCAAAACCTGAGATCTCGATTTACCTGAAACACCCTGTTGGCCTAGTTGCGGCTGCTGCGCAGCCGGTCGGGGATAAATCCCCTCACCACAGGTTTTGTGTCAGGCAGGTAAATTGGGTTGGATTCTTCGCGAGCAAGCTCACTCCCACAGGAGGTCACCGAAACCTTGTGGGAGCGAGCTTGCTCGCGAAGTTTTTAGGCCTGGCTGAACTGCGAGGCCAGTTCGCGCAGCAGGACTTCGGCTTCGAGGACTTTGCTGACGACGTCGTTGGCTTTGTCGCGGGTCAGGCCGACGCGTTCGAGCAGGGCGTCGGGGATGTCTTCGTCGGGGCCGGAGCCGATGCCGCGACCGCGCAGCAGGCGCACGGCCAGGCAGACGAGGTTCGGGTATTCGGCGTAGGCGCCGTCGTAGCTTGGGTCGTGCTGGAAGCGCAGGGCGGTGGCCAGTTCATCGGGCATGCCCCAGTAGCGCATCAGCCACGAGCCGATCTGTTCGCGGCTGATACCGAGCAGGTGTTGCTCGATGTAGCTGTGGCACAGGTGCGGGTTGACCTCCAGGTGGCGGCAGATCAGCGAGAAGTGCGGCGGGAACACGTGGGCCAGCAGCAGGTAACCGAAGTTGTGCAGCAGACCGGCGAGGTAGGTCAGGCCGGCTTCCGGGCGCTGGGCGCGCGGCATGGCGCGGGTCAGGCCTTCGATGACGGCGGCGGTGTAGATCGATTGCTGCCAGTACGGCGTGGTGTGTTGCGGGTGGTCTTTGGGCAGGCTCAGGGTCTTGCCGAGGGCCAGGCCCAGGGCGAGGTTGATCACCAGATCGAAACCCAGCACGCGAACGATCGCGTCTTCCACCGAACGGATCTTGCCCGGCGAGGCGTAGTACGGCGACGCCGCCCAGCTCACCACTTGTGCAGCCAGCGCCGGGTCGGTTTCGACCACGCCGGTGATGTCGTCGATGGTGGCGTTGGGGTCGACGCGCAGCTTGATGATTTTTTGCGCGGTCTCGGCCAGCGGTGGAATCTCGATGGTCGCTTCCAGACGCTGCTGGATCCGGCGTGCAGTGAACGCCTGCACGGCCTGGGTGATTTCCTCGCGGTCATCGTCCGGGCGGTCGAGGTTGGGGCGGATGCTGCTCAGGGCTTCGCCGAAGTTGGCAGCGCTGGCCTTGGTCAGCATGCTCTTGAAGGCTTCGCTGGTGATTTCCAGCAGCAGGCCCGGCTCGCCGGAGTTGATCAGCAGCTTCGGTTCGCGCAGCAGGCTCTCTTCGTAGAGACACGGCGAACTGGTCAGCGCCGGCAGGCCCGGCAGCAGGCTCAGGCTGTGTTTGCCGAGCATCTTTTCCAGGCGCTCGGTGGACACGGCGGTCAGGCGTCGGCCAGTGAGTTCGGCGAGGCGGTTGAGGTCGAGCAACTGGCTCTGCGGAAACAGCACCATCAGCGCGCCGACGGCATCGTCCAGCAACACGGCTTGTACCTTGCGCGAAGCGTTGAGGCCGTGGTGGTCGAGCACTTCTTCGTAGGCGATCCCCAGCTTGCCGAGCAGCAGCCGAATTACAGACGGCGCGTGCGGGAGTTCGGGGGCGAGAGCTGCGTCAGTCATGGTCTGTATCCGTTTTTGAAACAATGGCAGGAGTATAACCAGCTCTGTAGGAACGATCCTGCACAAACTGCGACGGTGCTCACACTTGGCCGTATTGCTGCCCGTGGCGCAACCAACGGTCGAGCAATGGGCTGACGTGAGTCGGCCAGCGTTCCAGCAGCGCTTGCGCAGCATCGCGCACGGCGGGTAGCAGATCGGCGTCGCGCATCAGGTCGGCGACCTTGAATTGCAGCAGACCGGTCTGACGGGTGCCGAGCATTTCGCCGGGGCCGCGCAGTTCGAGGTCTTTTTCAGCGATGACGAAACCGTCGTTGGTCTCGCGCATGATGCCCAGGCGCTGACGGCCGATCTGCGACAGCGGCGGATGGTAGAGCAGCACGCAATGGCTGACCGCGCTGCCCCGACCGACGCGACCGCGCAACTGGTGCAACTGCGCGAGGCCGAGGCGCTCGGGGTTTTCGATGATCATCAGGCTGGCGTTGGGCACGTCGACGCCGACTTCGATCACCGTGGTGGCAACCAGCAGTTGCAGGTTGCCGGCCTTGAATTCGGCCATGACCGCCGCTTTTTCGGCGGGCTTCATGCGCCCGTGGATCAGCCCGACTTTCAGCTCGCCGAGGGCGGCGGTGAGGTCTTCGAAGGTGGTTTCGGCGGCCTGACAGGTCAGCTCTTCCGACTCTTCGATCAGGGTGCACACCCAATAGGCCTGACGCCCTTCGGCGCAGGCGCTGCGCACCCGTTCGATGACTTCGACGCGACGGGTGTCGGTGACCAGTACGGTGTTGACCGGGGTGCGACCGGGCGGCAGTTCGTCGAGGATCGAGGTGTCGAGGTCGGCGTAGGCGCTCATCGCCAGCGTGCGCGGGATCGGCGTGGCGGTCATGATCAGTTGGTGCGGACACATGCGCCCGCCGACGCCTTTCTGCCGTAGCGCCAGACGCTGTTGCACGCCGAAGCGGTGTTGTTCGTCGATGATCACCAACGCCAGGTTCTTGAATTGCACTTCGTCCTGGAACAGCGCGTGGGTGCCGACCACCATCGGCGTGCCGCTGGCGATCTGTTCCAGCGCGGCGACGCGATTCTTGCCCTTGAGCTTGCCGGCCAGCCATGCGACGTCGATGCCCAGCGGTTCGAGCCAGCGCTTGAAGGTGATGAAGTGTTGCTCGGCAAGGATCTCGGTCGGCGCCATCAGCGCGACCTGATAACCGGCCTCCAGCGCTTGCAGTGCCGCGAGGGCGGCGACCACGGTTTTGCCCGCGCCAACATCGCCCTGAATCAGCCGCAGCATCGGTTCGTGCTGGCTGAGGTCGTAGGCGATTTCGTTGCCCACGCGTTGTTGCGCGCCGGTCGGGTTGAAGCCGAGGTTGGCCAGGTATTTCGGTGGCAGTTTTTTCGCCTTCGGCATCGCCGGCGCGCGCAGCGAACGCATGCTTTCGCGCAGACGCTGTTGCGACAGTTGATGGGTCAGCAGTTCTTCGAAGGCCAGGCGATGCTGGGCCCAGTGATGACCGAGGGCCAGCTCATCGACATCGGCATCGGCGGGCGGGTTGTGCAGGTAGCGGATCGCATCGGCCAGCGGCGCCAATTGGTAGTCGCGGGCCAGTTCGGTCGGCAGCCAGTCGGGCAGGGTGTTCGGCTTGAGCAGGGTCAGGGTCTGCATGCACAACTGGCGCAGGCGCTGTTGGGTCAGGCCTTCGGTGAGCGGGTAAACCGGGGTCAGGGTTTCATCCACGGGCGGCGGTTCGTCACCGGTGATGGCGCGGTATTCCGGGTGGTAGATTTCCAGCCCCGAAGCGCCGGGCCGGACTTCGCCGTAGCAGCGAATCCGCGTGCCGCGCTTGAGGCCTTCTTTCTGTGCATTGCTGAAATGGTAGAAGCGCAGGCTCAGGCCGCCGGTGCCGTCCTGCATGCGCACGACGAGGCTGCGGCGCCGGCCCATGACCACGTCGGCACCGCTGACGGTGCCTTCGACCACCGCGTCCTGGCCCGGTCGCAAGTGGCCGATCGGCACCACGCGGGTGCGATCCTGATAACGCAGCGGCAGGTGAAACAGCACGTCCTGGAGATTCTCCAGGCCGACCTTGGCCAGTTTCTCGGCCATGGCTTCGCCGACACCCTTGAGTGCCGTCACCGACACTTGCGACAGCTCAGTCATGACTCTGGCTTAACCGGCCGTGACCGGCGCGGCGGGTTTGGCCACCGAGCACAGGCGAACGGAGTCGGCGAGGATTTCGATGGCTTTCGGCCGCGGGAAGCTCGCGCGCCAGGCAATCGCCACGGTGCGGAATGGCACCGGCGCCGACAGCGGGCGTACTTCGATCACGCCCGGGGCGTAGTGATGGCTGTCGACAGCCGACAACGGCAGGATCGAGATCCCCAGGCCGGAGGCGACCATGTGGCGGATGGTCTCCAGCGAGCTGGATTCCACCGTGGTGTGCTTGGCGCCGTCGTTGCCCTTGGTCAGGGTCGGGCAGGCTTCGAGCACCTGATCGCGGAAGCAGTGGCCTTCGCCGAGCAGCAGCAGGCTCTTGTCATTGAGCAGGGCGGCGTCGATGGATTCTTTTTGCGTCCACGGGTGCTGGGCTGGCATCAAGACGTAGAACGGCTCGTCGTACAGCGGCAGGGTCAGCACGTCGGCTTCGTTGAACGGCAGGGCGATGATGATCGCGTCGAGCTCGCCGTTGCGCAGCTTGTCGCGCAGCACGTGGGTGAAATTTTCTTCGATGTACAACGGCATCTGCGGGGCGACCCGGTGCAGTTGTGGAATCAGGTGCGGGAACAGGTACGGCCCGACGGTGTAGATCGCGCCGACTTTCAGCGGAGCGGTCAGCTGGTTCTTGCCGGCCTGGGCCAGCTCACGGATGCCTTGCGCCTGCTCCAGGACTTTCTGCGCCTGGGCGACGATACCTTCGCCGACCGGGGTCAGGCGCACGGCGCTTTTGCTGCGCTCGAAAATCAGCACACCGAGTTCGTCTTCAAGTTTTTTCACGCCCACCGACAGGGTCGGCTGGCTGACGTGGCAACGCTCGGCGGCGTGGCCGAAGTGCTGCTCTTGGGCGAGGGTAACGATGTAGCGTAATTCTGTGAGGGTCATAGCAAGCGTCCATGAAGTTGCGGGCCAAGCATAACGGCTGCAATCGATAGACGCACGTTATCAGACTGAGTGAGGAATGCGACACCGGGCAATGTGAGTTTGCCGTTGCCAGATAGGCAAAAGGCACCTTTCGGTGCCTTTTGGGTCGGGTTCTTCTGGCTGACACAGAAACTTGTGGGAGCTGGCTTGCCAGCGATAGCGGAGGGTCAGTTCATAAATCCTTGTCTGACACACTGCAATCGCTGGCAAGCCAGCTCCCACAGGTTTTGCATCGCGTTAGCGGCGTTTATCCAGCGAGTACACAAACGGCGCGACAATTTCGATCGAGCCATTGTTCAGCATGTCGGCCGGTGGCTTGGGCAGCGGTTGTGCGCGGCGGATCATTTCCAGGGTGGCCCGGTCCAGATCGGCGTTGCCCGAGCGGCCCACCAGTTCGAACGACAACACATTGCCTTCAGCGTCGACGACGAAACGCAGACGGTTCAAGCCTTCCTTGCCGCGAGCCTGCGCACTGGCCGGATACTTCTTGTACTTGCCCAAGTGCGCGAGCAGGGTGTTTTGCCAGCTGGCCTTGGCGGCCATTTGTGCGGGCGACGGTCCCGGTGCCGGCTGGGCGGATTTCTCCGTCGGGGCCTGGGTCGGCTGCGTCTCCGCCGGTTTTTCCTCGGAAGGTTTTTCCTTCACCGGCTCCGGTTTTTTCTCCACCGGTTTGGGCGGCTGCGGTTTCGGCTTTGGCTTGGGTTTGGGCTTCGGTACGGCAATCTCGGGCTTGGGTGCTTCAGCCAGTTTCGGAATCGGCAACTCTTCGACCGGAGCCGGTGGCTGCGGCGGTGTGACGACTTTCGGCGGAGCAGGCGGTGGCGGGGTCGGAACCGGTGCCAGCTCAACCATCATTGCCTGCGGCGGCAGTTCGATGGGCGGGCGGGCGGTCCAGTTCAGCGCCAGCGCGATGGCCAGCGCGTGAACGCCCAGCACCACGGCCAGGCTACCGCTGTAACGCGTCAGCTTATGGCGCGTCGTGATCATTTCTTGGCTGCGCTCTCAAGTCCTACCAGACCGACCTTCAGGTAACCGGCCGAACGCAATTTATCCATCACGCTCATCAGGTCGCCGTAGTCCACACCCTTGTCGGCCTGGAAAAAGATGGTGGTGTCTTTCTTGCCCTGGGTCTTGGCGTCGAGCACGGCGCCAAGGGTATCGGCGTTGACTTCGTCGTCGCCGATGTACAGGCGCTGATCGGCTTTTACGCTGAGGAACACCGGTTTCTCCGGGCGCGGCGCCGGTTTGGCGGTCGAGGCTGGCAGGTCGACTTTGATGTCCACGGTCGCCAGCGGCGCGGCCACCATGAAGATGATCAACAGCACCAGCATCACGTCGATGAACGGCGTGACGTTGATTTCGTGGTTCTCGGCCAGATCGTCGTCTGCGCCTTCTTTCAAATGCAGGCCCATGGCCGATTACCCCACTTTGACCATGTGCGGCTGCGAGCTGCGCTCAGGCTGGTGGTCGAGATCGCGGCTGACCAGCAACAGGACCTGCGCCGAAGCGTCGGACACCTGCGCCTTGTAGCCGGCGATGGAGCGGGCGAACACGTTGTAGATCACCACTGCAGGAATCGCAGCAACCAGACCCAGCGCGGTAGCCAGCAGCGCTTCGGCGATGCCCGGCGCCACGACGGCGAGGTTGGTGGTCTGGGTCTTGGCGATGCCGATGAAGCTGTTCATGATGCCCCACACGGTACCGAACAGGCCGACGAACGGCGCGGTGGAGCCGATAGTGGCGAGGACGCCGGTGCCGCTGCTCATGTTACGGCCACAGGCTGCGACGAGGCGCTCAAGACGGAAGCTGACGCGCTCCTTGATGCCTTCTTTCTCGCGGCTGTTGACCGACAGGCGCATCTCTTCGAGGGCGTCGTGCACCAGCAGGTTGGCGAGGGTGCCTTCCTTTGTCGCAGTGGCGCTGGCTTCCTTGAGGGTCGCGGCTTTTTTCAGGGCAGCGATTTCACCGCGCAGACGACGCTTGGCGCCCATCAGCTCGAAGCCTTTGGCGATCCAGATGGTCCAGGTGATGATGGAAGCGATGGCCAGACCGATCATCACGATTTTCACGATGATGTCGGCGTTCTGGTACATGCCCCATGGCGACAGGTCGTGGGCCATGCCCAAGCTGTTGTCAGGTTCGAGCACTTCAGGCGCGTCGGCCGGACTGGCATCTACCGCCTGCACCGGATCGGTGGTGGCTGGCGCGGCGGCGGCAGGTGCGTGTTGTTCGGTGGCAGCCGGGGCGGCTGGCGCCTGGGCATCGGCGAAGGCGGCGGTCGGCGCCAGCATCAGGCTGAGCAGCAGGGCCGCCACCGCGCTGAAGGCGCGAGGTCGTTTGGTTGGCGAAGCGGGGTTTTGATTACGTGTCATGCTGGCCGGACCTGAAGTAGAAAACGGTTGATGCTCTTCCAGGCCTCGTGAGGCCGAGAACAAAAGTGGGGTGCATTATTGCAAGTAATTCTTGTTAACAAAAGTAATAGAGTTTCTTTTTTTCCTTCATTGCTAGCCGTTCGTCCTTTGCGAGGGCTAATCTGTTCCTTTCGTTTGGGAGTTTTTTGATGTCCGCGCCTTCTGTTTTGATTGCCGGTTGCGGTGACGTCGGCAGTCGTCTGGCTACGCAATTGTTGGCCGCCGGCTGGGAGGTGCATGGTCTGCGCCGTGATGTTTCGCGTTTGCCGGATGGCGTCATCGGCGTGGCGGGTGACCTGTTCAAGGAAGACTGCCCGGAAAACTGGCCATTCGGGGCGGTGGATTATCTGGTGTATTGCGCGGCGGCGACCGATCACGATGAAGCCGGTTATCGCGCTGCCTACGTACAGGGTTTGCAGAATGTGCTGAGCTGGCTGAATGACTTTGGCCAGGTGCCTGAGCGACTGCTGTTCGTGTCCAGCAGCAGCGTGTACGGCCAGCAGGAAGGGGAGTGGGTCGACGAGCATTCAGCGACCGTCGCCAGCGGATACTCCGGGCGACTGATGCTCGAAGCTGAGCAAGTGGCGCTGAACAGCGGCATCCCGGCGAGCATTGTGCGCCTGACCGGCATTTACGGCCCGGGACGTGAATGGCTGTTGACCCAGGTACGTCGCGGTTATCGGGTGGCGGTCGAGCCGCCGCTGTACGGCAATCGCATTCATGTTGATGACGCGGCGGGGCTGATGGCGTTTCTGCTGCAGGCAGCTCATCAGGGCGCGCCGTTGCAGGATGTTTATATCGGTGTGGACGATGCGCCGGCACCGCTGGCCGAAGTGGTCGCCTGGTTGCGCGAGTATCTGGGTGTCACCGATTGGGCGGAAGACGCCAGCGTACGCCGCACCGGCAGCAAGCGCTGCAGCAATGCCCGGGCGAAGGCACTGGGCTGGACGCCGACGTATCCGAGTTACCGTGAAGGCTATGCGGCGATTCTTGAAGGTAAGTGCTGACTTTCTAACGCCACAAACCACTGTGGGAGCGGGCTTGCTCGCGAAGAGGGTGTGTCAGGCAACATGATGTCGACTGACACACCCTCTTCGCGAGCAAGCCCGCTCCCACAGGGTTATATATTGTTCTCAGGTGTGGTTATTGCTTTTCAAGCAACCACTTGCGTTCACCCGGGGTGAACTGCGGCATTTCATCCGCCAGTGCGGTATTCACTGCCTGGAAAATCTCCAGCGCCTTGCCTTTGCGGGCAAAGATCCAGTTGTTGCCCTGTCCGTTGAGTTGCAGCCACATGCTGTCGTGGTCGCTGTTCATCGAGGCGCAGTCGCCTGCCAGGCACAGGGCATAGCGGTCGGCGCCGGGCAGGCCGGAGACCTGGCCGTCGGCCTGGAACTGCACGGTGTTGCCTTCGCCGTCGCCGCTGGCGATCTTCCAGCTGCCGCCCAGATAGGCCGAATACAGCGCCCGTTCGAAGCTGGCACCGATTGGTGCGCCTTCCGGCACGGGGATTTGTGCGCGGTCGAACAACTGATCCGGCTCGTTCTCGGTGGCGGCTTGTTTCATCCGTCCGCCGTCGCGTTTCAGCTCACTGCCGGAGCTGCCATAGAAGTCGACTTTCCAGGCGCCGGACTGTTCCCCCTGCAGCCGTCCTTCAACGTTCTCGAAACCGTTGGTGTAGCGGGCCTGACCGGCCTTGGTGTTGACGTCCCACTCCAGGTTCGGGCCATAGGCCTGAAGCGCTTCGCGCAGGGGGCCGCCCTTGGCAGCAGCGTCGATCGCCACCTGGTTGATCCAGGTGCCGCTGATGTCACGGTCGGCGGGGTCGCTGGCACAGCCGCCGAGGAAAATGGCGAGCAGCGAGAGAGCAAGCGCTTTGCGCATGGTGGAATCCTTTCAAAACCTTTTCTTTACCGCAGAGCAGTCGGCGCAGCGTTTGAAGGCTGCGCCGTGCGCATTACTCGATGACCAGGATGGCATCCATTTCGACTTGCGAACCCTTCGGCAGGGCAGCAACGCCGATGGCGGCGCGCGCTGGGTACGGCTGGTCGAAGTACTTGCCCATGATCTCGTTGACCTTGGCGAAGTGGCTAAGGTCGGTGAGGAAGATGTTCAGCTTGACGATGTCCTTGAACGAACCGCCAGCGGCTTCAGCCACGGCTTTGAGGTTCTCGAACACCTGGACGGTCTGGGCTTCGAAGCCTTCAACCAGTTCCATGGTCTTTGGGTCCAGAGGAATCTGGCCCGACATGTAGACGGTGTTGCCGGCCTTGATCGCCTGGGAATAGGTACCGATGGCGGCTGGGGCCTTGTCGCTGGTGATAACGGTCTTGGTCATGTATGACTCCTTGTTAGGTGTGAATTAGGCACGCATGCGGGTGATGCGGATGACCCCGGTCAGGGCGCGCAGTTTCTTGATCACGCGGGCCAGGTGCACACGGTCGTGGACGCTGACCACCAGTTGGACGACGCTGATGCGGCCATCGCGCTCGTCCATGCTGATTTTCTCGATATTGCCGTCGGCCGCGTTGACGCTGCTGGCCAGCAGGGCGATCAGGCCGCGCTGGTGTTCCAGCTCGACGCGCAGCTCGACGTTGAATTCGCCGGTGACATCCTTGGCCCACGAGAGCTGGATGCATTTTTCCGGGTTGTGCCGGATTTCGCTGATGTTGCGGCAGTTGTCCAGGTGCACGACCATGCCTTTGCCCGCCGACAGGTGCCCGACAATCGGGTCGCCGGGGATCGGCGTGCAGCATTTGGCGTAACTGAGCACCAGGCCTTCGGTACCGCGAATCGCCAACGGGCCTTCCGGGCTCGGAAGCTGTTCGCCTTCGCCAAGCAGGCGGCGCGCCACGACATAGGCCATGCGGTTGCCCAGACCAATGTCTTCGAGCAAATCTTCAATCAGTTCGAGGCGGTATTCGGTGAGCATCGCCTTGACGCGCTCGGCCGGGATCTTCTCCAGTGAGCTGTCGAAACCGTTGAGCACCTTGTTCAGCAGGCGTTCGCCGAGGCTGATGGATTCGGAACGACGTTGCAGTTTCAGCGCATGGCGGATGTGCGTACGGGCCTTGCCGGTGACCACGAAGTTGAGCCACGCCGGGTTCGGCCGCGCGCCCGGTGCGCTGACGATCTCGACCGTGGAGCCGCTTTGCAGCGGTTCGGACAGCGGTGCGAGACGGCGGTTGATCCGGCAGGCGATGCAGCTGTTGCCGACGTCGGTGTGCACCGCATAGGCAAAGTCGACCGCCGTGGAGCCTTTGGGCAGCTCCATGATCCGGCCTTTGGGCGTGAACACGTAGACCTCGTCCGGGAACAGGTCAATCTTCACACTCTCGATGAATTCCAGCGAGTTGCCGGCACGTTGCTGCATTTCCAGCACACCTTTGACCCATTGGCGGGCGCGGGCATGGGTGCCTTTCGGCTGCTCGTCACCGCTGGATTTGTACAGCCAGTGTGCGGCAATGCCGTTGTTGGCCATTTCTTCCATTTCGCGGGTGCGGATCTGGATCTCGATCGGTACGCCGTGCATGCCAAACAGCGTGGTGTGCAGCGACTGATAGCCGTTGGCCTTGGGAATCGCGATGTAATCCTTGAAGCGTCCCGGCAACGGTTTGTACAAATTATGCACAGCACCCAGCACGCGGTAGCAGGTATCGACCTTGTCGACGATGATCCGGAACGCATAGACGTCCATGATCTCGTTGAAGGCCCGACGCTTGCCGCGCATTTTCTTGTAGATGCCGTAGAGGTGTTTCTGGCGACCGCTGACTTCGCCCTGGATGCCGTCGATCGCGAGGCAATGGCCGAGGGACTCTTCGATCTTGTTGACGATTTCCTTGCGGTTGCCCCGGGCGCGCTTGACTGCCTGGTAGATCCGCGCCGAACGCATCGGGTGCATCGCCTTGAAGCCGAGGTCTTCGAATTCGATACGAATGGCGTGCATGCCCAGCCGGTTGGCGATGGGCGCGTAGATTTCGAGGGTTTCCTTGGCGATCCGGCGGCGTTTTTCCCCGGACAGTACTTCCAGCGTGCGCATGTTGTGCAGGCGGTCGGCAAGCTTGACCAGGATCACGCGAATGTCGCGGGCCATGGCCATGGCCATTTTCTGGAAGTTTTCGGCCTGGGCTTCGGCCTTGGTCTCGAAGTTCATCTGGGTCAGTTTGCTGACCCCGTCGACCAGTTCGGCCACGGTTTCACCGAACTGCGCTTGCAGCGCTTCTTTGGCGATACCGGTGTCTTCGATCACGTCATGCAGCATCGCGGCCATCAGGCTCTGATGGTCCATGTGCATGTCGGCAAGAATATTCGCCACCGCAAGAGGATGCGTGACGTACGCCTCGCCACTGCGACGGCGCTGACCGTCATGGGCTTGTTCGGCGTAGAAATACGCTCGGCGGACCAGGTTGACCTGGTCGTTGCCGAGGTAGGTCGATAAGCGATCGGCGAGGGCGTCTATGCTCGGCATGATGACTCCTGCCGTAGGCTGTGTTCCCGCGCCGTGCTACGTCGACCAGGCATAGGCTTAGACGGCCTCGTTGGACTCGTCCTCGAACGCAGCGAAGACCGGGTCTTCGTGGACGATTTCCTGCTCGGCGATGAACTCGTAGCTCATCAGGCCTTCTGCGATTTCACGCAGGGCGACAACGGTCGGCTTGTCGTTTTCCCACTGGACCAGTGGCTCTTTGCCGCCGGTGGCCAGTTGACGGGCACGCTTGGTAGAGAGCATGACCAGCTCAAAGCGGTTTTCCACGTGTTCTAGGCAGTCTTCAACGGTTACGCGGGCCATGGTATTCCTCGGAGCGAATGCAATATGCGCGCTGCCCGGTTGGGCGAGCGGACTGAGCAGTTTAAAAAATCACCAGCGATTAGGGAAGCGCTGATTTTTTGACCAGACCCTTCAACGCGCTGCAAGCACCAATGTAAAGCGCTTGCAGCGGTTTTGGGAAGTGCTGATTAACCGAGCAGTTCGGCCAGTAATTTGCCGAAACGTACCTGCTGGCGTTTCTGTTGCAGCTGATTGGCGCGGAAAATCGCCTTCAGATCGTCCAGTGCATGGGCGAAATCGTCGTTGATGATCAGATAGTCGTACTCGACATAGTGGCTCATCTCGCTGACGGCTTCGCGCATCCGGCCATCAATGATCTCGTCACTGTCCTGGCCACGGTTGGTCAGGCGCTGGTGCAAGGCCTGCAGCGACGGCGGCAGGATGAAGATCGAGCGTGCCTGCGGCATCAGCTTGCGCACTTGCTCGGCGCCTTGCCAGTCGATTTCCAGAATCAGGTCGTGACCTTCGTCCAGCGTCTGCTGTAGGCGGCTTTGCGAGGTGCCGTAGAAGTTGCCGAAGACTTCGGCGCGTTCGAGGAAATCGCCGTGCTCGCCCATCTTCACGAACTCTTCGCGGGTCACGAAGTGATAGTTCACGCCGTCCACTTCACCCGGACGCATGGCGCGGGTGGTGTGGGAGATCGAGACGCGGATCTCCGGATTTGCATCGGTCAAAGCCTTGACCAGGCTGCTTTTGCCTGCGCCCGATGGCGCGGAAATGATGTACAGGGTGCCGGTGCTGTGGGTCATGTCTGTTGCCTTACTCAATATTCTGCACTTGTTCGCGCATCTGCTCGATCAACACCTTGAGGTTGACGGCAGCCTGGGTGCTGCGCGGGTCGAAGGCCTTGGAGCCCAGTGTGTTGGCTTCGCGGTTGAGCTCCTGCATCAGGAAGTCCAGGCGCCGACCGGCGGCACCGCCGGACTTGAGTACCCGGCGAACTTCGATGATGTGGGTGCTCAGGCGATCCAGCTCTTCGGCCACATCGCTCTTTTGCGCGAGCATGACCATTTCCTGTTCCAGGCGCTGCGGGTCCAGTTCGGCCTTCATGTCGTTGAAGCGGTCGAGGACTTTCTGACGCTGGGTCGCGAGCATCTGCGGCACCAGTTCACGCAAGGTCACGACGTCCTCTTCAATGGAAGTCAGGCGCTCGTTGATCAGGCGTGCCAACTCCGCGCCTTCGCGCTCGCGGCCGGCCTTGAGTTCCTTGAGACCTTGATTGAACAGCGCCAGCGCATCGGCGTTCAGCGCCTGTGGATCAGTGGCGTCGGCCACCAGCACGCCGGGCCAGGCCAGCACTTCCAGCGGGTTGAGTGCTGCCGGGTTCTTGATCAGGCCGGCAACGGTTTCGGCGGCGGCGACCAGTTGCGCGGCGCGCTCGCGGTCGACCTGCAACGGCTTGCCGGTGCTTTCTTCGGTGAAGCGCAGGGTGCATTCCAGTTTGCCCCGCGACAGGCCCTGACGCAGGGCTTCACGTACCGCGCCCTCGAGGTCGCGGAACGACTCCGGCAGGCGCAGGTGCGGTTCCAGATAGCGGCTGTTGACCGAGCGCAGCTCCCAGCTCAGGGTGCACTGGACGCCGGCTTTCTCGACGCGGGCGAAGGCGGTCATGCTGTGCACCATGGCGGTGACCTCGCAATGCAGATCGGCGCAGAAGGGATGTTCCGCAGGCTCGATATCAATGAATTTAAGCCGACTGGCAGCAAAGGCGCAGGATTGTAGCGCAGTGCGGCGGATGCGCCCAAACACACGGTGTGACAAAGGGCTGCAGGCCGTCGGTTATGCGCGTTTCAGGGCCCTGGGTCGACGGCCGGAATTTTTAACCCGTGCCCAGGCGCGGTGCAGCGCTCTATAATGCTCGGCAGTTTTCCGTCCCCAGTACAGGTATTCCCTATGAAACGTCCAAGTGGTCGCGCTGCCGATCAGCTTCGCTCGATCCGCATTACCCGCAACTACACCAAACACGCCGAGGGATCCGTACTGGTCGAATTCGGTGATACCAAGGTCATCTGCACCGTCAGCGTCGAAAACGGCGTGCCGCGTTTCCTCAAAGGCCAGGGCCAGGGCTGGTTGACCGCCGAGTACGGCATGCTGCCGCGCGCCACTGGCGAGCGTAACCAGCGTGAAGCGAGCCGTGGCAAGCAGGGCGGCCGCACCCTGGAAATCCAGCGCCTGATCGGCCGTTCGCTACGCGCTGCGCTGGACATGTCCAAGCTGGGCGATGTGACCCTGTACGTCGACTGCGACGTGATCCAGGCTGACGGCGGCACCCGCACCGCCTCCATCACTGGCGCCATGGTGGCCCTGGTTGATGCACTGAAAGTGATCAAGAAGCGCGGCGGCCTGAAAGGCGGCGACCCGCTCAAGCAAATGATCGGCGCGGTGTCGGTCGGCATGTATCAGGGCGAGCCAGTGCTGGATCTGGACTATCTTGAAGATTCCGCCGCCGAGACCGACCTCAACGTGGTGATGACCAGCACCGGTGGCTTCATCGAAGTCCAGGGCACCGCCGAAGGCGCGCCGTTCCAGCCTGAAGATCTGAACGCCATGCTGGAACTGGCGAAGAAAGGCATGAACGAAATCTTCGAACTGCAAAAGGCTGCACTGGCCGACTGAGCAGGTTCGCAACCCGCAAGGAGGACGTGATGAGTGATGAGCAAGAGTTGCTGCCCAAGCCGAGCCAGGATGTTCGCCAATGGGCGATGTTTTGTCACTTGTCCGCCTTGCTGGGGATCTGGATTCCGTTCGGCAACCTGATCGGACCGCTGATCCTGTGGCAGATGAAGCGCGAAACCGATCCGTTCATTGACGCTCAGGGCAAGGAAGCGCTGAATTTTCAGATCACCGTGGCGATTGCCGCCGCGATCTGTCTGCTGCTGATGGTGTTGATCATCGGCTTCTTCTTGCTGGGCCTGCTGGCCATCGGGGCGCTGGTGTTGACGATCATTGCCGGGGTGAAGGCGAACGAAGGCTTTCCCTACCGTTATCCATTCACTTGGCGACTGATCAAATAATAATCAGCGACTATTTCCCCTTGTGGGAGCGGGCTTGCTCGCGAATGCGGTGGGTCATTCAGCATTGATGTCGACTGACACGACGCCTTCGCGAGCAAGCCCGCTCCCCCATTTGAAAAGCATTTGCCCACAAAAAAGCCGACAGCAATGTCGGCTTTTTTGCATCCACGAATCGACGCTTAAATGGTCAGCGTCCAGTCGTAGTCAACGATCAGCGGCGCGTGCTGCGAGAACCGTGGCTGACGTGGCAGGCGTGCGCTGCGTACGAAACGGCGCAAGCCCGGGGTCAGCAGCTGGTAGTCGAAGCGCCAGCCCAGATTCAGCATCTCGGCCTGCTCGTTGTCCGGCCACCAGCTGTATTGGTCGCCTTCGCGGCTGACTTCGCGCAGGGCATCGACATAGCCCATGTTGCCGACAATCTCGTCCATCCAGGCGCGTTCTGGCGCCAGGAAGCCCGGGGATTGCTGGCTGTCGCGCCAGTTCTTGATGTCGAGCTTCTGCTGCGCAACGTACAGCGAGCCACAATAAATGTACTCGCGACGTTTACGCCGCTGCTTGTCCAGGTACTTGCCGAAGTCGTCCATGAGCTTGAACTTCTGGTTCAAGTCCTCATCGCCGTTCATCCCCGAAGGGAGCAGCAAGGTGGCAATACTGACTTTGTCGAAATCTGCTTGCAGGTAGCGCCCGTAGCGGTCGGCCGTCTCGAAACCGAGACCGCTGATGACAGCCTTCGGTTGCAACCGCGAATACAAAGCCACGCCACCTTGGGCAGGGACTTCAGCATCGCAGGCATAAAGGAAGTAGCCATCCAGTTGGAAGGCTGGGTCATCCAGTTCAAAGGCGGAGGCACGGGTGTCCTGCAGGCAGATGACGTCGGCATTCTGTGCTTGCAGCCAACTGAGCAAACCACGCTCGACTGCAGCCTGAATACCATTGACGTTCACACTGATGATCCGCATAAATGGCCCCAAAAATCGCGTGCGTGTATGATACACGGCGTCAAGCTAATTAGCTAAATCCGTGGTATTTGGGGTTTTTTTCATGCAAGCGTATCAGCGCGATTTCATTCGTTTTGCCATCGATCGCGGCGTTTTGCGCTTCGGTGAGTTCACCCTGAAGTCCGGGCGCACCAGTCCTTACTTCTTCAATGCCGGCCTGTTCAACTCGGGTTCGGCCCTGGCGCAGCTGGGGCGTTTCTACGCGGCAGCCATCGCCGAAAGCGGCATTCCTTTCGACGTATTGTTTGGCCCGGCCTACAAAGGCATCCCGCTGGCAGCCACCACCGCTGTCGCGTTGGCCGAACACCACAACCGTGACCTGCCATGGTGCTTCAACCGCAAGGAAGCCAAGGCCCACGGCGAAGGCGGCAGCCTGGTCGGCGCGCCGCTGACCGGCGACGTGCTGATCATCGACGACGTGATCACCGCCGGCACCGCGATCCGCGAAGTGATGCAGATCATCGCTTCGCAGGACGGCGCCAAGGCCGCCGGCGTGCTGATCGCCTTGAACCGTCAGGAGCGTGGCAACGGCGAATTGTCAGCGATCCAGGAAGTCGAGCGTGACTTCGGTATTCCGGTGATCAGCATCGTTTCGCTGAACCAGGTGCTGGAATTCCTCGCCGACGACCCGCAGCTCAAGCAGCATTTGCCAGCCGTGGAAGCGTATCGCGCCCAGTTCGGCGTCTGACGCGCTGCCCTTGTAGGAACTGCCGAAGGCTGCGATCTTTTGATCTTGTTTTTTGAAAGCAAAACATCAAAAGATCGCAGCCTGCGGCAGCTCCTACAGGGATTGCAGGCAAAAAAAGACCCCGTTCAGCCAGGCTGAACGGGGTCTTTTTGTTTACGTCATTGCTTACGGACGCTTGCGATTGCTGATCAGCGTGCCCACACCGGTGTCGGTGAAGATTTCCAGCAGGATCGCGTTCGGTACGCGGCCGTCGATGATCAGCGAGCTGCCAACACCGCCCTGAACCGCTTCCAGTGCGCAGCGGATCTTCGGCAGCATGCCGCCGTAGATGGTGCCGTCGGCGATCAGGTCGTCGACCTGCTGGGTGCTCAGGCCGGTCAACACGGTGCCGGACTTGTCCATCAGGCCGGCGATGTTGGTCAGCAGCATCAGCTTCTCGGCTTTCAGCGCTTCGGCGACTTTACCGGCCACCAGGTCGGCGTTGATGTTGTACGACTCGCCGTTCTCACCCACGCCGATCGGCGCGATCACCGGGATGAAGTTGCCTTTGACCAGCAGGTTCAGCAACTCGGTGTTGATTCCGACCACTTCACCGACCTGACCGATGTCGATGATTTCCGGCTGGGTCATCTCCGGGGTCTGGCGGGTGACGGTCAGTTTCTTCGCCCGAATCAGCCCGGCGTCTTTACCGGTCAGGCCGATGGCGCTGCCGCCGTGACGGTTGATCAGGTTGACGATGCTTTTGTTGACCTGACCGCCGAGGACCATTTCCACCACGTCCATGGTCGCGGCGTCGGTGACGCGCATGCCATCGACGAAGTGGCTTTCGATCGACAGGCGCTTGAGCAGATCACCGATCTGCGGGCCGCCGCCGTGAACCACCACCGGGTTGATGCCCACGGCTTTCATCAAGACGATGTCGCGGGCGAAGCCGGTTTTCAGCTCCTCGCTTTCCATCGCGTTGCCGCCGTATTTGATCACCAGGGTCTTGCCGACATAACGTCGGATGTAAGGCAACGCTTCGGACAGGACCTGGGCGGTGTGGGCGGCGGCTTCGCGTTCGAGGGTCATTCAGGGCTCCGGGTGAATCAGAACGGTAGTTGGAGATCAGGTGCAACGCGTTTCAGTTGGGCGTGGAACACGTCCTTGATGCGCTGCAATTCAGCCTCGTCATCGGCCTCGAAGCGCAGCACCAGCACCGGAGTGGTGTTGGAGGCGCGTACCAGGCCCCAGCCTTTGGCGTAATCGACTCGCACGCCGTCGATGGTGGTCAGGTCGGCGCCTGCGCCCCACTGTGCGTCGTGCAATGCATCAATGATGCTGAATTTGCTCTCTTCGGTCACATGGATATTGATTTCCGGCGTAGAAATATCGTTCGGGAAGGTCGCAAACAGCTCTTCGGCGGTGGATTTTTCCTTGCTGAGGATCTCCAGCAGCCGTGCGGCGCTGTAGATGCCGTCGTCGAAACCGAACCAGCGCTCCTTGAAGAAGATGTGGCCGCTCATCTCACCGGCCAATAGAGCACCGGATTGTTTCATTTTCTTTTTGATCAACGAGTGACCGGTCTTCCACATTAGCGGGCGACCGCCGTATTCCTTGATCAGCGGCACCAGGCGGCGGGTGCATTTGACGTCGAAGATGATTTCCGCGTCCGGATTGCGCGCCACCACGTCGCGGGCGAACAGCATCAGCAGGCGATCCGGGTAGACGATGCTGCCGGTGTTGGTCACCACGCCGACACGGTCGCCGTCACCGTCGAAGGCCAGGCCAAGGTCGGCGTTGGTTTCCTTGACCTTGGCGATCAGGTCGACGAGGTTCTCGGGCTTGCCCGGATCCGGGTGGTGGTTGGGGAAGTTGCCGTCGACTTCGCAGAACAGCGGGATGACTTCGCAGTTCAGCGCTTCGATCAGTTGCGGGGCAATCACGCCGGCCGCGCCGTTGCCGCAGTCGACCACGACTTTCAGACGTCGGGCCAGTTTGACGTCCTGGACGATTTCGGTGGTGTAGCGGTCGAGGATTTCGACCTGGGTCACGCTGCCCTGACCGCTGGTCAGGTCATTGGTCTTGATGCGCTCGTCCAGCACCTGGATCTGCTCGTTGGCGAGGGTGTCGCCGGCGATCACGATCTTGAAGCCGTTGTAGTTCGACGGGTTATGGCTGCCGGTGAGCATCACCCCAGACTTGCCGGCCAATACGTTGGCCGCGTAATACAGCGCAGGCGTCGGGACCAGGCCGACGTCGCTGACGTGGCAGCCGCTCTCGGCGATACCGCGGATCAGTTCTGCAACCAGCTCCGGGCCGGACAGGCGACCGTCGCGACCGACGGAAACATTCGGTTCACCTTGGGCCAGGCTCTGCGAGCCGATGGCGCGGCCGATCCAGTAGGCGGTTTCGGCATTGAGGAATTCCGGCACAGTGCCGCGAATGTCATAGGCGCGGAAGATGCTGTCAGGAAGCTTCGGGGCGATCTTGGCGGGGGTGCTCATCTGCACAAATGCTCCATCTCGAAAGTGGCGGGACACACCGACGATTCACTCGGCGGCAGGCTCAAACTGAAGGGTATGACGGCGTTTTCCACAGAGAGTTCGTGGTGTGAAAGGGCCATGACGCCTCGGCTGGCGTGGCTTGTGGCCGGCAAAACCTTGATTTTCGGTGCTAAAACCTGCTGCCGAAAAAGCACAAATTTTGTGGTGAGGGGATTTATCCCCGATTGCTGCGCAGCAGATCCAAAAGCCTTGGGGCCGCTTCGCGGCCCATCGGGATAAATCCCCTCGCCACAATAATATTTCAGGGTTATTTAGTGCCGGTATGGCCAAATCCGCCCGCGCCGCGTTCGGTTTCGACGAACTCTTCAACCATTTCGAAATGCGCCTGCACCACCGGCACCAACACCAGCTGCGCCAGACGCTCGCCGACGGTCATGGTGAAGTCGTTCTGGCCACGGTTCCAGCAGGACACCATCAAAGGGCCCTGATAATCCGAGTCGATCAGGCCGACGAGGTTGCCGAGCACGATGCCGTGCTTATGGCCCATGCCCGAGCGCGGCAGGATCAGCGCGGCGAGGTTCGGGTCGCCGATGTACACCGACAGACCGGTAGGGATCAGCACGGTTTCACCCGGCTTGATCACGATGTCCTGTTCCAGCATGGCGCGCAGGTCGAGGCCGGCGGAGCCCGGGGTGGCGTATTGCGGCAGCGGGAATTCGCTACCGATGCGTGGGTCGAGGATCTTGGCTTGCAAAGCGTGCATGTAAATTAAACCTGGTTCAGACGTTCGGCGATAAAAGTGACCAGTTGGCGAGCGATCTTGCTCTTGCTGGTCTGGGCGAAAACAGTGGCATGAAGCTCACGGTCGATCACGCTGCAGGCGTTTTCTTCGCTGTTGAAACCGATGCTCGGGTTGGCGACGTCGTTGGCGACGATCAGGTCGAGATTCTTGTCTTTCAGCTTGCGTGCAGCGTAGTCGAGCAGGTGTTCGGTCTCGGCGGCGAAGCCGACACTGAACGGCCGGTCGGGGCGGGTCGCGATGGTGGCCAGGATGTCCGGGTTACGCACCATTTGCAGGACGAAGCCGTCGCCGCTTGTAGGGTCTTTCTTGAGTTTTTGCGGGGCAACGACTTCCGGACGGTAGTCCGCCACCGCTGCCGAGGCGATGAACACATCACACGGGATGGCGGATTCGCAGGCCGCGAGCATGTCGCGGGCGCTGACCACGTCGATGCGGGTGACGCGATCCGGCGTCGGCAGGTGCACCGGGCCGCTGATCAGGGTCACACGGGCGCCGGCTTCCACCGCCGCTTCGGCGAGGGCAAAGCCCATTTTCCCGGAGCTGTGGTTGGTGATGTAGCGCACCGGGTCGATGTTTTCCTGGGTCGGGCCGGCGGTGATCACCACGTGCTTGCCGGTCAGCGCCTGACGCTGGAAGCAATCCGCCGCGCACTGCGCCAGATCGGTGGCTTCCATCATCCGGCCCATGCCGACGTCGCCGCAGGCCTGGCTGCCAGAGGCCGGGCCGAAAGTCTTCAGGCCGCGACTTTCAAGGATTTGCAGGTTGGCTTGGGTTGCCGGATCGCGCCACATCGCCTGATTCATCGCTGGCGCGACGGCCACCACGGCGTCGGTGGCCAGCACCAGGGTGGTCAGCAGATCGTTGGCGATGCCTTGGGCCAGACGCGCAATCAGGTCGGCAGTGGCTGGGGCGATCAGCACCAGATCGGCCCATTTGGCCAGTTCGATGTGGCCCATCGCCGCTTCGGCGGCCGGGTCGAGCAAGTCGAGGTGAACCGGGTGCCCGGACAGGGCCTGCATGGTCAGCGGGGTGATGAACTCGGCGCCGCCATGGGTCATGACCACGCGCACTTCAGCGCCCTGGTCGATCAGGCGACGAACCAGATCGGCGCTCTTGTAGGCCGCAATGCCGCCGCCGACGCCCAGAACGATGCGTTTCCGATACAGCCGCTGCATAGGTCTGCCTTTACATTTCGTGGGTGACATACGTGGCGAAACCCCCTCCCCAGGGTGAATTCGCCCGCAAAAAAGATGGGCTACGATATCACAGCGACCGCTATGGAACAGCGGTGCCCACAGACAAGGAAGGTGTATGAGTATTCGCGATTGGCCGGCGGCGGAACGGCCGCGGGAGAAGCTGCTTGAACAGGGCTCGGGAAGTCTTTCAGATGCCGAGTTGCTGGCGATTTTTCTTCGTACCGGAGTCACGGGAAAGAGCGCGGTGGATCTGGCGCGACACCTGCTGACGCAATTCGGCAGCCTGCGCGCATTACTGGAGGCCGATCTCGCGGCGTTCAGCGGGCAGTTGGGATTGGGGCCTGCGAAATTCGCGCAGTTGCAGGCGGTGCTGGAAATGGGGCGGCGACATCTGGCCGAGTGCATGCGTAAAAAGCCAGCACTGGAGAATCCGCAGGCAGTTCGGGACTATCTGAAATCCATGCTGCGCCATGAGCCCCACGAGGTGTTCGGCTGCCTGTTTCTTGATTCCAAGCATCAGGTTTTGACGTTCGAGGCGCTGTTTCGCGGCTCGATCGATAACACCAGCGTGCATCCTCGGGAAGTGGTGAAACGCTCATTGGCCAACAACGCGGCGGCGGTGATTCTCTGCCACAACCACCCGTCGGGGAACAGCGATCCGAGCCAGGCGGATCGACAACTGACCAAGCGCTTGCAGAAGGCTCTGGACCTGATTGATGTACGGGTGCTGGATCACTTCATCATTGGCGACGGCGAGCCGCTGTCGATGGCGGAGTGTGGCTGGATGTAGCTTTCAACAACAAACACCAACCCCTGTGGGAGCGGGCTTGCTCGCGAAGGCGATGTGTCAGTCAATAAGAGTTTGGCTGATCCGACGCCTTCGCGAGCAAGCCCGCTCCCACAGGTGAATTGTGTTGTGACGGGTTATTTCAGGTTGACCTTGGAGTAGTCCTGGCGCCCGAACGGGCTCACTGCGTAACCCTGCACATCCTTGCGCGTCAGCGCATAAGCGGTCGGGTGCGCCAGCGGCAGCCACAGCGCCTGCTGCTGAATCTGCGCCTGCGCCTGTTCGTACAGCTTGGTGCGTACGCCTTGTTCGCTGGTGGTCTTGCCGGCGCTGATCAGCTTGTCTAGGTCGGCATTGCAGTAGCGGGCGAAGTTGGTGCCGGATTTGACCGCCGCGCAGGAAAACTGCGGCGTGAGGAAGTTGTCCGGATCGCCGTTGTCGCCAGCCCAGCCCATGAACAGCAGGTCATGCTCGCCAGCCTTGGCGCGGCGAATCAGTTCGCCCCACTCGATCACGCGGATTTCCGCCTGAATGCCGATTTCCGCCAGATCCGACTGCAGCAATTGCGCGCCCAGACTCGGATTCGGGTTAAGCAGACTGCCGGACGGACGCGTCCAGATGGTGGTCTGGAAGCCGTCCTTGAGTCCGGCCTTGGCCAGCAACGCCTTGGCTTTGGCCACGTCGTGCGGATAGCCCGGCAGGTTCTTCGCGTAGCTCCAGGTGTTCGGCGGGTAAGGGCCATTGGCGGGTTCGGCGGTGTCTTCGAACACGGCTTTGACGTAGTTGGCCTTGTCGAAGGCGAGGTTGATCGCCTGGCGCACTTCCGGCTTGTCCAGCGGTGGATGCTGGCTGTTGATGCCGACGAAAGCGGTCATGAAGGCGTCAGTCTTTTCCACTTTCAGCGTCGGCTCTTCCTGCGCAGCCTTCACGTCCAGCGGTTTCGGCGACAGGGCGATCTGGCACTCGTTGCGCCGCAGCTTTTGCAGGCGCACGTTGGCGTCCGGGGTGATGGCGAAGATCAGCGGGTCGACCGCCGGCTTGCCGCCGAAATAGTCGGGGTTGGCCTTGTAGCGCACAGAGGCGTCTTTCTGGAAGCGCGTGAACACGAACGGACCGGTGCCGATCGGCTGGCTGTTGAGCTTGTCGGTGGCGTCGGCCTTGAGCAGCTTGTCGGCGTATTCGGCGGAATAGATGGAGGCGAAGCCCATGCTCAGGGTCGCGAGGAACGTCGAGTCCGGGTGGTCGAGGGTAAAGCGCACGGTCAGCGGGTCAAGCGCGTCTATCTTCTTGATCAGCGCCGGCAACTGCATGGACTGGGCGTGCGGGAAGCCGCTTTGCGCCACTTTGTGCCATGGGTTGGCTGGATCGAGCATGCGGTCGAAGCTGAATTTGACGTCTTCGGCGCTGAGGGTACGGGTCGGCTTGAAATAGTCAGTGCTGTGAAACTTCACCTGCGGGTGCAGCTTGAAGACATAAGTCAGGCCGTCGGTGCTGACTTCCCAGCTGTCGGCCAGGCTCGGCACGACTTTGCCACTGGCGGTGTCGAAGTCGACCAGGCGATTCATCAGCACATCGGCCGAGGCATTAGTGGTGGTCAGCGAGTTGTATTGCACCACGTCAAACCCTTCAGGGCTGGCCTCGGTGCACACGCTCAGGGCGGCAGCCTGGGCCAGGGGGCTCAGCAGAAGCGGGGCGAGCAACAGGGGTAGGGCAGCGAGGCGCATGGTCGGCTTCCTTTACAGATCGAAGGCCATCTGCAGGTGCAGTCTGGAAAAGGGTTACCCTAGAGGGCTGGATTGCAAATGACTATCCCCTTTTTGCATTTTTGGGGCAGCCCAGTGACGTTTTTCAGACCACGGTGCACGAGGAAAAGTCGAAAACGTCTGTTAGAGCGGTTTTCTGCGACGAGTGGTCAAAACTCGCCTCAGCCTTTATCCAAAGCGTCTGCAGGCGGAAAATGCGCCTTTTTACCGGTCGATTGCACATCCATTGTTGTTGCACTCCGGTCTTTCTGGTATAAAGCAGCGCTCTTTTCTAGGGGCCCGGTTCCTTCACTGTAGGTGTAGCCGGTAAGACCTCTAAAGAAACGCGGCGCCTGGCGCCAAATGACTGAGAGATTAAGCGGCCAACCCATGCCGGGTTGGGCATGTGGTTTTAGAGGGCTGAGGCATGTCGAGAGTATGTCAAGTTACCGGTAAGGGTCCGGTAACCGGGAATAACATTTCCCACGCAAACAACAAAACCCGTCGTCGTTTCCTGCCGAACCTGCAGCATCACCGCTTCTGGGTTGAAGAAGAGAAACGTTTTGTGCGTCTGCGCGTATCTGCCAAAGGCATGCGCATCATCGACAAGCGTGGCATCAGTGTCGTGCTCGCCGAACTTCGCCGCGATGGCAAGATTTAAGGGAGCTAATCATGCGTGAATTGATTCGTTTGATTTCGAGCGCCGGTACTGGTCACTTCTACACTACCGACAAGAACAAGCGTACTACCCCGGACAAAATCGAGATCAAGAAATATGATCCGGTTGTTCGCAAGCACGTGATCTACAAGGAAGGCAAAATCAAGTAATTGATTTTTCCCGACTTACGAAAAAGGCCCGTATCGTGAGATGCGGGCCTTTTTTGTTGCCTTGAGTTTTGTGCTGACTGTTGCGACGCTTTCGCGAGCAGGTTCGCTCTCACAATGGAATGCGGTCGAATGTGGGAGCGAGCCTGCTCGCGAAGGGGCCGGTAATATCAGCGAAAGACTCAGGCCTTCTTTTCAAAGATCACATAGATCTTGCGGCAAGCCTCCAGCACTTCCCAGGTACCACGGAAGCCGGCCGGAATCACAAAGCGGTCGCCAACACGCAAGGTCTTGGCATTGCCATCGCTGTCACGCAGCACCGAAACCCCTTGCAGGATTTCGCAGTATTCATGCTCGGTGTAGTTCACCGTCCACTGCCCGACCGCACCTTCCCACACGCCAACACCCATTTGCCCACAAGGGCTGTCGTACTGATTGAACACCGCTTGCTCTGGATCGCCCTTGAGCACTTTGGCCGGATCCGGGCGATAGCGTTCGGCTTCGCTGCTGGTCAGGCTGATATCGACGACGTTCTGGATGTTCATTGTTGTTTTCTCCCGTGATGACGGCGCGGTGGCTTGAAAGGGCCAAAGTCTATGTTTATTAAAATGAACACCGCAAGGGCGTATGGCGCGCTTATGTCAAATATATTGAAACAACCCCGGCCGCTGGTTTAGGGTGGCGGGTGCCTTGGGCCGAAAAGCAGGCTGGCCGGGCAGCATTCCTGAAGACGACCGCGAAGAACGCGGCGCTCTATTCAACAAGAGGAGGACACTCGAATGACCACCCTGACTCGTGCCGATTGGGAACAACGTGCTCGCGACCTGAAGATCGAAGGCCGCGCCTACCTCAACGGTGAATACACCGACGCCGTCTCCGGCGAAACCTTCGAGTGCATCAGCCCGGTCGATGGCCGTCTGCTGGGCAAGATCGCCAGCTGTGACGCCGCCGACGCCCAACGCGCCGTGGAAAACGCCCGCGCCACCTTCAATTCCGGCGTGTGGTCGCGCCTGGCGCCGACCAAACGCAAAGCCACCATGATCCGTTTCGCCAGCTTGCTCAAGCAGCACGCTGAAGAGCTGGCATTGCTCGAAACCCTCGATATGGGCAAGCCGATCAGCGACTCGCTGTACATCGACGTGCCGGGCGCGGCGCAAGCGCTGAGCTGGAGCGGTGAGGCGATCGACAAGATCTACGACGAAGTCGCCGCCACGCCGCACGATCAACTGGGTCTGGTGACCCGCGAGCCGGTGGGCGTTGTCGGCGCCATCGTGCCGTGGAACTTCCCGCTGATGATGGCTTGCTGGAAACTCGGCCCGGCGCTGTCGACCGGTAACTCGGTGATCCTCAAACCGTCGGAAAAATCCCCGCTGACCGCCATCCGCATCGCTGCGCTGGCGGTTGAGGCCGGTATCCCGAAAGGCGTGCTCAACGTGCTGCCGGGCTATGGTCACACCGTCGGCAAGGCGCTGGCGCTGCACAATGGCGTCGACACGCTGGTGTTCACCGGTTCGACCAAGATCGCCAAGCAACTGATGATCTACTCCGGCGAATCGAACATGAAGCGCGTGTGGCTGGAAGCCGGCGGCAAGAGCCCGAATATCGTCTTCGCCGATGCTCCGGACCTGCAAGCCGCTGCCGAATCCGCCGCCAGCGCCATCGCCTTCAACCAGGGCGAAGTCTGCACCGCCGGTTCGCGTCTGCTGGTCGAACGCTCGATCAAGGACAAATTCCTGCCGATGGTGATCGAGGCGCTGAAAGCCTGGAAGCCGGGCAATCCGCTGGACCCGGCAACCAATGTCGGTGCGCTGGTCGATACCCAGCAGATGAACACCGTGCTGTCGTACATCGAATCCGGTCACACCGACGGCGCCAAACTGGTGGCGGGCGGCAAGCGCATCCTCCAGGAAACCGGTGGCACTTACGTCGAGCCGACGATTTTCGACGGTGTGAGCAACGCGATGAAGATCGCTCAGGAAGAGATTTTCGGCCCGGTGCTGTCGGTCATCGCCTTCGATACCGCCGAAGAAGCGATCCAGATCGCCAACGACACGCCGTACGGCCTGGCCGCTGCGGTATGGACTCAGGACATCTCCAAGGCGCACCTGACTGCCAAAGCACTGCGCGCCGGCAGCGTGTGGGTCAACCAGTACGACGGCGGCGACATGACCGCACCGTTCGGCGGCTTCAAGCAGTCGGGCAACGGTCGCGACAAGTCGCTGCACGCGTTCGACAAATACACCGAGCTGAAGGCGACGTGGATCAAGCTGTAAGCCGTTAGCGGGAGCCTGATTCGTTCAGGCTCCCGAACTTACGGAGATCCCCTGTGGGAGCGGGCTTGCTCGCGAAAGCGGTGTATCAGTCAGCACATCTGCTGAATGTGAAATCGTTTTCGCGAGCAAGCCCGCTCCCACAGTGGTTTTGTGGTGCATATAAGAATATCCACAGGAGCGTGGACCATGCGTTGGGCGACGTATTTCGCCGTGTTGGCGTCTGTCTTGAGTGTCGGCCTGGCCCTGGGGGTCAGCATGCCGCTGGTGTCGTTGCGTCTGGAGAGCTGGGGTTACGGCTCTTTCGCCATCGGCGTGATGGCGGCGATGCCGGCGATTGGCGTATTGCTGGGCGCGAAGATTTCCAGTCATCTGGCGGCACGTTTCGGCACCGCGAACCTGATGCGTCTTTGCCTGTGGGCCGGGGCGTTGTCGATCGGCTTGCTCGCGCTGTTGCCGAGTTATCCGGTCTGGCTGGTGCTGCGCCTGATGATCGGGGTGATCCTGACCATCGTATTCATCCTCGGCGAGAGCTGGATCAATCAACTGGTCGTCGAACACTGGCGCGGTCGTCTGGTCGCTCTGTATGGCAGCAGCTATGCGCTGAGCCAACTGTCTGGTCCGCTGCTGCTGGGTGCGCTAGGCACTGAGCATGATTATGGTTTCTGGGTCGGTGTCGGGCTGCTGACAGTCTCGCCATTGCTGTTGATGGGTCGCAGCGGTGCGCCGAGCAGTGAAGCCAGCAGTGTGACGTTCAGCGATCTGTGGGGGTTTGCCCGGGAGCTGCCGGCGATTGCCTGGGCGGTGTCACTGTTCGCTGCGTTCGAAGCGATGATCCTCACGCTGTTGCCGGTGTATTGCCTGCAACAGGGCTTCACCGCCGAGATTGCGCTGGCGATGGTCAGCACGGTGGTGGTCGGCGATGCGCTGTTGCAACTGCCGATCGGCGCGCTGGCGGATTACCTGTCGCGGCGCACGTTGTTCGCCGGTTGCGCAGTGATCCTGATGCTGTCGAGTCTGGCGATTCCGCTGTTGATCGACACGCTGCTGATCTGGCCGTTGTGGGTGTTGTTCGGCGCCAGTGCCGGTGGCCTGTTCACCTTGTCACTGATTCTGATCGGCGAGCGTTATCGCGACGATGCGCTGGTGCGGGCCAATGCGCACATTGCGCAGCTGTGGGGTGTCGGCTGTCTGATCGGGCCGTTGCTGGCGGGGGCGGGCAGTCAGTGGATCAGCGGGCATGCGTTGCCGTTGTTGATGGCGGCGGGGGCGTTTGGATTGGTGATTCTACTGATGCGTCAGGGGGCATTCGGCACCGAACCACAGACTGCTTGAATACTTCCCTGTGGGAGCGCATACAAATGCGATTACAACATCCGCTCAAGACCGACAGTGGTGCTGAACCACGCGTTGAAGCGCCGCCACCAACTCCCCGGTTCCTTGCTCAGCGTGTGCATTTGGCCGTTGTCCTCGGTCACCCAGACGATCTCGCCATCCTGCAGTTTCGCCTGATAACTCAGGGCCGGCGCCATGCCTTGCAGCGCCAGTTCGCGCACGTGTTCGGCCAGTTCCGGGCTGTCCACCAGCACCCCGACTTCGGTGTTCCACAGCACTGAGCGCGGATCGAAGTTGAACGAGCCGATGAACGCTTTCTGCCGATCGAAAATCATCGCCTTGCTGTGCAGGCTGGAATCCGAACCACGGAAAGACTTGCTGTAAAACATGTGCGGGCCACTGCCATAGTTATCCCCAGGCTGACGGCGCAGCTCATACAGTTTTACCCCGTGCTCCAGCAGCGCCTTGCGATACGGCGCATAACCGCCGTGCACCGCCGGCACATCGGTGGCTTCCAGCGAGTTGGTCAGCAGGCTCACCGAGACCCCGGCGTCGGCGCGCCCGGTCAGGTACACCAGCCCCGGCTGGCCGGGCACAAAGTACGCCGAGATCATGATCAGCTCTTTGCTGACGCCGCGCAGCTCCGGCGCCAGTTGCGTGGTCAGCAGCAGTTGCGGGTCCGGTTCGTCCTTGGCCAGCACTTTGCTCGGCGCATCCCACAGCGCCTGGTTCCAGGCCCAGATCAGTTCCTTGCGCCAGATGTCCATGCGTGGCGCGGTCTTGAACGTCATCAACTGTTGATACAGCGCGTGATTCTGTTTACGGGTTTCATCCAGCGACTCTTCCAGACGCGTGCGGGTGTTCTGCAGGTCTTTGGCGCTTGGTTTACTGGAGAGGAATTCGTCGATCGGCTTGCTCAGCGCGCTATTCCAGTACTGGTCGAAACTGTGCCCGAGCTGCTCTGCCACCGGGCCGACACTGAGCATGTCGATGTCGGTGAAATTCAGATTCGGCTCGGCATCGAAATACTCGTCGCCCAGATTGCGCCCGCCAACGATGGCCACGCTGTTGTCCGCCAGGAACAGTTTGTTGTGCATGCGCCGGTGTTGCAGCGACAGGTTGAACAGGCGTCCGGCAGCGCGGGTCACGCCGGTGCTGCGGCCCAGGTGCAGCGGATTGAACAGGCGGATCTGGATCTGTGGATGCGCCGCCAGCGTGGCGATGATCGTGTCGAGGCCGTCGCTGGTGGTGTCGTCGAGCAGGATGCGCACGCGCACGCCGCGGTCGGCGGCCTTGAGCAGTTCCTCCACCAGCATCCGCGTGCTGACGCCGTCATGGACGATGTAGTACTGCAAGTCGAGGCTGGTTTGCGCATTGCGAATCAGCTCGGCGCGGGCGGTGAAGGCTTCTGAGCTGTTGGACAGCAAGCGGAAGCCGGAACGGCCCTGCCAGGGCGCTGCCTGGGTCTGAATCGAGCGACCGAATGCGGAGCCCGCGGCCGGCAACGCCTGGCTGGGTTCGCGCGGCGCATCGAGGGTGGCGCAACCACTGGCCAACGAACACAACACACAGACAGCGAGCAATTTTTTTCCGGGTTGCACGTTGGTTTCTCGGCTGGAGGCAGGGGGTGACGGAGTATGGCACGCAGAGGATTTCCAAGACCGTTTCCGGCGGATCCTCGCCACACTGTGTAAACAATTAGTCGTTCAAAAGTAGGAATGAGTTCGCCTGTGGTTTTGGACTATTTGCTTTGTTGTTTTTTCAGCTCCTGGTCGGTGCCTATTCCTACATACGAATCCTGCAAAAAACGAAATCATCGCCCCGGTGTTCAGCGTCTTGTGAAGGCAATGCGCTCAACAACTGCCATTGATCAATAACCGATGAAGTAGGGACTGATGAAAAAAACAACATGGATGGTAGCCGTCGCGGCTGCAGTATTACCCACCCTGGTGGTCGCCGAGAGCGTAGACCTGAGTGTGGTCGGAACCATTATTCCGACGTCGTGCATCCCCGCATTTGCCGGTGGCGGCACGGTAGATTTGCGCAAGATATCCGCAGCCACCCTGAACAAGACCACGCAGACGCTGCTGCCGACCCACGACATTTCGCTGCACATCAACTGTGATGCAGAGGCATCGGTCGAGGTGTCGGTCAGAGACAATCGTACAGCCACCAAATTGCCGGGCATCAACGATGGTGCCGGTAATAACGATCCGGCTTTGTTCTACGGCCTGGGTGAAATCAACGGCATCCGTATCGGCGGATTTGCGCTGCGTCACGGTCGTCCGGAAGCCGACGGTGCGCCGCAGACTCTGATGACACGCACTCTGGCAGCACCGGCGTGGCAATTGCCTGCTTCGCCGCTGGTGGGCAATGCCCCGGCGCTCTACTCATGGGGTCCCGGCGTGGCAGCTGGCCCGGTCGCGGCCCGTCACCACGGGTTTCCGATGAGCCTGTTGCCGATCATCGGCCCGAGCAACGCGCTGCCGATCACCAGCGAGATCCCGCTCGATGGCTCGGTGACCTTCGAGATGTTCTACCTCTGATCGTCAGAACCCGGCCATTACCGGGTTCTTTCAGGTTCATTCAGCGCGCCCTTTGCCGGGTGCGCTGCCCCCTGCGGAGCAATACCGATGCCGATTTCAATGTGCCGCCCAGGCTTGCGGGCGTTGCCACTGTGCCTGCTCGTCTTGATTTTGATGCCCGGGGTTCACGCTGCCGGAATGGTGCCGCAAACCCCTGTGCTGGTGGTGGATGAGGGTGTCGGTGAAGCGACGATGAATGTGCGAAACACCGAAACGCGTCCGGCCCTGCTGCACACCACGGTCGAAAATATCGAGCCGCACGATCAACAGCTGTTGCTGTTCAGTCCGCCGATTGCCCGTGTCGAGCCTGGTGCGGTGCAGCAGGTACGGTTCATGTTGCAGAGCACCGAACCATTGCAGACCGAGCGTCTGAAACGGGTGATTTTTGAGGGGATCAATCCTGTGGCAGGTGTCGACGGTGCCCGGGTCAATCTGGGGGTTCGCCAAAACCTGCCGGTGATCCTGCGTCCCGCCGGTCTGCCAGTGGAGCGCGAGCCATGGAAACGCCTGAGCTGGTCAGCCACGGCTGAAGGTTTGCTGGTCAGTAATCCCAGTCCTTACGTGGTGCGCCTGGCTAAAGCGATTGTTCCGCTACCGGGCACGCAGGCGGTGGATCTGCCGCGTACCTGGATCCTGCCAGGGGAGCGCCTGTCTGTCGGGTTGCCGTTGAACGTGACAGTGCGAACCATGGCAGTGCGGATCTTTCCGGCGACCACATATGGCTTTGCGGTCGATCACTTTGATGCCCCGGTTACGCACTGATGCGCGCGTGTGCCCGTCAGGGACTGGCACTGCTGATTGCGAATGCGATCGGCATGACGATGGCCAGTGAAGGGGTGGAATTCGATGCGCAGGTGCTTCGCGAGCGCGGGCTCGACCCCGCATTGGCTGAGTACTTTCGCCAGGCACCGCGTTTCTCCCAAGGCACCTGGCTGGTCGCGCTTGAGGTCAATGGACAGCCACGGGGGCGGGTGTTCGTGACATTCAATGAACAGGGCGAGCCGTGCCTGCAACCGGCCTTGCTCAAGGCTGCTGGCGTGCGCGCGCAAGCGGCTTTGACCCGCGCGGAACGGCAGCAGTGCCTGACGCTGGGTGAAGGTCTGCCAGCGGCCACCATTGCATTGCATCCCGGTAAGGAACAGATCGACCTGCTGCTGCCGACGGACCTGTTGGCGTTGCCGGAATTCCAGCCACGCAGCTTCGCCAATGGCGGAGTGGGCGGCGTGTTCAACTACGATGTTTTGGTCATGGGCAGCCAGCACGAGGGGCAACGTAGTGACTTTCGCAGACTGGGTTCGGAGTTCGGCCTGAATGCCGGCAACTGGGTCTTGCGCAGTCGCCAGTCCTATACGCAATTGCCCGATAGCACTCGCTTCGAGCATCTGTATGCCTACGGCACGCGCACCCTGGAAGACTACGAAGCCAACGTGCAGATCGGCCAGTTGAACCTGCAGTCGCCATTGTTCGCCGGCGAATCGTTCAACGGTGTGCAGATTCTGCCGGAAGGTGCGTTCGCGCAAATGCGCGCGGCACAGGAGGGTACACGTGGCGAGGTCGAGGGCATAGCCTGGTCGCCATCGCGAATCGAAGTCCGGCAGAACGGCGTGCTGATCTACACCACGCTGGTTCCCGGCGGCCCCTTCACCTTGCGCGCGCTGCCGTTGTTGAGCAACCAGCTCGACCTCGAAGTCAGCGTGCACGAGCAGGAAGGGCCAGTGCGGCGCTTTCGCGTCCCGGCAGCCAGCCTGCAGGATCCACAATTCGATCGCGCCGACGGCTTCAATCTGGCGCTGGGCACGGTGCGACGCCAAGGTTCGGATGATCGTCAGGCGCCGTCATTTGCCACCCTTGGCCGAGAGTGGAGTCTGTCACGAGCGTTGCGCGTGAGCGGCGGGTTCCTCGGTGGAGCGGATTATCTGTCGGCAGGCTGGGGGCTGCAGCGTCAATGGCCAGGCAATCTGAGCACCGGCGTGCGCCAGGTGCTGTCCAGCGATCGAGACACAGGCATTGCAGGTCATGAGGTGCAAATGACCGTCAGTGCCGTGTTGTCGCCGAATCTGTCCACCAGTGTGGTTGCGGTGCACCGTGGCAAGGGCTTTCGCAGCCTGTCGGACACCGGCTGGAGCCAGCAGCAGGGACGGGCCGACGCCCCCGGGCGAGATCACTGGACATTTTCGCTCAACGGTACTGTCGAGCGCTGGGGGGCATTCGGCATGACCTGGTCGCACTACACCAGCGAGGACGAGCCACCCAACATGCGCCTGGGATTGTCCTGGTCGCAGACACTGCCCGCGCGCATCAGCCTGTCGTTGAGTCTGGAGCGAGGGATCGGCGATGCCGACGCGAGGCAGCGGGGCACCTCGGTCTATCTGACGGCCGGGATGCCATTGGGCGATCAGCGCAGGGCTCGCAGCTACCTGCGCAGCGATCCGCGATCCGGGATGCGCCGTGGCGTGTCGATGAGTGAAGTGCTCAGTGAAACCCTGGCCTATAGCGCCAGTGCCGAACAGCGTGAAGCCGCGGCGCCATCGCTGGGTTTGCGGGTCAACGCACTGGCGCATTACACCAGTCTGGATCTGGGCCTGAACCAGCGAGCAGGGGCAAGCGAATTTGACCTGGGGCTGCGCGGTGGCATGGCGTTGCATCGCGACGGTGTGACGCTGTCGCCGTATCCGCTGCGCGAGACCTTTGCCGTGCTCAAGGCTGGCGACCGTGCGGGTCTGAAGCTGTACACGCCGCAAGGCCCGGTGTGGACGGATGGATTGGGCCGGGCGGTGGTGGCGAGTTTGCCGGCCTATTCCACAGCCCGGCTGGAAGTCGATCCGTTGAGTTTGCCGCGCAACGTCGAGGTGCTCGACGGTTATCAGGAGGTCGAGGCCGGGCGTGGCTCGGTTCAGCATATGGATTTTTCCATCACCCGCGTGCGGCGTGTGCTGTTGAAGGCCAGGACGCTTGACCGGCAATGGTTGCCCAGTGGCCTCGCCGTACACAACGGGCAAGGCGAATACGTGACCACGGTGCTTGAGGCCGGGGCGATCTTTCTACCGGACATCAAACCCGGTCAGTCGCTGCGGGTGCAACTGTCGGATAGCGCGCACTGCGACCTGCAATTCAATCTGGCTGAAGCGCCGGACGAGCAAGCATTGATCGAGCCCGTCGACGCGCTCTGTCGGCCTTTGAACCTTACATGACCGAGTTATTGCGCATGCATCGATGGATTGTCCTGATCACGCTGGCATCGTTGGCATCGACCTCGGTCATGGCCAGCGAGGCCTGTCAGATGACACTCTCACCGAGCGCTGTGGACTATGGCGTTTCGACGCGGGCGGAGCTGCTCGCCCGGCCATCGGGCAATGACGGCAGTTTTGGTGTGCGCACGGTTCATATACGGATTCAATGTCCGGCTGCGCGCGCGATCAGGTGGTACTTTGCTGCCCCGAGCAGCGATGCGCTGCATTACCGCTGGGCACCGGGACGGTTGCAGATACGCATTGTGGCGGCGCGTCTGGATGGCGCGCCGGTGCAATGGCAGCGCGATGATGGCGAGGCGGGCCTGTTGCAGCCTGGCGATCGCATTACCGCCTGGCGCTCTGGCAGCCTCGCCGCCGGGCGCCATCTGGAGGTGGAGCTGGAAATCGAAGCGCGCGTCAGTGATGCCTCAAGTCGTGTCGCCGACCTTCAGCGATTTGAGGGATTCGGTACGTTTCAGCTGGAATGATCAGGCTTCGGCCAGCAGTTTGATCGCCGCCGCGCCAACCTTGCGAACCGCCTCTTCGATCTGTGGTGTCGGTTTCGCCGCGTAGTTCATCCGCAGACAATTGCGGTACTTGCCCGATGCGGAAAAGATGCTGCCGACGGCAATCTGCACGCCTTGGTCATGCAGCGCGCGATTGAGTTTCAGCGTATCGAAACCCTCCGGCAATTCGACCCACAACATGAAGCTGCCCTGTGGACGACTGGCGCGGGTCCCGACCGGGAAGTAGCGGGTAACCCAGTCGATCATCGCGTCACGATTGCGTTGGTATTGGCTGCGCATCCGCCGCAAGTGCGGTTCGAAATGGCCGCCCTTGAGAAATTCGGCGATGGCGATCTGCGGCTGCGGTGCGGTGGAACCGGTGCTGATGTATTTCATGTGCAGCACCCGTTCCAGATAACGACCCGGCGCGACCCAGCCGATGCGCAGCCCCGGCGCCAGGGTCTTGGAAAACGAGCTGCACAGCAGCACTCGACCATCTTCGTCGAAGGACTTGACCGTGCGCGGACGCGGGTAGGTGTAGGCCAGCTCGCCATACACATCGTCCTCGATGATCGCCACGTCGAAACGCTGTGCCAGGTTGAGCAGGGCGCGCTTGCGCGACTCCGGCATGATGTAGCCCAGCGGGTTGTTGCAGTTGGGGGTGATCTGGATGACCTTGATCGGCCACTGCTCCAGCGCCAGTTCCAGCGCTTCGAGGCTGATGCCGGTGAGCGGATCGGTGGGGATTTCCAGGGCTTTCATGCCCAGCCCTTTGAGGGTTTGCATGGCGCCGTGGAAGCTCGGCGAATCCACCGCGACGATGTCGCCCGGTTCGCAGATCGCGTGGATGCTGGTGGACAGCGCTTCGTGGCAACCGGTGGTGATCACCAGGTCGCTGGCGCTCAACTGGCAGCCGGAATCGAGCATCAGCCGGGCGATCTGTTCGCGCAGTTCGAGGGTGCCGTGGATGTTGTCGTAATACAGACCGGGCATGTCCTGGCGGCGGCTGATCCGCGCCAGTCCGCGCAACAGCGGTTTCATCGTTGGCGTGGTCACGTCGGGCATGCCGCGACCCAGTTGCACCACGTCCTTGCGCGGCACCGCGCGAATCAGCTCCAGCACCTGATCCCACTGTGAAATCTCCACCGGTCGCTGCGCCGGACGCCCGACCGCGGGCAGTTCCGGCAGCTCGCGACCCACCGGCACGAAGTAGCCGGACTTGGGTTTCGGCGTTGCCAGACCGCTGTCCTCAAGCATGCGATAGGCCTGCTGCACCGTGCTGAGGCTGACCCCGTGTTCTACGCTCAAGGCGCGCACCGAAGGCAGGCGATCGCCAGGACGGTAGAAGCCTTGTTCGATGCGGGTGCCGAGCAGCTCGGCGAGGTTCACATACAGGGTCATGGCACTGCCTCGATGCAGGTGATTCGTTAAACCAGTACAGATGCAGCAAAAATCGGTGATTCAGTCTCAGGAATGGCAAATCTGTATGGAATTAATACAGATGTGTTGAATCTGTAATGCTTTTGCCGACCCGCGCATCATGGAATCTCTGGCTACCCAAGTAAACAGGAGCAACAAAAATGAACGGCTTGAGCGATGTGCGGCTGACGTTACGCAGTCAGGAACTGGCGGCAGGGCAGGAGGACAGTGCATGGAATAGCGCCATGCGTAACGCGCCATCCGGCCTGAGTCGCTGGGGCCTGTTCTGGCATCGTCTGCACACGCGCAAGGCGCTTTTGAATCTGACGCCGGAGCAGCTCAAGGACGTCGGGTTGACCCGGGAGCAGGCAAATGAAGAGGGGTTGAAGCCGTTCTGGCGGATCTGAAACCTTCAGTGATCGTGAGGACCATTCGCGAGCAGGATCGCTCCCACAGGGAAATGCATTCCAAGTGTGGGAGCGAGCCTGCTCGCGAAGGCGTCGGCAAAGGCGCCACATATCCGTCAGGCCAACTCTTTAATCCGATGCCACAACATCCCCAACGCCAGCAACGGCGAGCGCAAATGCTTGCCGCCGGGGAAGGTGATGTGCGGCACCTTGGCAAACAGATCAAAGCCACCGCTGTGCTGCCCGCTGATCGCCTCGGCGAGCAGCTTGCCCGCCAGGTGGGTGGCATTCACTCCGTGCCCGGAATAGGCCTGGGCGTAATACACGTTCGGTTGATCATTGAGCCTGCCGATCTGTGGCAGACGGTTGGCGCCGATGCCGATCATGCCGCCCCATTGATAGTCGATTTTCACGCCCGCCAGTTGCGGAAACACTTCGAGCATCTTCGGCTGCATGTAGGCGCCGATGTCCTTCGGGTCGCGCCCGGAATAGTGGCAGGCACCGCCGAACAGCAGGCGCCGATCCGCCGAGAGCCGGTAGTAATCCAGCGCCACCCGCTGGTCACAGACCGCCATGTTTTGCGGCAGCAGGCTGTGCGCCAGTTCTTCGGACAGCGGTTCGGTCGCAATGATGTAACTGCCGGCGGGCAGTACTTTGCCGCTGAGTTGCGGATTGAGATCGTTGAGGTAAGCGTTGCAGCCCAGCACCACGGTTTTTGCCCGCACTGAACCTTGAGCGGTGTGGACGCGAACTGCGGGGCCGTAATCGATACGCGTCACCGCCGATTGCTCGAACAGCTGCACGCCCAATTGCTGTGCGGCAGCGGCTTCGCCCAGCGCCAGGTTCAGTGGGTGCAGATGCCCGGAACCCATGTCGATCAAGCCACCGACATAGCGTTTGGAGCCGACCACGGTGTGCATTTCATCCGCTTGCAGCAGGCGGGTTTCGTAGCGATAGCCGAGACTGCGCAGCTCTTCGGCATCTTCGGCAAAGCCTTCGAGATCGGCCGGTTTGTTGGCGAGATCGCAGTAGCCCCAGGTCAGATCGCACCGGATCTGGAAACGCTCGACGCGCTGGCGGACGATTTCCACCGCTTCCAGGCCCATCAGTTTCATCTGGCGAACGCCGTCAGCGCCGATGACGTTGCTGAACTGGTCGAGACCGTGGCCGACCCCGCGAATCAACTGTCCGCCGTTGCGGCCGCTGGCGCCCCAGCCGATCCGGTGCGCTTCCAGCAACACCACACTGAGGCCGCGTTCGGCCAGTTCCAGCGCGGTGTTCAACCCGGAAAAGCCGCCGCCGACCACACACACGTCTGCGCTCAGCTCGCCTTGCAGCGCCGGATAGTCGGGCTGCGGCAGGCTGCTGGCGGCGTAGTAAGAGGCAACGTGGGGTTGGCTCGCGAAGGTTCGGGCGCGGGCATTCATGGGCATCATCCAACGGCTGGGTGTCGAGAAAATTTGACGGAGCATAAGCCGCACGGCCGAAGACGGGCAACACTGGTCGGCCGTTGCTGTGTGGATCTCGGCTTTTGCGGCACAATTGCCGCCTATTTCATGTGGATTACCGTTTCGATGAGTTGCAACCGCCAGACCATTCGCGACCTGCGTCAGCAGATCCCCACGTTCGAGTGCGTGCCGGGCTGCCATGACTGCTGCGGGCCGGTGACCACCTCGCCGGAAGAAATGTCACGCCTGCCGCGCAAGACCCGCGCCGAGCAGGATGCGGCGATGGAAGAACTGAACTGTGTACACCTGGGGCCGAATGGCTGCACGGTGTATGGCGAGCGACCGCTGATTTGCCGGTTGTTCGGTACCACCAAAACCCTGCCATGCCCGAACGGGCGAGGGCCGGTAGAGCTGATTCATCCACGCGTTGAAAAGCAGATCTTCGAATACATGGCGGCGAATCGGCAGGTGCTGGTTTAACCGGTTCACTTGGAACCGAGCTGACGCCTTCGCGAGCAGGGTCGCTCCCAAATTTGAAATGCATTCCCCTGTGGGAGCGAGCCTGCTCGCGAATGGAGCGATGCCAATCTTCAGTCTGGAATCGGCAGGCTCAGGCTCTCTTTCACCTCTTCCATCACGATATAGCTTTTGGACTCACGCACATGCGGCAGCTTCAACAGAATGTCGCCCAGCAGCTTGCGGTACGAGGCCATCTCGGAGATCCGCGCCTTCACCAGATAGTCGAAATCCCCTGACACCAAATGGCATTCCAGCACGTGCGGCAGTTTCAGCACCGCGCGGCGGAACTCTTCGAAGGTGTCGCCGGATTTGTAATCTAGGCTGATCTCGACGAACACCAGCAGGCTACCCTTCAAGTGCTGCGGATTCAGGCGGGCGTTGTAGCCCATGATGATCCCCTCGCGCTCCAGCCGCCGCACCCGCTCGGTACACGGCGTGGTGGACAGTCCGACCTTCTCCCCGAGTTCGGTAAACGATATGCGCCCGTCCGCCTGCAGGATCCGCAAGATGTTGCGGTCGATCTTGTCCAGCTCACGTTTGGTCTGAGTGTTGGTACGCATAGGGGATGCGCCTCCGTGAAAAGGGTTTTTGCCGAGAATTGTCGCCAAATATAGGCGCTTATATAGTGAAATGCACTGGCCATTCTTTTTTACACTGCGCGCATCATTGCTCTAACAACAGACGTACGCGGCCCCGCCGCGATGAGGGATACAAAAATGCGCGTAATGGTCTTGGGTAGCGGCGTTATCGGTACCGCCAGTGCTTACTATCTGGCCCGTGCCGGGTTTGAAGTGGTGGTGGTCGACCGGCAGCCAGCCGTGGCCATGGAGACCAGTTTCGCCAACGCCGGCCAGGTATCGCCGGGTTACGCCTCGCCGTGGGCCGCGCCGGGCGTGCCGCTCAAGGCCATCAAGTGGTTGCTGCAGCGCCACGCGCCGTTGGCGATCAAAGCCACTGCCGACATCGACCAGTACCTGTGGATGGCGCAGATGCTGCGCAACTGCACCGCCAGCCGTTACGCAGTGAACAAGGAGCGCATGGTGCGTCTGTCCGAGTACAGTCGCGACTGCCTCGATGAACTGCGCGCCGAAACCGGCATCGCTTACGAAGGCCGCAGCCTCGGCACCACCCAGCTATTCCGCACTCAGGCACAGCTCGATGGCGCCGCTAAAGACATCGCCGTGCTGAAAGAGTCCGGCGTGCCGTTTGAAGTCCTCGACCGCGCCGGCATTGCCCGCGTTGAGCCGGCCCTGGCCAATGTCACCGACATCCTCGCCGGCGCCCTGCGTCTGCCGAACGATCAGACCGGCGATTGCCAGATGTTCACCACGCGTCTGGCGGAAATGGCCGTGAAACTCGGTGTGGAATTCCGCTTCGGTCAGGACATCCAGCGCCTCGACTACGCCGGCGACCGCATCAACGGCGTGTGGATCGACGGCAAGCTGGAAACCGCCGACCGCTACGTGCTGGCCCTCGGCAGCTACTCGCCGCAACTGCTCAAGCCGCTGGGCATCAAGGCGCCGGTGTATCCGCTCAAGGGTTACTCGCTGACCGTGCCGATCACCAACCCGGCCATGGCCCCGACCTCGACCATTCTCGACGAGACCTACAAGGTCGCGATCACCCGTTTCGATAACCGCATCCGCGTCGGCGGCATGGCGGAAATCGCCGGTTTTGACCTGTCGCTGAACCCGCGTCGGCGCGAAACCCTGGAGATGATCGTCAACGACCTTTATCCTCAGGGCGGCAATCTGGCCGAGGCGAGCTTCTGGACCGGTCTGCGTCCGACCACCCCGGACGGCACGCCGATCGTTGGCGCCACGCCGTTCAAGAACCTGTTCCTCAACACCGGTCACGGCACCCTGGGTTGGACCATGGCGTGCGGGTCCGGTCGTTTACTGGCCGATCTGATGGCGAAGAAAAAGCCGCAGATCAGCGCCGAAGGCCTCGATATTTCCCGTTACGGCAACAAGCCTCAGGAGTCCGCAAAACATGGCAATCCAGCGCCAGCTCACCAATGAGCGCATGAGTCAGATCGTCACCCACAACGGCACCGTGTATCTGGCCGGGCAGGTCGGCGACGACTTCGACGCCGGGGTCGAGCAGCAGACCCGCGAGGTGCTCGCCAATATCGAGCGTTTGCTGGATCTGGCCGGGACTGACAAGCAGCATCTGCTGTCGGCAACGATCTACCTGAACGACATCGAGGCGCACTTTGCCGGGATGAACTCGGTGTGGGATCAGTGGCTGCCCAAAGGCGCCGCGCCGGCCCGGGCCACCGTCGAAGCGAAGATGGCCAAGCCGAGCATCCTGGTCGAGATTTCCATCGTCGCCGCGTTGCCGTAACCGTTTCAAAGATCCCTCTCCCGGCGCTGTTGGCGGTTCACGTCGTCAGTCGGCGCCGGTTTTTTATTTCCATGACCGCCTAGAAGTCTGCCGCCATGCGTCCTGCCCGTGCCCTGATCGACCTAGAAGCCCTGCGTCACAACTACCGAATTGCCCGCGAAGTCACCGGCGCCAAGGCGCTGGCCGTGATCAAGGCGGATGCCTACGGTCACGGCGCGGTGCGTTGCGCCCAGGCGCTGGAAGCCGAGGCCGACGGGTTTGCCGTGGCCTGCATCGAAGAAGCGCTGGAGCTGCGCGCCGCCGGCATCAAGGCCCCGGTGCTGTTGCTCGAAGGCATCTTCGAAGCCGATGAACTGGCACTGATCGTCGAGCATGATTTCTGGACCGTGGTGCATTCACTGTGGCAACTTGAAGCCATCGAGCAGGCGGCACTGAGCAAACCGATCACCGTGTGGCTCAAGCTCGATTCCGGCATGCACCGCGTCGGCCTGCATCCGAAGGACTACGCGGCGGCCTACCAGCGCCTGCTGGCCAGCGGCAAAGTGGCGAAAATCGTGCTGATGAGCCACTTCGCCCGCGCCGATGAACTGCATGAGCAGAGCAGCGCCGATCAGGTCGCGGTGTTCGAGGCGGCGCGTCAGGGCCTGACGGCTGAAGTCAGCCTGCGCAACTCGCCGGCCGTGCTCGGTTGGCCGCAAATCCACAGCGACTGGGTGCGCCCGGGCATCATGCTCTACGGCGCGACCCCGTTCGAAGAAGCCAACGCCGTGGCCGAGCGTCTGCAACCGGTGATGACCCTCGAATCGAAAGTCATCTGCGTGCGTGAACTGCCCGCCGGCGAGCCGATCGGCTACGGCGCCAAATTCATCACCGACAAGCCGATGCGCATCGGCGTGGTTGCCATGGGCTATGCCGATGGCTACCCGCGTCATGCCCCGACCGGCACGCCGGTGCTGGTGGCCGGCAAACGCAGCCGCCTGCTTGGCCGCGTATCGATGGACATGCTCTGCATCGACCTCACTGATGTGCCGGAAGCCGACCTCGGTTCGACCGTCGAGCTGTGGGGCAAGAACATCCTCGCCAGCGAAGTGGCGCAGTGGGCGGACACCATTCCGTATCAGATCTTCTGCAACCTGCGTCGCGTACCAAGGCTCTATTCCGAGGGTTGACGCCGCTGCGGGGGCCAAGTGTTGTAAATACTGAACGCTGTCGCCATGATAACGCTCAATATTCTTACAACATCAGGAGGCTCCCGCCTTGGACGTCGGTGAACGACTGCAATCGATCCGCAAGCTCAAAGGGCTTTCCCAGCGTGAACTCGCCAAACGCGCGGGCGTCACCAACAGCACCATTTCGATGATCGAAAAGAACAGCGTCAGCCCTTCGATCAGTTCGCTGAGGAAGGTACTGGGCGGGATTCCCATGTCCATGGTCGAGTTCTTTTCCGAAGAAATCCTGCAGGAAGTCCCGACCCAGATCGTCTACAAGGCCAACGAGCTGATCGACATCTCCGACGGCGCGGTGACCATGAAACTGGTCGGCCGCGCGCACCCGAGCCGGGCCATCGCGTTTCTCAACGAAATCTACCCGCCGGGCGCTGATACCGGCGAAGAAATGCTCACCCATGAAGGCGAAGAAACCGGGATTCTGGTGGAAGGGCGTCTGGAACTGGTGGTGGGTCTGGAAACTTTTATTCTCGAAGCCGGCGACAGCTACTATTTTGAAAGTACCAAGCCGCACCGTTTCCGTAATCCGTTCGACGCGCCCGCGCGACTAATCAGCGCAGCCACGCCGGCGAATTTTTAAAGACAGAGGTGCCAGGCCATGACGGTGAAGGCATCCGATGAGTTTTTCCACAGCGCGGTATAACCCCTTCGACTATGGGGTTGTTTCAGTGTGGCGGGCTACCCGCTATACTTGCGCCCGCCTGCGAACCGTGGCCGCAGGCGTGAATAGCCACCATTGAGGGTGAACGCGTGAACCTAATTATGAAAATGCTGGCCGCACCAGCAACCGTACTGGCCCTCTGGGCTGTCAGCGCTCAAGCTGCGACGAATGACGACATTGCCAAGCGCCTCGAGCCGGTCGGCCAGGTGTGCGTTCAGGGGCAGGAATGCAAAGGGATGGAAGTCGCTGCCTCCGCTGGCGGTGGTGGTGGGGCGAAGACGCCGGATGAAGTGATTGCAAAACATTGCAACGCTTGTCACGGTACGGGTCTGCTGGGCGCACCGAAAATCGGTGACACCGCCGCCTGGAAAGACCGCGCCGATCACCAGGGCGGCCTCGACGGCATCCTTGCCAAAGCCATCACCGGCATCAATTCCATGCCGCCAAAAGGCACCTGCGCCGATTGCTCGGACGACGAGTTGAAAGGCGCGATCCAGAAGATGTCCGGCCTGAAATAAGCCGCGCTTCTGACGAAAAAAACCGTCTTCGGACGGTTTTTTTGTGCCTGCGATTCACGGCTTTCGCTGTCCTTTGCAGCAAAGTCGAGGCAAGCTCGGTCTACCTCTATTCACGGAACGGGCGGGAGGCTTCAGATGGTGCAGTTGTGTTCGATCGAACAGGCGGTGGACGACGTGCTCGCACGCTTGCCGGCGCATATCCACATGGGCATGCCGCTGGGTCTGGGCAAACCCAATCACTTCGTCAACGCGCTGTACCGGCGGATCAAGGACTTGCCCGAACGACAACTGACGATGTACACCGCGCTGTGCCTGGGGCGACCGACGCTGGGCGACGGTCTGCAGAAGCGCTTCATTGAACCCTTCGTCGAGCGCGTCTTCGGTGATTACCCCGAATTCGATTTCCTCGCCGACCTGCAGCATGACAGCCTGCCCGCCAACATCCGCATCCAGCAGTTCTTCATGCAGCCCGGCAGCCTGCTCAACAGCGCGCCGGCCCAGCAGGATTACGTCAGCAGCAACTACAGCCACGCCGCCCGCGATATCAATGCCGCCGGCCTCAATCTGGTGGCGCAATTGCTCGCCAGCAGCAGCGAGCATCCCGATCGCCTGAGCCTGAGCTGCAACCCGGACATCACCCTCGACCTGTTGCCGATGATCACCAAGCGCCGCGACGCCGGGGAGATCATTCTGCTGGTCGGTCAGGTGCACACCGATCTGCCGTACATGCCCGGCGATGCCGAAGTCGATATCGACACCTTCGACCTGCTGATCGACGCGAAGGACAGCAGCACGCTGTTTTCCACGCCGAACATGCCGGTGGGTTTTCAGGATCACTTCATCGGTTTGCACGCCAGCACCCTGGTGCGCGACGGCGGCACCTTGCAGATCGGCATCGGTTCGATGGGCGACGCACTCACCGCCGCGTTGCTCGCGCGGCAGGCGGACAACGCCGGTTACCAAGCCTTGCTCAACGACATCAATCTCAGTCAGTGGGCACAGTTGATCGAGCGCGAGGGCGGCACTGCGCCATTCGCCAAAGGCCTGTATGGCTGCAGCGAAATGTTCGTCAACGGCCTGCTGGTGCTGGCCGATGCCGGGATCATCCGGCGCAAGGTCTACCCCGACGTGCACACTCAGGAGCAGGCCAACGCCGGCACCCTCGATGAGTCGGCGCAGACCGATGGCATCTCGGTGCACGGCGGCTTCTTCCTCGGCCCGCGCAGTTTCTACGAGCGCCTGCGTGAGTTGCCGCAGAGCAAGCGCCTCGAATTCAACATGACCCGCATCAGCTACATCAACGAGCTTTACGGGCAGGAAGAACTCAAGCGCTTGCAGCGCCTCGATGCACGGTTCATCAACACCGTTTTCACCATGACGCTGATGGGCGCGGGTGTGGCCGATCAGCTGGAAGACGGGCGGGTGCTCAGCGGTGTCGGCGGGCAGTACAACTTCGTCGCCCAGGGCCACGCGCTGCACGATGCGCGCTCGATTCTGATCCTGCGCAGCTGGCGCGAGTCCGCCGGCGAGGTCAGCTCGAACATCGTCTGGGAGTACGGCCATTGCACGATTCCACGGCACCTGCGCGACATCGTGGTCACCGAATACGGCATTGCCGATCTGCGCGGCAAGACCGATGCGGTGGTAATCGAGTCGTTGCTGAACATCAGCGATTCACGCTTTCAACCGGGGCTGATCGAACAGGCGCAGAAGGTCGGCAAACTGCCGAAGGATTTCCGCCTCGATCCACGCTTTGCCGACAACACCCCGCAACGCTTGCAGGCGATCGCCGCGAAGCATCCGAATCTGTTTCCCGAGTATCCGCTGGGTTGTGATTTCACCGCGATCGAGCGGGATCTGCTGCGGGCGCTGAACTGGCTGAAAAGTAAGTTCAAGCTGAGTGAGATATTGGAGCTGGGCAAGGCTGCGCTGGATGCGCCGGAGGCTTCGACGTTCCCCGAACACCTTGAACGAATGCAACTGACCCACCCGGAAGGCCTGAAAGAAGACCTGTTCCAGCGTCTGCTGCTAACCGGCCTCAAAGCCACCGCGCAGTAACCGCCCACCGCAAAACCCACTGTGGGAGCGAGCCTGCTCGCGAAAGCGGTGTATCAGTCAACCAAGATGTCGACTGACCCTAAGCATTCGCGAGCAGGCTCGCTCCCACAGGGGTATTGCGGTGCTGCTGGTTTATTCGATGAAGGTAACGACGCCATCCTTCAGCGATTTCACGCGGGCCAGCGATTCAACGCGATAGCCCTGCGAATCCAGCTCGGCACGGCCGCCCTGGAACGACTTCTCGATCACGATGCCCAGACCGGCGACGGTGGCGCCAGCCTGTTTGATGATCGAGATCAGCGCCTGCGAAGCCTTACCGTTGGCCAGGAAGTCGTCGATGATCAGCACGCGGTCGCTGCTGGTCAGGTGACGCGGCGAGATGGCCACGGTGCTTTCGGTCTTCTTGGTGAACGAGTAAACGGTCGCCGACAGCAGGTTTTCGGTCAGGGTCAGGGACTGTTGCTTGCGGGCGAAGATCACCGGCACGCCGAGGTTCAGACCGGTCATGATCGCCGGAGCGATGCCCGAGGCTTCGATGGTGACGATCTTGGTGATGCCCGAATCCTTGAACAGCGTGGCGAATTCGTCGCCGATCAGCTTCATCAGGGCCGGGTCGATCTGATGGTTCAGGAAGGCGTCGACTTTCAGGACCTGGTCGGAAAGCACGATGCCTTGTTCGCGGATTTTCTGGTGCAATGCTTCCATGAAGCTGTCCTCGTTCAGCGCTTGTGCGCCCTAAGCTTTAAAAAAGTGGTCAATTCTAGCGCTTTAACATCGCGCGTATATCAGCCAATGCGCTATTGCCGCGCACGGCTTTGACTTCGGTCGGTGTGTCGTCGTTGCCTTCCCACGCCAGGTCGTCCGGCGGCAGCTCATCGAGGAAGCGGCTTGGCGCGCAGTCGATGATCTCGCCGTACTGTTTACGCTTGGCGGCGAAGGTGAACGCCAGGGTCTGACGGGCGCGGGTGATACCCACGTAGGCCAGGCGGCGTTCCTCCTCGATGGTGTCGGCTTCGATGCTGGAGCGGTGCGGGAGGATTTCCTCTTCCATGCCCATGATGAACACGTAAGGGAATTCCAGGCCCTTGGACGCATGCAGGGTCATCATCTGCACGCCTTCGGCGCCGTCCTCTTCTTCCTGCTGACGCTCGAGCATGTCGCGCAGGACCAGTTTGCCAATGGCGTCCTCGACGGTCATTTCGCCGTCTTCGTCTTTTTCCAGGGTGTTCTTCAAGGCCTCGATCAGGAACCAGACGTTGCTCATCCGGTAGTCCGCAGCCTTGTCGCTGGAACTGTTGGTGCGCAGCCAGTTCTCGTAGTCGATGTCCATGACCATGCTGCGCAGCGCCGAGATCGGATCTTCGCCGGCGCACTGCTCACGGACCTTGTCCATGAAGCGCTTGAAGCGCGACAGGCGATCGGTGAAGCGGCTGTCCAGATGCTCGCCCAGACCGATTTCGTCGGTGGCGGCGTACATCGAGATCTTGCGTTCGGTGGCGTAGTTGCCGAGTTTTTCCAGGGTGGTCGAGCCGATTTCCCGGCGCGGCACGTTGATCACGCGCAGGAAGGCGTTGTCGTCGTCCGGGTTCACGATCAGGCGGAAGTAGGCCATCAGGTCCTTCACTTCCTGACGGCCAAAGAAGCTGTTGCCGCCGCTCAGGCGGTACGGCACCTGGTGGTGCTGCAACTTCAGTTCGATCAGCTTGGCCTGGTAGTTGCCGCGATAGAGGATCGCGAAATCGCTGTACGGGCGGTCGGTGCGCAAGTGCAGGCTGAGGATTTCCATGGCCACGCGCTCGGCTTCGGCGTCCTCGTTGCGGCAGCGGATCACGCGGATCTCGTCGCCGTGGCCCATCTCACTCCACAGCTGTTTTTCGAATTCGTGCGGGTTGTTCGAGATCAGCACGTTGGCGCAGCGCAGGATGCGGCTGGTGGAGCGGTAGTTCTGCTCGAGCATCACCACTTTCAGCGACGGGTAGTCATCCTTGAGCAGCATCAGGTTTTCCGGCCGTGCGCCGCGCCAGGCGTAGATCGACTGGTCGTCGTCGCCCACCACGGTGAACTGATTGCGCTTGCCGATCAGCATCTTCACCAGCAGGTACTGGCTGGCGTTGGTGTCCTGGTATTCGTCGACCAGCAGGTAACGCACCTTGTTCTGCCACTTTTCGAGGATGTCGGCGTGCTCTTCGAAGAGCTTTACCGGCAGCAGGATCAGGTCGTCGAAGTCCACCGCGTTGAACGCCTTGAGCGTGCGCTGGTAGTGGGTGTAGACGATGGCGGCAGTCTGTTCTTTCGGATTGCGCGCGTTTTCCAGCGCCTGGGCCGGCAGGATCAGGTCGTTTTTCCAGGCGCCGATCATGTTCTTGATCTCGTCGACGCCGTCGTCGCCTGCGTATTCCTTCTGCATGATGTCGGTCATCAGGGCTTTGACGTCGGTCTCGTCAAAGATCGAGAAACCGGGTTTGTAGCCCAGCCGCGCATGCTCCTTGCGGATGATGTTCAGGCCCAGGTTGTGGAAGGTGCAGACCGTCAGGCCGCGACCTTCGCCGGCACGCAGCAGGGTGCCGACCCGCTCCTTCATCTCGCGCGCAGCCTTGTTGGTGAAGGTCATGGCGACGATGTACTGCGCACGGATGCCGCAGTTCTGGATCAGGTGCGCGATCTTGCGGGTGATCACGCTGGTCTTGCCGGAGCCAGCGCCGGCGAGCACCAATAGAGGGCCGCCGACGTAGTTCACGGCTTCTTGCTGCCGGGGATTGAGTCGGGACATACGAAAATTCGGGAGTCGTTGACGAAATGGGCCGGCATTTTAACAGGCTCAGCGATTTGTGCTGCTCTGTCCGACTTGTGACGTACCACGCGATTCAAATTTGCCGGTTTTGTTACTTTCGCGGAGGATACACGGTGATTTTGCGGCTAATGTTCTCATTCGTGACACAAAATAACGTTCTGATAATCGTTGTCATTGAACATCGCAACGGCATAATGCCCCGCCCACATCATTGCAGAGTCTAGGGAGCTAGCTTGTCTACGCCTGTCGAACCCTTGCGTTTGCTGCTACTGGCCGAAGAGCCAGCGTGGACAGCGTTATTGCGCGAGTGTCTGGCTCCGATGGGGAGCGCGGCGGTGCTGATCAGTGCGCCGAGCTGGGAGTCGGTCAGCAGTCTGTTCGAAGACAATCGTCACGCGGTGTTGTTGACCGTTCCCGCGTTGCAGCCGGCCCCGGGCCGTTGCAGCCTGCCGACGGTGTTGCTGCTGGATCACGAACCGGCCACCGCGCCGGTTGGCGTCAGTGACTGGCTGGTGTTCGACGCCCTCGACGCCGGCATGCTGCGCCGTTGTCTGCGCCATGTGCGTGAACGCGGCGTCCTCGAAAACACCCTGCAACGCCTGGCCGAACAGGATCCGCTGACCGGCATCGCCAACCGCCAAGGCTTCCAGACCCTGCTCGCGGCGCGCCTGGCGGAAAACGACGGCCGTGGTCTGGCCCTCGGGCATCTCGATCTCGACAACTTCCGTCACGCCAACGACGCCCTCGGTCATCAGGCCGGCGATCGCTTGATCCTGCAAGTCGTCGCGCGGCTGAAAAGTCAGCTCGAGGCCGGGGATCAACTGGCGCGGCTGGGCAGCGACGAGTTTGCCTTGCTGATCGACACCCGCCGCGCGCCGCAACGCGCCGAGTGGATGGCCGAACGCATTACCGAAGCCCTCGCCGAACCGTATTGGGTCGATGGCGAAAGCCTGCTGATCGGCTCCAGCCTCGGCATCGCCCATGCCCGTGCACAGGGTGGTGCCGACCCACTGATGTGGCACGCGCACATTGCCATGCAGCAGGCCAAGAGTACGCAGGGCTGCACCTTCCATATCTTCAACGAACGCATCAACCGCAACGCCCGGAGCATGGCCGACCTCGAAAGCGAGCTGCGCCGGGCCTTGCGCCGCGATGAGCTGGAGTTGCACTACCAGCCACGGCTGAATCTTGCAGACGGGCAGATCGTCGGCCTCGAAGCCCTGGTGCGCTGGCGCCATGGCGAGCGCGGCCTGTTGCCGCCGAGCGAATTCGTGCCGCTGGCCGAGCAGAGCGGTCTGATCGTGCCGCTGGGCTACTGGGTGATTTCCCGCGCGTTGCGCGACATGCAGGCACTGCGCGAGCGCGGGCTGCCGGCGCTGCACATGGCGATCAACCTGTCGTTCCGCCAGTTTCAGGACAGCCAGTTGCTGCCGACGCTCAGTCGGCTGATTGCCGAGCGTGGGGTCGAGGCGCAGTGGCTGGAATTTGAACTCACCGAAACCGCCGTCATGCGCCGCAGCGATCTGGTCAAACAGACCATGGACGCCCTCGGCCGTCTCGGCGTGCGTTTCTCGCTGGATGACTTCGGCACCGGGTTCTCGTCATTCGTGCACCTCAACAGCCTGCCGATCACCTTGCTGAAGATCGACAAAAGCTTTGTCGGCGGCATGGAGCAGCGCGAAGAGAACCGCAAACTGGTGCACGCGATGATCAACCTCGCGCATAACCTGCATCTGGAAGTGGTGGCCGAGGGGGTGGAAACCCCGGAGCAACTGGAGTTATTGCGCGGGTTTGGCTGTGATCAGGTGCAGGGTTATCTGATCAGCCGGCCGTTGCCGTTGGCAGAGCTGGTTGAATACCTGACCTTCGGCTCTAGCCAGCAGCCAGCCCTCGAAATCGTCAGTTGAACGCAATCTCCGGGTTAGGCATGAATCCCTGTGGGAGCGGGCTTGCTCGCGAAGGCGTCGTGTCAGTCAAAGCATAGGCTGCCTGACCCACCGCTTTCGCGAGCAAGCCCGCTCCCACAAGGGAATCTCAGTCTGCCTGAGCGACTGTGTACTGGTTTGATGACAGAGGTTCGCGCTGAATCATCCGCTTCATCTTCCATTCAAACGCCAGGGTCAGGCTCACTGCCGCGCAGGCCAGGCCCAGCGCCAGACCCCACCAGACGCCCGTCGGCCCCCAGTTCAGGTGGAACGCCATCCACCACGCCGCCGGTGCGCCAATCAACCAATAACAAGCGAGGCCGACCAGAAACGTGGTTTTCGCATCCTTGAGTCCACGGATGCAGCCCATGGCGATGGTCTGCGTGCCGTCAAACAGCTCGAACCACGCCGCCACCGCCAGCAGGCTCACCGCCAGACGAATCACTTCGGCAAAGGCCGGATCGTTGTGATCAAGGAACAATCCGACCAGTTGATTCGGCAACAGCCAGAACACCATGGCGAAACCCAGCATCACCACTGCACCGAAAACGATGCCGACCCGGCCGGACATCCGCGCGTCGCTCAGTTGCCCGGCGCCGTAGTGCTGGCCGACGCGCATGGTGATCGCGTAGGACATCCCCGCCGGCACCATGAACGCCACCGAAACGATCTGCAGAGCGATCTGGTGTGCGCCGAGTTGCGTGCTGCCCATGGTGCCCATGCACAGGGCCGCGAAGGCAAACAGGCCGACTTCGACCGCGTAGGTGCCACCAATCGGCAGACCGAGGCGCCACAGTTCTTTCAGATACTGACGATTTGGCCGCGACAGGCCGGCGCGCAATGGGTAGGCGTCGTAGGCCGGGTGCCGGCGAATGTGCCAGGCGAGGGCCAGCGCCATGCAGTTGGCAACGATTGCCGTGACCAGACCGATGCCGGTCAACCCCAGTTTCGGCAGGCCGAACATGCCGGTGATCAGCGCGTAATTGAGCAGGAAATTGGCCACGGTGCCGCCGAGGCTGATGACCATCACCGGGGTTGCCCGGCCGATCGCACTGGTAAAGCCGCGCAGGGCCATGAAGCTCAGGTAGCCGGGCAGGGCGAAGGGCAGAGCGATCAAAAATTGTCCAGCAGCGTTGACGTTGGTTTCGGTCTGGCCGAACAGCAGCAATACCGGCTTCAGATTCCACAGCAGCAACCCGGCGCCCAGCGCCATCAGCCACGCCAGCCACAACCCGGCCTGGGTCAGGCGGGCCGCGCCGATGATGTCGCCGGCGCCCTGACGGATCGCCACCAGCGTGCCGACCGCCGCGATCACGCCGATGCAGAAAATCGACACGAACGAATAACTCGCCGCGCCCAGTCCGCCGCCGGCCAGGGCTTCGGGGCTGAGGCGCGCCATCATCAGGGTGTCGGTCAGCACCATCAACATGTGCGCCAACTGCGAAGCAATCAACGGCCCCGCCAGCCGCAGGATGGCCCAGAGTTCGGTACGCACAGGATGCTGCATGGTCATCACCACCCATCAATCAGAAGGAACAAGAGACCGTCGATTCTCGGCGCTTGGAAAGGTTTGCACAAAAGGATAAAAAGGATAGGTCGCATGATTAAAACTCATTATGAGAAAAATTCGCCGGGGTGGCCGGATGCCGCCAAAGGAGCTTTGTGTATGTCCCGTCGTCTTCCACCCTTGTATGCCCTGCGCGCATTCGAAGCGGCGGCGCGGCACAGCTCGTTCACCCGGGCGGCCGAGGAATTGTCGATCACCCAGAGTGCAGTCAGCCGGCACATCAAGACGCTGGAAGAACATTTCGCCTGCAAGCTGTTTCATCGCAGTGGGCGCAACCTGCAACTGACGGAATCGGCGCGGATGCTGTTGCCCGGCATTCGCGATGGTTTCGCGGCGCTGGAGCGCGCCTGCAACACCTTGCGCGCCGAAGACGACATCCTGCGCATGAAAGCGCCGTCGACCCTGACCATGCGCTGGCTGCTGGCGCGACTCAGCCGCTTTCGCCATCTACAACCGGGCAATGAGGTACAGCTGACCAGTGCGTGGATGGACGTGGATTCGGTGGACTTCAACAACGAACCCTTCGACTGCGCCGTGCTGCTCAGTGACGGGCATTTTCCGCCGGACTGGGAAGCCAGCCTGCTGTTTCCCGAAGAGCTGATACCGGTGGGCGCACCGAACCTGCTGAATGATCAGCCGTGGGATGTCGAGCGTCTGGCCTCCACCGAACTGCTGCACCCGACCCCGGATCGGCGCGACTGGCGCAGTTGGCTGGAGCACATGGGCCTGTCCGATCAGGTGTCGCTCAAGGGTGGGCAGGTGTTCGATACCCTGGAGCTGGGCATGATTGCCGCGGCGCGTGGTTACGGGGTATCGATGGGCGATTTGCTGATGGTCGCCGAGGATGTCGCGCAGGGGCGCTTGAGCCTGCCGTGGCCGACCGCGGTCGCCAGTGGACTGAATTATTACCTGGTGTGGCCAAAAACCCGTCCGGGAGGTGAACGTTTGCGCCGTCTCAGCGACTTCCTGCAAGGCGAAGTGCGCGCCATGGCGTTGCCGGTGGTCAAGCGCTTGAGCTGAAACGTTAGAGCCGCCACAATGCCGGCCTTGTGCCATAACCCTGCTGCTCGCTCAAGTATTCGGCTTTACCGCCGAATACGTGCATGTGGAACCGCCGTGCAGGTATCCACGATTCACCCCCATTAGAAAATTATCCGAGCTGCGATCAAGGAGGATCGGCAAGTTCGGCCAGGAGCTGTCCATGTCTCAACCTCGTGCCCGGATCGCCTCGCAGCTGGGCCTCGCGCTCGCTGTGATACTGGCGATCGTCATCAGCGGCAGTACGGTGTTCGCCCTGCGTTCGCTGGATTCCGCCAACCTCGCCACCCGTGAAGAACACCTCGCCAGTGAAGCGCGGCTGCTGGCCGACCAGTTGAGCACTTTCCACGGCACGCTGCGCGAAAGCACCCAGCGCCTGAGCGGGCTGTTCGAGAAACGCTTCAGCGCGGGCCTGAGCATTCACCCGGATGAACCGGTGAACGTCGCCGGCACCCAGACCCCGGGCCTGCACCTGGGCAGCGAAGTGTTGAACAACAACTTCAAGGAAGTCGACGAGTTCAAGCAGATGACCGCCGGCGTTGCCACGCTGTTCGTGCGTAGCGGCGAAGACTTCGTGCGGGTCAGCACCTCGCTGACCAAACAGGACGGCACGCGCGCTATCGGCACTCTGCTCGATCACGCACACCCGGCCTACGCAAAGTTGATGGCGGGTCAGGGTTACGTCGGCCGCGCGCTGCTGTTCGATCGTTCCTACATGACCCAATACACCCCGGTGCGCGATGGCAGCGGCAAAGTGATTGCGGTGTTGTTCGTTGGTTTTGATTACACCGATGCGCAGAACGCCCAGTTCGACAACCTCAAGCGCTTCCGCATCGGCCAGACCGGTTCGCTGGCGCTGCTGGATGAGCAGAACAAATGGTTGGTGGCCCCGGCGGGCGTCCAGGCATTGGATCAGGCGGTTACGGTGATTGGCGCTCTGGCCAAGACCCCTGGCAAAGGTCAGTTCTGGGGCGACAAGAACGAAGATTTCTACAGTGTTTCGGTACCGTTCGATGGTGGGCCGTGGGCGGTAGTGGCGAGCATGCCGAAAGCCGAGATTCGCGCGGTGACCTGGAGCGTCGGCACGCAACTGGCCATCGGCAGCCTGCTGGCGATGCTGTTGGCGGTGGGTTCGGTGGTGTGGTTGCTGCGCAGCAAACTGGCGCCGCTGAGTGATCTGGTGCGTCAGGCCGAAGCGCTGGGCGCAGGTGATCTGAGCGTGCGCCTGAACGTGTCGAGCAACGACGAGATCGGACAGTTGTCCCGTGCGTTCAACCAGATGAGCCAGGCGCTGTCGACGATGGTCGAACACATCCGCCGCTCCTCGGAAGAGGTCAACAGCCGCGCCCAGGCATTGTCCGGTTTGTCCGGTGGTGCCTACGAAGGCATGGAGCAGCAGTCCGGCGAAATCACCAGCATGGCCGGGGCAGTTGAAGAGTTCAGCGCCACCTCGCTGAACATCGCCGACAACATGGGGGCCACCCAGCGTCTGGCCCAGGAAAACGCTCAGCAGACGCAGATCGGTCGTACTTCCATGGACGAGGCCTCTTCCTCGCTGGAGCAAATCGCTGGCGCGCTGAACACCACGGCTACCGTGATCAACACCCTTGGCCAGCGTTCCCAGGAAATCGGCGGCATTGTCAGTGTGATCACCTCGATTGCCGAACAGACCAACCTGCTGGCGCTCAACGCGGCCATCGAAGCGGCCCGTGCCGGTGAACAGGGCCGTGGTTTTGCCGTGGTCGCCGATGAGGTGCGTAACCTGGCGTCGCGCACCCGTCAGGCCACTGATGAAATCTCCGGGATGATTCACAGCATCCAGCAGGAAACCGGCAACGCCATCAGCACCATGGAGCAGGGCAATCTGCTGATGCAGGAAGGCCTTTCGCGCAACGCCAACGTGGCGTCGGCGCTGGCGCGGATCGATGAGCAGAGCCGTTCGGCAGGGCAGCAGTTCGCCGCGATTACCACCGCGACCCAGGAGCAGAGCAGCACGGCTACTTTGCTCAGCAGTAACCTGCAGAGCATTGCGCTGGCCAACAGTGAGCAGCGTGAGGTGGTGTCGAACCTTGCGGTCACCGCCAAAGAGCTTGAAAAGCTGGCGGCGGATCTGCGTTCCGAGGTTGATCGCTTTCGTTGATACAGCCTTGATATAGCTTTCGCGAGCAAGCTCGCTCCCACAGTTTCCGGGGTAGCTCATAAATCGTTTGAGCACCCGAATACTCTGTGGGAGCGAGCCTGCTCGCGAATGCAACGCCGCCGATCCATGGCAAATCATCCTATATGTCTCTCATCTTTTCTTGCTGAAACGTTTCCGCAGCGCTATAAAAATGGCACAACTCCAATAAAGGCTGCTGCCATGACCCCGTTCAAACTCGCCGTTGCACTCGGCGCACTCTCTGCTGCTTCCCACGCCATGGCCTGGGATTACGTACTCCTCGATAACAACAAGCCCGCGCAAAACTGGAGCATTACCAGTGAGCAGCTCGGAGTGAAAACCGCCAAGCCGTTCTCCGTGAGTCTGCGAACCTTGCACGGCGGGCGACAGGAAGGTGTCAGCATCGTCGATATCGATAACGGCACGATGAAACTCTCGGTGGTGCCGACCCGTGGCATGAATGTCCTGCAGGCGTCTGTCGGCAACGTGCGCATGGGTTGGGATTCGCCGGTCAAGGAAGTGGTCAACCCGGCCTTCATCCAACTCAATGGACGCGGTGGCCTGGGCTGGCTGGAAGGCTTCAATGAGTTGGTGACCCGCTGCGGTTACGAATGGGTCGGCCATCCCGGTATGGACAATGGCGAGTTGCTGACCCTGCACGGCCGCGCCGCCAACATCCCGGCCAGCACTGTCACGCTGCACATCGATGAAAAACCACCCTACGCCATCAGTCTGCGCGGTGAACTGAAGGAGCAGGCCTTCAAGAAAGTCGACTTCTCGGTCGTCACTGAGCTGGTCACCGAGCCGGGCAGCGTGCGCTTTGCCCTCAACGATACGCTGACCAACAACGGCGATTATCCGAAGGAATACCAGGCGCTGTATCACAGTAACTTCAGTACACCGTTCCTTGAGCAGGGCGCGCGGTTTGCGGCGCCGGTGAAACAGGTCTCGCCATTCAACGACAAGGCCAAAGCCGAGTTGGCGGACTGGCAGACTTATCGCGGTCCAACCAAGGACTACGACGAAACCGTCTATAACGTCGTGCCCTACGCCGACGCAAAAGGCGAAACCCTGACTGTTTTGCACAACAAGGCTGGCAGCCTCGGTGTCTCCGTTGGCTTCAATACACAACAGCTGCCAGTGTTTTCCCTGTGGAAAAACACCGACACCCAAGGGCAGGGCTATGTCACGGGCCTTGAGCCAGGCACCAGCTTTTCCTACAACCGCCGCTATCAGCGTCCGCTGAATCTGGTGCCGACCATTGCGCCAAAGGCCAGCCAACAGTTTCAGATCAGCTACAGCCTGCTGGCAGACAAAGGCGCTGTGGATAACGCGCTGAAGCGCGTGAGCGAAATCCAGGCCGGGCGTGAAACCGAAGTGCGGCAGACGCCGCTGGTTGATCTGACCGAGCATTAAGGCGTCGCTGGCCGGTATTGCAACGCCTCGGCCAGATGTTCGCGCTTGATTGCATCGACTTGCTCAAGGTCTGCCAGGGTTCTGGCGACTTTGAGCAAACGATGGGCTGAGCGCAGCGACAAGGTCAGCCGCTCACAGGCTGACTCCAGCCATTTCTCATCGGCTGTGGATAACTGGCAGTGCCGCTTCAGGCCTGGCAGATCGAGAAACGCATTGGCACAACGCTGACGCTTTTGCTGTCGTTCGCGTGCCTCGGCCACCACTGCTGCCGCACTGGCGCTGTCCTCGCCTGGCTTCACTGCCGGATTCAACGCCGTCGCTTCCCGCGCCACCGTCAGGTGCAGATCGATCCGATCCAGCAACGGCCCCGATAGCTTGTTGCGGTAGCGCTGCACCATGTCCGGTGTACAAGAGCACTTGCCGCTCGGCTCGCCAAGATATCCACAGGGGCAAGGATTCATTGCCGCCACCAACTGGAAACGCGCGGGAAAGCGTACGCGATCCTTGGCTCGGGCAATCACGATATGCCCGGATTCCAGCGGCTCGCGCAGCACCTCCAGCACCTTGCGATCAAATTCCGGAAGCTCGTCGAGAAACAGCACACCGTGGTGGGCGAGGGTGATCTCGCCGGGTTGCGGTTTCGAGCTGCCACCGACCAACGCCGGCCCGGAGGCCGAGTGGTGTGGCTGGCGAAAGGGCCGTTGCGGCCAATGGGTCAGTGGCACGCCGCTGGCGACCGATTGAATCGCCGCCACTTCCAGCGCCTCGCATTCTGAGAGTGGCGGCAGCAGCCCCGGCAAGCGACTTGCCAGCAATGTTTTGCCCGTCCCCGGTGGCCCGCTGAACAGCAAATTGTGCGCGCCCGCTGCGGCAATCAGCAGCGCGCGTTTCGCGGCCATCTGTCCTTGCACCTCGTTGAGGTCGGGATAAGGTTTCGCCGCATGTATCAGCCCGTCCGAGACATAAGGCTCGACCGGCGTATGCCCGTTGAAATGCGCCACTGCTTCCAGCAGATGATCCACCGCAAACACCTTCAAACCCGAAGCCAGACATGCTTCCTCGGCATTCGCCCGCGGCACCACCAGTGCCCGCCCGGCCTTGCGCGCCGCCAGCGCCGCCGGCAACACTCCGCGTACCGGCCGCACAGCGCCGGACAACGCCAGTTCACCAAGGCATTCCACCTCATCCAGCGTCAGACACGGCACCTGCACACTCGCCGACAGAATCCCTAGGGCAATCGCCAGATCAAAGCGCCCGCCATCCTTGGGCAAGTCCGCCGGCGCCAGATTCAAGGTGATCCGCCGCGCCGGAAACTGCAGCCCGGAATTGATGATCGCGCTGCGCACCCGGTCCTTGCTCTCCTTCACCGCCGCCTCGGGCAGGCCGACCATGGTCAGCGAAGGCAGACCGTTGGCCAGATGGACTTCGACGGTGACGGCGGGAGCATCCACGCCTATCTGGGCGCGACTGTGGACGATGGAGAGGGACATGGTCGTTCCTTGAGCTGAATCGGGAGCCGCTTCCTGCGGGTTTTTTAAGGGTAGTTGGGGAAGGGCGATCAGGCGGGGCGAACTTTCACTGGATGTTGCGGGAAAGTGGTCAACCAATCTCGAGGCGAAAAAAAACCGCCTTGAGGAGACGGTTTTCAGTTTGCAGGCTTCGGTGAGGCCAAGGCCTGCGTATCCTTTTGCGGACACACTCACGTGAAATCAGGTTATGCATGTTTGCTCATTGGCGCAAGTATCAAAAGGGCTTGAACGGGTGCAACGGTAATGTTGTCAGCACTTGCCTAACGACTTGATACAAGTTGTTTAAATCGCTTTCTAAGGGCGGTCATAAAATCCGCAATGACGATGCCCACTCATGGAGTATTCGCGAAGTGTGGCCGGGAGCGCAAAGACTTCATGTTCCTCGACGCGGTGTGAGACCCGTGCCGGTGCTTTTTTTGGGGGACTCACACCCGGCCGCCTTGGCGGACACACTCACGTGTAGTCCCGAAGGTGTTCGTACGCCGGAAAGTGCATCGGAGGTTTGGCCCCACGCAAGGAGGGCCAAAGTATGTCTAAGTTTCTTAAACATATGTGGCGCCTCGTCAGAATCGCGTTATGGGCTTTTCGCCTGTACGAGTTTCTGCGAGACCGTTGGAATAATTCGTTGTAAGGATTGATTTGACGGAAACCGCTCCTGCCTTGGCAGGAGCGGTTTAACTTCTCTTCGCAAATTTGAAGGCATTTCTACTCGGGATTGTTATTCCGCAGGCGGTGTCAGCTTCGCTTCCATCTCGGCAACTTTCGCTTCGAGGCTCTCGAGGCGGGCACGAGTGCGGGCCAGTACGACCATCTGACTATCAAACTCTTCACGGCTCACCAAATCGAGTTTGCTGAACGCACTCTGCAGCAGCATCTTGAACTGGCTTTCGATTTCGGCTTTCGGCAGCGGGGTGTCGCCGCTGAACAGGCGGGAGGCGGTGCCGCTCAGGGCGTCGAGGAAGTCTTTGGGCGCGAGCATGGAATGTGTCCTGTAAACAGTGGCGGGCAGTGTATCACGCAGTGTCTATAGTCATTGACGCAGGCGCGGATGCACGCTTTTCGCGCAGGCGGACGGACGGCAGCGCACCGTTGTTGTGCGTAACCGTCGGGGCTTTTTTGCGCGGGCGCCTGTGGCAGCGGCCAAGGGCTTGAAATCAGAGGAATTTGGCGAGATGGCAAGCTTTCTGCTTAGTCGGTAGTGACCCATGCACTGATGCAGTCGCTGTGACGAATGCAGTGCGGCAGGCGGGACGGGGAGTTTCGCCGGCAGCGGTTAGCTGGCGTCAGTCGGGCAGGTAAGGCCGACGATGCGTTACAAAGCCAGGCACTGCGCTTAGACTTGAGTCGGGTTTGTTTTCCTGGGGCAAGTCCACCAATTCGGGAGAGAGTTTCATGAAGCTAGTCACTGCCATCATCAAGCCGTTCAAGTTGGACGACGTGCGCGAGTCGCTGTCCGAAATCGGCGTGCAGGGCATTACCGTTACTGAAGTCAAAGGCTTCGGCCGGCAGAAGGGTCACACCGAGCTGTATCGCGGCGCGGAGTATGTGGTCGATTTTCTGCCCAAGGTGAAAATCGACGTGGCCATCGACGACAAGGATCTGGATCGGGTTATCGAGGCGATAACCAAAGCGGCCAACACCGGCAAGATCGGTGACGGCAAGATCTTCGTGGTCAATCTGGAACAGGCGATCCGCATCCGTACCGGCGAAACCGATACCGACGCGATTTAAGCCGCCACAAACCCCAACGCCCCAGGAGAAAACAATATGACTCTGCGTAAATTCGCAGGGCTAGGAGCCCTGTTGTCCATCGTAATGCCCGGCCTTGCAATGGCGGCAGACGAAGTGGCGGCCCCGGTCCTCAATTCCGGCGACACCGCCTGGATGCTCACCTCGACAGCCCTCGTGCTGTTCATGACCATCCCGGGCCTGGCGCTGTTTTACGGCGGCATGGTTCGCTCGAAAAACATTCTTTCCGTGATGATGCAGTGCTTCGCCATTACCGGTCTGATCAGCATCCTGTGGGTCATTTATGGCTACAGCATTGCGTTCGACACCACCGGCATGGAGCAGGGCGTCGTCAACTTCAACTCGTTCTTCGGCGGCATGGGCAAGGCATTCCTCGCCGGTGTCACGCCTTCGAGCCTGACCGGCCCTGCGGCGCTGTTCCCTGAGGCGGTGTTCATCACCTTCCAGATGACCTTCGCGATCATCACCCCGGCGCTGATCGTCGGTGCATTCGCCGAGCGGATGAAGTTCTCCGCGATGCTGATCTTCATGGGCATCTGGTTCACCCTGGTCTATGCACCGATCGCGCACATGGTCTGGTCCGGTAACGGCGGCCTGATGTGGGACTGGGGCGTACTCGACTTCGCGGGCGGCACCGTGGTGCACATCAACGCCGGTGTGGCCGGTCTGATTGCCTGCCTGGTATTGGGCAAGCGCAAAGGTTTCCCGACCACCCCGATGGCACCGCACAACCTCGGTTACACCCTGATGGGTGCAGCGATGCTGTGGGTCGGCTGGTTCGGCTTCAACGCCGGTTCCGCCGCAGCCGCCAACGGCACCGCCGGCATGGCGATGCTGGTCACTCAGATTGCTACCGCTGCGGCTGCACTGGGCTGGATGTTTGCCGAGTGGATCACCCACGGCAAGCCAAGTGCACTGGGCATCGCCTCGGGTGTGGTTGCCGGTCTGGTGGCAATCACTCCGGCGGCCGGCACTGTGGGCCCGATGGGGGCACTGGTGATCGGTCTGGCGGCAGGTGTGGTGTGCTTCTTCTGCGCCACCACGCTGAAACGCAAACTCGGCTATGACGACTCTCTGGACGCGTTCGGCGTACACGGTATCGGCGGTATCCTCGGTGCGATCCTCACCGGTGTGTTCGCTGCACCGTCGCTGGGTGGCTTCGGCACCGTCACCGACATCGCCGCTCAAGTGTGGATTCAGTGCAAAGGTGTCGGCTTCACGGTGATCTACACCGCGATCGTCACCTTCATCATCCTCAAGGTCCTGGACGCCGTGATGGGTCTGCGTGTGACCGAGGAAGAAGAGTCGGTGGGTCTCGATCTGGCACAACACAACGAACGCGGCTACAACCTGTAAGTACGCGCATTAAAAAACTTGCCCGGTTCGCCGGGCATTTTTTTGTCTGGAATTTGTCATTGAAAGGAAGGCTGAAAGGATTTTTCGTACGGCTTTGGTCGTGTTTACGGCGGGCATTTTTCTGCGGCCAATCGCTTACATCATTGCAGGAATATTAGGGCCTTTGTTTTTTCCCAGAGCGCGCTAGAATGCGCCCCGAACGTGCGGAGAACTGTATGTGGCAACAGACTCTGATAACCCTGCGGGCACGGCCCCGGGGCTTTCATCTGGTAACGGACGAGTTACTCGCCGGCCTGCCTGAACTCAAGGCGTGCCGGGTCGGTCTGTTGCATTTGTGGCTGCAGCACACCTCGGCGTCGTTGACCATCAACGAGAACGCCGATCCGGCGGTCCGTCGCGACTTCGAACGATTTTTCAATCGTCTGATCCCACAAGGAACAGACGGCTATGAGCATAACGACGAAGGCCTGGACGACCTCCCGGCGCACTTCAAGGCCAGCGTACTTGGCTGTCAGATCAGTCTGCCGGTTTCGGCAGGGCGACTGGCACTGGGCACCTGGCAAGGTGTTTATCTGGGCGAGCACCGTGATCATGGCGGTGCCCGTAAAGTCCTCGCCACCCTGCACGGTGAAGGGGCGTAAACCGTTGGTCACCCGCGGTTACCGATTTTTTTCCGGCGACTTTCGACAGTCGCCAAAGCTGGTCTATAACTAATCTGCTTTTCGCAAGTCATGAGGTAGAACATGAGCGACGATGATCTGGAAAACGACGACCTCGAAGTAGGCGACGAAGACGAGGCCGAGGACGGTCTGGAAGCAGCAGCGGAAGACGTTGCTGAAGACGATGGCGGTGACGATACGCCGGCCCCGGCTGCCAAAGGCAAAGCCAAGGCTGCGGTGTCGGTCGACGAGTTGCCGAGCATCGAAGCCAAGAACAAGGAGCGCGACGCCCTGGCCAAGGCTATGGAAGAATTCCTTGCGCGCGGCGGCAAGGTGCAGGAAGTGGAGGCCAACGTGGTCGCCGATCCGCCCAAGAAGCCGGACAACAAGTACGGCAGCCGCCCTATCTGAGGCGTGCTACCTGCTTGCTGAAAAAGCCCGCCGTCGCTGCGGGCTTTTTCATGCCTGAAACAAAGAGGTCATGGATACACGCAACCCCCTGTGGGAGCGGGCTTGCTCGCGAAGGCGGTGTGTCATTCAAATTGTATGTCGACTGACACGGCCTCTTCGCGAGCAAGCCCGCTCCCACAGGGGATAGTGGATCAGTTCGAGAGGGCATTCCAGCGGGCGAGCACTGCTGGCAAATCGGTCAGGCTACGGATCTCGGCATCCGGAAGCCGCTCGGCTTCCCAGACCTTGCCCGTCGGGTTGAACCAGACGGCACGCATGCCCGCTTGTTGCGCCCCGGCAATGTCATCGCCCGGATGATCGCCGATATGTACGGCGGTTTCGGCTGTGGCGCCACCACGCTGTAACGCCTCGTGAAACAGCCGCACATCCGGCTTGGCGATGCCGATGTCTTCCGCGCACAAGGCAAACTTGAAGTAATCCGCCAGGCCCAGCCGACGCACGTCGGCGTTGCCGTTGGTGACCACGCCGAGTGCGTAATGGTTGGCAAGGATTTCCAGGGTCGGTTCGACCTCCGGGAACACCTCGATCTGATGCCGCGCATGCAGGAACACTTCAAAGCTTTTGTCGGCCAGATCCGCAGCTTCGCCGTGGGCGTACCCGGCTTCCTCCAGTGCGTGGAACAGCACGCGCCGGCGCAACGCGCTGATGCGGTGCTTGAGACCCGGTTCGCTGGCCAGTACCCGCTCACGAATCCCCCACAAATGCTCCACCGGCACTGCGCCCAGATTCGGCGCGTGTTCGCTCAGCCATTGGCGCAATACCGCTTCGGCGCTGACGATCACCGGGGCGGTGTCCCACAGGGTGTCGTCGAGGTCGAAGGTGATCAACTGGATGTTCATGAATCGTCGCCTTTGCTGCGTTTGGCCCGTGGGTGGGCGCTGTCGTAGACCGCCGCCAGGTGCTGGAAGTCCAGGTGGGTGTAGATCTGCGTGGTCTTGATGTCCGAGTGGCCGAGCAGTTCCTGCACCGCGCGCAGGTCCTGTGAGGATTCCAGCAAGTGGCTGGCGAAGGAGTGCCGCAGCATGTGCGGGTGCAGGTTCTGCCCCAGTTCGCGCTCGCCGGCCAGTTTCACTCGCACCTGAATCGCCCGTGGGCCGAGGCGCCGACCTTGTTGGCTGACGAATACGGCGTCGTCGGCCGGGTTGGACATGGCTCGCAGCGGCAGCCATTGCTCCAGTGCTTCGCGCGCCTTTTTGCCGACCGGCAGCAGGCGGGTCTTGCTGCCCTTGCCGAGCACCTGAACCATGCCGTCGGCCAGATCCAGCTGATCGAGATTGAGCCCGGTCAGCTCGGACAGGCGCAGGCCCGAGGAATAGAACAATTCGAGAATCGCCTGATCGCGACGGGCGAGAAAGTCGTCCTCGACCGCACCTTCCAGCAGTTGCAATGCGCGGTCAGTGTCGAGGGTTTTCGGCAAGCGCCGTTCGCCTTTTGGCGGCGCCAGACCGGTCGCGGGGTCGTGGTCGCACAGACCTTCGCGATTCAGATAGTGATAGAGCCCGCGCACCGCCGAGAGCAATCGGGCGAGACTGCGTGACGATTGTCCCTGCGCATGCAGTCGGGCGATCAGGCTGCGCAGGCGCTGAATATCCAGCGCCGCCCAACTGCCAATGTTCTGCTTGAGGCACCAGCCGAGGACTTTATCGAGATCGCGGCGGTAGGCCGACAGGGTGTGCGGCGACACCTGTCGCTCACTGCGCAGGTGTTCGCAGTAAGCGTCCAGTTGTCGTTCCATGCTCAGCGTACCGAGCGCAGGGAGCTGTTGACCCGTGGCAGCACGCGACCCATGACTTCAGCGATGTAGCTGAGGAACAGCGTGCCCACCGAACTCTTGTAGTGCTGCGGATCACGGCTGGCGATCGCCAGAATGCCGTGGATGCCTTGATGGCTGACCGCGACTACCGCGGTGGAGCCGATCTGCTTGCGCTGTTCTTCGCCGAACAGGAAGTCGAGCTCATGTTCTCGCAGAGTGCCACTGACGCTCTTGCCTTCGGTGAGCAGACCGCCGATCGCGGTTTGCGCGTCGGCATGAGTGACCCAACGGCCAACCGGTGCCGGGTTGTCGCCGAGCAGGATCAGGCTGACAAAGGGCACCTGAAAGTCCTGGCGCAGGCTGTCTTCGACGCTGATCACCACGTCTTCCAGACTGACCGCGTCCATCAGCGACAGAATCAGGCGACGGGTCTTGTCGAACAGCCGGTCATTGTCGCGGGCGACGTCCATCAACTGCGAGAGACGATGACGCATCTCGATGTTGCGGTCGCGCAGGATGCTCATCTGCCGCTCGACCAGCGAAACGGTGTCACCGCGCTGGTGGGGAATGCGCATGGCGGGCAGCAGTTCTTCGTGCTCGACGAAGAAGTCCGGATGAGCCTCCAGGTATGCGGCAACCGCTGCCGCCTCCAGGCTCTCGGACGCGGATTCGTCGGACTGTCGGGCGGGTACCTGAGGCTTATCGGTCATGGCTTCTGCTCACTCAAAGACGCACTTGTCCTTCGTATACACGCACTGCCGGGCCGGTCATCAGCACTGGATGGCCAGGGCCTGCCCATTCAATGGACAGACGCCCGCCGGGCAGGTCGATCAACAGCGGCGAATCCATCCACCCCTGGCTGATGGCCGCAACTGCAGCGGCACAAGCGCCGGTACCGCAGGCCTGGGTTTCCCCGGCCCCGCGTTCCCAGACGCGCAACTGCGCGCGGTTGCGGTCGATGACCTGGATGAAACCGACGTTGACCCGCGCCGGGAAGCGCGGATGGTGTTCGATTTTCGGCCCCAGTTCATGCACCGGTGCATTGTTGATGTCCTGTACGCGCAGCACCGCATGGGGGTTGCCCATTGACACAGCGGCCAGTTCGACCGTGGTGCCGTCGACTTCCAGCTGATAGCTGCTGGCCTGCGCCGGTGCGTCGAACGGAATATCCGCCGGCACCAGACGCGGCGCGCCCATGTTCACCCCGATCTGGCCGTCGTTACGCACGTCCAGCTCGATGATGCCGCCCTTGGTCTCGACGCGAATCTGCCGCTTGGCCGTCAGACGTTTGTCGAGCACGAAGCGCGCGAAGCAGCGCGCACCGTTGCCACACTGTTCCACTTCCGAGCCATCGGAGTTGAAGATCCGGTAACGGAAATCCACGTCCGGGTTGCTCGGTGCTTCGACGATCAGCAACTGGTCGAAACCGATACCGGTGTGCCGGTCGCCCCATTGCTTGGCGTGCTTGGGCTGAATATGCGCGTGCTGGCTGACCAGGTCGAGAACCATGAAGTCATTGCCCAGGCCGTGCATTTTGGTAAAACGCAGCAGCATGGGTTACTCCGGCAGCAGGCTTTCGCCGGCAAACAGCTCGGCCACGGTTTCGCGGCGGCGCACTTCAAAAACCTGATCACCGTCTACCAACACTTCAGCGGCACGGCCACGGGTGTTGTAGTTGGAACTCATCACGAAGCCGTAGGCACCGGCCGAATGCACGGCCAACAGGTCGCCTTCTTCCAGCGCGAGCTCACGATCCTTGGCGAGGAAATCGCCGGTTTCGCAGATCGGGCCGACGATGTCGTATTTGCGCGCAGCGGAGTCACGCGGTTTGACCGCGGTGACGTCCATCCAGGCCTGATACAGCGCCGGGCGAATCAGGTCGTTCATCGCCGCGTCGACGATGGCGAAATCCTTGTGTTCGGTGTGCTTGAGGTACTCGACCTGGGTCAGCAGCACGCCGGCGTTGGCGACGATGAAGCGGCCCGGTTCGAACACCAGCGCCAGGTCACGACCGTTCAGACGCTCGCGCACAGCCTTGATGTAGTCGCCGGCCAGTGGCGGCTCTTCATCGCGATACCGCACGCCCAGGCCACCACCGAGATCGATGTGGCGCAGGTGGATGCCGCAGTCGCCGAGGCGGTCGACCAGATCCAGCAAGCGATCGAGGGCATCGAGGAACGGCGGCAGGGTGGTCAGTTGCGAGCCGATGTGGCAGTCGACACCGATCACTTCCAGGTTCGGCAGGTGCGCGGCACGCACGTACACGTCTTCGGCGTCGGCAATGGCGATGCCGAACTTGTTCTCTTTGAGACCGGTGGAAATGTACGGGTGGGTGCCGGCGTCGACGTCCGGGTTCACGCGCAGCGAGACCGGTGCGCGAACACCCAGCTCGGCAGCCACGACTTGCAGGCGCTCAAGCTCGTCGGTGGATTCGACGTTGAAGCAGTGCACGCCGACTTCCAGCGCGCGACGCATGTCGTCACGGGTCTTGCCGACGCCGGAGAACACGATCTTGTCGGCGCTGCCGCCAGCGGCGAGTACACGTTCCAGCTCGCCACGGGAAACGATGTCGAAACCGGCGCCGAGACGGGCCAGGACATTCAGAACCCCGAGGTTGGAGTTGGCCTTGACGGCGTAGCAGACCAGATGCGGCATGCCGGCCAGCGCGTCGGCGTAGGCCAGATACTGGGCTTCGATGTGCGCACGCGAGTAGACATAGGTGGGCGTGCCGAAGCGGTCGGCGATGGCGGACAGCGCCACACCTTCCGCGAACAGCTCCCCGCCACGGTAGTTAAAAGCGTCCATGGCGATCCCTTATTGGTAAACGTCGTGCTTGTGTGCTTTGGACGGCTGCTTTTGCGAAGACTGGGCTTGCTCGGCCGGGTCCTGATCGTCATCCGGCAGGTACAGCGGGCCTTTTTGACCACAGGCCGAAACGAGGCAGGCAACCGCGACGAGCGCAGCAAGGGAAGAGATCAGGCGCTTCATGGCGAAATCCTTGAAAATGCGTTAATTGCGCCGGAGTATACCGGCCACCCGGCAGCTTGCCTATGTGATGGCCCTCCCGTCCGGCGGGGCTAGTTATAGGCGCACCAAGCCCTGTGGGAGCGGGCTTGCTCGCGAAAGCGGTGGTTCTGCAGGCAGAATTGCTGGATATGCCGGCCCCTTCGCGAGCAAGCCCGCTCCCACCGGTACGGTGTTTACAGTGCTATTGAGGTGCTTGGTCGTTAATCTTTGCAATCGGCCGGCAGCGTCCGTATCTTGCGGCGCTTGAGCCTGATCAGACATTTTTTGAGGTTGCCACAATGAGTTTGTCCGAAGCGCGTTTCCACGATCTGGTCGATGAAACCCAGGAAAAACTGGAGGACATCTTTGACGAAAGCGACCTGGATATCGACCTGGAAAGCTCGGCCGGTGTACTGACTGTGAAGTTTGAAAACGGCACGCAGCTGATTTTCAGTCGTCAGGAGCCGTTGCGTCAGCTGTGGTTGGCGGCGGTCTCCGGCGGTTTCCACTTCGACTACGACGAAGAGAGCGAGCGCTGGATGTGCGACAAGAGCGAAGAGCAACTGGGCGAGATGCTCGAGCGCATCGTCAAGCAGCAGGCCGGCGTCGAATTTGACTTCGAAGGTCTGTGATTTCGTGACTGATAGCGCACCTGTTCGTCCGCCAAAGCCGCTTTACAGCAACATCAGCCCGGCCGTGCCTTCGCCGTGCAGCGGCGTGTGCCGGCTGGATGAACAGAAGGTTTGTCTCGGCTGCTTCCGCCATGTCGAGGATATTCGCGAATGGCGCTCGGCAGACGATCAACGCCGCCGGATCATCTGCCAGCAGGCTGCCGCACGAAAAGCCCTGACTTGACTCGACCTTGTGGTGAGGGGATTTATCCCCGATAGACTGCGCAGCAGTCTCAGAAGCTTGGGGCCGCTGCGCGACCCATCGGGGATAAATCCCCTCGCCACAGGGGTTCTTGCCAGATCAAAAGTGGGTGGCTTGTATATTTTTTGAGCTGTGATAGTGTCCGAACACGCCTCAACCCATCGAGGCCTGGTGAAAACCCCGTCTTTTTTGGCGGGGTTTTGCTTTTTTGTGTGCAGAAGAAAGGAGTCTGCCCGGATCATGACCGCACCTTCCATCACCCTTACCCGTCTGGACGTGCAACGTCTGGAGCGCCTGATCGACAGCCTGGATGACACGCTGCCGGGCGTGATCGCGCTGCAAACCGAACTGGATCGAGCCGACACCGTGGTCGGCCACGATGAAGTGCCCGCCGATGTCGTGACGATGAATTCCCGCGTGCACTGCCGCGAAGAAGGCAGTGGCAAGGACTATCACCTGACGCTGGTCTATCCCAAGGATGCCAACGCCGACGAAGGCAAGATCTCGATCCTCGCACCGGTCGGCAGCGCGCTGCTGGGCCTGAAAGTCGGTCAGCACATCGACTGGCCGGCTCCGGGTGGCAAGACCCTGAAACTGACCTTGCTGGAAGTTGAATCGCAGCCGGCCAACGGCGGTGAATTCCGCGAGTGACCCCGCCTCAGACCTGTTCGAGTGCCTCGTTCAGGGCGCGCTCCAGGTCGGCCTTGTAGCGCAGATACAGATTGCTTGAACTATGACCATCACCGAGCAGGCCCGAGAGGTCCAGGTCGGTGATGTAGCAGCGATAGCGCTCGGTCTCGCGGCGCTGCTCGACGATCTCCCGGGCGACCACGCGAAACAGTTGGTCGCCATATTCCAGCTCGCTGAATTCCCGTTGATTGCAATACAAGGTGACCTGCACCTCGCCCGGTGCGGCTTTGCCGACGATCGCCTGCACGTCGTAGAACGGTTTGTTGGCCGGTGTCTGCGGCGCCGGTCGTGGTTCGACCCGGCGCGCCCGCCCGGGGCCGGAAGGCAATAGCTGGTAATACAAGGTGTCGAGGCCGACCGCCGGGCTGCCATCCATCGGCAACAGCGCTTCGCGTCGGTACTGGATCGATTGCAGGAAGCGCTGCAGCGGTACCAGCAGGCTCTGTTCATCGTGATACGGCAGATGCTGTTGCCACAGCGCGTTGAACTCATCCAGCACGTACAGCTCGGCCTGTTGTTCGCTGATCCGGTAGAACACCTGAATCGATTCCGGCTGACCCATCGGCAGGATCAACGCGAGGTCGTGATCCTCCAGCGCCATCGGGTCCAGGTGCAGCGGGCTGTAGCGCGGCTGTTCTTCGCCCAGATAATCGAGCAGCGCCGGCAGTGTGGCGAGTGCGACATGGTTGACCTGGCCCGGCACCAGCTCCAGCACGTGATAGTGCTGTTGCACCTGAATCAGGTAGCGGTGATTGAGCTCGCTGAGCAGCAGGGTCTGCGCGGTGTCGATGACTTCTTCCACGCGCCGGGCAATGAACTGCGCGCGGTTGTGGCAGAAGCAGCGCACCTTCAATGACGGCTGCTGCGCGCCGCGCGGCAGATTGTTGAGGTAGTCGCGCAGGCAATCGAGCAGCGCGTGGGGGCCGTCGAAACGGTTGACCAGCACTTCATTCCAGCTGTTGAGCGTGACCTGATCGAGGGTCAGCACAAGGTTTTCGCGCACCCCGGCGTAACTCAGTGAGTCGGTGCGCTCGGTGGTCATCAGGATATTCAGGTCGCGGTGATGCTTGAGCGGATCGATACCGACGTTGACCAGCATCAGCACTTCGCTCGGCACCGCAGCGCGCAGCAGTCGTTCTTCGGCAACGGTCGGCAGGGGCAGGGCGATGCACTGCTGCAGGCTGCCGAGCAGGTTGAACAGCTCGAACTCGCTCATATCGCTAGTGCCGGGGTGCAGCGCCAGTCGGGTGCTGCTGTCGATCACACCGTTGCGGTGGCACCAGGTCAGCAGTTCGAGCAACTCGCGGCTGCGCTTGATCGGCGCGAAGTGCTCCCACTCCAGCGCGTTCAGGCTACCGTTGTACAAACCCCACTGGGTTTGCCCGGGCTCTTTTTTGTTCGGCGATTGCACCAGCGTCAGGGTGTCTTCGGCCAGATCCGGGGCGATGCCGGGGTTGATGAATTCGACCTTGTCGGCCTTGCGCTCGAATGCGGCGTACAAGCGACGACCGAGCACGTTCAGGTCGCGCTTGTTGATCAGGCTGACGGTCTGTTCGGTGCGGGCGAACTGGGTCAGGAAGCGGTAGCTGTAATTCAGCTCATTGACCAGGGCGCGGCGTTCGGCGCTGACCTGGCGGACTTTCCACTGGCTGCGGCTGTCGAGCAAGGCCAGTTGCCGCTGATCCCAATGCCATTCGTGCGCCAGGCGCTCCAGCAGCGAACGCTGCCAGCTTTGGGTGCGGCTGTTGCCGGTGAGCTTGCGGTTGACCTTGAGGTACAGCGCGCGCCGCACCAGCTCCAGACGCTCCGGTTCGTTGCGGGCGCTGAGGTATTCCTCAATGCGTCGGTACACCACCATGTACGGATCCAGCTCATCCAGATCCAGCTGATTGGCGAACACGGCCTGCTTGTAGCGCAGGCTCAGGCACTGCACTTGCGGGTGTTCGCTGGCGTAGACCTCGGTCAGCAACAGCTTGAGCACCGACTTGTAGGGCGATTCGATGCCCTTGAACAACTGCCAAAGGCCGGCACCGATGAACTCGCCCGGCGGAATTGTCGCCAGAGGCCCGAGATCAAGCGTCTCGTCGGCGCGAATGAAACGCTTGGACAGCAGAGTGTGGGTGTACAGGTCGTAAGCGCGTTCTTCGTAGACCGGCACCAGCCACCAGATCGGTGTGCGCCCGGCCAGCCAGATCGCGGTGCGATAAAACTCGTCCAGCAACAGATAGTGCTGCGTGCTGCCGCAGTTTTCGGAGCTGAGCTGGGTGTCGCGTTCGCCTTTGACGAAGCGTACCGGGTCGATCAGAAAGAAGTGCGCCTCGGCGCCTTGGGTCGCGGCCCAGGCTTCGAGGAGCTGGCATTTTTTGCGCAGCTCGGCGAGTTCGTTCTCGCTCAGGTCCGGCGCATGGCAGACCCACACATCCATGTCGCTCTGATCGGCCTGAGCCAGGGTGCCGAGGCTGCCCATCAGGAACAAACCGTGAATCGGCCGTGGCGGGTTGCTGCCGTGGCGCGGCTTGTAGGAGAACGAGCGGGTCAGGCGCTGCGCTTCGGTGAGGGCGCTGGCGTCCGGTTCATAGTTGGACAGCCCGGCTGGGGTGCTGCCGGAAACATAGCCCGGCAACAGCGGGTGATTGACGTGGAAGAACAGCGGCAGCAGGGTCAGCACGCCTTGCTGGCGGTTCGAAAGACCTTCTAACGCCCGGCCAAGGCGACCTTCATTGAGTTTGAGAAAGCGCGCACGCAACTGGCTGAGCACCTTGCGGTCGATTCCCTCGTCCAGATCGGGGCGGATTTCATGGGTGCGCGTCATGTCAGCTCAAACCGGCTCGCAGGCTCGGACGAAGAGGGTCTCGGAATGGGAGGCAGTTTAGCCTTTGAGCAGCGGGACTTTTAAGCTGAATTTGTTTTTTGACGTCAGATTTTTAGCGGAGAGCGATCAAGCGGGCCCGCGGAAATCCCGTGGCAGGAGTTCCCGTGGGCAAAGACGGGGAAAAATCAGGCGGTTTCCTGCTCTCTCAAAATGGTCAGCACGGTTTGCACATTTTGCGCGGCATCACGACCCAGGCTGGTCAGATACCCGCCATCAGGCTGGTCGGTGAGGTCTTTCTCGAAGAGGCGTTTGGCGGCGGCGATATGTTTCGGGGCAGCGGTCTGATGAATTTTCAAACCTTCCTGGGAACTGTCCAGGGGAAAGAGTGCGAGGACTTCCAGTTCGGCAACCAGCTCAGGGGTAAGCGACATAAGGACTCCAGACTTTCTAGGAATTGGACGACAGCGCCCCTAAGGTGAACCCGCTTTTGCGGCATGTCCAGTGCTCAGATCAGGGATTTTGTCTTGAGGCGGATTCCAGTCTAGTCGGGGCCGGAGAGATGGCTGGATGGATGGGTGACAAATTGTGTGGGAGCGAGCCTGCTCGCGAAAGCGGTGTGTCATATAGCGTTGTTTTTGCTGATGCACGGCATTCGCGAGCAGGCTCGCTCCCACAGGGGGATGTGTTTGGCCTACTGTTTTTCGGGTGGCAGCTCAGGCAACGCACGCAGCGCGGTTTCATACCACTCGGTATTGAACGCGCGGTCTTCGTCGAGCATCGCGTCGATTTCGTAGGCCAGCACGTGGGCCATCAGATTCAGGATGTCATCACGCTCGTAACCGACCAGCGTCAGCTTGTTGAAGGTTGCCTTGGCCGCTGGAGGGTTGTCGCTTTCGATCTGGTTCTCGATCGCTTCGATCAGCGTCGATTCGGTGAACTCTTCTTCATCATTGTCGATGTCAGTCGGCTCGCTCATGGCAGGCTCCTCAAGGAAAGGCGCCAGTTTACCCGCATTCAGCGGCGTGATGCTGCTGGCAGGATCGAGCCAGGCGATCTATAAACAGTGCCTGCCCACCCCGCACGGCCTGGAGGCTATGTGATGTTCAAGCTCTACGGATTCGCTGTCAGCAACTACTACAACATGGTCAAGCTGGCGCTGCTGGAAAAAGGCCTGCCGTTCGAAGAGGTGACGTTCTACCCGACGCCGACCCCGCAATCGCTGGCGATCAGCCCGCGCGGCAAAGTACCGGTACTCGGCGTCGATGCCGGATTTATTAACGAAACCGCGATCATCCTCGAATACCTCGAGCAGACCCAGAAAGGCACGCCGCTGCTGCCGAGCGATCCATTCGAGCGGGCGCAGGTGCTGGCGATCGCCAAGGAAATCGAGTTGTACATCGAACTGCCGGGCCGCGCCTGTTATGGCGAAGCGTTCTTCGGCTCGCCGGTGCCGGAGGCGATCAAGGAGAAAACCAAAGCCGAGCTGCTGCTGGGTTTTGCGGCACTGGGCCGCCACGGCAAATTCGCCCCGTACGTGGCGGGCGACAGTTTGAGCATCGCGGATTTGTATTTCCTGTACAGCGTGCCGCTGGCGTGTGCGGTCGGGCAGAAACTGTTCGGGATCGATTTGTTGGCAGAGATGCCGAAAGCCAAGGCGCTGCTGGAGCGGCTTGAGCAGAATCTGCATGTGCAGAAGATTGCAGCGGACAAAGAGGCGGCGATGCCGGCGTTTTTGGCGATGATCGCTGCCAAGAAGTGAGTATTGTGGCGTTTGTAAATAGGTAATCGCTGGCAAGCCAGCTCCCACAGGTCTTTGGGTCGAACGCAAAATTGTGTTCCAACAAAGAACCCTGTGGGAGCTGGCTTGCCAGCGATGCTTTTAGCGGCTGGCGATGAGGGCCTGACCGCGAACCACCGCTGCCTTGACCTGCGCCGGCGCAGTCCCGCCGATATGGTCACGGGCATTCACCGAGCCTTCCAGGGTCAGCACGGCGAACACGTCCTGTTCGATCTGGTCGCTGAACTGTCGCAGTTCTTCCAGGCTCATCTCGGCCAGATCCTTGCCGGTATCCACGCCGTACTTCACCGCGTGACCGACGATTTCGTGGCAGTCACGGAACGGCAGGCCACGGCGCACCAGGTAGTCCGCCAGATCGGTCGCGGTGGAGAAACCACGCAGGGCCGCTTCACGCATGATCGCGTGTTTCGGTTTGATCGCCGGGATCATGTCGGCAAACGCCCGCAGCGAATCGCGCAGGGTGTCGGCGGCGTCGAACAGCGGCTCTTTGTCTTCCTGGTTGTCCTTGTTGTAGGCCAGTGGCTGGCCCTTCATCAGGGTCAGCAGGCCCATCAGTGCGCCGAATACGCGACCGGTCTTGCCGCGTACCAGCTCCGGCACGTCCGGGTTTTTCTTTTGCGGCATGATCGAGCTGCCGGTGCAGAAGCGGTCCGGCAGATCGATGAACTGGAACTGCGCGCTGGTCCACAGCACCAGCTCTTCGGAGAAGCGCGACAGGTGCATCATCGCGATGCTCGCGGCCGAGCAGAATTCGATGGCGAAGTCGCGATCGGAAACGTTGTCCAGCGAGTTGCCGCCGACGGCGTCGAAACCCAGCAGTTGCGCGGTGTATTCGCGATCGATCGGGTAGGTGGTGCCGGCCAGCGCAGCGCTGCCCAGCGGCATGCGGTTGGTGCGCTTGCGGCAGTCGACCAGACGCTCGTAGTCGCGGCTGAGCATTTCGAACCACGCCAGCATATGGTGGCCGAAGGTCACTGGCTGAGCAGTTTGCAGGTGAGTGAAGCCGGGCATGATGCTCGCCGCTTCGCGCTCGGCTTGTTCCAGCAAACCTTTTTGCAAGCGGGTGATTTCGGCCAGGATCAGGTCGATCTCGTCACGCAGCCACAGACGGATGTCGGTGGCGACCTGATCGTTGCGGCTGCGCCCGGTGTGCAGTTTCTTGCCGGTGATACCGATGCGGTCGGTCAGGCGCGCTTCGATGTTCATGTGCACGTCTTCGAGGTCGACGCGCCAGTCGAACTGGCCGGCTTCGATTTCGCCCTGAATGGTCTTCAGGCCGTCGATGATGCTGTCGCGCTCGGCATCGGTCAGCACGCCGACCTTGGCCAGCATGGTGGCGTGGGCGATCGAGCCCATGATGTCGTGGCGATACAGGCGCTGGTCGAAGGTGACGGAGGCGGTGAAGCGGGCGACGAAGGCGTCGACGGGTTCACTGAAGCGGCCGCCCCAGGACTGATTGGTCTTGTCAGTGCTCATGAATTCGCTCGTATCGGCTTGAAGAAAGAAGGCGTGAAACGCTGGCGCGGATAATAACAGGGTTGCCAATCCTGTCGCTGACACCGGTCGATACGTTTTTTTCTCATCTGCTCATTCATAGTCGGCGCCGTCTGCGGGGGATTTGCGCAAGGATATTTTTCGATTGAGCAATATCGGCCCGGCAAGCGTCTACAGTTGGACATAAGGGTCGGCGCGACTGCGGATCGCACAAAGGTCCGGACGCCGACTATAAGAAGAGGGGGTGGGTGGTTTTGTCCTTTGGCATACCCCGTGAAAAACGCAGGAAACAGCGGGCTTTGAGCGGTACGACCCGGACACTGGCAAATATTGCTGGCCGACGTACGGCACTTTTTGGCGCTCGGGCTAGTCTTAGCGTGGATCGCGGTGACGGACGTCACTTCACCTGTCTACGCTATCCTTGTGCGAGACTCACGCAGGAATCCAGCGCAATATGAATGTCCTGATCGTTGATGACGAACCACTGGCTCGCGAGCGCCTAAGCCGAATGGTAAGCGAGCTCGAGGGTTATACAGTCCTGGAGCCCAGCGCCACGAATGGCGAAGAGGCGTTGGCGCTGATCGACAGCCACAAGCCGGATATCGTGCTGCTCGATATTCGCATGCCGGGCCTTGATGGCCTGCAAGTCGCTGCCCGTCTGTGCGAACGCGAAACGCCGCCGGCCGTGGTGTTTTGCACCGGCCCCGATGAATTTGCCGTGGAAGCCCTGCAGGCCAGCGCCGTGGGCTATGTGGTGAAACCCGTGCGAACCGAACATCTGCATGACGCCCTGAAACGGGCTGAACGTCCCAACCGGGCGCAACTCTCGGCCCTGACCCGTCCCGCCGCCGAAAGCGGTAATGGCCCGCGCAGTCACATCAGCGCCCGCACCCGCAAAGGCATCGAGCTGATCCCGCTGGATCAGGTGGTCTATTTCATTGCCGATCACAAATACGTGACCCTGCGCCATGAAAGCGGCGAGGTGCTGCTGGATGAGCCGCTGAAAGCCCTCGAAGACGAATTCGGCGAGCGTTTCGTGCGCATCCACCGCAACGCGCTGGTCGCCCGCGACCGCATCGAGCGTCTGCAACGCACGCCGTTGGGGCATTTCCAGCTGTTCCTCAAAGGCCTTAATGGTGATGCGCTGATCGTCAGCCGTCGGCATGTGGCCGGTGTGCGCAAGATGATGCAGGGCCTCTGACCCGGCCTTCGCACGCGGTTGCACTTTCTTCTACCGGGCATTGCAGGCCAGGGAGGCCACGCCGTTTCTGATTCAAGTCAAAGTGGATTTGGCTGAGCTGTTATTATCCGCCGTATCTATTCAGTACGGATTGATCCATGTCCTCTCGCGAAATCCGCATCGCCACCCGTAAAAGTGCGCTGGCCCTCTGGCAGGCCGAATATGTCAAAGCCCGTCTGGAAGCGGCCCATCCGGGTCTGCTGGTGACGCTGGTGCCCATGGTCAGTCGCGGCGACAAGCTGCTCGACTCGCCGCTGTCGAAAATCGGCGGCAAGGGTCTGTTCGTCAAAGAACTGGAAACTGCGCTGCTGGAAAACGAAGCCGACATCGCCGTGCACTCGATGAAAGACGTGCCGATGGACTTCCCCGAAGGCCTTGGCCTGTTCTGTATCTGCGAACGCGAAGACCCGCGCGATGCTTTCGTTTCCAATACCTACGCCAGCCTCGATGCGCTGCCTGCCGGCGCCATCGTCGGCACCTCCAGCCTGCGGCGACAGGCGCAGTTGCTGACCCGTCGTCCTGATCTGGAAATCCGCTTCCTGCGCGGTAACGTCAATACCCGTCTGGCCAAGCTCGATGCCGGCGAATATGACGCGATCATCCTCGCGGCGGCCGGCCTGATCCGCCTCGGTTTCGAAGAGCGCATCACTTCTGCGATCAGCGTCGACGACAGTCTGCCGGCCGGTGGCCAAGGCGCTGTCGGCATCGAATGCCGCAGCGCCGACACGCAAATCCACGCCTTGCTCGCACCGTTGCATCACGCCGACACCGCTTCGCGCGTGACCGCTGAACGTGCCCTCAACAAACACCTGAATGGCGGCTGCCAGGTGCCGATCGCCTGCTACGCCGTGCTTGAAGGTGAGCAGTTGTGGTTGCGTGGTCTGGTGGGCGAACCGAGCGGTGGCAAGCTGCTCAGCGCCGAGGCGCGCGCGCCGCGTGCCGATGCCGAGACGCTGGGGGTGAAGGTTGCCGAAGACTTGCTCAGCCAGGGTGCCGACAACATTCTCAAAGCGGTGTATGGCGAGGCAGGTCACGAGTGACTGGCTGGCGCCTGCTGCTGACGCGCCCTGCGGATGACTGCGCGGCGCTGGCCGCGGTGTTGGCCGGACAGGGGATTTTCAGCAGTTGCCTGCCGCTTCTGGACATCGCGCCGCTGCCGGTCTCTGACAAGATACGTCAGGCGCTGGCGCAGCTGCCGGGTTGCAGCGCGGTCATCGTGGTCAGCAAGCCGGCGGCGCGGATTGCGCTTGATCTGCTGGACGCTCATGGGCTTCAGTCGCTGTCGATGCCGTGGTTCAGCGTCGGTGCGGCGACCGCGCAGATTCTTCGCGATCACGGTCTCGATGTGCACTGTCCCGCCGACGGCGATGACAGTGAAGCCCTGCTGCAATTGTCGCGTCTGCGCGAGGCGGTCACCGAGCCCGGCGCGCAGGTGCTGATCCTGCGTGGCGAGGGTGGCCGCGAGCTGCTCGCCGAGCGCCTGCGCGCGCTTGGTGCTAGTGTCGAGTATCTGGAGTTGTATCGGCGTGACCTGCCGGCCTACCCGCCGCAAGAGCTGCCGCGGCGGATTGCAGCGGAACGCTTGAACGGGCTGGTGGTCAGCAGTGGACAGGGTTTCGAGCACTTGCGCCAGATGGCCGGTGATGCCTGGCCGTCAATTGCGCAGTTGCCGTTGTTTGTGCCAAGCCCAAGGGTTGCCGAGCTGGCACATGCCGCCGGGGCCCGAACAGTTGTGGATTGCCGCGGCGCGAATGCCGCGGCTTTGCTGACGGCGTTACGGGAGCATCCCGTGCCCGTTCTCTAATGCAAAGGATGGATACGTGAGCGAAACAGCCTTGCCTAAAGATGATGTCCAGCCTGTGATCGATGCCCAGGTTGAAACTCCACCGCCGGCCAAAGAGCCGCGCCGAGGCAACGGACTGGCCATTGTCGCCCTGTTGCTCGGCGCTGCCGGCGTGGCGATCGGTGGCTGGGGTGTCTGGCAGGTGCGTCACCTGCAGAGCAACACCGCACAACAGTCAGGCCAGGTGCAGGCACTGAACGATCAGGCACAGAGCCTCAAGCTCAACGAACAGCGCCTGACCGAGCGCCTCGCGCAACTGCCCGGTGCCGATGAACTCGCCGAACGTCAGCGTCTGGTGACGCAACTGCAGGGGGATCAGCAGCGCCTCAACCAGCGTCTGGAAACCGTCCTCGGTGCCAGCCGCAAGGACTGGCGTCTGGCCGAGGCCGAGCATCTGCTGCGTCTGGCCAGCCTGCGTCTGTCGGCCTTGCAGGACATCAGCAGCGCCCAGGCGCTGGTGCAGGGTGCCGACGAAATTCTGCGTGAGCAGAACGATCCCGGCTCGTTCGCCGCCCGCGAGCAAGTGGCGAAAACCCTCGTCGCTCTGCGCAGCACCGAGCAGCCGGATCGCACCGGGTTGTTCCTGCGCATTGGTGCCTTGCGCGATCAGGTCATTGAACTGACCGAGCTGGCGCCGGAGTACAAGGATCGCGGCGAGTCGCTGCTGGGCCTGACCGCTGATGGCGATGGTGCCAGTCGCTGGGCGCAGTGGTGGGACCAGGTGTCGCGCTATATCCGCATCGATTTCAATGCCGACAAGAACGTCAAGCCATTGCTGGCCGGGCAAAGTCTGAGCCAGGTGCGTCTGGCCCTCAGCCTCGCGCTGGAGCAGGCGCAATGGGCTGCTCTCAATGGCCAGGCACCGGTCTACACCCAGGCACTGACCGAAGCGCGGGATGTGCTCACGGGCAATTTCAACCCGGACAATCCGCAGAGCAAAATCATGCTTGAACAGGTTGCCGAGCTGAGCAAGCAACCGGTCACGGTCAAGACGCCGGACCTGACCGGCACGCTGAGTGCGGTGCAGGCTTATCTGGAGCGCCGTAACGTCAACGCTGAAGAATCGGTCAAACCGTTCGCCAAACCTGCCGCCAATACCGCGCAGGAGACCACGCCATGAAACGCCTGTATGTGATCGTGTTTCTGGTGATCGCGGCGACGGCGGCACTGGGCCTGGCGATTGCCGAGCACTCCGGGTACGTGTTGATTGCCTACAAGAGCTTCCGCTACGAGGCCAGTCTGTGGGCCACGCTGGGCCTGATCGCGGTGTTGTGGCTGCTGATCTGGGGGATCAAGGCCTTGGTCGAGCTGGTCATGGCCTCCAGTGGCGTGGTCAATCCGTGGTCGCGCCGCAACCGCAGCCGGCGGGTGCAGGTGGCCATCGAACACGGGCAGCTGGATCTGGCCGAAGGTCGCTGGGCCAGCGCGCAACGTCATCTGTCTCGCGCCGCCGAGGCCGAGCGCCAGCCGCTGTTGTATTACCTCGGCGCGGCACGCGCGGCCAACGAACAAGGCAAGTACGAAGAGTGTGATCACCTGCTTGAACGTGCGCTGGAGCGCCAGCCGCAGGCCGAATTGGCGATTGCCTTGAGTCATGCGCAGTTGCAGACCGATCGTGGTGATACCGACGGCGCCTTGGTGACCCTGCAGGCGATGCACGAGCGACATCCGCATAACGTGCAGACCTTGCGACAGTTGCAGCGTCTGCATCAGCAGCGCGGCGACTGGTCGGCGGTGATTCGCCTGTTGCCGGAACTGCGCAAGGACAAGGTGCTGCCGCCGGCCGAACTGGCTGAACTGGAACGTCGTGCCTGGGGCAACAACCTGTCTCTGGCAGCGCATCGGGACGAGGACGGCAAGGTCGGTCTGCAGTCACTCACCCGTGCCTGGGAGCAGTTGACCTCCGCGCAGCGTCAGGAGCCGGCGCTGGTGCTGGCATACGCCGAGCAATTGCGTCAGTTGGGTGCTCAGGTCGAAGCTGAAGAAATCCTGCGCAGTGCCCTCAAGCGCAAGTACGACAGCCATCTCGCGCGTCTGTATGGCCTGGTGCGCGGCAGCGATCCGGCGCGCCAGTTGCAGACCGCCGAAGGTTGGCTCAAGGAACATCCTGCTGACCCGAGCCTGTTGCTGACCCTCGGTCGTCTCTGTCTGCAAGCCAGCTTGTGGGGCAAGGCACGGGATTACCTGGAAAGCAGTCTGCGAGTGCAGCGTAACCCTGAAGCCTGCGCTGAGCTAGCACGTCTGCTTGCGCAACTGGGTGACACCGAGCGCAGTAACCAGCTGTTCCAGGAGGGTCTCGGATTGCTGGATGAGCGTCTGCTGGCCGCGCCGTTGCCGGTGCCGGTTCACGCCTGATATCGCGAGGGAGCATGCTCCCTCGTTAACGTTCAGTGAGCGAAAAATTACCTGTGGCGGGCGTCTTGGGCAAAGTCCTACAACGGACTACATCTATTCCTCTCGCACCTGTCGGGTTTTCCCTACACTTCTGGTGAACTGTCGCCAAGGCCCCGCCTTGAAAGGCTGACAAGCTTTCCTCTACCGTAACTGCCTGTCTCCACTGTTACGGAAAAGCCATGTCGTTGGCCTGTTCACGCTCCTTGTTTTTCACGGCTTTCACTGCAGGGGCCATGGCCCTGGGAGCTTCCTATTATCTCGAGTATGCGGTCGGGCTGACGCCCTGCAGCCTGTGCCTGGCGCAAAGGTTTTTCATGGCGTTGCTGACGTTCTGTTGCGGGTTGGCGGCGGTCCACGGCCCACGGCGTGTCGGCCTGTCGCTGTACTGGGTCGCCGCGCTTGGCCTGAGCCTGGGCGGGACTACGGCGGCCTGGCGACAGGTATTGTTGCAGAGTGACCCGTTGATGCAGATGGCGAGGTGCGCGCCTGATGCCGAAGCGTTGTTCAGCAACCTGCCGTGGTTGTGTGCAACGTTGCGGATGCTTAGGGGCGGTGTAGATTGCGCAGAAATTTCCTGGACGCTGTTCGATTTGAGCATCCCGGAATGGAGCCTGCTGTTCTTTGTGGCGATGTCGATCCTGGCGGTCTATCAATTGCTGCGGCTGGTCTGGAGCGCTCTGCAGCGACCGCTCAGCGGCGAAGCGTCGCACCGCACGCTGGTCAGGGATTAAACACTTGTATGAACTTTATCTCCTGCGTACCTTGAAGCCATAGGCGTGCGGGCATAATCTGGCCCGCACGTGTCATTGGATTTATGTTGCTCGATGACGCTCTGCCCGGTCGGCCCCCAAGCGATAACAGCCAGAAGAGGGGCGCGGGTGTAGAGCAGCATGACCCACAAGGGAAGAGAGATCGCCATGCTCGAAAGTTGTCAGAATGCTCAGGAACGCTGGGGTGGAGTTCATCTGCTGATCGACCGCTGGTTGCAGGAGCGTGAAGATCTGATCGGTGCCTACGACAAGTTGGGTGACAAACCACAGGCTCTGTCCGAGAACCGTAAACCCTTGCTTGAATTCTGCGGCGTGCTGGTCGATTACGTCTCGGCCGGGCACTTCGAGATCTACGAACAGCTGACCGGTGAAGCCAAGGCGTTCGGTGACACGCGCGGTCTGGAATTGGCCGAGACAATCTACCCGCGCATCGACGTCATCACCGAAAAACTCCTCGCGTTCAACGACCTTTGCGACGAAGGCAAATGCGTTGCGGAGAAATTCAAGGAGCTCGGTGGCCTGCTTCACGAACGCTTCGAACTTGAAGACTGCCTGATTGAAGTGTTGCACACGGCACACAAGGAAGAAGATACCGCTCAGGCCTGATTGGTTTTCTCAGGCAAAAAAACGCGATGCGCCGAAAGCGCACCGCGTTTTTTTATGCCTGCGAATCGGCGTCGTTCAGCTCGTTGCACCGCGCAATTCGACTTCAAACACCAGCGGTGTGAACGGCGCGATCAGATCGCCCGCACCGTCGGCGCCATAGGCCTGATCCGATGGAATCACCAGTCGCCACTTGGCACCCACCGGCATGTTCTGCAGCGCGGAACGCCAGCCGGCTATCACGCTGTCGAGGCTGAACCATTGTGGCTGAGTGTTCTGATCGAACACCGTGCCATCCGGCAGGCGTCCGACATACAACACCTGGACTTTTCCATCCGGACCGGCCTTGGCACCGGTGCCCGGCGTCAGTTCGGTCAGCAGGATGCCGTCGGCCAATTCCTTCACACCCGGTTTGGCTTTTTCGGCGGTGAGAAAACGCTGCTCGTTTTCCATCGCAGCATCACTGGAAGGCAGCGACGCGTGTTCGGCGTTTTGCGATTCATGATCGGCGAGGACCTGCTCGATCCGTGCTTCGCTCAGTGCCAGTGGCTTGCCTTGATAGGCCTGCTGCAAACCGTCGACCAATGCCTGAATCTGCAATTGCGGCACCTCTTGGCGCAAGCGTTCACCGAGGCTGGCGCCGAGGCTGTAGGCCAGATCGTGAGCATCGTTCGCGGTGGTTTTTTCGTCGGCGTGGGCGGCGGAAAAAATCATGCAGAGGGATAAAAAAAGGTAGCGCGACATGGGCACTCTCCGTCCTGAGATGCGGGCGATTATGCCAGCGCGAAGGTCTGCAACGGTGAACTGCTTTTGTCTTTGTGCAGAACATTTTCGCTTCGTTGCAACGCAACGGTTTCGTTACTGTCAAGATGACCTAGCGGCGGTAACTGCAGAGGTCTAGTATGAGCCGCACTCACGTCAGCCAGGAGGTAAACCATGTCGGCCACCAAGAAGCCTGTAAACACTCCGTTGCACTTACTCCAACAACTCTCGGGCAGCCTGCTCGAGCATTTGGAAAACGCTTGCTCCCAAGCCTTGGCTGATGCTGAAAAACTGCTCGCCAAACTGGAAAAGCAACGCGGCAAGGCGCAAGAAAAACTGCACAAGTCCCGCACCAAATTGCAGGACGCCGCTGCTGCCGGTAAAGCCAAGGCACAGAACAAGGCCAAGGCTGCCGTCAAAGAACTTGAAGACCTGCTCGATGCGTTGAAGGATCGTCAGTCCGACACTCGCGGCTACATTCTGCAACTCAAGCGCGATGCCCAGGAAAGCCTGAAACTGGCCCAGGGTGTCGGCCGGGTGCAAGAGGCCGCCGGCAAAGCGCTGTCCTCCCGCGCCGCTAAACCAGCAGCAGCGCCTGCGAAAAAAGCGCCAGCCAAACCTGCTGCGGCGAAAGCCCCGGCGAAAACCGCTGCGGCAAAACCGGCAGCCAAACCAGCAGCCAAACCAGCAGCCAAGGCACCGGCTAAAACCGCCGCCAAACCTGCTGCAAAAACCGCAGTGAAAACACCGGCTGCGGCGAGCGCTGCGAAACCGGCCGCACGTACTGCCGCTGCCAAACCTGCAGCGGCCAAACCGGCTGCTAAGCCAGCAGCAAAACCTGCTGCGCGCAAAGTCGCTCCGGCAAAAACCGCTGCTGCTAAACCAGCTGCCAAAGTAGCGGTAAAACCGGCTGCCAAACCTGCCGCGAAAACCGCCGCTGCAAAACCGGCAGCCAAGACTGCGGCCAAACCAGTCGCGGCAAAACCTGCTGCCAAGGTTGCTGCCAAACCAGCGGCCAAGCCTGCCGCTAAAACCGCTGCCAAACCTGCAGCAGCAAAACCTGCGACCGCTGCAGCCAAGCCTGCCGCCAAACCAGTAGCCGCAAAGCCAGCCGCCAAACCAGTAGCCGCAAAGCCAGCCGCTAAACCAGCCGCCAAGCCAGCTGCCAAACCTGCCGCGAAAAAACCGGCCGTTGCCAAACCAGCTGCCGCCAAGCCAGCCGCTCCGGCGCCGGCCGCCGCCGCGCCTGCTCCAGCCGCTTCCACCTCGACCACCACGACTGCGCCAACGCCAGCCGCCGCGTCGAGCGCCAGCAGCAACCCGACCAGCGCTTCCTAAGTGCCGGTTGCCGCGACGCGCAGCACTTGCAGCGCGTCGCGGTTCGGGCTGGCGGCCGATCCCGTCAGACTCTCCAGCCACTCCCCCGACGCTGATGCGTCATCGCGCGGCCAATCCTGCGCAACCTGTTCCAGTTGCCACAGCAGATGCCGTTCGGCTTCCAGCTCCAGCGCCTTCATTTGTGCTCGCAGCCCCTTGAGCACCGGATCTTCCTCGGCCAGGGTTTTCCACTGAGTACGCAACGCACGCAGTGGCTGCACCACCTCCACATCCCACGGCCCCACCAGCGTTTTCAGCTGCTGCACGCGCTGTTCGTCGCAGGCCGCGCCGCGCCGCTCCAGCCATAAACCGCACAGCAGCAGGCAGACATTGGCCCCCGCCGTTTGCAGTTGCAGGCAAGCAGGTTCCACGCCCGGTCGGGCGTAGATGGCAAGGGAAAAGCTCCACAGGTCAGAGGACATCGTGCTACTCGCGCCAGTTGTGAGCGAAGCTGGTAGACTCCGCCGCCATTATGATCCGACTTCAGAACCTGACTTTACAGCGTGGCCCGCAACGTCTGCTAGAAGACGCCGAGCTGACCCTGCACGCCGGCCACAAAGCCGGCCTCATCGGTGCCAACGGCGCCGGCAAATCCAGCCTGTTTGCCTTGCTGCGCGGCGAGTTGCACCCGGACTCGGGCGATTGCCTGCTGCCGGCCGACTGGCGGATCGCGCACATGCGCCAGGAGGTCGACACCCTCGAACGCCTGGCGGTCGACTATGTGCTCGATGGAGACCTGCGTCTACGCGAAGTGCAACGTGACCTCGCCGTGGCCGAAGCGGCCCACGATGGCACGGCTCTGGCCCGCCTGCACGCCGAACTCGACAGCGCCGACGGCTATACCGCCGATGCGCGGGCACGCAAGTTGCTGGCCGGTCTCGGTTTCACCAACGAGCAGATGGATCGTCAGGTAGGAGATTTCTCCGGTGGCTGGCGGATGCGTCTGAACCTGGCGCAGGCCTTGATGTGTCCGTCGGACCTGTTGCTGCTCGACGAACCGACCAACCACCTGGATCTCGACGCGATCATCTGGCTCGAAGAGTGGCTGAAAAGCTATCCGGGCACCTTGCTGTTGATTTCCCACGACCGCGACTTCCTCGATGAAGTGGTCGATCACGTGGCGCATGTCGATCAGCGCAAACTGACCCTGTACCGTGGCGGCTACACCGCGTTCGAACGCGCCCGTGCCGAACGTCTGGCCCAGCAGCAACAGGCCTACGAGAAGCAGCAGGCGCAACGTGCGCACATGGAAAGCTACATCGCCCGCTTCAAGGCTCAGGCCACTAAGGCCCGTCAGGCGCAGAGCCGGATCAAGGCCCTGGAGCGCATGGAAGAGCTGTCGGCGGCCCACGTCGATTCACCGTTCGATTTCGTGTTTCGCGAATCGACCAAGATCTCCAGTCCACTGATCGACCTGTCCGATGCGCGCCTGGGTTACGGCGACAAAACCATCCTGGAGAAGGTCAAGCTGCAACTGACCCCGGGTGCGCGGATCGGTCTGCTCGGGCCGAACGGTGCCGGTAAATCGACCCTGATCAAGAACCTCGCCGGCGAGCTTGAACCGCTGGCCGGGCGCCTGACCCGTGGCGAAAACACCGTGGTTGGCTATTTCGCCCAGCATCAGCTCGACTCGCTGGATGCCAAGGCCAGCCCGCTGCTGCACTTGCAGCGTCTGGCGCCGACCGAACGCGAGCAGACCCTGCGCGACTTCCTCGGCGGTTTCGATTTCCGTGGCGCACGCATTGACGAGCCAGTGCTGAATTTCTCCGGTGGCGAGAAAGCGCGTCTGGCGCTGGCATTGATCGCCTGGGAACGGCCGAACTTGTTGCTGCTCGACGAACCGACCAACCACCTCGATCTGGAAATGCGCCTGGCGCTGACCATGGCGCTGCAGGAATTCAGCGGCGCGGTATTGGTGGTGTCTCACGATCGGCACTTGCTCAAGAGCACCACCGACAACTTCTACCTGGTCGCGGACGGCAAGGTAGAAGAGTTCGATGGCGACCTCGAAGACTACGCGCGCTGGCTGGTGGAATACCGTCAACGCAATGCGCCGGTCAGCAACACCCCGGTGAACCCGGACAAGACCGACAAAAAGGCCCAGCGCCAGGCCGCTGCTGCATTGCGTCAGCAACTGGCACCGCACAAGCGTGAAGCCGACAAGCTCGAAGCCGAACTGGGCAAGCTCCACGAAAAACTCGCCAAGGTCGATGCCAGCCTCGGCGACAGCGACATCTACGAGCCGGCGCGCAAGAACGAGTTGCGTGATCTGCTGGCAGAGCAGGCCAAGCTGAAAGTGCGCGAAGCCGAGCTGGAAGAAGCGTGGATGGAGGCACTCGAAACCCTGGAAAGCATGCAGGCGGAGCTGGAGGCGCTGTCCTGATGGAAGCGTTCAAGCTGCCGCTGCCGGCGGTGTGGGTCGAACCGATCTGGCTCGGCGTGCAGATTCTGCTGATCCTGCTGGCCGGCTACTTCGCTCAACGTGTCGTCGCTCGATTCCTCACCCGCCTGGGCGAGCGCTATCCGTTTCCGCCGCAGTTGCTGATGCCCCTGCGTGGCGTATTGCGCTGGCTGATCATGGGCAGCGCGGTGATTTTTGTGCTGGAGCGCCTCGGCGTATCGGCCACGGTGTTGTGGACGGCGCTGTCGGGTTTCGTCGCGGTGGCGGCGGTGGCGTTCTTCGCCATGTGGAGTGTGCTGTCGAACCTGCTCTGCGCGATTCTGATCTTCACCGTCGGCCCGTTCCGCCTGGGCGATGTGGTCGAGCTGGTGGACACCACCGACAAGCCGGGTGTCAAAGGCCGGGTGGTGGCGATCAATCTGCTCTACACCACGTTGATCGAAGCAGAGGAGCTCGGGACGGGCAGCGCCATGGTGCAAGTGCCGAACAGCCTGTTCTTCCAGCGTTCGGTGCGGCGTTGGCGCGGGAGTGATGTGTTTCCTTCCAGCGGTTTCGAAAAGTAGTCCTCGGGCGTCTGATCTGACGCCTTCGCGAGCAAGCCCGCTCCCACATTGGATCTGTGATCGACACAAATCCAATGTGGGAGCGGGCTTGCTCGCGAAGAGGCCCTCAGCCGCGCCCGAACCCTCCAGCAAAAATCGGTAGTCATCCGCGCCAAAGCGCATTAGCTTTGACGTCTGTCACGATTCAGAGTCGAGGTGTGCGATGGAGCTTCAAACATGGCTGGCATTCTTTGCCGCCTGCTGGGTGATCAGTCTGTCCCCGGGTGCTGGCGCCATTGCGTCGATGTCCAGCGGTCTGCAATACGGTTTCTGGCGCGGTTACTGGAACGCCCTTGGCCTGCAGATCGGCCTGGCGGTGCAGATCGCGATTGTCGGCGCCGGTGTCGGCGCGATCCTCACCGCCTCGGCCACCGCATTCCACGCGATCAAATGGTTCGGTGTGGCGTATCTGGTCTATCTGGCGATCAAGCAGTGGCGCGCGCTGCCCATGGACATGAGCGATGACGCGGCGGTACGGCCGATCGGCAAGCCGCTGGCGCTGGTGTTCCGTGGGTTTCTGGTGAACATCAGTAACCCCAAGGCGCTGGTGTTCATGCTGGCGGTGCTGCCGCAGTTCATCAATCCCCACGCACCGCTGCTGATTCAGTATGTGGTGATCGGTGCGACCATGATCTGCGTGGATCTGATTGTCATGGCCGGTTACACCGGGCTGGCGTCCAAGGTGCTGCGTCTGTTGCGTACGCCGCAGCAGCAGAAACGCATGAACCGCACGTTTGCCGGGCTGTTCATCGGTGCGGCGGCGTTCATGGCGACGTTGCGTAAAGCGGCGGTGTAAAACCCGCAGGCAGAAAAAAGGCGACCTCTTGAGGTCGCCTTTTTATTCCTACTGATTTCTCCAGTGAACGCCGTTGTAGCGAGGGGATTCATCCCCGATGGGGCGCGAAGCGGCCCCGCTCTTGACCTGACAAGAAGGGGCCTGCTGCGCAGTCCATCGGGGATGAATCCCCTCACCACACAGTTATTCACTCAGCCGACTAGTGCAAAATCACCGGCGCGGTATCACGCGGCAGATTGTTGCGCTGCTGCGCCTCACGCGGCTGCTCGTAACCGCCGCCACCGAGCTGCATGCTCAGTTGCCCGGCCACGTCCTCACCCAGCGCTTTCGATACCTCACGCACCACGCGAGGGCGGTTCAGCGAGATCTTGATGTCGCGGCCGTTCACCAGTTTGGTGTCCTGCGCTTCGCCCATCGCCGTGAAGGCCGAGGTGATTTCGTAGGTCTTGGTGTTGATCAGGCTGAAATCCGCCACCAGCGTCAGGCCCAAAACCGCCGAATAGCTGTCGGTGTGCGCCAGCTCGTTCATGTCCTGGGTGAAGTCGATGTCCGACACGGTGCCGAACAGCACATAGTCGGCGCCCTTGAAGTTGCCGGCCTTGATGCGCTTGATCACGTCGTACACGTCACCCTTGGACGACGCGGTGTACGGCGTGCCCTGCACCAGCTGGAACATCCCGGTGCGGAGGATCTCGCCCTTGATGTCGCCGGTGAATTTACGCAGCTCACCTTGTTCGATGTAGCTGGTGGTCGCTTCCAGCTCGTTGTAGTTCGACGAACCACTGGAGCTGTAGTAACCCTCGCGGTAATTGTTCTGCGCCGAAACGATGTGGATGTACTGCTCCACACGCTCCTGATACGCCAGATCCGTCACCGCGACTTTCGGGGCCGCTTGCACGCTGAACGCGCAAGCCAGGGCCATCATGCCAATCCATGCGCGCATCAATTAACGCTCCGTGGTTTTGCGGATCTCTTTTTCGTCCATCCATTCGGCCAGACCGCTTTCGACGTCGATCAGTTGCAGGCTGAATTTGTAGAAGACGTCCTTGTAGTCGCTGCTGCGCTTGACGATCGAGCTGATCGAGCCTTCCAGACGGTATTTGGCGGCGATCATGTTGCCAGTCTTGGCCACGGTGCTCTTCTTGTACAGGCCGCTCTGGTTCTGCAGCTTGAGCTGGTCGACCTGGCTCTGCATCGCGGTGTTGTCGCTGGCGAAGCGGGCGGTGCCGGACTTCATCAGCTGAGTCTTGATGCTGGTGGTGATTTCGCGGGTATCGATGTACTCGCTGGTCTTGTTCTTCACGTCGTAAACCTGCACAACCGGGCGGCCCTGCAGAATGCCGGACTGGGCCAGCGAGCGGGTCATCGATTCGGCGATCATTTGCAGGTCGGTCGAGCCGAATTCGTTGGTCACGGTTTCAACCGCTTTGGTGTCGCCGTAGCTGATGTTCTTGCTGCCCAGGGTCGGCGAAGTATTGGCGCAACCGGAGGCCAGCAGGGCGAGGACAGCGATCAGGGAAAAGCGTGCAAACATGGGAATGCTCTCTAAAACAGGAATAGGGTGGCGGACTTAAGGCGTCTTGAGTTCGAGACGGAAATCCACGGCTTTCGGGGTCGGGGCGATGCCCTGGATGAAGCTGGTCTGAGCGCCGTACATCATCTGGCTTTTCCAGACTTCTTCCTCGGCGATCGGGAAACCTTCCGGGCCCAGCCAGGCGAAACGGTAGTAGAACGTCTTGTTGCTGTTGAGGGTGTTGGTCAACTGCACATTGACGGTCATGAAGCCGTTCTCACGGGCGACGCGCATGGCGCCGACCGCAATGTGTTTCTGCGGGCCCATGGCCACGACCTTGCTCGCGGCGCTGCCCGGCTCCGGTGGTGGCGGGGTGGCGCAGCCGCTGGCCAGGATGGCGAGAGCGGCGACGGCGAAGAGTTTCAAGCGCATGCAAAGACTCCGTTCTTAAGGTTGTTTGAGGCTGGCGACGTTGGTCGCGCCGGCGCTCGGGATGACATGGGCGGCGACGCCGCCGGCAAATACCTGATTGCCCACGGCACGCAGGCTGATCACTTGATAACGCTGATCGACGGTGACCTTGACCAACGAACCGCCGACGGCGCTCGGCAGGCTGACCTGGTGCTCGCCTTTCTTCAAGCGCAGACGCACCACCTGGGTGTTGTCCGGCAGGGTACGCCACGTACGGGTATCGGCACCTTCCAGCACAGCTGAAGAAATACCCACGGCCAGACCGGCCAGCGGGTTGGTTTCGTTGATCTTCTTCTGCGCCACACCTTTGGTGATTGCGCGCACGGTGGTGCGCACAATGATCCCCGGCATGTCATCGCGCAGGGCGCGGCGCGACATGGCGGTGGTGCTGTTGAGGGCGGTCAGGTTGACTTGCTGACCATCGACGCCAATCTGCGCGAACGGTGCGGTCGAGGTGTCAGGCTTGATGATCGGGAACGACAGCGGGGTGATCACCACGTTGTTGGAGATCGGCAATGGCAGCGGCACGCGGATCGAATCACGCGAGGGTGCCAGACCACTTTGCACCACGATCAGGATGTCGCTGTCGTCGGACTTGCTCGGCTTGTCGAGGTTGGCCAGCGCCTGCTCCAGCAGCGGGGTGTTCGGGCGCAGTTCGGCCGCCTTGCGGTAGCCCGGTGCAGCCAGGTCTTTCTCGCCCAGGGCTTCGTAGACGAAACCGGCCAGGTAATGGCTGAACGCACTCTGGTAGCTGTTTTTCAGGCTGACCACTTCTGGCGCATCGAGGCTGGCAACCGGGTAGCCTTGCAGATCCTTGTACTGAGTCTTGATGCCTTCTTTCTCGGCCTCTTCCTCACTCTTGAGGTATTCCTTGTCGCGCAGGTCGGCGATCACCGCTTCACGTTCGTGAGTCTTCTTGATCGCGGTGCGGGCGCCGTCGAAGTCATTGACCGCCAGCAGGTTGAGGGCCATCTGCGTGGTCAACATGACTTTTTCGTAGTCGTAGCCTTCGTAGCGACGTACCTTGTCGTTGACCAGGAAGCTGCCGAACTGAGCCAGGTATTTACCGGTGTCGAGCTTGACCGAATCTTCCCACTGGCCAACCACCTGATCGGCGCTGGTCCAGGCGTTCTGGCTGCCGGACAGGTCGCCCTTGGCGCGCAGCAACTCACCTTTCTCGAAGTAATAGAGCAGGTCTTTGTCCGGACCGGTGTTGTTCTTTTCCAGCAGGCTCAGCGCGGCGTCGACGTTGCCGGTGGCCAGTTGCTGGTTGGTCTGGGCCAGTTCCGAATCGTAGTTGCGAAACGCTGAACAGCCGGACAGCAGAGTAACCGCGCTGAGCGCGATCAAGGTGGGAGTGCGCAATGCCATGGGGGTACTTCTTCCCTGAGCTAGTAACTGCATCAGCCGCCGGTGCTGGTCGGGCTGGTGTGACCCATCGACAGTGGCGCTGGCCTCCTGCCAATTCCTCATAACCAGAGGAGCTTTTATGCCGCATCGCGATAGCGCGGGCGCGGCATTATAAGCGGCCGATGCTGGCCATGTAATAGCTTTTTAATCGCACTTGTTAGTTTGGTGCCATTACTCCTCTGCATTATCTGACACCTTTCGTTCATGGCGTTTCGGGCAGGACCAATGCGGATCCGACGTAATAGTTCTGGCCCATGAATACCCGCAGGTTGAACACTTGATGGCTGTGGTCGACGCGTACCGTGAACCCGTCTTCTGCACGAAAATACGGAAAGCGCACGCGGTGCAGGCCTTTTTTCAGGCGCAGACGGGCGACCAGGGTTTTGTCCGGCAGCGTGCGCCAGGTTCGGGTGTCAGCCTCTTCAAAAGGATCAGGATCGGTCACCACCAACGACGCCTTGGACGGATCGCGCTCGTTCATTTGCGCCTGGCTGATGGCGGCCATGTTGGCGCGGAACATGGCGCGGGAAATGATCGCCGGCATGTCATCGCGCAAGGTGCGCATGGCCATGTCCGTGACGCTGTTGATCATCGTCAGCGGGTATTGTTTACCATCCACGAGCACGCTTGGAACCGGAGGTGTGAGAGTGTCGGGCACCATCACCGGGAACGAAATCGGGGCGATAATCGTCAGGTTTTCGTTCAGCCGTACCGGGATCGGCACTTGCACCGAACTGCGTGCCGGGGCGAAGCCGGCCTGGACCACGATCAGAATCTCGCTTTCATCGCCTGTCGGCCCGGGTTTGTCCAGATTGCGCAGAGCGTTTTCGAGAAACCGCAGGCCCGGGCGCAATTCGATCGCCTGTCGATAGCCGGGTGCCGCGAGCGTACGCTCGCCCAAGGCTTCATAGGTGAAGCCTGCCAGATAATGACTGAACGCACTCTGGTAGCCATTCTTCAGCGCGATGACTTGCGGAGCGTCGAGGATGGTCACCGGATAGCCTTGCAAATCTTTGTAATGCAGCCTGATCCCTTGGCTTTTGGCTTGCTCTTCAGCTTCTTCGTATTGCCTTTCGCGCTGGCGGGCGATCAGGGTTTCGCGCTCGTGGGTTTTCTTGATGTCGGCCCGGGCACCGTCGAAATCGTTTTCCGCCAGTTGGTTGAGCGCCATCTCGGTGGTCAGCATGACTTTTTCGTAGTCGTAGCCTTCGTAACGCTGCAGCTTGTCATTGACCAGCATGGTGCCCATTTCATTACCGAAACGGGTCAGCAACTTCATGCCTGCGGAGGGCACGGCTTCTTCGCGCTGAAAAATCATCCGGTCAGCACTGCGCCACGCTTCCTGGCTTTTTGGCAGGTTGGTGCCGGCGCTGAGGATCGCGCCGCGTTCCATGAAATACAGCAGATCCTTGTCTTCCCAAGGATTGTGCAGCTCCATCAGATAAAGCGCTTCGTTGAGATTGCCCTGCGCCATCTGATCGATGGTCTGCTGCATTTCCTGATCGTAATTGCGGTAAGCGGCGCACCCACTCAGTTGCATGATGAGGCTAAGCAGCAGGTAGAGCGGCAGGCAATGGCGCATGGAGACGGGTTCTTCCTTGAACGGCAAAAGCACGGAGGTGACGCATTATAGGGGCGCTTTGCTGCTGCCGGGTGGACAAGGATTGCGCTAGGCTTGAGCGCTCAGCGCTCAACAGATCCGGGGCTTTAATGAATCAACTGCAAGCCATGCGCGCGTTTCGTTGCATCGTCGAGTGTCGCGGGTTCAGCGCCGCCGCCGAGCGCCTCGACACCACTCACTCGACCATCTCCCGGCAGTTGCAGCAGCTGGAACGCGAGCTGGGCACGCGGCTGATCAATCGCAACACCCGAGGTTTCAGCCTGACTACGGCAGGGCAGCAGTATTACGCGGCGTGCGTGGACATTCTCGATCGCCTCGATCAAGCCGCACTGGCGGTGGGGCAGGCACATGAAAGCCCCAGCGGTGTGCTGCGCATCAGTGCACCGATGGTCATCGGTACGCTGGAACTGGCGAGCTGGTTGCCGGCGTTTCAGCAGCGCTATCCCGAGATTGAAGTGGACCTGTCCTGCGATGACCGTTTCGTCGATCTGATCGCCGAGGGTTTCGATGTGGCTCTGCGCATCTGCGGACCCTTGGCCGATTCATCCATGGTGGCGCGGTTGCTGACTGTCTCGGACATGTTGCTGGTGGCTTCGCCTGTGTATGTGGCGCGCAATGGTCTGGTGCGCCAGGTGCGCGAACTCGCCGAGCAGCAGTTGCTGGCGTTTGCCGGTGGCAGTGACTGGGTCCTGACCGATACGCGTGGACTCACCACCAGCTTGCGCGTGCAGGGCCGGTTCAAGGCCGACTCGATCAGTTCGCTGCACGCCGCCGCGTTGGCCGGGGTTGGTATCGCCGCGTTCACCCGGGCCACGGTGTAGGAGGATCTGCTCAGTGGCCGGCTGGTGCAGATCCTGCCTAACTACAGCCTCGGGCAGCGCCACTATTACGCGCTCTATCCGCATGCCCGGCACGTCGCGCTGAAGGTGCAGGTGTTCGTTGAATTCATGCTTGAGCACTACCGCAACACCGCCACAGCGCTGCGTTAAAACGCCATGAGACGTCGACAAAGCTTGAGTGAAAAGCGTTCGAAGTGAACAATATGTAACTTCGCATTTCCATTTGAGACTCATTCATGACTGCCGCGTCCCGATTCCTGGCCTGGCTGGTGTTCCCGCTGTTTGCCCTGAGCAGTTTCAACCTGCTGGCCGACACCGTGGAAGGCGCCCCGCAGGCGCTGCACCTGCTCGATTACATTAGCGCCGACTATCCGCCGACGGTCGAGGCGGGCAAGGTCGTCGACGACAGCGAATACCGCGAGCAACTGGAATTCATCCAGGTGCTGCAAGGGCTGATCGGCGGTCTGCCGGCCAAACCGGAGAAGGCTGAGCTGGAGCAGGGCGTCGCAGCGCTGCACACCGCCATCACCGCGAAACAGGACGGCGCTGAAGTCGCGCGTCAGGCCCGGCAACTGGGGGCGAAACTGGCGGTGGCGTATGAAGTCAGCCAGGCGCCGATCATCACTCCCGATCCCACCCGGGGCGCGCCGTTGTACGCGCAGAACTGCTCGGTATGTCACGGTGAAACCGGCGCCGGTGACGGCCCGGCGGGCCTCGGCATGACGCCGCCTCCGGCCAACCTGCGCGATGCCGCACGCATCGACCATCTGAGTCTGTACGCGATCTACAGCACCCTCGGCCAAGGCGTCGAAGGCACCGACATGCCGGCCTTCGCCGATCAACTGGACGACCGTCAGCGTTGGGATCTGGCGACCTACATCGCCGGTTTCAGTGCCGACCCGGCCGCAGCCAAGGCCGACAAGACCTTCAACATCGCTGATCTGGCGCGCCAGACGCCGGCGGAAGTGCAGGCCGCCGAAGGCCCGCAGGTCGCCGCAAGCTTCCGTGCCCAGCGTGCGCAACCGCCGCAGGTCAAGCGTGGCCCGGCGCAGCTGCTCGATTACACCGCGGCCACGCTGGACAAGAGCCTGGCGGCGTATCGCGCCGGTGATCACGATCAGGCTTACGACCTGTCGGTGGCGGCGTATCTGGAAGGCTTCGAACTGGTCGAAAGCTCGCTGGATAACGTCGACGCCAACGTGCGCAAGGACACCGAAAAATCGCTGATGGCCTACCGTCAGTCGTTGCAGGACGGCTTGCCGGTGGCGCAAGCCGAACAGCGCCTGGACGCGGCCAAGGGCAAGTTGAAAGAGTCTGCTGAACTGCTCGGCAGCGATGGTCTGAGCTGGTCGCTGAGCTTTATCTCCGGCCTGCTGATTCTGCTGCGTGAAGGCCTCGAAGCGATTCTGGTGCTGGCGGCGATCCTCGCGTTTCTGCGCAACACCGGCCAGCAGTCGGCGGTGCGCAGCGTCAACATCGGATGGGGACTGGCGTTGCTCGCCGGTCTTGGCACCTGGGCGCTGGCGGCGTATGTGATCGACGTCAGCGGCTCGCAGCGTGAACTGCTCGAAGGCGCCACGGCGCTGTTCGCCAGCGTCATGGTGCTGTGGCTCGGCGTGTGGATGCACGACCGGCGGCACGCCGCGGCTTGGCAGGATTACATCAAGCAGAGTCTGGTGGGCGGCGGCGGACGTTTCGGCTTCGCGATCCTCGCGTTCTTCTCGGTGTACCGCGAGTTGTTCGAAGTGATCCTGTTCTACGAAACCCTGTGGCTGCAGGCCGGCCCCGCCGGGCATGACGCGGTGCTGGCCGGTGGTGCGACGGCGCTGGTGCTGCTGATCGGTCTGGCTTGGGTGATCCTGCGCGGTTCGGCAAAACTGCCGCTGGCGCTGTTCTTCAGCATCAACGCCGGTCTGCTCTGTGCCTTGTCGGTGGTGTTCGCCGGGCATGGCGTGAAGGCGCTGCAGGAAGCCGGGATCTTCGGCACGCGACCGGTGGCGTTCTTTGAATTCGACTGGCTGGGGATTCACGCCGACGCCTATTCGCTGACGGCTCAGGCCGTGGCGATTCTGGCGATTGTTGTGCTGTACGGGCGGAGTCGGATCGCGGAGAAGAAGCGGGTCACTGCTTAACAGCATTCGCTGCGCTCACATTCGCGGGCAAGCCACGCTCCCACAGGTTTAGCGTTAACCTTGTGGGAGCGGGCTTGCCCGCGATGCTTTTTTGAAGAGGAAAAAATCATGCGTGTATGGATCGATGCCGACGCCTGCCCTCGGGCCGCCAAGGATCTGGTGGTGAAGTTCGCCCTCAAGCGCCAGTTCGAAGTGGTGCTGGTGGCCGGGCAGCCGCAGACCAAGCCGGGGCTGGCCATCGTCAAACTGATCGTGGTGCCCAGCGGTCCGGATGCGGCGGACGATTATCTGGTCGAGCACGCGGTGCCTGGTGAGCTGGTGATCTGCAGCGATATCCCGCTGGCCGATCGTCTGGTGAAGAAGGGGGTGGCAGCGCTGGACCCGCGCGGCAAGGAGTTCGATGCGCAGAACATGGGCGAGCGGCTGGCGGTGCGCAACCTGTTCACCGACCTGCGTGAGCAGGGCCAGATCAGCGGCGGCCCGGCACCGTTCGGCGAGCGCGAGAAGCAGGCGTTTGCCAATGCGCTGGACCGCATCCTCACCCGCCTTGCACGTCAGTCCTGATTCAACCGTATTCCTGTGGTGAGGGGATTTATCCCCGATGGCCTGCACAGCAGGCCCAATGCTTCAAGATGCAAAGGGGCTGCTGCGCAGCCATCGGGGATAAATCCCCTCACCACAAAAACCTTCATCAAGGTCGCATCAGGCATCGTTCTCGTGAGTCAGTTCGAGCACGCGGTCGACCAGTTTGTTGATCCCCGAAGCCGCCTCACTGATGTTCTGCGCCAGCATGTAAGCCGGGGTCGTCACCAGTTTGCGTGCCTTGTCTTCAATGATGTCAGTCACCGCGCAGTCTTCGTGGCTGGCGCCCATCTTGTTCATCGCGGTGGCGGTGTCGGCATCGTTGCCGATGGTACAGGTCACGCCCGGGCCGTAGATCTTCGCTGCCAGCGCCGGCGAGATGCACATCAGGCCCACCGGTTTGCCCGCTTCGGCAAATGCTTCCGCCAAGGCCAGCACCTCAGGCTGTACTGCGCAACCGGCGCCTTCAACGGCGAAGTTCGAGAGGTTTTTCGCGGCGCCAAAACCGCCAGGTACGATCAGCGCGTCGAAGTCATCGACGTCGGCTTCGCGGATGTCCTTGATGTTGCCGCGGGCAATACGCGCCGACTCCACCAGCACGTTGCGCGTTTCGGGCATTTCTTCACCGGTCAGGTGATTGATCACGTGCAATTGCGCGATGTTCGGCGCGAAGCACTGTACCTGCGCGCCGCGTTGATCCAGGCGCAGCAGGGTGATGACGCTTTCATGGATTTCGGCGCCGTCGTACACGCCGCTGCCGGACAGGATCACTGCAACTTTTTTGCTCATGGGTTTCTCTCCAGATTCATGGCGCTAAATGTCCACTAATTTATCGCGCGTTGCCATAGGCTGAAGTGGCGGCGGCACCTGCATGGAGCGCTTTCTAAATGGATCGCAACAACGGCGGGGTGTTCATTATTTGCGGTTGCCTGCCTCGTGACGAGCAGGAGATTTTTCGCGTGAGAACGCCGCTGGCGAACGGGAGTCCGCTGGCGCAGAGGGGATAAATGACTAAAAGAGCCGGCCAGCCCGGGCTTTGCGCAGGGCTGTGCGCCAGGCGCCAGCGCGTTATTCGGCTGGCGTCTTCGGTTCGGCAGGTTTGGCCACTTCGGCTTGATTCAGCAGTGCCGCTTTTGCGGCTTGCTCATCGGCGTAAACCTGTTTTGCCAGTCGCGCATTCTTGAAGCGGCGGCGCAGCCACAGACCAACGCCAAGAATCAGCAGCGCACCGAGCACCCACAGCTCGTACTTCTTGATGCTGCCGAGCATGCCTTCGAGCACCGCGCCGAAGTGGTAGGCGGCGGCTGCCAGAGCGGTGGCCCAGATCGCTGCGCCGATGCCGTTGAGCAACAGATAACGTCCCGGCGGATAACCCGACAGGCCGATCGCCACCGGCATCACCGTGCGCAGGCCGTAAACGAAGCGGAAGCTCAGAACCCAGATGTCCGGATGCTTGCGAATGTGTTCCAGCGCGCGGTCGCCCATCATCTGCCAGCGCGGTTTGCGCGCGAGCAATTTGCGCCCGTGCTTGCGCCCCAGGAAGTACCACAGCTGATCGCCGGCATAGCTGCCGAAGAACGCCACGACCACCACCAGGTTGATGTCCATGTATCCACGGAACGCGAGGAAGCCTGCGAGCACCAGGATGGTTTCGCCTTCGAAGAACGTGCCGAGGAACAAGGCAAAGTAGCCAAAGTCATGCAGAAATTGTTGGAGCATTGTCTGGGTGCTGGCGAAATGAACGCGCAGCCTAACCCTTCGGACACATTCATGAAAGTGTCCAAATGTGTCTCGACGTGAACAATTCCTACGCTAACAATGGAATGCGGCTACATGTCACGGGGTACGCACAACTGTAATCTGTTGGTCATAATGGCCGTCTATAACTGTCACGCTCGCCCGTTTGCGCGGGCTCAGGAGTCCGCCGTGAGCTTTACCCCTGCCAATCGTCTGTTCCCTGCCACTCGCCTGCGTCGCAACCGTCGCGATGATTTTTCGCGTCGGCTGGTGCGGGAAAACGTGCTGACGGTCGATGACCTGATCTTGCCGGTGTTCGTGCTCGATGGTGTAAACCGTCGCGAAGCCGTGGCCTCGATGCCCGGTGTCGAGCGCCTGACCATCGACCTGCTGCTTGAAGAAGCGGCGAACTGGGTCGAACTGGGTATCCCGGCGCTGGCGCTGTTCCCGGTCACGCCTGTCGAACTGAAATCCCTTGATGCTGCCGAAGCCTGGAACCCCGAGGGCATTGCCCAACGTGCTACTCGCGCGTTGCGTGAGCGGTTCCCGGAATTGGGCGTGATCACTGACGTCGCCCTTGATCCGTTCACCACCCACGGGCAGGACGGCATTCTCGACGAAGAAGGCTACGTGCAGAACGACATCACCGTCGACGCACTGGTCAAGCAGGCACTGTCCCACGCTGAAGCCGGCGCTCAGGTCGTGGCGCCGTCGGACATGATGGACGGTCGGATTCAGGCGATCCGCGAGGCGCTGGAGCTGGCCGGTCACGTCAACGTGCGGATCATGGCCTACTCGGCCAAGTACGCCAGCGCCTATTACGGGCCGTTCCGCGATGCCGTGGGGTCGGCGGCGAATCTGGGCAAGGCCAACAAGGCCTCGTATCAGATGGACCCGGCCAACAGCGACGAAGCGCTGCACGAAGTCGGCGCGGACTTGTCTGAAGGCGCGGACATGGTCATGGTCAAACCCGGCATGCCGTACCTGGACATTCTTTTCCGGGTAAAAGATGCCTTCAAAGTGCCGACCTTCGTCTATCAGGTTAGCGGCGAATACGCCATGCACATGGCGGCGATCCAGAATGGCTGGTTGAGCGAGGCGGTAATTCTTGAATCACTGACCGCCTTTAAACGTGCCGGCGCTGATGGCATCCTGACTTACTTTGCTGTCCGCGCCGCTCAATTGTTACGAGAGCAGAAATAGCCCTCCCAGGAACATTCGATGAATACCGAAGGACTCACTGAAGTTGCAGTAAAAGAAGCTCAACCGGTGGTGGAGCAAATCACCGAAACCCCGCCGGAACTCGAGCCTGCGCCACCCGCGCCGGTTACCGAAGCCGTCGCGGTGGCGCCAGTGATTGCGATCCCGGGCCTGGATGACAGCAGCCTGTATATCCATCGCGAGCTTTCGCAATTGCAGTTCAACATCCGCGTGCTGGAACAGGCGCTGGACGAGTCCTATCCGTTGCTGGAGCGGCTGAAGTTCCTGCTGATCTTCTCCAGCAACCTCGACGAATTCTTTGAAATCCGCGTCGCCGGCCTGAAAAAGCAGATCACCTTCGCTCGCGAACAGGCCGGTGCCGACGGTCTGCAACCGCACCAGGCACTGGCGCGGATCAGCGAGCTGGTGCACGGTCACGTTGACCGCCAGTACGCGATCCTCAACGACATCCTGCTGCCGGAGCTGGAAAAGCATCAGGTGCGCTTCATCCGTCGCCGTCACTGGACGACCAAGATCAAGACCTGGGTGCGCCGTTATTTCCGCGACGAGATCGCGCCGATCATCACCCCGATCGGCCTCGACCCGACGCACCCGTTTCCGTTGCTGGTGAACAAGAGCCTGAACTTCATCGTCGAACTGGAAGGCATCGACGCCTTCGGTCGCGATTCCGGTCTGGCGATCATCCCGGCACCGCGCCTGCTGCCACGGATCATCAAGGTTCCGGAAGAAGTCGGCGGCCCGGGCGACAACTATGTGTTCCTGTCGTCGATGATCCACGCCCACGCCGATGACCTGTTCCAGGGCATGAAGGTCAAGGGCTGCTACCAGTTCCGCCTGACCCGAAACGCCGACCTTGCGCTCGACTCCGAAGATGTCGAAGACCTTGCGCGTGCCCTGCGTGGCGAACTGTTCTCGCGGCGTTACGGCGATGCGGTGCGCCTGGAGGTCGCCGACACTTGCCCGAAACACCTCTCGGACTATCTGCTCAAGCAGTTCAACCTGAGCGAGACCGAGCTGTATCAGGTCAACGGCCCGGTCAACCTGACCCGTCTGTTCAGCATCACCGGTCTGGACAGCCACCCGGAGCTGCAATACACGCCGTTCACCCCGCAGATCCCGAAACTGCTGCAGAACAGCGAGAACATTTTCAGCGTGGTGAGCAAGCAGGACATCCTGCTGCTGCACCCGTTCGAGTCGTTCACCCCGGTGGTCGACCTGCTGCGTCAGGCGGCGAAAGACCCGCATGTTCTGGCCGTGCGCCAGACTCTGTACCGTTCCGGCGCCAACTCGGAAATCGTCGATGCGCTGGTGGACGCCGCGCGTAACGGCAAGGAAGTGACCGCAGTCATCGAACTGCGCGCCCGCTTCGACGAAGAGTCCAACCTGCAACTGGCCAGCCGTCTGCAAGCGGCCGGTGCGGTGGTGATTTACGGCGTGGTCGGCTTCAAGACCCACGCCAAGATGATGCTGATCCTGCGTCGCGAAGCCGGTGAAATCGTGCGTTACGCGCACCTCGGCACCGGTAACTATCACGCCGGCAATGCGCGTCTGTACACCGACTACAGCCTGCTGACCTCCGACGACGCCTTGTGCGAAGACGTCGGCAAATTGTTCAGCCAGTTGATCGGCATGGGTAAAACCCTGCGCATGAAGAAGCTGCTGCACGCGCCGTTCACCCTGAAGAAGGGCATGCTCGACATGATTGCCCGGGAAACCCAGTTCGCCGTCGAAGGCAAACCGGCGCACATCATCGCCAAGTTCAACTCGCTGACAGATCCGAAGATCATTCGCGCGCTGTACAAGGCCAGCCAGTCCGGCGTACGCATCGATCTGGTGGTGCGTGGCATGTGCTGCCTGCGTCCGGGCATCGCCGGGGTTTCGCACAACATCCATGTGCGCTCGATCATCGGTCGCTTCCTTGAACACACCCGAGTGTTCTACTTCCTCAACGGCGGCGAGGAGCAGATGTTCCTCTCCAGCGCCGACTGGATGGAGCGCAACCTCGACAAGCGCGTCGAGACTTGCTTCCCGGTGGAAGGCAAGAAGCTGCTGACCCGCGTCAAGAAAGAGCTGGAGCTGTACCTGACCGACAACACCCATAGCTGGAGCCTGCAGTCGGATGGCCGTTACATCCGCAACACGCCAACCGGCAACCAGAACCCGCGCAGCGCGCAGGCGACGTTGCTGGAACGCCTGGGCAGCCCGATTCTGCCGGTGAGCAGCTGAGGCCTTGAAGGTCAAAAACCCCTCACCCTAACCCTCTCCCCGAGGGAGAGGGGACTGACCGAGTTGGATGGTCGAGTTACGCCGACCTGAAATATCGGGTCGAAGTCAGGCTTTGAAAACAACACGGATCGGCTCCCTCTCCCTCGGGAGAGGGCTGGGGTGAGGGGCAGGTCCACACCCGCACTCAAGTCGAACCCAATAAAAAAGGCGATCCAGAAGGATCGCCTTTTTTGCACCTGAAATTTAACTCAGTGAACAGTGAGGACAATCCCCACCCGCGTCAGCCAGTCGGCTTCGAGGCCAAAGTCGGCCTGAGTCAGTTGGTTTTCATCCAACCAGTTCTCCGGGAATTCCACGTCGAGGGTGTTGCCTTTGGCATGCAGCGTCACTTGCGGCATCGCCTGGGTGCCGCGGATGTGGTGGAACAGGATCGCGAAGCGCAGCAGCACGCACAGGCGGATCAGCTTGTCGCCGTCGTCACCGAACTCGGCGAACTTGTCCTTGGGGATGTTGCGGCGATGGCCGCGCACCAGCAGGGCGAGCATTTGCTGGTCTTCGCGGGAGAAACCGGCAAGGTCCGAGTGCTCGATCAGATAGGCGCCGTGCTTGTGATAGTGGTAGTGCGCGATGTCGAGGCCGACTTCGTGGACCTTCGCTGCCCAACCGAGCAATTCGCGCCAGATGCCGTCATCCAGCTCCCAGTCTGCGGCGACCTGATCGAAGGCGTGCAGTGCCTTGCGTTCAACTCGCGCGGCTTGTTCCAGATCGACGTGATAGCGCTCCATCAGCGAAGTCAGGGTGCGTTCGCGCACGTCTTCGTGGTGATGGCGCCCGAGCAGGTCGTAGAGCACGCCTTCACGCAGCGCACCTTCGCAATGATCCATGCGTTGCAGTTCGAGGGCGTCGAAGATCGCTTCGAGAATCGCCAGGCCAGCCGGGAAGATTGCCCGACGGTCAGGCTTGATGCCTTCGAAGTCGATCTTGTCGACGTCACCCAGTTTGAACAGACGACGCTTGAGCCAGGCCAGGCCTTCGGCATTCACTTCGCCGGTGCCATGCCCGCCGGCCTTCAGCGCCAGGCCGATGGCGCGGATGGTGCCCGAGGAGCCGATGGCTTCATCCCAGGTCAGGCGGTGCAGGGCGTGCTCGATGCTCATGATCTCCAGCCGCGCCGCGGTGTACGCCTGGGCGTAACGGGCCGGGGTGATCTTGCCGTCCTTGAAATAACGCTGAGTGAAGCTGACGCAGCCCATTTGCAGGCTTTCGCGCAGCAGTGGTTCAAAACGCTGCCCGATGATGAATTCAGTACTGCCGCCGCCGATGTCGGCCACCAGACGCTTGCCCGGGGTGTCGGCGAGGGTGTGCGAAACGCCCAGATAAATCAGCCGCGCTTCTTCACGGCCGGAGATGACTTCCACCGGGTGACCGAGGATTTCTTCGGCGCGGTGGATGAATTCCAGGCGATTGCGCGCTTCGCGCAGGGCGTTGGTGCCGACGATCCGCACGGCGCCCAGTGGCATGCCGTTGATCAGTTGGGCAAAGCGCTTGAGGCAGTCGAGGCCGCGCTGCATCGATTCTTCGTTGAGATGGCGCTCATCGTCGATGCCGGCGGCGAGCTGCACTTTCTCTCCGAGGCGCTCCAGGATGCGGATTTCACCGTTCTGGGCCTTGGCCACGACCATGTGGAAGCTGTTGGAGCCCAGGTCGATTGCGGCGATCAGGGACAGATTCTTGGCTTTGGATTGCGGCATGGTCAGGGGGTCTCGGTCGATAACCCCGCCATCGTGCCACGATCAAACGCTGACGCCAACGCGCATGGTTCAAACCGTTGATCCTGCGCATAAAAGCTTGAGACCGCGGCGCGGCCATTCGCGAGCAAGCCCGCTCCCACAGGTTTTGCAGCGAACTCACCATAGTGGTCCAACAGAGATCCCTGTGGGAGCGAGCCTGCTCGCGAAGGCGTCCGCCCCATCACTGCGGGCTATTTCAGGCTGTCGCTTCCACCGTGCCAATAAAGTTCGCCAGCTCCGCCGTCTGCGGATTGGCAAACAACACCTTCGGATCCCCCACCTCATGCACCTTGCCATGGTGCATGAACACCAGCTTGTCGCCGACTTCCCGGGCAAAGCGCATTTCGTGGGTGACCATGATCAGCGTCATGCCTTCCTTGGCCAGTTGGCGCACCACGGCGAGCACTTCATTGACCAGCTCCGGGTCCAGCGCTGAGGTAATTTCATCGCACAGCAACACTTTCGGCGACATCGCCAGTGCCCGGGCAATCGCCACGCGCTGTTGCTGTCCGCCAGACAACCGATCCGGGAAGGCGTCGAACTTCTCCCCCAGTCCGACGCGTTCGAGCATCTTGCGCGCCAGTTCGGCCGCCTTGGCCTTCGGTACTTTCTGCACCACTTGCGGCGCGAGCATCACGTTTTTGCCGACGGTCAGGTGCGGGAACAGGTTGAACTGCTGGAACACCATGCCGACTTTCTGCCGCAGGCTGCGCAGGTCGGCGCGGGCGGCGTCGAGGTATTCGCCGTCGACTTCGATCACCCCGTCGTTGATCGATTCCAGGCCATTTAGGGTGCGCAGCAGGGTCGATTTGCCCGAGCCGCTGCGGCCGATGATCGCCACCACCTGGCCTTCCTCGACGCTCAGGTCGATGCCTTTGAGTACGTGGTGATCGCCGTAGTATTTATGCAGGGCGGAAATTCTAAGCAGAGGCATGCAGTCTCCTTTCCAGGTAGCGCGCACTGAGCGACAAGGGGTAGCAGAGCAGGAAGTAGCCGAGGGCAACGAGGCCGTAGACCATGAACGGTTCGAAGGTGGCGTTGGCGAGCATGCCGCCGGTTTTGGTCAGCTCGGTGAAACCGATGATCGAGGTCACCGCCGTGCCCTTGACCACCTGCACCGAGAAGCCCACGGTCGGCGCCACCGCGATGCGCAGCGCCTGCGGCAGGATCACGTAACGCAATTGCTCCAGCGGATTCAGCGCCAGGCTCGACGAGGCTTCCCACTGGCCATTGGGGATCGCTTCGACGCAACCGCGCCAGATCTCCGCCAGATAGGCGCTGGTGAACAATGTCAGGGCAATCGCCGCCGCCATCCACGGCGAGATCTCGATTCCGGCCAGCGCCACGCCGAAGAACACCAGAAACAGCTGCATCAGCAGCGGTGTGCCCTGGAACAGCTCGATCCAGGTGCGGGCGATATTGCTCGGCAACGGGTTTTTCGAGATGCGCATCACCAGAATCAGCAGCCCGACGATCCCGCCTCCGATGAATGCCACCAGTGACAGCGCCAGCGTCCATTGCAGGCCGGTGAGCAGGTTGCGCAGGATGTCCCAGAAGGTGAAGTCGCTCATTGGCTGCTCCTCGCGATATAGCGGCGGCCGATCCAGTTCAGCAACTGGCGGATCAGCAGCGCCATGCACAGGTAGATCAGCGTGGTCAGCGCATAGGTTTCAAAGGCGCGGAAGTTGCGTGACTGAATGAAGTTGGCGGCGAAGCTCAGCTCCTCGGTGGCGATCTGCGAACACACCGCCGAACCGAGCATGACGATGATGATCTGGCTGCTCAGGGCCGGCCAGACCTTGCCCAGCGCCGGCAGCAGGACCACATGGCGGAACGCTTCGAAACGGCTCATCGCCAGTGCGGCAGCGGCTTCCAGTTGTCCGCGCGGAATCGCCTGGATGCCGGCGCGGATGATCTCGGTCGAATACGCGCCGAGGTTGATCACCATCGCCAGCACCGCCGCCTGCCACTCGGAAATCTGCACCCCGAGGGATGGCAGGCCGAAGAAGATGAAGAACAGTTGCACCAGAAATGGCGTGTTGCGGATCAACTCGACGTAGACGCCGAAGAGTGCCGAGAACGGGCGGATGTTCCACGCCCGCACCAGTGCGCCGACGATGCCCACGCCGACCCCGAACAGCGCGCCAATCGCCGTCAGCTCCAGGGTGAACAGGGCGCCGCGCAGCAGCAGGTCGGTGTTTTGCACCACCGGCATGAAATCGAACTGATAAGCCATCGATTGTCTCCCGCGCGACCGATCAGAGGTCGGCCGGCAGCGGCTCTTTGAGCCAGGTCTGCGAGTTTTTCTCCAGCGCGCCGTCAGCCTTGGCGGTGGCGAGGATCTCGTTGACCTTGCTCAGCAGCGCAGGCTCGTTCTTGTTCACGCCGACGTAGACCGGCGAATCCTTGAGCTTCACTTTCAGCGCCGGCACGCGTTTCGGGTTCTTCTCGCTGATCGCCACCATCACCACGTTGCCGCTGGCGATCAGATCGACCTGGCCTGCGAGGTAGGCGGCGATGGTCGAGTTATTGTCCTCGAAGCGCTTGATGGTCACGCCTTCGGGGGCGACCTTGGTCAGCTCGATGTCTTCGATGGCGCCACGGGTGACGCTGATGGTTTTGCCTTTAAGGTCGTCAAGGCCGCTGATCGCTGCCTCAGGCGGGCCGAACACCGCGAGGTAGAAAGGCGCGTAGGCGTGGGAGAAGTCGATGACTTTCTCGCGCTCCGGGTTCTTGCCCAGGCTGGAGATCACCAGATCGACCTTGCCGGTGGTGAGAAACGGGATGCGGTTGGTGCTGTTGACCGGGGTCAGTTCGAGTTTGACCTTGAGCTGCTCGGCCAGCAGTTTTGCCGTGTCGATATCCAGACCACGGGGTTTCATGTCCGGGCCGACCGAGCCGAATGGCGGGAAGTCCTGAGGCACGGCAACTTTCAGTGTGCCGCGTTTGACCACGTCTTCCAGGCCATCGGCGTGGGCGGGGATCTGGCTCAGCATCAAGCTGGAAAACAGAGCGGCGAGGAGGGCTCGGTAACGCAGGGTCATGGCAAATCTCCGGATCGACGGGAAGTGATTTCTGCGATCGGACAGAGCACGGGCCGTGCCAATACCCGGATTTATCCCCGGCAGGCCGCGGGTTTGCCGGGTTTGTTCGGTCTTACTGGTCTGAACAGTCAGGTTGTTTTTCGCACCCCGATGGCGCACCGGCAGCGGGCGCCGAACCCCGCTGGGGCACGACTTGCCGGAACCGGCGAATAGCTTTACAACTAGCCGCACCTTGGCCTGGCTCGTCTGAAAAACCATGAACTCGATCTCCCGCGCCGTACCCGAAGTGGCGCTGCAAGCCATACGCAAACTGATCACTGAGCAGGGTTTCGGTGCGGGCGATGCGTTGCCGTCGCAACGGGATCTGGCGGTGCAACTGGGGGTCAGTCGGGCGTCGTTGCGCGAGGCGCTGTCGTCGCTCAGTGCGCTGGGCGTGGTCAGCATCCAGCCGGGCAAAGGCGTGTTCGTGCAGGCACCGGTGGAGATTGCGCAGGGTGACAATGCGCCGGGCTGGCCGTTCGCAGCGCAGGCCTCGCCACTGGACATCTTTCAGTTGCGCTATGCGCTGGAGGGGTTTGCCGCCGGGCTGGCGGCGGTGACCTTGAGCACGTTCGATCTGGATGCGCTGGAGGACAACGTTGCGGCGATGCGCGAGCAATTGAAGGCCGGCGACTTCGAGGCCGCGGCGAAACTCGACTTCGAATTCCATCGGCGTATTCTGCTGGCCAGCGGCAATCAGGCGATGCTGAGCATCCTCACCGCCAGCGCCGAGATCTTTCTGGAGAGCCAGAAGCTACCGTTCATCCGCGCCGAGCGGGCGATGGAAACCTGGCAGGAGCACCGCAAGATCCTTCGTGCGCTGGCGCGCCGGGCATCCGCTGCGGCCCAGAAGGCCATGCAGGAACACGTGCGCAACGCCGCCCTGCGCACCGGAATTTCCTTCATTGCCCCCGCCACGGCGTGACTTGGGCTATACCCAAACTCATCGAGTGCCATAGCAAGACTCAATCAACTGCGGCTTCCTGAACAAGGGAAGGGCGGCTATGATGGGCCACGTTTTTTTGCTTACAACCTGGAGAATTCCATGAGCAGCGATCTTATCAAACACGTTAGCGACGCCAGCTTCGAAGCCGACGTACTCAAGGCCGAAGGCGCTGTATTGGTCGACTACTGGGCTGAATGGTGCGGCCCTTGCAAAATGATCGCTCCGGTTCTGGACGAGATTGCCGAGACTTACAAAGGCAAGCTGACCATCGCCAAACTGAACATTGACGAAAACCAGGAAACCCCGGCCAAGCACGGCGTGCGTGGTATCCCGACGCTGATGCTGTTCAAGAACGGCAACGTTGAAGCGACCAAAGTCGGCGCCCTGTCGAAGTCGCAACTGGCTGCTTTCCTCGACGCCAACATCTAAGCGTCGCAGTAAATCGCCGAAAAAAAGCCTCGCAATTTGCGGGGCTTTTTGCGTATTCAGGGCTAGACGCTCCGAAACTCAGGTGGTACATTCGGCCCCGCACTGGTTTCTCCACTGCCCCCTGCTAGCCGTCGCCGACGCACTCCTTTTCGAACAAGTTCGCGATCCTGTCGCCTTCTCCGCGGCGCGGCCTCATTAAGCCAAAAGCTTAATTTCCCCCCTCCATAAATGATTACGTCATTCCTATATGAATCTGACTGAACTCAAGCAAAAGCCGATTACCGAACTGCTCGAATTGGCCGAACAGATGGGCATAGAAAATATGGCCCGTTCGCGCAAGCAGGACGTGATTTTCTCCCTGCTGAAAAAGCACGCGAAAAGCGGCGAGGAAATCTCCGGTGATGGCGTGCTGGAGATTCTCCAGGACGGCTTCGGCTTCCTGCGCTCCGCTGACGCTTCCTACCTCGCCGGCCCGGACGATATCTACGTCTCGCCGAGCCAGATCCGTCGTTTCAACTTGCGCACCGGTGACACCATCGTTGGCAAGATCCGCCCTCCGAAGGAAGGCGAGCGTTACTTCGCTCTGCTCAAGGTCGACACGATCAACTTCGATCGTCCGGAGAACGCGAAGAACAAGATTCTCTTCGAGAACCTGACCCCGCTGTTCCCGACCGTGCGCATGAAGATGGAAGCCGGCAACGGTTCCACCGAAGACTTGACCGGTCGTGTGATCGACCTGTGCGCCCCGATCGGCAAAGGCCAGCGTGGTCTGATCGTTGCGCCGCCGAAAGCCGGTAAGACGATCATGCTGCAGAACATCGCGGCGAACATCGCCCGTAACAACCCTGAAGTTCACCTGATCGTGCTGTTGATCGACGAACGTCCGGAAGAAGTAACCGAAATGCAGCGCACCGTGCGCGGCGAAGTGGTTGCCTCGACCTTCGACGAGCCGCCGACCCGTCACGTGCAGGTTGCCGAAATGGTGATCGAGAAGGCCAAGCGCCTGGTCGAACACAAGAAGGATGTGGTGATCCTGCTCGACTCCATCACCCGTCTGGCCCGTGCCTACAACACCGTGATCCCGAGCTCCGGCAAGGTGCTGACCGGTGGTGTCGATGCTCACGCCCTGGAGAAACCGAAGCGTTTCTTCGGTGCTGCGCGCAACATCGAAGAAGGCGGCTCGCTGACCATTATCGCCACCGCGCTGGTTGAAACCGGCTCGAAGATGGACGAAGTGATCTACGAAGAGTTCAAGGGTACCGGCAACATGGAACTGCCTCTGGATCGCAAGATCGCCGAGAAGCGTGTGTTCCCGGCCATCAACATCAACCGTTCCGGCACCCGCCGCGAAGAGTTGCTGACCGCCGACGACGAACTGCAGCGCATGTGGATCCTGCGCAAGCTGCTGCACCCGATGGACGAAGTGGCTGCCATCGAGTTCCTGGTCGACAAGCTGAAAACGACCAAGACCAACGACGAGTTCTTCCTGTCGATGAAGCGCAAGTAACATCGCCGGTTGAACCGATAAAAAGGGCGCCCCTTTGGGGGGCGCCTTTTTTTTGCATGAAATTTACCCCGGCAATGGGAGGTTCCTGATCTGGTAAGGTCTGTGATCGGGCAACCCACAAACAGCGCTCGGAGCCTCTGTGAATAAGGCTCGAGCTGTACAAAAAAACAACCACCTGATTGGCATTAAAGATTTTATGAGCACACTCGCTTATCGAAGGGATATCGACGGCCTGCGAGCAGTCGCGGTGATCGCCGTGGTGCTGTTCCATTTTGGGGTCCCGGGGTTTACCGGCGGTTTTGTCGGCGTGGACGTGTTCTTCGTGATTTCCGGCTACCTCATCACCTCGATCATCTGGAATCAGCGTCAGGCTGGCCGTTTCAGCTTCGTCGAGTTCTGGGCGCGGCGTGCGCGGCGGATTCTGCCGGCGCTGTTCGCGATGATCATTGCGGTGCTGGCGGTGGGCTGGTTCCTGCTGGCGCCCAAGGACTACGAAGAGCTGGGGCGTTCGGTGCGCTATCAGGTGACGTTCGTCTCGAACATCCTGTTCATGCGTCAGGACGGCTACTTCGACGTTGCCTCTGACCTGAAACCGCTGTTGCACACGTGGTCACTGGCGGTGGAGGAGCAGTTCTACATCTTCTTCCCGCTGCTGCTGACGTTGCTCTCGAGCCGCCTGAAACACTGGCGGCTGGCGCTATTCGGCGTGCTGCTGGTGTCGTTCGGGCTGAGTGTGTGGGCGATCCAGCATCATCCGGAGAAAGCCTTCTTCCTGCTGCCGATGCGCGCCTGGGAGTTGCTGGCCGGGGCGATGCTGGCGGTTGCGCCGAAACACGCCTGGCGCTTGAAGCCGCTGGCCGCCCAGGCCTTGAGCCTGCTCGGCATGGGGTTGATCCTGCTGGCGGTGTTTGCCTATGACAAGTCGACGCCGTTCCCGGGTGTCACCGCGTTGCTGCCGGTGCTGGGCGTGGTGCTGCTGATTCTGGCCAACGGTCATCGCGAAACGCTGGTTGGTCAATTGTTGAGCAGTCGGGTGATGGTCGGCCTCGGGCTGATCTCCTATTCCTGGTATTTGTGGCACTGGCCGGTATTCGTGTTTTCCAGCTACGCCAGTGTCGATGAGCCGGGCGCGCTCGACACGGCCGGGTTGATTCTGCTGACCCTGGTGCTGGGTTATCTGTCATGGAAGTTCGTCGAAACGCCGTTCCGTGAACGGCGCCTGCTCGCCGGTCGTCGGCAGATTCTGCTGGCCGGTTTCTGCGGGATCCTGGTGCTCGGTCTGGCCGGGCAATCACTGCGCTGGACCGATGGCTTGCCATGGCGCCTGTCCGAGCAGGCGCTGCAATATGCCAAGGGCCGCGAGTGGCGGCCGGAGCTGATGGCGTGTCTGGCGGACGACAAGACCCCTGACGACAAGCTGTTCTGCAATTACGGCGTGGCGGATCTGCCGACCCGCGCGATGGTCTGGGGCGACAGCCATGCCACGGCGCTGATCCCGGTGTTCGATGACGGTGCCAAAGCTCACGGTGTCAGCGTGATTCTGGCCAGTTCTCCGGGTTGCATTCCGGTCGATGGGCTGGAGCATGACGGGGTTTGTGCACGCTTCAACAAGCGGGTCGAGCAGGGGCTGAAAACCCAGGCGATCAGCGATGTGGTGCTGGTCGCCCGCTGGAGCTTGTACCTGTACGGCGATGCCAAGGGAGATCTCGGGCATGTCTTGAGAACGCCAGACGGTCGTTACGATCGCGCCGAGGCCGAACAGCGTTTTGCCGCAGGCCTACGCACTCGTGTCGCGCAATTGCGCGCGGCCGGGCATCGCGTATGGCTGGTGAAAGAGGCGCCGTTGCAGGCGTTCAGCCCGCCGTATCGGCTGACGCGGCTGGCGATGCTCGATCGTCCGGTGGATGACGTCGGACTGGCCGTCGAGGCGCACCACAAGCGTCAGGTGTTCATCAGTCAGTTGTTCGCGCAACTGGCGCAGGAGGATCCGGCGGTGCGCGTGGTCGATCCGGCGCCGCGGCTGTGTGATGACAAGGGCCTGTGCCACGCCGAACTGGGCGGCTACTCGCTGTACACCGATGACAATCACCTGTCCGAAGTCGGTGCGCGGTTTGTGGCGCCGATCCTCGAGCCGCTGTTTATCGGCCTGCAAGGCCGGGAAAACCTTGGCAAAGCGCAGACGAATGCAGCCAAGTAAGCAGCGACAGGCTGCCACAGGGCTGCATAGCAGGTAGGATGTACGCCTATTTTGAGGGTGCCATCGTCAATGAAATTCAAGGATCTTCGGGATTTCGTGCAGCAGCTTGAGCAGCGCGGAGAGTTGAAACGCATCCAGATTCCCGTCTCGCCGGTGCTGGAGATGACCGAGGTGTGCGACCGCACACTGCGGGCCAAGGGCCCGGCGCTGCTGTTCGAGAAGCCGACCGGCTACGACATCCCGGTGCTCGGCAACCTGTTTGGCACCCCGGAGCGGGTGGCCATGGGCATGGGCGCCGAGTCGGTCAGCGAACTGCGCGAGATCGGCAAGCTGCTGGCTTTCCTCAAGGAGCCGGAGCCACCGAAGGGCTTGAAGGACGCGTGGTCGAAACTGCCGATCTTCCGCAAGATCATCTCGATGGCGCCGAAAGTCGTCAAAGACGCGGTGTGCCAGGAAGTGGTCATCGAAGGCGACGACGTCGACCTGGCGATGCTGCCGGTGCAGACCTGCTGGCCCGGCGACGTCGGCCCGCTGATCACCTGGGGCCTGACCGTCACCAAAGGCCCGAACAAGGACCGTCAGAACCTCGGTATCTACCGTCAGCAAGTGATCGGCCGCAACAAGGTGATCATGCGCTGGCTCAGCCACCGTGGCGGTGCGTTGGACTTCCGTGAGTGGTGCGAGAAGCATCCGGGCCAGCCGTTCCCGGTCTCCGTGGCGCTGGGCGCCGACCCTGCGACCATCCTCGGCGCCGTGACGCCGGTGCCGGACAGTCTCTCCGAATACGCTTTCGCCGGTCTGTTGCGCGGTAACCGCACCGAGCTGGTCAAGTGCCGTGGCAACGACCTGCAAGTGCCGGCCACTGCCGAGATCATCCTCGAAGGGGTGATTCATCCGGGCGAAATGGCCGACGAAGGCCCGTACGGCGACCACACCGGTTACTACAACGAAGTCGACAGCTTCCCGGTGTTCACCGTCGAGCGCATTACCCACCGGATCAAGCCGATCTATCACAGCACCTACACCGGCCGTCCACCGGATGAGCCGGCGATCCTCGGCGTGGCGCTGAACGAAGTGTTCGTGCCGATCCTGCAGAAGCAGTTCCCGGAGATCACCGATTTCTATCTGCCGCCCGAAGGCTGCTCGTACCGCATGGCCGTGGTGACGATGAAGAAGTCGTATCCGGGGCATGCCAAGCGCGTGATGCTCGGTGTCTGGTCGTTTTTGCGACAGTTCATGTACACCAAGTTCGTTATCGTCACTGACGACGATATCAACGCCCGGGACTGGAACGACGTGATCTGGGCCATCACCACGCGCATGGACCCCAAGCGCGACACGGTGATGATCGACAACACGCCGATCGACTACCTCGACTTCGCCTCGCCGGTGTCCGGCCTGGGCTCGAAAATGGGCCTGGATGCCACCCACAAGTGGCCGGGCGAAACCACTCGCGAGTGGGGCCGCGTAATCGTCAAGGACGACGCCGTCACCCAGCGGATCGATGCCATCTGGAATCAGTTAGGAATAGATTGATGCGTGTAACCCTGCAGCCCTCCGGAGCGGTGCTTGAGATACGGCCCGGCGAGCGGATTCTCGATGGTGCGCGGCGCCTGGGCTATGAATGTCCGCAAAGCTGTCGCAATGGCAATTGCCACGTGTGTGCGGCGCTGTTGGTGGAAGGCCGGGTCGAGCAGGCCGGCAAGGTGCACGACCACGGCGAGTTCTACACTTGCATAGCCGAGCCGCTGGAAGACTGCGTCCTGCTGTGGGATGGCGTGCTCGCGCTGGGAGAACTGCCGGTGCGCAGCCTGTCGTGTCAGGTCATCGAATGCCGGGATGTCGGCGGCGACACCTGGCGCGTGCGTCTGCGTGCGCCGGCCGGCAAGCCGCCGCGTTATCACGCCGGGCAGTACCTGATGATCGAGCGTGAAAACGGCGAGAAGTCGGCGTTCTCCATGGCCTCGGCGCCGCACGGCGGGCGCGATCTGGAAATCCACGTACTGGCCCGCGAAGCCAGTGCCCTGAGTCTGATCGAGCAACTGCAGCGCAACCCGCTGGTGCGCGTCGAGCTGCCATTCGGCGACACCCACCTCGCCGAGTTGCCTGACGGGCCGCTGGTACTGATCGCCGCCGGTACCGGCATGGGCCAGATCCACAGCCTGATCGAACACTGCCGCGCCAACGGCTTCAAACACCCGGTGCATCTGTATTGGGGTGTACGCCGTCCGGAAGATTTCTACGAGATCGAACATTGGGACGAATGGTTGAAGCTGCCCAATCTGTTCCTGCACAAAGTCGTCAGCGACCAGTGCGGTTGGGAAGGGCGCTGCGGGATGTTGCACCAGGCCGTGTGTGAAGACTTCGCGGATCTGAAGCCCTTGCACGTCTACGCCAGCGGCTCGCCGGCGATGGTCTACGGCACGCTGGATGCGCTGGTGGAAGCCGGGATGGATGCGCACCAGATGCGCGCCGATGTATTTGCGTATGCGCCGCGCTCTTGAGCCGCGCGAATTGAGCCGAGCTCTTGCGTCCCGCGCCTGAGCCGCGCTTCTAGAAACGCACGCCGCTAGTCACCATCGCCGCATTGGCGCCGAGAAATACCAGCTCGGCGGCCAATGGGCCGTAGTGAGTCCCGACGGACGGAATGATCACCGGCGCAACGCCGTAGCGGTTCAAAGGAATCTTGTCCTTGTAATCACCGCGATAACCCTGCAACAGCCCACCGGTGACTTTCAGATACAGCGGATACTCGCTGCTGTCATAGCGCTTGCCGACATAGGCGTAGTTCGAGCGCTGGCGGAACGAGTTGCGGAAAGTTGCCCCGCCAAATACCCAGCCGGAAGCCTGATTGCGTTCGATGCCGATCAAGTCCTGATGATTATTGTGTTCGGGGTCGGGCGAGTAATGTCGGGTGTAGACACTGGTCTGGGCATACCAGAAGCCTTTGCCTTGCGCATTGTCCTCGGCCAATGCATGGCCGGCCTGAGCCATCAGCAACGCGGCCAGAAGTCTTGGGATTTTCATAGTGCAGCCTCGGTTAAACGGGATGGCTTGCGCCAGAGGAAGGCCGTTATACGTAGGCGTTCAGCGACGGAGAAGAAAGAAAGTCCGACATTTTAGTAGGAAGTTTCCTGCGCCTTCATGAACGAAACCTGAACAAGCGAAGGCTTATGCATATTTCATTCGGGTATTTAAGATATTTCTGCAATGGTATTAGGCTATATAAAGCCGCATAGCCGGGGCTGATAACCCCCAGTAGCGCTATCGGGCAGGCCATACATCCTTTAGCACTTTTCGTTTTACAGTTACTGCTATATGTTCTATCCAGCGAATTGTGCTTACATCTTGTAATACTTGCGGGGCCGAACACTTCCGTCATGACAGCCATTGAATCTGCTTTTGTGAATCTGGCTTACCCTCCGCGGCTCGATCTGGGGCCGCAGCTGACCCACGAACAACTTGTCGTCTCGATGCAATCGACCATGGCGCGCCACAAGGGAGGCCCGGTGTGGCTGTTCGCCTACGGGTCGCTGATCTGGCGCCCGGAATGTACTGCGGTGGAGCGGGTGCGCGGGCGCGTCCATGGCTACCACCGCGGCCTGTATTTGTGGTCGCACGAGCATCGGGGGACGCCGGAAATGCCCGGGCTGGTATTTGGTCTGGATCGCGGCGGTTCATGCAGCGGCTTCGCCTATCGGCTGCCGGAAGAGAACCTCGACGCTGCGCTGTACGCGCTGTGGAAACGCGAGATGCCGTTCCCGTCCTATCGCCCGCACTGGCTCAACTGCCGGCTCGAAGATGGCAGTCAGGTGCAGGCATTGGGATTTGTTCTGGAGCGACACCTGCCCAGCTATGCCGGCAACTTGCCGGATCATGTGCTGAGTCAGGTGTTCGAACGCGCTTGCGGGCGTTACGGCACCACTCGCGATTATGTCGAGCAGACCGCCCACGCCCTGCGCAGCCACGCCATGCCGGATCGAAATCTGGAGGCGCGGCTCAAGCGCTGTCAGTCAAAAGCCGATCAGGCGACGGCTTCGCGGCTCTGACTGGCGACTTGCTTGTGCCACAGGGTCGGGGCCAGGAAGGCCATCGACAGCAGGCAAGCGCCCACCAGCAGGACAAAACCACCGTTCCAGCCGAAGTGGTCAACGGTGTAGCCCATTGCCGCACTCGCCGCGACCGAACCACCCAGGTAACCGAACAGACCGGTGAAGCCCGCAGCCGTGCCGGCGGCTTTCTTCGGTGCCAGTTCCAGCGCCTGCAGGCCGATCAGCATCACCGGGCCATAGATCAGGAAGCCGATCGAGAACAGCGCGATCATGTCCACCGTCGGGTTGCCGGCCGGGTTCAGCCAGTACACCAGCGTCGCCACGGTCACCAGCGCCATGAACACCATGCCGGTCAGGCCACGATTGCCACGGAAGATCTTGTCCGACATCCAGCCGCACAGCAGCGTGCCCGGAATGCCCGCCCACTCGTAGAAGAAATAGGCCCACGAGGTTTTATCCACGGTGAAACCTTTGGCTTCTTTCAGGTAGGTCGGCGCCCAATCCAGTACGCCGTAGCGCAGCAGGTAAACGAACACGTTGGCCATGGCGATGTACCAGAGCATTTTGTTGCGCAGCACGTATTTGACGAAGATTTCCTTGGCGCTGAATTCGTCTTCGTGGCTGGCGTCGTAGCCTTCCGGGTAATCGTTCTTGTACTTCTCGATCGGCGGCAGGCCGACCGATTGCGGGGTGTCGCGCATGGTGATGAAGGCAAACACCGCCACGCCCAGCGCCACCGCTGCCGGAACGTAGAAGGCTGCGTGCCAGTCATTGAACAGGCCCATGCCGATCAGGAACAGCGGGCCGATCAGACCGCCACCGACGTTATGCGCCACGTTCCACACCGAAACCACGCCGCCACGTTCCTTCTGCGACCACCAGTGCACCATGGTGCGTCCGCTCGGCGGCCAGCCCATGCCCTGAGCCCAGCCGTTGATGAACAGCAGGATGAACATCATGGTCACGCTGGAAGTCGCCCAAGGCGCAAAACCGAAAATGAACATCACCCCGGCCGACACCAGCAGGCCGAACGGCAGGAAGTAACGCGGGTTGGAACGGTCGGACACCAGGCCCATCAGGAACTTCGACAGACCGTAGGCAATGGCGATGGCCGACATCGCCAGACCCAGATCGCCACGGCTGTAGCCTTCGTCGATCAGGTACGGCATGGCCAGCGAGAAGTTTTTGCGCAGCAGGTAGTAACCCGCGTAGCCAAAGAAGATACCGGCGAAGATCTGCCAGCGCAGGCGTCGGTAAGTACTGTCTATTTTTTCTTCAGGCAATGGAGCCTGATGTGCGGCAGGACGAAAGAAAGCAAACATTCAAGAGCTCCAGATTTCTTGTTTTGACTGCGGATGCGAATGTTACAGTTTCGTTACCGAAAATAGCACCGGTTCGCATTGGCAAAACAGGGGAAATGTTGGAATTCGCGCGTTCTTTTACGAACCTGTCGCTCAGCTGTAAGAACAGGGCGTTTTCACCACTTATCTACCTGGAGTGACTTAGACTCGCGGCCCGTTCAGCCGATTGATCAGCCGAGATAAGCAATGTCACTGAAGGTTCGCATGTTGGTGCCGAGATTTTTGGTGGCAGCGGGACTTGCCGTCGTGTTGCTGACATTGATCGTCACCGATCATCCTGCTCATTCCGGCCTGCGCAACGCTACGGTGCTGATCATTCGGCATGCGGAAAAACCGGATACAGGATCGGTGCTCAATGCCCGAGGCGAGCAACGCGCCGCCGCCTACGTCGACTATTTCAATCCGCTGAAACTCGACGGCCAGACGTTCACCCCCCAGCGTTTGATCGCTGCCGGCGATACCCCGGAAAGTTCGCGCTCACGCCTGACCCTGACCCCGTTGGCCCAGCGCTTGAACCTTGCGATCGAGCAGCCCTACGTCAATGGCGACCTGCATCAACTGGTCAAACTGTTGCGCAAGAGCAATCAGGCGCAGACGGTGCTGATTGCCTGGCACCACGGCCATATCAACAAACTGCTCAAAGCCTTTGGCGGTGACCCCACAGCCCTGATGGGCCAGGAAAAATGGCCGGATGAGGTCTTTGACTGGCTGATCGTCCTGCGCTTCGACGACAAGGGTCGGCTGATTCCGTCGCGCAGCCTGAAGGTGCAGGAGCACTTGTTGCCGGGCGACGTTGCTGGTGCGAGCGGCGGCTAAACGTCCGTCAGAAAATGTACCTGCCGTCATTTGCCCAGCGGTTTCGTCGGATTTCCCATCGGGATCAGGAAATGTCCTGCATTCAATAGCGAAGCTGCGCCATTCAGTAAAAAGACAGTGCTCCTTAAACTTTCTGTTGTTGCCGGACAGGCATCTCAATAGGGAAGGGGCGCGATCATGCGGTGGTTTTTTGCAGGGCTTTTATTGACGATCTTCAGTCTTGCACTGGCGGCAGAAGGGTTACTCATACCTGAAAACAACCCGCAGCCGATTTACCCGAAGAGGTTGTCCAGGGCAGGGGTCGAAGGCGAGGTCAGGGTCAGCTTTATCGTCAAGGCGGATGGCTCGGTCAGCGCGATCGACATCGTGCAAAGTGATCACCCCGATCTGGCTGAGGCGGTCAAAGACGCCATAACACAGTGGCGCTTCAGGCCCTGGACGATTGAAGACGGTCGGCCTGCGGAACAGCCCGTCGTGGCGCCGATGCTCTTTCGATTGGCCAGGGACCAGCCGATCGACATCAACCAGTGGCTGAAGTCAGTAAAGTGTCGCGTCATCAATGACGGTTTCAGGAACATGCCTGAGCACGCCTGGGTCGACGCAGAAGTGTTTAATTACACCCGTGCTTACGTTTCCAACGTGATTCTCAAGAGTCAGTTGGCCGATGAACAACGTCTGGCAATCATCGCCAAGATGAACCGGCGCGTACCGATGATCGTCAGAGGCTGCCGGGAAGCTCCTATGCGTAGCTACATGAGTTTTCTGCCGGGAGAGGTTCGTGAGTTGCTTTGAGCCAGCGACGCTGTGTTGCTGCCTGGCGCGAATCAGGCCGGCTCCGAGAGGTCACCGGCCAGAAAACACTCAGCGCACCTGCACCACCACCTTGCCCACCGCCTTGCGCTGCCCCAGATCGTTGATCGCCTGCGCCGCGTTGCTCAGCGGATACACCTGCGACACCAGCGGTTTCAACTTGCCCTCGGCGAACCAGTCGAACAGTTGCTGGAAGTTCGCCGCGTTGTCCTGCGGCTGGCGCTGGGCAAAGGAGCCCCAGAACACGCCGAGTACCGCGGCGCCCTTGAGCAGGGCGAGGTTGACCGGCAGCTCGGGGATGCGTCCGCTGGCGAAGCCGACCACCAGCAGGCGGCCGTTCCAGGCGATGGCGCGGATGGCCTGGTCAAACAGGTCGCCACCGACCGGGTCGTAGATCACGTCGGCGCCCTGGCCGTCGGTGAGGCGTTTGATTTCGTCCTTGAGGCTGGTTTCGCTGTAGTTGATCAGTTCATCGGCACCGGCGGCCTTGGCCACGGCGAGTTTTTCCGTGCTGCTGGCGGCGGCGATGACCCGGGCACCCATGGCTTTGCCGATTTCCACCGCCGCCAGACCGACGCCACCGGAAGCGCCGAGCACCAGCAGGGTCTCGCCCGGTTGCAGGTTGGCCCGTTGCTTGAGGGCGTGCATCGAAGTGCCGTAGGTCATGCTGAACGCGGCGGCGGTGTTGAAATCCATCGACGGCGGGATCGGCAGCACGTTGTAGCCCGGCACCGCGACCTGTTCGGCGAAGCTGCCCCAGCCGGTCAGGGCCATGACCCGGTCGCCGACTTTCAGGTGGCTGACTTTCTCACCGACGGCGCTGACCACGCCGGCCGCTTCGCCCCCCGGCGAAAACGGGAAGGGCGGCTTGAACTGATACTTGCCCTCGATGATCAGCGTGTCCGGGAAGTTGACCCCGGCGGCGTGCACCTCCAGCAGGATTTCGTTCTTCTTCGCGACAGGACTGGCGACGTCTTCCAGCACCAGCGATTCGGCAGGGCCGAAGGCTTTGCACAGCACGGCTTTCATCAGGGCTATTCCTTTGGGAGTGATGGCCGATAAGTGTAGGTGTGTCAGTCAACGGGTCAACGAGCATGCCCGGCCCTGATAGTCAGCCATAAGCTTGTGCTTGCGCGGCGGGTCGTTATGCTAGGCCGCAAACCGGATAAGGAGCGAATTGTGAAAGCGTGGATCATGTTGTTGCTGGCCCTGTCTCTGCCTGTGGCAGCGCTGGCCGAAGAAGCCAAAGAAGGCGAGGCGCCGAAGGTCAACTACATCACCCTGAGCCCGCCGTTCGTGGGTAACTACGGGCTGGACGGCACGCCTAAGCTGAAGGTCTACAAGGCCGACGTGGCGCTGCGTGTAACGGGCGAAGAGGCGACCAAGCTGGTCAAGGCCAACGAGCCGCTGATCCGCAATCAACTGGTGGCGCTGTTCACTCAGCAGACAACCGAGGCGATGGGCAGCATCGAAGGCAAGGAAAAGCTGCGTCAGGAAGCCCTGAAGCAGACCCAGCAAGTGATGAATGACGAGACCGGCAAACCGGTGGTTGAAGATCTGTTGTTCAACAACCTGATCATTCAGTAACCACGCTGGCCGCTGTTCAGGACGCCAGGCTCTTGCGAAAGCGCGCCAGGGCGATAACGAAGAACAGCAGACCGATGGCCGTCAGCGCCAGCAAGTCCGGCCAGACCACGCTCAGCCCGGCGTCGCGAAACAGAATCGCGGCGCTGAGGCTGACAAAATGCGTGGACGGCGAGCCCTGCATGACCCACTGCAGCCACTGCGGCATGCTGTCCAATGGCGTGCTGCCGCCCGACAGCAGCAACATCGGGATGATCACCGGAATCGCCAGCAGACCGAACTGCGGCGTCGAGCGCGCCAGCGTCGCCAGAAAGATGCCCAGCGCGGTACTGGCAAACAGATAAACCGCAGTCACCAGCAAAAACAGGCTCATCGAGCCGGCCAACGGCACATTCAACAGGCCTTTGACCACCACCTCCAGCGACAGCCAGGTGCACAACACCACCACCAGCAAGTTGCTCCAGATTTTCGCCAGCATGATTTCCAGCGCCGTCAGCGGCAGCACCAGCAAATGGTCGAGCGTGCCGTGTTCGCGTTCGCGCAGCAGCGCAGTACCGGTGAGGATGATCGCCAGAATAGTGATGTTGTTGACGATCTGAATCACCGCCAGAAACCAGCCGCCCTCCAGATTGGTGTTGAACAGCGCGCGGGTGGTCAGTTGCACGGGTGCCTTGGCCGCTGCACCGCCCTGACCGGCATAGTCGAGCAATTCGCGCTGGAAGATCCGGCCGATGTAGCCGGCGCCCATGAACGCCTGGCTCATGGCGGTGGCATCGACGTTGACCTGAATCGCCGGTTGCCGCGCGGCGAGCAAGTCGGTTTGAAAGCCCGCCGGAATATTGATCACGAAGGTGTACTCACCGCTGTCCATGACCTGATCCAGTTGCGCATAAGGCAGCAGCACCGGCGTCTGGAATTCCGGCGGCTGCAGGGCCTGGGCCAATTGGCGTGAGAGGGCGCTGTGGTCTTCGTCGACGATGGCCACGCTGGCGTTGTGCACGCCGATCACCGAACCGGCGGCGGGCATGTAAATCGCCACGGTGAAGGCGTAGAACAGGAACAGCAGCAACACGCTGTCATGGCGCAGGCTGGTCAGTTCCTTGAGTCCCAGGCGCAGGATGTGCGCGAACTTGTGCATCAGGCCTCCTGTTTTTTCAGCATGATCAGGCTCAGCCCGGTGAACCCGACAAAGAACCCGAACAGCGCCAGGCACTGTGGCCACAGCTGCCACAGGTCCAGCGCCTTGGTGAACGTACCCACCGCGATGTCGAGGAAGTGCCCCGCCGGAAACAGCATGCCCATAATCGCTGCCGCGCCCTCCAGTGAAGAGCGCGGCACGATCAGCCCGGAGAACTGGATGGTCGGCAGGCTGGTGATGATCATGGTGCCGAGGATCGCGGCAATTTGCGTGCGGGTGAACGCCGAGATCAGCAGGCCCATGCTGGTGGTCGCCAGCACGTACAGCAGGCCGCCGAATGCCAGCGTCAGCAGGCTGCCCTTGAACGGCACGCCGAACAGCCAGCGATTCATCGCCACCAGCAGCGCCAGGTTGACCAGACTGACCAGCAGGTACGGCGCCTGTTTGCCCAGCAGAAATTCGAGGCGGGTCAGGGGCGTGGCGTAGAAATTGGTGATCGACCCCAACTCCTTTTCGCGGACGATGCCCAGCGCCGTGAGCATCGCCGGAATGAAGGCGAGGATCAGCGCCATGACCCCGGGGCCAATAGCGTTGACGCTGACCACGTCCTGGTTGTAGCGAAAGCGGGTTTCCAGGCTGGCCGCCGCCGGGTGGGCCAGCGCCGGGCTACTTTGTTCGGCCAACTGTTGCAGATTGCCCAGGTGCACGGCTTCAACATAGTTGCGGCTGGTTTCGGCGCGAAACGGCATGCCGCCATCCAGCCACGCCGCCACAGCGGGTTGGCGCCCGGCGTACAGATCGCGGCCGAATCCGGGGGGAATCTCAAGCGCCAGTTTGATTTCCGAGCGTTGCAGGCGCCGGTGCAGTTCCTGCGGGTCATGAATGGCCGGCTGTTCGTCGAAGGACCGGGAGCCGCGAAACGCCTCCAGATAAGCTCGGCTCTGCGGCGTCTGATCCTGGTCGTACACGGCAAACGCGAGGTTTTCCACGTCCAGCGAGATGCCGTAACCGAAGATCACCATCATGAAAATCGCCCCGGCCAAGGCGAACGCCATGCGCACCTTGTCGCGCAACAGCTCCTTGCCTTCGCGACTGGCCACGGCCAACAGGCGACCGAGGCTGAAACCGTGACGGGGCAGCGGTGTTGTCGCTGCGCTCGGCGGCGCCATTTGCGGTTCGGCCACAGGCGCTGATGGCTGAGCGCCCTGAGCCTGTTCCAGGCAAGTGACGAAGGCCGCTTCCAGCGTCTCTCCCGCAAACTGGCGTTGCAGCGCCGCCGGGGTGTCGCAGGCGAGGACCTTGCCCGCGTGCATCAGCGAGATGCGGTCGCAGCGCTGCGCTTCGTTCATGAAGTGCGTGGAGAGGAAGATCGTCACGCCCTGTTCGCGGGACAACTCGATCAACAGTCGCCAGAAATTATCACGGGCTGCCGGATCGACGCCGGAAGTCGGCTCGTCGAGAATCAGCACCTCCGGGCGGTGCAGCACCGCCACCGCCAGTGACAGACGCTGGCGCAGCCCCAATGGCAATGCCCCGGATGGCTGGTCGGCGACCGCGAGCAGATTGAAGCGCTGAATCAACGCCTCGATGCGTTGTGCGCTCTCGGTTTTGGGCAGGTCGAACAGCCGCGCGTGCAGTTCGAGGTTCTGCCGCACACTGAGTTCGCCATACAACGAAAAACTCTGCGACATGAAGCCAACCCGCTTGCGCGTGGCCAGATCCTTGGCGTTCACCGGGTTGCCGAGCAGCGTCGCACTGCCTTCGCTGGCCGGCATCAGCCCGGTCAGGACTTTCATGGTGGTGGTCTTGCCGCAGCCGTTGGAGCCAAGAAAGCCGAAAATCTCGCCACGCCCAATGGCAAAACTGACGTGATCCACAGCGGTGAAATCGCCGAAGCGCAGCGTCAGGTCGTGGGCTTCGATGGCGATGTCGCTGCTGTTGCCGGTGCGCGGTGGAATCACCAGCGGCTGAGCGTCATGCTGGCGGTCACCCTGAAAATGGGTGAAGGCGTCATCGAGTTTGCCGCTGGGGGTGACGTTCGCCAGCTCGCGGCTCAGGCCGGTGGCGATCAACTTGCCGGCATCGAGCATCAGGCAATGCTCGAACTGCTCGGCTTCTTCCATATAGGCCGTGGCGACCAGCAGCGTCAGTTGCGGGCGCTGGCGTCGCACATCGTCGACCAACTCCCAGAAGCGCCGGCGCGAGAGCGGGTCGACGCCGGTGGTCGGCTCATCGAGGATCAGCAGATCCGGTTCATGGATCAGCGCGCAGCACAGCCCGAGTTTCTGCTTCATCCCACCGGACAACTTGCCGGCAGGGCGCTCGGCGAACTTCAGCAGATCCGTGGCGAGCAGCAGGCTGTGCATGCGCTGCTCGCTTTCAGCCTTGGACAGGCCGAACAGCGTCGAGAAGAACTGGATGTTCTCGCGGATCGACAGCTCCGGGTACAAGTTGCCGCCCAGTCCCTGCGGCATGAAGGCGATGCGCGCATAGAGTGTGTCGCGATGCCGGCGATCCTCGATCGCGCCACCGAGCACGTCCAGTTGCCCTTGCTGCAAGGTCTTCACGCCGGCAATCAACCCCAGCAGGCTGGATTTGCCCGCGCCATCGGGGCCGATCAGCCCGCAGCGCGTACCGGCGGGCAGGCTGAAGGCGATGTCGCTAAGCGCTTGCTGTTTGCCGTAGCGGTGCGCGATACCGTTCGCTTGAACCGCAAGGCCGCTCATTGCAGATTGGCCGGCCATTCGACGGGCGCGATCCGCACGTAGCCGGCCCCGGGCATGCCGGGTTTGGCCTGCGGCACGGCGCTGGGCTGAACCAGGCGCAGCTTGACGCGGAACACCAGTTTTTGCCGCTCGTCGCGGGTCTCGACCTCTTTGGGAGTGAACTGCGATTTGGCTGCGACGAAGCTGATTTTTGCCGGCAGCGGGCTATCGGGCAAGGCATCAAGCAGCACGCGAGCGTCATCGCCCACCGCCAGGCGCCCAGCCACCGCGGCTGACAGATAGAGGTTCATGTACTGGTCGTTGGGATCGATCAGCAACAGCACGCGACCACCGGCCCCCAGCACTTCGCCGGGTTCGGCCATGCGCAGCTGAATCACGCCATCAATCGGCGCGCGCAGACTGCTGTCGTCAATTTCACTGGTCAACTGCGCGACTTGAGCCTGTGCCGCGCCAATCGCCGCACTGACAGCAGACACTTGGGCCCGGGCGGCGACAACGGCAGCGTTGCCAGTGCCGATGCGTGACTGCAGCTGATCGATGATCTGCGCGCTGACATAACCGTGCTTGAACAGTGATTGCGAACGCCCGAGCTCTTGCTGGGCCAGCAGCAGTTCACTCTGGCGCAATTGCACGTTGGCCTGAGCGGCGTTGAGATTCTCCCGGGCGCGCAACACTTCGGCTTCGGCCTGATTACGCTGGGCTTCAAGGGTGCGGGTGTCCATGCGTGCCAGCAATTGCCCTTTGCTGACCTTGTCGCCTTCGTCGACCAGTACTTCGGCGAGGCGCCCAGGAGTCTTGCTGGCGATCTGCACTTCAGTGGCTTCCAGTCGCCCGTTGCCCATCGACAGTCCTTCGACTAGGCGGCTGCTGATGGACATCCAGTAACCGAGTCCGCCAGCGATGGCGAGTAATACCAAGAGCGAACCGGCGTATAGAAGTGAAGAACGGCTGTGCGTCGACATGGGGGCATCCTGCGGCTGTGGCTTGCAGTCTGACTGTTCAAGCGTTCCATTCGCTTGATGTCAGTCAAATGAGCGCCAAGCCTAGCCCCTTTTGCCGGTAAAAACCGTGACTGGCGAGTTCTCAGCGCAAACCGAGTACGGCGGCCCACTGTTCGGCCGTCACCGGCATGACCGACAGGCGACTGCCTTTCTGCACCAGCGGCATTTCGGCCAGCGCAGTCTGCTGTTTCAGGTAATCGAGCTTCAGCACCCGGGCAAACGTCTCGACGTGTGCCACATCAATCGCACTCCAGGCGTTTTTCTCGGGTGTGGCCTTCGGGTCGAAGTAATGGCTCTCGGGTTCCAGTGCGGTGGGATCCGGGTACGCCGCCTCGATTATTTTGCCGATTCCGGCGATACCCGGCTCCGGGCAACTGGAGTGGTAGAAAAAGAACTCATCGCCCACCGCCATCGCCCGCAGGAAGTTGCGCGCCTGATAGTTGCGAACCCCGTCCCAGCGCGCTGTGCCGAGTTTCTCCAGGCCTTTGATCGAGAGTTCGTCAGGCTCGGACTTCATCAGCCAATAGGCCATGTCTTTTGCTCCTCAAGCGGTGATTGGGCAGGTTGTCGGGCAATTTTATGACAAACCGACGGTCGGTTGACGTCAGCGTTTGCGCCCGGGTTCACGTTGTCGCAAAATGCCGGCCTTTAAAGCTTGACGCTGCTGCACGGCCTACGAACGGAAACCGCTGCTGTCATCGTGATGATGTGCCTTGAGGGGGGCAATCGATGAAACGCAAACCGGATTTGCTATGGACTTTGGTTATTTTGTTCGGCCTTGGCGTCGTAACCACCGGTTATGCGCAAAGTCTGTGGACGAGCAAGACCGATGCTCCGGTTGAAGTCGCGCAACAGGTTCAACAGTCGACCGCTTTCAAACGCTGAAACTGCCTTCCCGACGCCGCTGATCTGCGCGGCGTCTATCCTGCGAAATACCACGCCTTATCGGTGACCGTGCCCTGCAACGGTACATCCCAGCTGGCCTGTGCCAGGCGTTCGACCTTCTGACATTCATGGGCCAGGCCCAGCAACGTCGGCTTGCGCCAGTTCTTGCGCCGGGCCAGGTACGCCAGACTGCGGTCGTAGAATCCGCCGCCCATCCCCAGGCGTCCGCCAACATCGTCAAACCCCACCAGTGGCAACAGCACGAGATCCAGGGTCCAGATCTTGCGCTGACGAGCCAGATTGGCCCGAGGCTCAAGAATACGGAAGCGATTGGGCTTGAGCTTGTCGCCGGGGCGAATTCGCTGGAACACCATTTTGGTTCGCGGCCAGGCGCTGAGCACCGGCAGGTAGGTGGCCTTGCCGCGACGCTGGGCTTCGCGCAGCAGCAGGCGCGGGTCGATTTCACCGTCGGTGGGCAGGTACAGGGAAATGTGTCGGGCCCGGCGGAAGTGCGGGTCTTGCGCCAGTTGGCGGAACAGGCCTTTGGCGGCCTGCCGTTGTTCAGCGGGAGTCAGTGAACGGCGCGCCTTGCGCAGCAGGCGGCGGAGTTGCGGGCGGGGCAGCAGCGCAGGTTCGGTCATGGTTCGGCTTCGGCAGGTGAGGGCGAAAACGCACGCATAAAAAATCCGATGTCGGCAAAAACCGGCATCGGATTCGAATCAGGCTCCCCGGATGAACCGCTGTCAACTTAGCCCTTGAACCCGAAAGTTCAAGGTGGAGGATGCAGTAGACTTTAAGGCTTTCCGTCTGGCGGACATGCACACCAGCCCAACGTGCAACCTCCAGGGTAGTGCAAATCGGCTCAGGGACATCGTCAACTGGCAAGCACCCCAGGGAGTGCCGCGAGTATACCTCAAGCGGCCTGGCGAATCAGCCCTTGCTGATGTCCGGATCGTCGGCCAGCACCAGATCGACACGATCAAGCAAGTCGCGCACCTGTTCACGGGTCGAGCCGCTGGCCTGGATGTCCGGGCGCTCTTCTTTGTGCAAGAGGTCGTGGGTGATGTTCAGCGCGGCCATCACCGCAATACGGTCGGCGCCGATGACTTTGCCGCTGCTGCGGATCTCGCGCATCTTGCCGTCCAGGTAGCGGGCGGCGCTGACCAGATTGCTGCGTTCTTCCTGGGGGCAGATGATCGAATATTCTTTGTCGAGGATCTGCACGGTAACGCTATTGCTTGAACTCATGAGTCTTGCTCCAGGGCCTTGAGGCGCGAAATCATCGATTCGACCTTACGCCGGGCGATTTCGTTTTTTTCAATGAGGTGAGCGCGTTCCTCGCGCCAGGTCTTTTCCTGAGCTAGTAAGAGTGCGTTTTGACTCTTTAGTTGCTCGACTCGACTAATCAGCAGTTCGAGTCTGGCCATCAGCGCTTGCAGGTCGGTGTCTTCCATTGTGTCCACTGGGTCGGAGTCTGTCTGATGGGATAGCTGGCGGACAGCCTTTAATAGTCTTGGCGAGTCTGTCGATGTAGGATACAAGGCCTTCATTCTAGACATAGCGCCGTCTGGCGCCTAGCTGCCCATGACCATTGCGAATTCCCCGTACCAAGCCTTTGCCACCCTGCTGACGTCCAGCGGCCACAACGTCTCGCCTGCCGAACTGCACGGCCTGTTGCTCGGCCGCAGCTGCGCCGGTGCCGGCTTCAACGCCGACGAGTGGCTGATCGATGCCGCCGAACTTCTGGAAAACGAGCCACAGGACAACGTCCGCAACGCCCTGATCGGCCTGCAAGAGATGGTGAAGGGTGAGTTGACCGGTGACGACGTCACCGTCGTTCTGCTGCTGCCGACCGATGACGCGCCCCTGGCCGACCGCGCCGCCGCACTGGGCCAATGGTGCCAGGGCTTCCTCAGCGGTTTCGGCCTGAACTGCCGCGACAGCAGCATGCTCAGCACCGAAGCCACCGAAGTGCTGCAGGATCTGGCGGCGATCTCCCAGGTGCAAGACGCCCTGGAAGAATCCGAAGACGGCGAAAGCGACTACATGGAAGTCATGGAATACCTGCGCGTCGCGCCGCTGCTGCTGTTCTCGGAAACCAGGAAAGCCGACGTGCCGCCAGCCGCCAAGCCGTCGCTGCATTAATCGCGTGCCAGGGAAAGCCATCTGCCCATGATCCATATCCCCAAAGCGGAATACAGCCGTCGCCGCAAGGCCCTGATGGCGCAGATGGAACCCAACAGCATCGCGATCCTGCCCGCTGCCGCAGTGGCGATCCGCAACCGCGACGTCGAGCATGTCTACCGTCAGGACAGCGACTTTCAGTACCTCAGCGGTTTCCCCGAGCCACAGGCGGTCATCGTCCTGATGCCCGGCCGCGAGCACGGCGAGTACGTGCTGTTCTGCCGTGAACGCAATGCCGAACGCGAGTTATGGGACGGCCTGCGCGCAGGGCAGGAAGGCGCAATCCGTGATTACGGCGCTGACGACGCGTTCCCGATTACCGACATCGACGACATCCTGCCGGGCCTGATCGAAGGCCGCGACCGGGTGTATTCGGCGATGGGCAGCAACCCGGAGTTCGACCGCCATCTGATGGACTGGATCAACGTGATCCGCTCCAAGGCGCACCTCGGCGCCCAGCCACCGAACGAATTCGTTGCCCTGGATCATCTGCTGCACGACATGCGCCTGTATAAATCGGCGGCAGAAGTGAAGGTGATGCGCGAAGCCGCACGGATTTCCGCTCAGGCGCATATCCGCGCGATGCAGGCCAGCCGGCCGGGACTGTATGAATACAGCCTCGAAGCCGAACTGGATTACGAATTCCGCAAGGGCGGGGCGAAGATGCCGGCCTACGGTTCGATCGTCGCTGCCGGGCGCAACAGCTGCATCCTGCATTACCAGCAGAATGACGCGCTGCTCAAGGACGGCGATCTGGTGTTGATCGACGCCGGTTGCGAGATCGACTGCTACGCCAGCGACATCACTCGCACCTGGCCGGTCAACGGCAAGTTTTCCGCCGAACAGAAGGCGATCTACGAACTGGTGCTGGCCTCGCAGGAAGCCGCGCTCGCTGAAATTGCCCCGAACAAAAACTGGAACCAGGCGCACGAAGCGACGGTACGGGTGATTACAGCAGGCCTGGTCAAGCTCGGAATCCTGCAAGGCGAGGTCGATGAGTTGATCGCGACCGAAGCCTATAAAGCGTTTTACATGCACCGTGCCGGCCATTGGCTGGGCATGGATGTACATGACGTTGGCGAGTACAAAGTCGGCGGCGAATGGCGGGTGCTGGAGGTCGGCATGGCGCTGACCGTGGAGCCGGGCATCTACATCGCCCCGGACAACCAGCACGTAGCGAAGAAATGGCGCGGCATTGGCGTGCGCATCGAGGATGACGTGGTAGTGACCAAGACCGGTTGTGAAATATTGACCAGCGGCGTACCGAAAACCGTTGCCGAAATCGAAGCGCTGATGGCGCAAGCACGGACACACGCGGCATGAGTCGAGTCAATCTGGCAATCATCGGTGGCGGCCTGGTCGGCGCCAGTCTGGCGTTGGCCTTGCAGGCCGGGGCCAAGGCCCGCGGCTGGAAAATCGTCCTGATCGAACCGTTCGCCCCCGGCGACAGCTGGCAGCCGAGCTACGACGCACGTTCGTCGGCGCTGTCCTTCGGTTCCCGGCAGATCTATCAACGGCTGGGCGTGTGGCAGGAGATTTCCCGCCGCGCCGAGCCGATCAAACAGATTCACGTGTCCGACCGTGGTCGCTTCTCCACCGCCCGTCTGTCGGCGATGGAAGAAGGCGTGCCGGCCTTGGGCTACGTGGTGGAAAACGCCTGGCTCGGCCAGTGCCTGTGGCAGCATCTGGATAAAGACGTGATCAGTTGGCGCTGCCCGGCGGAAGTCACGCGCATGGAGCCGCTGCCCGACGGCTATCGCCTGACCCTCAATGATGAAACCGCCGTCGAGTGCGATCTGGCGGTGCTGGCCGACGGCGGCCGTTCCGGTTTGCGCGAACAACTGGGCATCAACGTGCGCAAGCGTCCGTACAACCAGAGCGCGCTGATCGCCAACATCACCCCGAGCGAAGCGCACAACGGCATGGCCTTCGAGCGCTTCACCGACGAAGGCCCGATGGCCTTGCTGCCGCTGCCGGACAACCGTTGCGCACTGGTCTGGACCCGCCTGGGCATGGATGCGCAACGCCTGGCAGACCTCAGCGAGCGCGATTTCCTTAGCGAACTGCAAGGCGTGTTCGGCTACCGCCTCGGCACCTTGAAACAGGTCGGCGCGCGGCATTTGTATCCGTTGTCGCTGGTCGAGGCCGAAGAGCAGGTGCGCTCGCATCTGGCCGTACTCGGCAATGCCGCGCACAGCCTGCACCCGATTGCCGGACAAGGTTTCAACCTGTCCCTGCGCGACGCCGATGCCTTGGCCGCCGCACTGCTCGCCAGCGAAAAACCGCTGGGCGACTTCGCCACGTTGCAGGCCTATCGCGAGCGCCAGCGTCTGGATCAGGAGCTCACCGTGGGCTTCTCCGATCAGGTCACCCGGCTGTTCGGCAGCACTCAGCCGCTGGTCTCGCTGGGCCGCAACATCGGCCTGCTCGGTCTCGATCTGTTGCCACCGGCCAAGCGCTGGTTTGCTCGTCAGGCCATGGGGCTGGGGACGCGGCCGGATGCTTGAGCGACGCGTCGGCACTTTCACTTTCAGCAGCGCGCCGCTAACTGGCGCGCTCGCTAAAACCTTTTACGAGCGGCGCATGCCGCCAGCGAGACAGGCTTAAAGCATGGAAATGCGCGCAGATCTGCTGATTGTCGGAGCCGGAATGGTCGGCAGCGCCCTCGCGTTGGCGTTACAGGACAGCGGCCTGGAAGTGTTGCTGCTCGACGGCAGCCCGCTGAGCGTCAAACCGTTCGACGCCGCCGCGCCGTTCGAGCCGCGAGTGAGCGCCTTGTCGGCGGCCAGCCAGCGGATACTCGAACGCCTTGGCGTCTGGGACGGCATCGCCAAGCGCCGCAGCAGCCCCTACACCGACATGCATGTGTGGGACGGCAGCGGCACCGGGCAGATTCACTTCTCGGCGAGCAGTGTGCATGCCCAAGTGCTCGGTCATATCGTCGAAAACCGTGTGGTGCAGGATGCATTGCTCGATCGCTTGCACGATTGCGATCTGGGCATGCTGGCCAACGCACGGCTGGAACAGATGCGCCGCTCCGGTGACGACTGGCTGCTGACCCTGGCCGATGGTCGGCAGTTGCGTGCGCCGCTGGTGATTGCGGCGGACGGTGCGAATTCGGCGGTGCGCCGTCTGACCGGCGTCGCCACCCGCGAGTGGGATTACTTGCACCACGCCATCGTCACCAGCGTGCGCAGCAGCAAGCCGCACCGGATGACCGCGTGGCAGCGTTTCACCGATCACGGGCCGCTGGCGTTTCTGCCGCTGGAACGTGACGGGCAGCAGGACTGGTGCTCGATCGTCTGGTCGACCACGCCAAGTGAAGCCGAACGCCTGATGGCGCTGGATGAAGCGGCATTCTGTCGTGAGCTGGAGCGAGCCTTCGAAGGTTGCCTGGGCGAAGTCGTCAGTGCTGATCCACGGCTGTGCGTGCCGTTGCGTCAACGCCACGCCAAACGCTATGTGGCCGAAGGCCTGGCACTGATCGGCGATGCGGCGCACACCATTCACCCGTTGGCCGGGCAGGGTGTGAACCTGGGTTTCCTCGATGCGGCGGTGCTGGCTGAAGTGTTGTTGCAGGCGGCGGAACGCGGCGAACGGCTGGCGGACGTGAAAGTGCTGAGTCGTTACGAGCGTCGGCGCATGCCGCACAACCTGGCATTGATGGCGGCGATGGAGGGCTTCGAGCGCTTGTTCCAGGCTGACCCGTTGCCGCTGCGCTGGTTGCGCAATGCCGGGTTGAAGCTGGTGGAGCAGATGCCGGAGGCCAAGGCGTTGTTTGTGCGTGAGGCGCTGGGGTTGACCGGGGATCTGCCGGTACTGGCCAAACCCTGAGATCTGTTTGAGGCTGATGGCCCCTTCGCGAGCAAGCCCGCTCCCACATTGGAATGCATTTCAAGGGTGGGAGCGGGCTTGCTCGCGAAGGGGCCAGAACCGACACCATGAATTTCAGCTTGTGCAACATCTGGTAACTCCTTGCCCAAGTGTTCGATTGAGCTGGTAAATGTGAGTCCTTATCATTTGGCCCACATTTTCCGACCGAGAGATCACTCCCATGTTGGCACCCAAGCGTCTCCTGACCGCACTGGCCCTGACCCTGATCGGCAGCACTGCCGCCCAGGCCGCCGACGAGGTGGTGGTCTACTCCTCGCGTATCGATGAGTTGATCAAACCGGTGTTCGACGCCTACACCGCGAAAACCGGGGTGAAGATTGAGTTCATCACGGACAAGGAAGCGCCGCTGATGCAGCGGATCAAGGCCGAAGGTGCAAACGCCACCGCCGACCTGCTGCTGACCGTCGATGCCGGCAACCTCTGGCAGGCCGAGCAGATGGGCATCCTCCAGCCATTCACCTCGAAAACCATCGATACCAATATTCCCGCGCAATACCGTTCGTCCACCCATGCCTGGACTGGCCTGAGCCTGCGCGCGCGGACCATCGCCTATTCCACCGAACGGGTGAAACCAGGCGAGCTGACCACCTACGAAGCGCTGGCCGACAAGAATTGGGAAGGGCGTCTGTGCCTGCGCACGGCGAAGAAGGTCTACAACCAGTCGCTGACCGCGACCATGATCGAAGTGCACGGCGCCGAAAAGACCGAGAAGATCCTCAAGGGCTGGGTAAACAACCTGTCCACCGATGTGTTCTCCGACGACGTTGCGGTGCTGGAGGCGATCAACGCCGGGCAGTGCGACGTCGGCATCGTCAACACCTACTACTACGGTCGCCTGCACAAGCAGAAGCCCGACCTGCCGGTGAAACTGTTCTGGCCGAATCAGGCCGACCGCGGCGTGCACGTGAACCTGTCGGGCATCGGCCTGACCAAGCATGCGCCGCACCCGGAAGCAGCCAAGGCGCTGGTCGAGTGGATGACTACGCCAGAGGCGCAAAAGATTTTCGCCGACGTCAACCAGGAATTCCCGGCCAACCCGGCAGTGAAACCTTCGGAAGAAGTGGCGGCGTGGGGCAAGTTCGTCGCTGACACCTTGCCGGTGGAAGTGGCGGGCAAGCGTCAGGCCGAGGCGATCCGGATGATGGATCGGGCGGGCTGGAACTAAAACCTGGTTATCCCCTGTGGCGAGGGGATTTATCCCCGATCGGATGCGCAGCATTCGTAAAGGCGATGCCCGCGGTGTATCACTACGCCTTGATTAACGACATGGGGGTGCTTCGCACCCCATCGGGGATAAATCCCCTCGCCACAATTGGGGCTGGCATTACTCTTGCGCCAACCCACGATTTATTAGAGAACCCCCTTGGCCCACCCCGCCCAACGCCGCTGGTACCCCATCGTCCTCGCCATTGCCGCGCTGGTGCTGTTGCCCCTGAGTGTCCTGCTGCTGTCGTGGCAGACCATCGATCAGCAGATCTGGTCGCACCTGTGGGAAACCCAGATGCCGCGCCTGCTCGGCAACACCCTGACGCTGGTGCTGGGCGTCGGCGTCGGCGTGACGCTGCTCGGTGTCAGCCTGGCGTGGCTCACCAGCCTCTGCGAATTCCCCGGGCGGCGCTGGCTCGACTGGGCGCTGATGCTGCCGTTTGCCATCCCGGCCTACGTGCTGGCGTTCGTCTTCGTCGGTCTGCTGGACTTCGCCGGCCCGGTGCAAACCCTGTTGCGTGAATGGTTCGGCAGCGGCTTGCGCCTACCACGCGTGCGCTCTACCGGCGGGGTGATTGTGGTACTGGTGCTGGTGTTTTACCCCTACGTCTACCTGCTGGCGCGCACCGCGTTTCTCGCGCAGGGCAAAGGCTTGATGGAGGCGGCGCGGGTACTCGGGCAATCGCCATGGCAGGCGTTCTGGCGGGTGGCGTTGCCGATGGCGCGTCCGGCGATTGGCGCCGGTGTGGCGCTGGCGCTGATGGAGACATTGGCGGATTTCGGTGCTGTTTCGGTGTTCAATTTCGACACCTTCACCACCGCCATCTACAAGACCTGGTACGGTTTCTTCAGCCTGCCGAGCGCCGCGCAACTGGCGAGCCTGTTGTTGCTGGTTGTGATGCTGGTGCTGTATGGCGAGCGGCGCGCCCGTGGCGCCAACCGGGCGAGCAACGAGCGCCCCAGGGTCAAGGCGTTGTATCAGCTGCGCGGGCTAAAGGCGTTCGCGGCGACCGGCTGGTGCACGTTGGTGTTTGCCTGCGCGTTCGTGATTCCGTTGCTGCAACTGCTCGTATGGTTCTGGCAGCGCGGGCGCTTCGATCTCGATGAGCGTTATGCCGGGCTGATCCTGCACACCCTGTATCTGGGCGGCATGGCGGCGTTGATCACCGTCAGCGTCGCGCTGCTGCTGGCGTTTGCCCGACGTCTGGCGCCGACCCGGGTAATCCGTTCCGGGGTCAGTCTGGCCAATCTTGGTTATGCGCTGCCGGGTTCGGTGCTGGCGGTGTCGATCATGCTGGCGTTCAGTTATCTCGACCGCGAACTGGTGATTCCGCTGTCGGGCTGGCTCGGCGGCGCCGGCAAACCATTGCTGCTGGGCAGTCTGGCGGCGTTGCTGATGGCCTATCTGGTGCGCTTTATCGCGGTGGCCTACGGGCCCCTGGAAAACAGTCTGGCGCGTATACGGCCTTCATTGCCCGAAGCGGCACGTAGTCTGGGTGTCAGTGGGCCGCGACTGTTTTTCAAAGTGTATCTGCCGCTGTTGCTGCCCGGCACACTGAGCGCGGCGTTGCTGGTGTTCGTCGATGTGCTCAAGGAAATGCCCGCGACCCTGCTGATGCGCCCGTTTGGCTGGGACACGCTGGCGGTGCGGATCTTCGAAATGACCAGTGAAGGGGAATGGGCGCGGGCATCGCTGCCGGCGCTGACCCTGGTGTTGGTCGGCCTGTTACCGGTCATCGGCCTGATCCGCCGCTCGGCGCACCGAAACACTTAGTCGTCAGTCCTGAATCATGCGGCTACAATGCGCGGCATTCGGTGCGGTTCGTCTGACAGACCCGTTCGCTGAAATCGGCTGAAAGCCTTCTATTTCGAGGCTTTCACCCCGTACAGCGGCTGTCCGCACCTTCGCCACGCCCGGAAGGAGAAACCCATGGGACAGCGTACGCCTCTGTATGACCTGCATCTCGCCCTCGGCGCGAAGATGGTCGATTTTGGCGGTTGGGACATGCCACTGCATTACGGCTCGCAGGTCGAGGAACACCACGAGGTGCGCCGCGATTGCGGGGTGTTCGATGTTTCCCATATGACCGTTATCGACATTGACGGCCCCCAGGCCAAGGCCTGGCTGCAGCATTTGCTGGCCAATGACGTCGAACGCCTGCATCGCCCCGGCCGCGCGCTCTACAGCACGATGCTCAACGAACGTGGCGGCATCGTCGACGACATGATCGTCTATCGCCTCGAAGACCGTTATCGCCTGGTGTTCAACGCCTCCACTCGCGACCAGGATCTGGCGTGGATGCAGGCGCAGGTCGCCGGTTACGACGTGCATCTGCACGAGCGTCAGGATCTGGCGATGCTCGCCATTCAAGGCCCGCAGGCCCGGCAGAAGATTGCCGAACTGGTGACCCAGTCACGCGCCGCACTGATCCAGCACCTCAAACCATTCGAAGCCGAAGTCGATGGCGACTGGTTCATCGCCCGCACCGGTTATACCGGTGAAGACGGCCTGGAAATCGCTTTGCCGGCCGAGCAGGCGCCGGGATTTTTCAACGATCTGGTCGGTGCCGGCATTTCGCCAATCGGCCTCGGCGCCCGCGACACGTTGCGGGTCGAAGCCGGGATGAACCTCTATGGCCAGGACATTCATCAGGATGTCTCGCCGCTGGCGTCCAATATGGCCTGGAGCATCGCTTGGGAACCGGCTTCGCGGCAGTTCATCGGTCGCTCGGCCCTGGAAGCGGAAAAAGCCGCCGGCGTTGCGCACAAACTGGTGGGTCTGGTGCTTGAGGAGCGCGGTGTTTTGCGCGCCCATCAAGTGGTTCGTATCGCCGATGTTGGCGAAGGAGAGATCACCAGTGGTAGTTTCTCTCCTACGCTAAGCAAATCGATTGCCCTGGCGCGTGTACCGATGGCTACCGCCGACCGCGCCGAAGTGGAAATCCGTGGCAAGTGGTATCCGGTACGAGTGGTCAAACCGACCTTCGTGCGCCATGGTAAAACCTTGATCTGACCTTTTCCGGCGGGCCTGACCGCTGACAATTTTCTTGAGGACACCGAGCATGAGCAATATCCCCGCTGAACTGCGTTTTGCCGAAAGTCATGAATGGGCACGCCTGGAAGCCGACGGCACCGTTACCGTGGGCATCAGCGATCACGCGCAGGAAGCGCTGGGCGATGTGGTGTTCGTTGAACTGGCCGAAGTCGGCAAGGTGTTTGCTGCCGGTGAGGCTGCCGGTGTTGTCGAGTCGGTGAAGGCCGCGTCCGACATCTACTCCCCGATCGGCGGTGAAGTGATCGCGGTCAACGAAACGCTGGCTGACTCGCCGGAAGAGCTGAACAACGATCCGTACGCCGCATGGATCTTCAAGCTCAAGCCAAGCGACAAGGCCGAGCTGGACAAGCTGCTGGACGCTGCTGCCTACAAGGCTGCCATCGGCGAATAAGCAGACTGTAATACTGCAAAAGCCCCGATCTCTCGGGGCTTTTTTGTAGGCGTCGATCAGGCGTCGCGCAATACCGCTTTCACTGCCGCCACCGAACGCTCGACGTCGTCCTTGATCATGGTGCTGAACATCGGCAATGACACGATCAAGCGTCCAACGCGCTCGGCAACTGGCAACATGCCTTCCTTGAAACCGCGCTCGCGGTACAGACTCAGCAAGTGAATCGGTGGGTAGTGATAGCCAATGCCGATGCCTTTGGCCTGCATCTGTTCCATGAACGTGGCGCGGGCCGGCAAGCCGTCCTTGCGCTCCGGCAGGACCAGTTGGAACAGGTGCCAGTTGCTCTGGGTAAAGTCCGCCGGTGGCAGTTGGGCGCCATAAGTCGCTTCAAAGTCATCGCCAAAACATTTGAAGTAGTGCCGGGCCAGTTCCTGACGATGGGCGGTCAGCGCCTCGATATGGGCGAATTGACCCAGACCGATGGTGGCGGCGATGTCGGTCATGTTGAACTTGCCACCGAGCACATCGACATCCAGACCGTCGAAGCCATTGCGGGTCACGCCTTGCAAGCGGTACTTCTCCGCCAACCGTGCTTCTTCCGGGGTGTTCAACACCAGGCAGCCGCCCTCGGAGCAGGTGACGTTCTTGTTCGCCTGAAAGCTGAACGACACGAAATCGCCGGTGGCGCCGATGCGCTGGCCGTTCCAGCTCGAACCCAGGGCCTGAGCGGCGTCTTCGACGATACGCAGATTGTGTTTGCGCGCGATGGCATATAGCCGATCCATGTCCACCGGCAGGCCGGCGAGGTACACCGGAATCACCGCTTTGGTGCGCGGGGTGATGGCCGCTTCCAACTGGTCCAGATCGATGTTGCGGGTCACCGGATCGATGTCGGCAAACACTGGTGTGGCGCCGACTTCGAGGATCACGTTGGCGGTGGCGACCCAGGAAATCGGCGTGGTGATCACTTCGTCACCCGGCCCGATGCCGGCGATGCGCAAGGCGATTTCCATGGTGCAGGTGCCGGAGTTGAAGGTGCGCACCGGGCGTCCGCCGAAGTATTCCGACAACTGTGCTTCAAAGGCCTGGACCTTCGGCCCGCTGGTGATCCAGCCGGAACGCAGCACATCGCCGACGGCGGCAATCGTGGCTTCATCAATGACAGGTTTGGAAAACGGCAGGAACGGCAGTTGGTTCATGAGGATTGGATCATCCGAAGGTTGGACGCCTGATGCAGGCGCTACAGCATGCCCCGGAACCCCCTCTGCCGCCAAGCCGTGCGCGTCGGGATCGGCTGCTATGCTGGTTTGACCGTGTTGCATTGACGCCGAGCGCCAGCCAAGAGAGAGCCCGTCATGTCCCAGTTGCCATCCTTGAGCCAGTTACGCGACCCCGAAGCATTCCTGCGTCGCCATTTGGGCCCCGACGCCGGCGAACAACAGGCGATGCTCGACAGCCTCGGTCTGGGCAGCCGGGTCGAACTGATCGAGCAGACGGTGCCGCCGGGCATTCGCCTGAATCGGGCGCTGGACTTGCCGCCGGCCCTTGATGAGCAGGCGGCGCTGGCCAAGCTGCGCAGCTACGCCGAGCAGAATCAGGTCTGGACCAGCCTGATCGGCATGGGTTACCACGGCACGCTGACGCCGACGGTCATCCTGCGCAATGTGCTGGAAAATCCTGGCTGGTACACCGCCTATACACCGTATCAACCGGAGATCGCCCAAGGCCGTCTCGAAGCGCTGCTGAATTTCCAGCAACTGACCATCGACCTCACCGGGCTTGAACTGGCCAACGCCTCGTTGCTCGACGAAGCCACCGCCGCTGCAGAAGCCATGGCGCTGGCCAAGCGTGTGGCGAAGTCGAAGAGCAATCTGTTTTTCGTCGATGAGAACTGTCATCCGCAAACCATCTCCGTGGTGCAGACCCGCGCCGAAGGTTTCGGCTTCGAGCTGATCATCGACGCTGTGGATAACCTCAACCAGCATCAGGTGTTCGGCGCGTTGCTGCAGTATCCCGACACCCACGGCGAGATTCGTGATCTGCGTCCGGTCATCGATCAACTGCACGCGCAGCAAGCGCTGGCCTGTGTCGCCACCGATCTGCTGAGCCTGTTGCTGTTGACACCGCCGGGTGAACTGGGCGCGGACGTGGTGTTCGGTTCGTCCCAGCGCTTTGGCGTACCGATGGGCTACGGTGGCCCGCACGCAGCGTTTTTTGCCAGCCGTGAGGAGTACAAACGGGCGATTCCGGGACGGATCATCGGCGTGTCGAAAGACGCTCGTGGCAACGTCGCGTTGCGCATGGCCCTGCAAACCCGTGAGCAACATATTCGCCGCGAGAAGGCCAACTCGAACATCTGCACCGCGCAGGTGCTGCTGGCCAACATCGCCAGTTGCTACGCGGTGTATCACGGGCCGCAAGGCTTGAAACGCATCGCCCAGCGCGTGCACCGCTTGACCTGCATCCTGGCGGCGGGCCTTGAGCGCCATGGCATCCAAAGGATCAACGCACAGTTTTTCGACACCCTCACGCTGGAGGTGGGTGGTGCGCAGACCGCGATCATTGACAGTGCCAGGGCCGCGCAGATCAACCTGCGGATTCTCGGCCGTGGCCGAGTCGGCTTGAGCCTCGACGAGACGTGCGATGAAAACACGGTGGCCAAACTGTTCGACGTGCTGCTCGGTGCCGATCATGGTTTGAACGTCGACGACATTGACGCAGAAGCACTGGTTTCCGGCATTCCCGACCACCTGCAGCGCAACACGCCGTACCTGCGCCACCCGGTGTTCAACGCGCATCACAGCGAAACCGAGATGCTGCGCTACCTCAAGCAACTGGAGAACAAGGATCTGGCGCTCAACCAGTCGATGATCCCGCTGGGCTCCTGCACCATGAAACTCAACGCTACCAGCGAGATGATCCCGATCACCTGGCCGCAGTTCGCCAACCTGCACCCGTTCGCGCCACGGGAACAGGCGGTCGGTTACACCTTGATGATCGAAGAGCTGGAGCGCTGGTTGTGCGCGATCACCGGGTTCGATGCGATTTGCATGCAGCCCAACTCCGGCGCTCAGGGCGAGTACGCCGGGTTGCTGGCGATTCGCAAATATCACGAGAGCCGGCAGCAGGGCGCGCGGGACATTTGCCTGATTCCATCCTCGGCCCATGGCACCAACCCGGCCTCGGCGCAGATGGCCGGGATGCGCGTGGTGATCGTCGAGTGCGACGAGGCCGGCAACGTCGATCTGGACGACCTGAAAACCAAGGCTGCCGCGGCGGGGGACAAGTTGTCGTGTCTGATGGCGACCTATCCATCGACTCACGGCGTGTACGAGGAGGGCATCAGCGAAATCTGCGAAGTTATCCACAAACACGGCGGGCAGGTGTACATGGATGGCGCCAATCTCAATGCACAGGTCGGGCTGGCGCGCCCGGCGGACATCGGCGCCGACGTGTCGCACATGAACCTGCACAAGACTTTCTGCATTCCCCACGGCGGTGGCGGGCCGGGCATGGGGCCGATCGGTATTCGTGCGCATCTGGCGCCGTTCGTTGCCAATCACCCGGTGGTGCCGATTGACGGCCCGCTGCCACAGAACGGCGCGGTCAGCGCGGCGCCGTGGGGCAGTGCGAGCATTTTGCCGATCAGCTGGATGTACATCGCGATGATGGGGCCGCAACTGGCGGATGCCAGCGAAGTGGCGATCCTCGCGGCGAACTATCTGGCGCAGCATTTATCCGGCGCATTCCCGGTGCTCTACACCGGGCGCAACGGGCGGGTGGCCCATGAATGCATTCTTGATCTGCGGCCGTTGAAGGCGCAGACCGGGATCAGTGAAGAGGACGTCGCCAAGCGCCTGATGGACTATGGTTTCCATGCGCCGACCATGTCATTCCCGGTGCCAGGGACGTTGATGGTCGAGCCAACCGAGAGCGAGTCCAAGGCCGAACTCGACCGGTTTATCGGCGCGATGCTGAGCATCCGCGCGGAAATCACCGAAGTGCAGAACGGCAACTGGCCGGCGGAAGACAACCCGCTCAAGCGTGCTCCACATACCTTGGCGGATGTCACCGGAGTCTGGGAGCGGCCTTACAGCATCGAACAGGGCATCACCCCGGATGCGCACACCAAGGCGCACAAGTATTGGCCGGCGGTGAATCGGGTGGATAACGTTTATGGGGATCGCAATCTGTTTTGTGCCTGCGTCCCGGTAGACGATTACCGCTGATTTCCAGGTTGTACAACCGTCCAAATGTGGGAGCGAGCCTGCTCGCGAAGGCGTCGTGTCAGAAGACAAACATGTATCTGACCCACTTTATTCGCGAGCAGGCTCGCTCCCACAGGGGGGGGGCGTGGTGAATTCGACATTACGGGCAAAAAAATGCCGCTCGATCGAGCGGCATTTTTGTTGGCGCCTGGCTTACTCGGAGGCCACTGCGTTCTTCGCCAGAATCGCATTCGCCAGTTCCATGTCCGTGGCCTGCAGGCCCGGATTGTCGGCGCGGACTTTCTGCATCGCTGCTTCCAGGTACGGCCCACGGATGCCGCCATCGCTGGCAACGAAGCTGCCGGCATCGTCCTGTGCGGCAACGATCAGCTTGTGATCCTTGAAGGTCAGGTAGGTCGAACCGGTGGTGGCGCCGGACGAAATGACGTTACGCCAAAAGCTGTCGGCCATCGCTGAACCAACGGGAAGGGACAGCAAGGCAAGGGTGGCGACAGCAAGTTTGAGACGCATGATTGAGTGACTCCTGGGGGTTAACTACGGCGTTGGATAACGATTCGCCAATCCGGTTCCGTAGTGGCCTATTTCTGCTCGCTCTGCGGTGTCACCCGCAGCACTTCTTCGAGGGTGGTCAGCCCCGCCGCGACCTTCTGCGCACCCGACAGGCGCAGGCTGCGCATGCCTTCCTTGAAGGCTTGCCGGCGGATGGCGGTGAGGTCGGTGTCCGGGGTGATGAGCGCTTTGAGGCTATCGCTCAACTGCATGATTTCGTAGACCCCGGCGCGTCCGCGATAACCGGTGTCGCGACACTCCAGGCAACCGATAGCGCGTTGCGCATTGCCCGGCAGCGGCGCCTGCCAGGGCCGGGTCAGGGTTTGCCAGTCTTCCTCTTCCAGCGTCAGCGGCGCCTTGCAGTGCGGGCACAGGGTGCGCACCAGACGCTGGGCCATGACCCCGAGCACCGTGGCTTTAATCAGATAGTGCGGCACGCCGAGTTCCAATAGCCGACTGATCGCGCTGGGGGCATCATTGGTGTGCAGGGTCGACAGCACCAGATGGCCGGTGAGTGCCGCCTGAATCGCCATTTCTGCGGTTTCCAGGTCACGGATCTCGCCGATCATGATGATGTCCGGATCCTGCCGCATCAGCGCACGCACGCCGGCGGCGAAGCTCAGGTCGATGTTGTGCTGCACCTGCATCTGGTTGAACGCCGGCTCGACCATTTCGATCGGGTCTTCGATGGTGCAGAGGTTGATCTCCGGCGTCGCCAGTTTTTTCAGTGTGGTGTAGAGCGTGGTGGTCTTGCCCGAGCCGGTTGGTCCGGTGACCAGAATGATGCCGTTAGGCTGACGGGTCATGTCCTGCCAGCGGCGCAGGTCGTCGGCGGAAAAGCCCAACTGATCGAAGTCCTTGAGCAGCACTTCCGGGTCGAAGATCCGCATGACCATTTTTTCGCCAAACGCGGTGGGCAGCGTTGAGAGCCGCAGTTCCACTTCGCCGCCGTCCGGGGTCTTGGTCTTGACCCGGCCGTCCTGGGGTTTGCGCTTCTCGGCGACGTTCATCCGCCCGAGGCTTTTCAGGCGGCTGACGATCGCCATGGTCACCTGCGGCGGGAATTGATAGACGTTGTGCAACACGCCATCGATGCGAAAGCGCACGGTACCCTGTTCGCGGCGCGGTTCGATGTGGATATCGCTGGCGCGCTGCTGGAAGGCGTACTGGAACAGCCAGTCGACGATGTTGACGATGTGCGCGTCGTTGGCGTCCGGCTCCTGATCACTGGCGCCGAGGTTGAGCAGTTGTTCGAAGTTGCCGAGGTTGCCGTTTTGCTGATCGGCGTTGTTGGCGCCGCTGACCGATTTGGCGAGGCGGAAGAACTCGACGCTGAAGCGCTGGATGTCCACCGGGTTGGCGACCACCCGTTTGATCGGCAGCTTCAGCACGTGGGTCAAGTCAGCCTCCCAACCGGTGACGTAGGGCTGGGCGCTGGCCACGACCACCGCATCGCGGTCGACCGCCACCGCGAGAATCTTGTGGCGTTGGGCAAAGGCGTAGGACATCAGCGGGGTGATCGCCGCAACGTTGATCTTCAACGGGTCGATGCGCATGTACGGCTGGCCGGCCTGCTGCGCCAGCCACAGGGTCAGGCTTTCCAGGTCCAGATGTTTGCCCGGACGGCTGAGGTCATCCAGTTGCTGGCTGGCGATGAACTCCAGCGGATGTTGCTGGCCGTGGGTCGCATGGCGGCGCCGGGCGTTGAGCGCCTGCTCCGCCGAGTCCTGGCTGATAAAGCCTTGGGCGACCAGCTCACGCAACACATCGTTGAGATCCAGCCAGCGGTCCTGAGTGGCGAGTTGAACGGACATGCGGGCTCCTTTTGAACGACTGTGCGCAAAGGATAGTCGTGGCCCCGCAGACTGTTGGGCCACTACCCGACAAAGCCGTTGCCGGATTTGTCAGCCGGCCGCCTGGGCCGAAGCAGACCACGCCGTGTCGGCGTCTTGCAGGTTCACCGAGCAGACGCTGATCAGGTTACGAAGTTTTTCCGCAATCACCTGCGCGCGATGCCAGCTCAGACCATCAATGACGATATCGATCGACAGCAGATCGTCGAGCCGCTCGACGTGGACCTGTTGCGGCGTGAGGAATTGCAGCGCAAACAGATTCAGCACCCGCACCAACAGATCCGGCTCGGCTTCGGCGAGCAACTGATAACGCGCACAGCAGTGGGCATTGTTGACGTTCCACACATCGGCGCGGGGCGCAGGGGTATTCACGGCTTCGAGGTGAGGCATGTCCGGTCTCCAGAGTCAGTGGAGGAATTTTTACATTCGGTGTCGGGCATTTCTTGTCTAAGATGAGCGGATTCGCGGATTTCTCGACAAGAACAATTCGGTAAATGATCATTTTGAGGATTGGTTATGCACAGCGAGCTGGACAGTTACGACCGGCGCATTCTCGCCTTGCTGCAAGAGGACGCGTCACTGTCCAGCGCGCAGATCGCCGAGCAGGTGGGACTGTCGCAGTCGCCGTGCTGGCGGCGGATTCAGCGGATGAAGGAGGAGGGGATCATTCGCGGGCAGGTGACCTTGCTTGATCGCAAGAAGATCGGCCTGAACACGCAGATCTTCGCCGAGATCAAACTCAACGCCCACGGGCGTTCGAACTTCACCGAATTCACCGAGGCGATTCGCGGTTTTCCGGAAGTGCTGGAGTGTTATGTGCTGATGGGTGCGGTGGATTTTTTGTTGCGGATTGTCGCGGCGGACATCGAGGCGTATGAGCGATTCTTCTTCGAAAAGCTGTCGCTGGTGCCAGGGATTCAGGAGGTGAACTCGATTGTGGCGCTGTCGGAGATCAAGTCCACAACAAGCTTGCCTGTCTGAGGTAAGGCAGATGGCCTCTTCGCGAGCAGGCTCGCTCCCACAGGGGATTGCATTCCAATGTGGGAGCGAGCCTGCTCGCGAAAGCGGTTTTACATGCGCAGCAGCATTTTCCACGCACGATTCTGATAAACCGCAATCGCCTGCTGTTTGCGCGCATCGAGCAGTTCGTCAGTGATGGTCGGTTCGTTGGCCAGTTGCGCCAGTTTGTTCAGCTCGCCGTACAGGCGATCCATTTCCGCGATCTCCAGCACGTTACGCGCGTGGTGCAGCCAGACCTGGATGCGTTCGATGCGCGGCAGTTGCTCGGCCAGATCTTCCGGCTGCTGCTGATAGCGCTGCAGTTGCAGGGACGTGGCTTCTTCGCCGAGCATGCGCGGCAGCCAGCTGTGCAGTTGCGCGGCGCCCTGACGATTGCCGCGGGTGTTGCGCTCGGCGGCCCAGGTGCGGGCCAGCAGCCAGCGCGAAACAGTCAGCGAGAACAGGCCCCAGCGTGGGTCTTCCAGCTCTTCGAGGAATTGTTCCGGCGCCGCCTTGCGTACGTCTTCGTCTTCGATACCGACCTGAACCAGTGGGCGCCAGTCTTCCAGCAGTGCATCCAGCGCCACCCGCAGGTCGTGAGTGGCCGGACGCGGTGCGGCCTGGCCGAGGCTGCTGAGCAGGGCGCGCATTTCCGCGAGGTTCTCGACCCAGTCCTGCAGCAGGCGCCAGTGGCCGTTGAAGCGATATTGTTCGGCCAGACGCTGGCTGCTGCCGAGCAAGTGCCAGGCCAGCGCGGCGAAGGCGTCGTCGAGTTGGGTTTCCGGGGTCAGTTGCGGCGCGGGCAGGCTCAGTGAGTAGCTGTTGGCGTCGTACAGACGGTAGCCGCGCTCGGCCTTGCTGATGTCGCACGGCATCAGGGCCAGGGTTTCGGCCAGTTCGGCGGCCAATTCCAGCAACGCGGCAGGCTCACCTTCGCGCAGTTCCAGTTCCAGCTCGCAGATTTCTTCTTTCTGTTTGCCGACCACCACGTGACCGAGGTCCAGCGCGGCTTCGATCACCACTTTGGCCTTGCCGCGGCCCCAAGCGATTTCCGCGCGCTCGCGGACGAAATCGGTGGTGAAGATCGGCTTCAGGGTCTTCTTGTCGAGCTCGGCCAGCGCCTCGGGCCAGCATTCGCCGTCGAGTTTCTTCACGTCGAGCTTGGCTTTGGGCAGCTTCCAGTCGTACTCGTTACGCTCGGACAGACCGGCCACGCTCTGGCCGCGGGTCTTGAGGGTCTGAATCACTTCGTCACCGTCCTTGCGCAGGCGCAGCGCGACTTTGGCCTGGGCCAGATCGCGCTCAGGGGTATCGAAGTACTGGTTCATCAACTCACGGCGTTCCCAGCCATTTTTGTTGCGTTTTTTCAGTAGCGGGTGCTCGCGCAGGGCAGCGAGGGTTTCGCGGCTGACGCGGAGTTTGATTTCGGTTTCTTTCTGCATGGCCGGAAAATCCAGGATCGGGAGCGCAGCCGGGGGAATGTGTGGCTGCCAAGGCCGTGCAGTGTACAGGACTCAAACTTCCTACGCCCTGCGGCGGTTTATTCCGAGCGCCGGATGGCTCTATGATGGACTTCAAATCGGGAGTTGGAGTCAGCGATGCCTTTGCCATCCATGCAAGACCAGTTCGCGGCACTGATCGCCGCACCATCGGTCAGTTGCACCCAACCGAGCCTGGATCAGTCCAACCGGGCGGTGATCGATTTGCTCGCCGGTTGGCTGGGTGATCTGGGCTTCAGCTGCGATATCCAGCAGGTCAGCCCCGGCAAATTCAACCTGCTCGCCAGTTTTGGCAGCGGGCCCGGTGGCCTGGTCCTGGCCGGGCACAGCGATACCGTGCCTTATGACGATGCGCTGTGGCAGACCGATCCGCTGAAACTCACCGAAGTCGATGGCCGCTGGGTCGGGCTGGGCAGTTGCGACATGAAGGGTTTTTTCGCGCTGATCATCGAGGCCGTGCAGCCGCTGCTCGACCAGCCGTTCAAGCAACCGCTGCTGATCCTCGCCACCTGTGATGAAGAAAGCTCGATGTCCGGTGCCCGCGCACTGGCCGAGGCCGGCAAGCCACTGGGCCGTGCAGCGGTGATCGGCGAGCCGACCGGGCTCAAACCGATCCGCATGCACAAGGGCATCATGATGGAGCGCATCGATATCCTCGGGCAGAGCGGCCATTCGTCGGATCCGCGCCTGGGCCACAGCGCCCTCGAAGCGATGCACGATGCCATCGGTGAGCTGCGTGGTCTGCGCCTGTTGTGGCAGCGTGAATTCAACAACCCGCAGTTCAGCGTGCCGCAGCCGACCATGAACTTCGGCTGTATTCATGGCGGCGACAATCCGAATCGCATCTGCGGCCAGTGTTCACTGGAGTTCGATCTGCGCCCGTTGCCGGGCATGGACCCGAAAGTCCTGCGTGCGGAGATTCTGCGCAAGCTCAATCCGGTTGCGGAACGTCATCAGGTGAAGATCGACTACCAGCCGTTGTTCCCGGAAGTGCCGCCATTCGAGCAGGCCGAAGACGCCGAATTGGTGCGCATCGCTGAAAAGCTCACCGGTCATAGTGCCGAAGCAGTAGCGTTCGGCACCGAAGCGCCTTATCTTCAGCGCCTTGGCTGCGAAACCATCGTGCTCGGCCCTGGCGACATCGCCTGTGCACACCAGCCCGGCGAATACCTTGAAATGTCACGTTTGCAGCCTACCGTGCATCTATTGCGGCAGTTGATTGAACATTACTGCCTGACAGCTGACGAACGATGATCAACCCCTGTGGGAGCGAGCCTGCTCGCGAAAGCGCCATTCCAGACACCTCAATGTCGACAGATACACCGCTTTCGCGAGCAGGCTCGCTCCCACAGGAGGTATGTGTTTTATCCGATCAAACGCTGTAAATTGCCAGCACCCCAACCCGTATTCATGAGGAGAGCGCGCGTGTCGCCAAGCCTGTTCCGACGATAACCATCAGCCCGCTGTGCGTTTTCCGTTTCGCCCTTTTTTCGGCTGCTATTTATTACAGGCCCAGGTTCATGCCCGAATACGTCAATTGGCTTCGTCACGCGTCCCCTTACATCAATGCCCACCGCGACTGCACCTTCGTCGTCATGCTGCCCGGCGACGGCGTGGAGCATCCGAACTTCGGCAACATCGTCCACGACCTGGTGCTGTTGCACAGCCTCGGCGTGCGCCTGGTGCTGGTCCACGGTTCGCGCCCGCAGATTGAAACCCGCCTCGCTGCGCGCGGCCTGACCCCGCACTACCACCACGGCATGCGCATCACCGATGCGGCAACGCTGGAGTGCGTGATCGACGCGGTCGGTCAGCTGCGTATCGCTATCGAAGCGCGGCTGTCGATGGACATGGCCTCGTCGCCGATGCAGGGCTCGCGCTTGCGGGTGGCCAGCGGCAACCTTGTGACCGCGCGGCCGATCGGCGTGCTCGAAGGCGTCGACTATCACCACACCGGTGAAGTGCGCCGGGTCGATCGCAAAGGCATCAATCGTCTGCTCGACGAGCGTTCGATCGTGCTGCTGTCGCCGCTGGGCTACTCGCCGACCGGGGAAATCTTCAACCTCGCCTGCGAAGACGTCGCCACCCGCGCCGCCATCGACCTCGGTGCCGACAAGCTGCTGCTGTTCGGCGCCGACCTCGGTCTGATCGACGAGAACGGCAAACTGGTGCGCGAACTGCGTCCGCAACAGGTGCCGGCGCATCTGGCGCGTCTGGGCAACAACTATCAGGCGGAACTGCTGGATGCTGCTGCCGAGGCTTGCCGTGGCGGCGTGGCGCGCAGCCATATCGTCAGCTACGCCGAAGACGGCGCGCTGCTGACCGAACTGTTCACCCGCGACGGTGGCGGTACGCTGGTCGCTCAGGAGCAATTCGAACTGGTGCGCGAGGCGGCGATTGAAGACGTCGGCGGTTTGCTCGATTTGATCAGCCCGCTGGAAGAGCAGGGGATTCTGGTGCGTCGTTCGCGTGAAGTGCTGGAGCGCGAGATCGAACAGTTCAGCGTGGTCGAGCGTGAAGGCATGATCATCGCCTGTGCGGCGTTGTACCAGATTGCCGATTCGGATGCCGGTGAGCTGGCGTGCCTGGCGGTGAATCCGGAGTATCGCCACGGTGGACGCGGCGATGAGCTGCTGGAGCGCATCGAGACCCGTGCCCGGGCGCAAGGGTTGAAAACCCTGTTTGTCCTCACCACCCGCACGGCGCACTGGTTCCGCGAGCGCGGGTTCGAACCCAGCAGCGTCGAGCGCCTGCCGGCGGCGCGGGCGTCGCTGTACAACTATCAGCGTAACTCGAAGATCTTCGAAAAGACCCTCTGAAGATTAGCGAAGGACTTTTGTGGCGAGGGGATTCATCCCCGATGGGCCGCGCAGCGGCCCCCGCTTCAGCAAAAGCAGGGGACTGCTGCGCAGTCCATCGGGGATGAATCCCCTCGCCACCTATTCAATTGTTTTCGGTTACAAACTTCGCACTGACGTACGGCGAGTAGTCCGGCAGCACCGTCTCGACCTTGCCTTGTTCCTTCAAAAACTTCGCCGTCTCACCAATCGCCTTGGCCGTGCCGCCGTCCAGCAGTGCGGTGGATTGCTGTGCCTTGGCATCCGGGAAGGCTGAACCGGCCAGCAGTTCCGGTACATCGGCGGCATTGGCACCGGTCAGTTTGGCGATTTTCTGAACCGGCGCCGAGTCAGCCGTCCAGCTGTCTTTATGCGCTGCGTAATCGGCAAATGAATCCAGCGTGACTTTGGCAAACTTCGCGACGACGTCAGGATGCTTCTCGGCGTAATCCTTGCGTGCGACCCAGACTTCGAAGGTCGGTGCGCCCCACTGACCAACCTGCGCGGCATCGGTCAGGGTCTTGCCGGTCTTGCGGATTTCCCCCAGTGCCGGCGACCAGACAAACGCGCCATCGATATCGCCACGCTTCCATGCTGCGGCGATTTCCGCTGGCTGCAGGTTCACCACTTTGACTTTGCCGGTGTCCAGGCCCCAGTGCTTGAGTGCACCGAGCAAGCTGTAGTGGGAGGTGGAAACGAAGGGCGTGGCGATGGTCTTGCCGACCAGATCCTGCGGGGTGTTGATCCCGCTGCCATTGCGTACCACCAACGCTTCGGCGGCATTGATCTGCGCCGAAACAATAAAGGCAACAATCGGCAGGTTTCGCGAAGCCGCGGCGGCCAACGGGCTGGAACCGAGATTGCCGATCTGCACATCGCCGGAGGCAATGGCTGTCACAACTTCCGGGCCACTATTGAAGCGTCGCCAGTCGATCTTCTGGCCGATGGTTGTTTCGTAAGTGCCGTCGGCCTGGGGGACTTTGCTGGGGTCGATCCCGGTTTGATAACCGATGGTGAGGTTGGCAGCCTGCGCGGAAAGACAAATAAGCGTCGACACACAAACTGTAACAAATTGACTAGATAGTGCGCGTTTAGCCATCATGGCGTCGCCTTTTCGATAGGGTTTGACGAATTGGGGTTGCGCCAAAGCTAATCGATATAAAAAAAGGCTAACAAATACCATTTAGGAATGAGCTTAGTCGCCGATACGTTGTATCCGGGCGAAGATGGCTAGATAGTGGCCATATTCCCGAATGATATGAAAAAGAATGAATAAATTCTTTTTGGGTTTATCAGGAAATCTTTACTCTGCACGGACCAAATCACTGCGATTAGACCTTGGTCGTAGACACACAAGGTTACGATTGACTTGTCAGTCACGGTCTGGCGCTAATCGCGCATCTTAGGATCCAGGGCATCAGACCCCGGGCCAGGAACACAAGAATTAGAAACGAGAGGAGCTTTACATGAACAAGTCCACCTTGGCCCTGGCTGTGGCCGTAGGGGTTATGGCGCAGCAGGCAGGCGCCGCCGGTTTCATCGAAGACAGCAAAGCCACTCTGGGCCTGCGCAACTTCTACATCAACAACGATAACCGTGACTCCGGCACCAAAGCGGCTGGCGCGCAGAACAAGAACGAAGAATGGGGCCAAGGCTTCGATCTGCGTTTCATCTCCGGTTACACCCAGGGCACCGTCGGCTTCGGTATCGACGCCATCGGCCTGCTGGGCGTGCGCCTGGATTCGGGCGGCGGCACCAACGGTGCAACCTCGACTTCCTACGGCGGCACTGTGTTCCCGAGCAAGTCCAACGGCGAAGCTGTTGATAACTTCTCGAGCCTGGGCCTGACCGCCAAAGCCAAGATCTCCCAGACCGAACTGAAGCTGGGTACTCTGCAGCCGAAAAACCCGGTCATCGTGACAAACGACGGTCGTCTGCTGCCACAAACCTGGCAGGGTGGCCAGATCACTTCCGGCGAGATCAAGGACCTGACCCTGGTCGCTGGTCAGATCGAAGCAGTGAAAGGTCGTAACTCCAGCAACAACGAGAACCTGTCCGTTGGTGGTGCGAACGCTCGCGTTGCCAACAGCAACAAGTTCTACTACGCCGGTGGTGACTACAAAATCACCAAGGACCTGACTGCCCAGTACTACTACGGCAACCTGGAAGACTTCTACAAGCAACACTTCCTGGGTCTGGTTCACAACTGGGCAATCGGCCCGGGCGTGCTGAAGTCTGACTTCCGCTACTTCCACAGCAGCGACGACGGCGCCAATGGCAACACCGCAGCCTACTTCGGTAACGGTAACTACGTCGGCAACGTCAGCGGCAAAGGCCCGATCGACAACAATCTGTACAGCGGCCTGTTCCTGTACACCGTTGAAGGCCACACCTTCGGTGGCGGCTACCAGGTTTCCAACGGCAGCTCCGACTTCCCTTGGCTGAACCAGGGCGACGGTTCGTCGAACTACACCATCACCGACATGCAGATCCAGAAGTTCGGTCGTGCCGGCGAGAAAACCTGGCAAGCACGCTACTCGTATGACTTCGCCAAAGTCGGCCTGCCAGGCCTGACTGCCGGTGTGGTCTACCTGCGCGGCGACGATATCGACACCGTTGGCTCCAACCGTCGTGAAAACGGCACCGGCGCTTCCGAGTGGGAACGCGACCTGACCGTCGGTTACGTGATCCCTGAAGGCCCGGCGAAAAACCTGGGCTTCATGTGGAAAAACGCTACCTGGCGCAACGACGTCCCAGGTCAGCGCGACCAGGACGAAAACCGCCTGATCGTCAGCTACTCGATCCCGCTGCTGTAATAGCGCGTCTCGATTCGCTGATGTAAAAAAAGCCCCGTCCGGCATCGCGCCGGTCGGGGCTTTTGCATTTTCGGGTCAGGCTCACCCCCGTAAGCCTGTTCCGAAATTCCCTCTTTTGCAGCTACTCAAGGCCTTCTCGAACCTTGAGGGCGATGTTCGTCGCGATGCGGGCGAGCGTCCAGTGAACGATGTTTAATATTCATTTAAATTCTAAATATCTGCTTATTTATTCTTTTTCATGATGTCGAATCCCGAGCTACAGTTGAGTTCTCCAACAACTCATCAGGAGCAGCACCATGAGCCTCAGACTCGGCGACATCGCCCCCGACTTCGAACAGGATTCCAGCGCCGGCAAGATTCGTTTCCACGAGTGGCTGGGCGATAGCTGGGGCGTGCTGTTCTCCCACCCGGCGGACTTCACCCCGGTGTGCACCACCGAGCTGGGCTTCACCGCCAAGCTCAAGGATGAGTTCGCCAAGCGCGGCGTCAAAGCCATCGCGCTGTCGGTCGACCCGGTGGACTCGCACCACAAGTGGATCGAAGACATCAACGAAACCCAGAACACGATCGTCAACTTCCCGATCCTGGCCGATGCCGATCGCAAGGTTTCCGACCTCTATGACCTGATCCATCCGAACGCCAACGACACCCTGACCGTGCGTTCGCTGTTCGTGATCGATCCGAACAAGAAGATTCGCCTGACCATCACCTACCCGGCGAGCACCGGGCGCAACTTCCACGAGATCCTGCGGGTGATCGATTCGCTGCAGCTCACCGACAACTACAAGGTGGCGACTCCGGCCAACTGGCAGGACGGTGAGGAGGTGGTGATCGTGCCGTCGCTCAAGGACGAAGAAGAGATCAAGCGGCGCTTCCCCAAAGGCTATCGCGCGGTGAAGCCATACCTGCGCCTGACGCCGCAGCCGAATAAGTGAATCAGTGAGATTTACGGTGTAGCCACCACCGTCATCGCGAGCAGGCTCACTCCTACATTTGAAATGCGTTCCCCTGTAGGAGTGAGCCTGCTCGCGATGGCGTTAGTCCAGCCACCACGGAACCACAAAGCAGGGGATTTCAGGCCGTTTTCACGGCCTGTTTTTTTGCCCGGAACAAAGCAAATCGCATATCTCTTAAAAGCATAACCAAATGAATAAATATGATTTATAGATATATAAATCAGCTGGTAAGGTCACTCCCATTGAAGCGAGATCGCAACCCGCGAATCGCCTGTAACGCTTAAGGAATTGTCTCAATGCTGGTCGTCTCACTCGGTGGCAGTCCCAGCCAGCGCTCCCGCTCAGGAGTGTTGCTTGAGCGCTCGCAACGCTGGTTGCAGGAGCAAGGGGTGGAAGTGGTGAGTTATCAGGTGCGGGACTTCCCGGCCGAAGATTTGCTCCACGCCCGCTTCGACAGCCCGAAGGTGCTCGACCTGCTGGCGCAGATTGAAAACGCTGACGGTCTGCTGATCGCCACGCCGGTGTACAAGGCGTCGTTTTCCGGGGCGCTGAAGACCGTACTCGATCTGCTGCCCGAACGCGCCTTGAACCACAAGATTGTTCTGCCGATGGCCACCGGCGGCAGCATCGCCCACATGCTGGTGGTCGATTACGCGCTCAAGCCTGTGCTGTCGGCATTGAAGGCCCAGGAAATGCTGCAAGGGATTTTTGCCGAGGACAGCCAGATCGCTTATGGCGAAGGCAGCGCCCAGGCGCAACTGGCGCCAGCGCTGGAACAGCGTCTGCATGAAGCGCTGGATCAGTTTGTCAGTGCCATGGCTCGCCGGCCGAAACCGCTGGAGCCGGGCCTGTTGAATGAACGTTTATTGAGTGCTCGCTGGAGCATTTAAGCCTTACCCGAATTTGCTCCACTCACCTTACTCAGCCGCTAACGGCCAAGCAGGTGCAGCCAAAACCCAACAGCAAAAAGGAGAGCGCTATGCGCACTGTATTTTTGCGTCGTGGTCTGGTCGCTCTGTTTGCTGCGGCTGTGTCCTTCGGCGCCATTACTCAAGCTCAAGCCGAGACATTGCGGATCGGTTATCAGAAGTACGGCACGCTGGTGCTGCTCAAGGCCAAAGGCACTCTGGAAAAGCGTCTGGCCGCCCAAGGCGTGGACGTGCAATGGACTGAATTCCCCGGCGGCCCGCAACTGCTCGAAGGCCTGAACGTCGGCTCGATCGACTTCGGCGTGACCGGTGAGACTCCGCCAGTGTTTGCCCAAGCAGCGGGCGCTGATCTGCTTTACGTCGCCTACGAACCGCCAGCGCCGAACAGCGAAGCGATCCTCGTACCGAAAGACTCGCCGATCAAATCGGTGGCGGATCTGAAGGGCAAGAAAGTCGCCCTGAACAAAGGCTCCAATGTGCACTACCTGCTGGTGCGCGCACTGGAAGACGCCGGCCTCAAATACTCCGATATCCAGACCGTGTTCCTGCCGCCGGCCGATGCCCGCGCCGCGTTCGAGCGTGGCAGCGTCGATGCCTGGGTAATCTGGGATCCGTACCAGGCCGCTGCCGAGAAACAGCTGCAAGCGCACACCCTGCGTGACGGCAAAGGCATCGTCGACAACCATCAGTTCTACCTCGCGACCAAACCTTACGCGCAGAAAAATCCCGAGGTGATCAAGACCCTCGTCGAAGAAGTGCGCGCTGTCGGCGAGTGGTCCAAAGCCAACCCTGAAGACGTGACCCAGCAGGTCGCGCCGCTGCTCGGCCTGCCGGCGGACATCACCCTGACCTCGGTGAAACGCCAGGGCTACGGTGCGCTGTTCCTGACCCCGGACGTGGTCGCCGCACAACAGAAAATCGCCGACACCTTCTACCAGCTCAAGCTGATTCCCAAGCCGTTGAGCATCAAGGATGTGATCTGGACACCACCGGCCGCTGTGGCCCAAAGCTCGGTTAGCCAAACCCAGTAAATCGAATCCCCCAAGGAGACCACTCCATGAGCCTCAACATTTTCTGGTTCCTGCCTACCCACGGCGACGGCCATTACCTTGGCACCGCCGAACGCGCCCGCGCCGTTGACCACGGTTATCTGCAACAGGTCGCGCAAGCGGCGGATCGTCTGGGCTTTGGCGGCGTGCTGATTCCCACCGGCCGTTCCTGCGAAGACTCGTGGCTGGTCGCCGCGTCGCTGATCCCGGTAACTCAGCGTCTGAAATTCCTAGTCGCCCTGCGCCCCGGGATCATTTCCCCGACGGTGGCGGCGCGGCAGGCAGCGACGCTGGATCGTCTGTCCGGCGGTCGTGCGCTGTTCAACCTGGTGACCGGTGGCGATCCGGAAGAGTTGGCCGGTGATGGTCTGTTTCTCAACCACGAGGAGCGTTATCAAGCCTCGGTGGAATTCACCCGGATCTGGCGTCGGGTGCTGGAAGGTGAAACCGTCGATTACGACGGCGAACACATCAGCGTGAAGGGCGCCAAACTGCTCTATCCGCCGATCCAGCAACCGCGTCCGCCGCTGTACTTCGGTGGCTCCTCCGAAGCGGCACAGGATCTGGCTGCCGAACAGGTCGAGATGGTGCTGACCTGGGGCGAGCCGCCAGCCGCGGTGGCCGAGAAGATCGAACAAGTGCGCGCCAAAGCCGCCAGGCTCGGGCGTACCGTGCGCTTCGGCATTCGTCTGCATGTGATCGTGCGCGAAACCAACGCCGAAGCCTGGCAAGCGGCAGACCGGCTGATTTCGCATCTGGACGACGACACCATCAAACGTGCGCAAGCATCGCTGGCGCGCTTCGACTCGGTCGGTCAACAACGCATGGCCGCGCTGCACGGCGGCAGTCGCGACAACCTCGAAGTCAGCCCCAACCTGTGGGCGGGTGTCGGCCTGGTGCGTGGCGGTGCCGGTACTGCGCTGGTCGGCGATGGTCCAACCGTGGCCGCCCGCGTGAAGGAGTACGCGGATCTGGGTATCGACACCTTCATCTTCTCCGGTTATCCACACCTCGAAGAATCGTACCGCGTCGCTGAACTGCTGTTCCCGCACCTCGACATCGAGCGTCCGGAACTGCCGAAAAGCGCCGGTTATGTCAGCCCGTTCGGCGAGATGGTGGCCAACGATATTCTTCCCAAAGCCGCGTCGCAGAGCTGAGGCGCGCCATGAACAAATTTATCCACAGCCTCGCGCCCTGGGCGTTGCCGGTGCTCCTGCTGGCGGTGTGGCAGTTGTCGGTGTCAGCCGGTTGGTTGTCGACGCGGATTCTGCCGGCACCGGTGGCGGTGATCGAGGCCGGTGTCAGCCTGGTGCGCAGCGGCGAGATCTGGACGCACCTGGCAATCAGCGGCTGGCGCGCGGCACTCGGTTTCACCATCGGCGGCAGCATCGGTCTGGTGCTGGGCTTCATCACTGGCCTGTCGAAGTGGGGCGAACGCCTGCTCGACAGCTCGGTGCAGATGATCCGCAACGTGCCGCACCTGGCGCTGATTCCGTTGGTAATTCTGTGGTTCGGCATCGACGAGTCGGCGAAGATTTTCCTGGTCGCATTGGGCACGTTGTTCCCGATCTACCTCAACACCTATCACGGCATCCGCAACGTCGATCCGGCGTTGGTGGAGATGGCGCGCAGTTATGGCCTGTCCGGTTTCAGTTTGTTCTGGCAGGTGATTCTGCCGGGGGCACTGCCTTCGATTCTGGTCGGTGTGCGCTTTGCGCTGGGCTTCATGTGGCTGACGCTGATCGTTGCCGAAACCATCTCCGCCAGCTCCGGCATAGGCTATCTGGCGATGAATGCCCGGGAGTTTTTGCAGACCGATGTGGTGGTGCTGGCGATCCTGCTTTACGCGGTACTCGGCAAACTTGCTGATCTCGCCGCCCGTGGTCTTGAGCGTGTGTGGTTGCGCTGGCATCCGGCCTATCAGGTGGCCAAGGGAGGTGCGGCATGACCGCTCAACAACCTCCACGCCTGCTGCGCGGGATTCCGCTGGTGGTGCGCAACCTGCAGAAAACCTTTGGTACGCGGCAAGTGCTGCGCGACATCGACCTGCACATTCCGGCGGGGCAATTCGTCGCCGTGGTCGGACGCAGCGGGTGCGGCAAGAGCACCTTCCTGCGCTTGCTCGCCGGCCTCGACCAACCGACTGGCGGCGACCTGCTGGCCGGCGCCGCGCCGCTGAGCGATGCGCGGGAAGACACCCGGCTGATGTTCCAGGAAGCCCGGTTGCTGCCGTGGAAAAAGATCATCGACAACGTCGGCCTCGGCCTTAAAGGCGACTGGCGCCCGCAAGCTCTGGAGGCGCTGGAAGCGGTGGGTCTGGCCGATCGCGCCAACGAGTGGCCGGCCGCTTTGTCCGGCGGGCAGAAGCAGCGTGTGGCGCTGGCCCGGGCGCTGATTCACCAGCCGCGCCTGCTGTTGCTCGACGAGCCGCTGGGTGCGCTGGATGCGCTGACCCGGATCGAGATGCAGCAACTGATCGAACGCCTCTGGCAGAAGCATGGCTTCACCGTGCTGCTGGTGACCCATGACGTCAGCGAAGCGGTGGCGATTGCCGACCGGGTGATTCTGATCGAGGACGGCGAAGTCGGCCTCGACCTGCAAGTGGAACTGCCACGCCCGCGAGTGCGCGGATCGCATCGACTGGCGGCGCTGGAAACCGAAGTGCTCAACCGTGTTCTGTCCCTGCCCGGCGAGCCGCCGGAGCCGGAACCTGTTTCACCACTGCCTACGCAATTGCGCTGGGCTCAATAACTCAAGCTTTATCAACGACAGGAATCAAAGCCATGACTATCAAAGCCATCAACGTGCGCAACCAGTTCAAAGGCTCGATCAAGGAGATCGTTCTCGGCGACGTGCTGTCGGAAATCGACGTGCAAACCGCTTCCGGCATCGTCACTTCAGTGATCACCACCCGCTCAGTCAAGGAGCTGGAACTGGCGGTGGGCAGCGAGGTGATCGCCTTCGTGAAATCCACCGAGGTGTCGATCGCCAAGTTGTAAGCCGGTGAGTAAAAAACAACCCCGAAAGGCGTGAGCCCTTCGGGGTTTTTTGTGTCTGTCTTGAAGTTCGCGGTGCGGCCTTCGCGAGCAGGCTCGCTCCCACAGGGAACCGCTTTCCAAATGTGGGAGCGAGCCTGCTCGCGAAGAGGCCGGTAAAGACGCTAGAGAATTCTTTTGGGCAGATAAGGCGGCAGATACAGCCCGATATAGGCATCAAACACCCGCATCCCTTCCTCGGCCATGCGCGGTGTGATCTGCCCGTGCTGCTGCACCGAGCGCGCATACACGCGGTCACCCAGTTCCATCGCCAGCGCGAACACATCGACATCGCTGGGCAGGCGCGGCAATTCGAAGTGATGGTCGAACAGCTTGTGCATCAGGTCGCCGAGTTCGATGTCGTGCTGGCGGTCCGCCTGGGTCACTTCGGTCAGGCCGTGCTGGGCGAGGATCAACTGGCGGGCCGCCGCGTCTTCGTCGTAGATCTCCAGCATCCGCTCTTCGACCAGCCGCGACAGGTCACGCCAGTCGCGCAGGGCGTCGTGGTCGATCGGCGCTTGCAGGCAGGCGCGAAACGCCGCATGCACGTCGGCGGTCAGCGCTTCGAGCAGTGCCGGGACGCTGGCGAAGAAGTGATACACGGATGACGGCGGAATCTGCGCGCGTTCGGCGACGCTGTAGATCGACAGACTGGCCACACCCTCGGCGGCCAGCAGCGTACGCGCGGCTTCGAGTATCGAGTCGATCCGCGCCTGGCTGCGGGCACGGGGTTTGCGGACGGGGGCGGGACGCGTCATGGAAGTCTCCTGCGGGGCAGCGGGCATTGTACGAGCCGCGCCGTGTGTTGTCTGCCAGGACGCCTTCGGGAGCAAGCCCCCTCCCACAGTTGATCTTCTGCGTACAAACGATCCCCATTCGCTGAGGCCCCCTGTGGGAGGGGGCTTGCTCCCGAACCGCCGCAGGCGGCCATTCAGATCAAAATCGGGCCATAAAAAAACGCCGCGGGCTACGACAGCCGACGGCGTTTTATCTGATTGCAATCCGTTTACACGGTATGCAGATACCAGTTGTACTCAAGGTCGGAGATGGAGTGTTCGAACTCCTCCAGCTCGCTTTCCTTGCAGGCGACGAAGATATCGATGTATTTCGGATCGATGTACTTGGCCATCACTTCGCTGTCGTCCAGCTCGCGCAGGGCATCGCGCAAGTTGTTCGGCAGGCTTTGTTCGTTCTGCTCGTAGCTGTTGCCTTCGACCGGAGCGCCCGGTTCGATCTTGTTCACCAGACCGTGATGCACACCGGCCAGGACCGAAGCCATCAGCAGGTACGGGTTGGCGTCGGCGCCGGCCACGCGGTGTTCGATACGCACGGCATCGGCAGAACCGGTCGGTACGCGGATCGCCACAGTGCGGTTGTCCAGGCCCCAGCACGGCGAGTTCGGCACATAGAACTGCGCGCCGAAGCGACGGTACGAGTTGACGTTCGGGCAGAGGAAAGCCATCTGCGCCGGCAGGGTCTCGAGCACACCGCCGATCGCGTGACGCAGCGCGGCGTTCTGCTCGGGATCCTCGCTTGCAAAGATGTTCTTGCCATCTTTGTCGAGCACCGAGATGTGGACATGCAGACCGTTACCCGCCTGGCCTGGGTACGGCTTGGCCATGAAGGTGGTGTCCATTTCATGGTCGTAGGCGATGTTCTTGATCAGACGCTTGAGCAGGACTGCGTAGTCGCACGCCTTGATCGGGTCGGCGACGTGGTGCAGGTTCACTTCGAACTGCGCCGGGGCACTTTCCTTGACGATGGCGTCGGCCGGGATGCCTTGCTCTTTGGCGCCTTCCAGAATGTCCTGGAGGCAGTCGACGTATTCGTCGAGGTCGTCGATCAGGTAGACCTGAGTCGAGTGCGGGCGTTTGCCGGAGATCGGCGAGCGTGGCGGCTGAGGGCGGCCGTTCACGTTTTCCTGGTCGATCAGGTAGAACTCCAGCTCGAAGGCTGCGCAGATGGTCAAGCCCAGCTCGTCAAACTTTGCAACAACTTGACGGAGCACTTCGCGCGGATCGGCGAAGAACGGGTCGCCTTCGAGTTCGTGCATGGTCATCAACAGTTGCGCGGTAGGGCGCTTCTGCCATGGCTCGTTGCACAGGGTATCGGGGATTGGATAGCAGATCCGGTCGGCGTCGCCGATGTCCAGACCCAGGCCGGTGCTTTCCACCGTAGAGCCATTGATATCCAGAGCAAATAGGGAGGCCGGCAGGTTGATGCCTTTCTCGTAAACCTTGTGGAGGCTGGTGCGTTCGATGCGCTTGCCGCGCACCACACCATTCATATCCGCAATCAGAAGGTCAACGTACAGAACCTCAGGATGTTCCTTAAGGAACGCGTTCGCTTCGTTAAGCTGAACGGCACGCGGGGGTACCGACATGATGCAACACCTTTGTTGTTAAAAATATCAATCATTGATCTTTTCTGGTTTCAGTCAACCCGAACGGCCTGCCGAAGTCAAGCGAGGCCTTTTTTGCCCTAAAAAAGCGCTGCGAGGGCATTTATGGGGCACTTTGGGGCAGTTTTTTGTCTTGGGGACGCTTGGCACCCGCGGGCTTGAGCAGGCCGTGTTGTATTTTTTACGGGGGTGTTGTGTAAAAAAATGAACAAGGCTAAGCTCCGACCAAACCCATAACAGCAATAATACCGGGGTGCTTCATGTCTCGCCTGCCGTTAATCGGCATCACCGACTGCTCGCAACAGTCCGGTCTGCATGCTCATCACATCAGTGGCGACAAATCCGTCCGTGACGCGGCCAGCATGGCTCGTGGCGGGTCGACGAGGTTCTCGTGCGCATCAGGCCCAACGGCAACGTCCGATATTCTGGACGCACGGGACAGCATCCTGTTTATGGCGTCTCCTTCCAATATAGATCCCTTTGAGTCCCAAAGCCTGTGCCGCTCCCAAAGCCGTGCTCATGATTCTGCACGCCTTGAATGTGCACAGGAAATGCAACGCCAGCGTAAAGGGCAGGTAAGCTCCTCTTTCATTGTCTATGCGCGGTGCCAGGCGTAAGCCGGTACTGCGCGCAAGCAAGCCCCCTTTAACGCGACGCCACGGCGTCAAACTTTGCCTGACACGATGTCAGGAGACTCAGCCCAGAGGCATTTATGAGTAACAACCTCGACCAGCTCACCGATTGGTTGAAAGACCACAAGATCACAGAAGTCGAATGCATGATCGGCGACTTGACCGGTATTACCCGGGGCAAGATCTCGCCGACCAACAAGTTCATCGCCGAAAAGGGCATGCGCCTGCCAGAAAGCGTTCTATTGCAGACCGTGACTGGCGACTACGTCGAAGACGACATCTATTACGAACTGCTCGACCCGGCCGACATCGACATGATCTGCCGTCCCGACCAGAACGCGGTGTACCTGGTGCCATGGGCGATAGAGCCGACCGCCCAGGTGATCCACGACACCTACGACAAGCAAGGCAACCCGATCGAGCTGTCGCCGCGCAACGTCCTCAAGAAAGTCCTCAAACTCTATGCCGACAAGGGCTGGCAGCCAATCGTGGCGCCGGAGATGGAGTTCTACCTGACCAAGCGCAGTGACGACCCCGACTATCCGTTGCAGCCGCCAATCGGCCGCTCGGGCCGTCCGGAAATCGGTCGTCAGTCGTTCTCCATCGAAGCGGCGAACGAATTCGACCCGCTGTTCGAAGACGTCTACGACTGGTGCGAACTGCAGGAGCTGGACCTCGACACGCTGATCCACGAAGACGGCACGGCGCAGATGGAAATCAACTTCCGCCACGGCGATGCACTGTCCCTGGCCGATCAGATTCTGGTGTTCAAGCGCACCATGCGCGAAGCCGCGCTCAAGCACGACGTGGCCGCGACCTTTATGGCCAAGCCGATGACCGGCGAGCCCGGCAGTGCGATGCACCTGCACCAGAGCATCATCGACATCGAGACTGGCAAAAACGTGTTCTCTAATGAAGACGGAACCATGAGCCAGCTGTTCCTGCACCACATCGGTGGTCTGCAGAAACTGATCCCGGAATTGCTCCCGCTGTTCGCCCCCAACGTCAACTCGTTCCGCCGCTTCCTGCCGGACACTTCGGCGCCGGTGAACGTGGAGTGGGGCGAAGAGAACCGCACCGTGGGCCTGCGCGTACCGGATGCTGGCCCGCAGAACCGCCGCGTGGAAAACCGCCTGCCGGGCGCCGACGCCAACCCGTACCTGGCGATTGCCGCGAGCCTGCTCTGCGGTTACATCGGCATGGTCGAGGGCCTCAACCCGAGCGCGCCAGTGGTCGGACGTGGCTATGAACGCCGCAACCTGCGTCTGCCGCTGACCATCGAAGACGCGCTGGAGCGTATGGAAAACAGCGCGACCATCGAGAAATACCTGGGCAAGACCTTCATCACCGGCTACGTCGCGGTCAAGCGGGCCGAGCATGAAAACTTCAAGCGCGTGATCAGTTCCTGGGAGCGTGAGTACCTGCTCTTCGCCGTCTGATACGCCGGGCGCGGCTGGCAACAGCCGCGCCTTCACCGATAACAAGGAGAATTGGCATGACCAGCAACAACCCGCAAACCCGTGAGTGGCAAGCCCTGAGCAGCGATCACCACCTGGCCCCGTTCAGCGATTTCAAGCAGCTGAAAGAGAAGGGTCCACGGATCATCACCAACGCCAAGGGCGTGTACCTGTGGGACAGCGAGGGCAACAAGATCCTCGATGGCATGGCGGGTCTGTGGTGCGTGGCGATCGGTTATGGCCGCGATGAGCTGGCTGACGCGGCCGCGAAGCAGATGCGCGAACTGCCTTACTACAACCTGTTCTTCCAGACCGCGCACCCGCCGGCACTGGAACTGGCCAAGGCCATTGCCGACGTGGCCCCGCAAGGCATGAACCACGTGTTCTTCACCGGTTCCGGCTCCGAAGGCAACGACACCATGCTGCGCATGGTTCGGCACTACTGGGCGATCAAGGGCCAGCCGAACAAGAAAGTCATCATCAGCCGCAAGAACGGTTACCACGGTTCGACCGTGGCGGGCGCGAGCCTCGGTGGCATGACCTATATGCACGAGCAGGGCGATTTGCCGATCCCGGGCATCGTCCACATTGCGCAGCCGTACTGGTTTGCCGAGGGCGGCGACATGTCGCCGGAAGAGTTCGGCATCTGGGCGGCCAATCAGCTGGAAGAGAAGATTCTCGAAGTCGGCGTCGACAACGTCGGTGCGTTCATTGCCGAGCCGATTCAGGGCGCTGGCGGCGTGATCATTCCGCCAGAGACTTACTGGCCGCGCATCAAGGAAATCCTCGCCAAGTACGACATTCTGTTCGTCGCTGACGAAGTGATCTGTGGTTTCGGTCGTACCGGCCAATGGTTCGGTTCGGATTTCTACGATCTGAAACCCGACATGATGACCATCGCCAAAGGCCTGACCTCCGGCTACATCCCGATGGGTGGCCTGATCGTGCGTGACGAAGTGGTGAAGGTGCTCAACGAAGGCGGCGACTTCAACCACGGCTTCACCTACTCCGGGCACCCGGTGGCGGCGGCGGTGGGTCTGGAAAACATCCGGATCCTGCGCGACGAGAAAATTATCGAGAACGCGCACAACGAAACGGCACCGTATTTGCAGAAACGTCTGCGCGAACTCAACGATCACCCGTTGGTGGGTGAAGTGCGCGGGGTCGGTTTGCTGGGGGCGATCGAACTGGTGCAGGACAAGGCCACTCGCAAGCGTTACGAAGGGCGGGGCGTGGGCATGATCTGCCGGCAGTTCTGCTTCGATAACGGCCTGATCATGCGCGCCGTGGGCGACACCATGATCATTGCGCCGCCGTTGGTGATCAGCAAGGCAGAAATCGATGAGCTGGTGACCAAGGCACGTAAATGCCTGGACCTGACCCTCAGTGCGTTGCAGGCCTAAGTGCTAGGCTTCGAGCGGGGGAGCTGCGGTGCTCTCGCTCGAAGGTGTCAGAAAGGTTGGCCTTTTCTTGAAAGACCGCCTCCGATCTTGCCAGACTAGCCGCGGTTCCAGTTGTCCGGGTTCGGCCGCTGAACAAAGTGGTTCAAAAAAGAAAAATTTGGAGCATGACGCATGAAGGCATTAGGTAAAAAGCTTGCTGGCAAGACTCTTCTCGCGCTGTCCGTCGCGGGCATGATGGCGGGTGCGGTTCACGCGGACGACAAGGTACTGCACGTTTACAACTGGTCCGACTACATCGCTCCGGACACCATCGCCAACTTCGAAAAAGAGTCGGGGATCAAGGTCGTCTACGACGTGTTCGACAGCAACGAAACCCTGGAAGCCAAGCTGCTGGCGGGCAAGTCCGGTTACGACGTCGTTGTGCCGTCGAACAACTTCCTGGCCAAGCAGATCAAGGCGGGCGTTTATCAGGAGCTGGACAAGTCCAAGCTGTCCAACTACGGCAACCTGAACAAATCGCTGCTCAAGGCCGTTTCGGTCAGCGACCCGGACAACAAGCACGCCTTCCCGTACATGTGGGGCTCGATCGGCATCGGCTACAACCCGGAGAAGGTCAAGGCTGCACTGGGCGTCGACACCATCGATTCCTGGGACACTCTGCTCAAGCCGGAGAACATCGCCAAGCTCAAGAGCTGCGGTGTGAGCTTCCTCGACTCGCCGACCGAAATGCTCCCGGTCGCGCTGCACTACCTGGGCCTGCCAACCGACAGCCAGAAGAAAGAAGACATCAAGAAAGCCGAGGAACTGTTCCTCAAGATTCGTCCTTCGATCACCTACTTCCACTCCTCCAAGTACATCTCGGACCTGGCCAACGGCAACATCTGCGTAGCGGTCGGCTACTCGGGTGACGTGCAGCAGGCCAAGTCCCGTGCCGCCGAGGCCGGTGACAAGGTCAAGGTCAGCTACGCCATTCCGAAGGAAGGTGCCGGCAGCTTCTATGACATGGTCGCGATTCCGAAAGATGCGGAAAACATCGACGGTGCCTACAAGTTCATGAACTACCTGCTGCAACCGAAAGTGATGGCCGAGATCACCAACGCTGTGCGCTTCCCTAACGGTAACGCCGAAGCGACCCAGTACGTGAACAAGGACATCACCGCCGATCCAGGCATCTACCCGCCAGCCGACGTGCAGGCCAAGCTGTATGCGATCGCCGACTTGCCGGCCGCTACCCAGCGTGAACTGACCCGCAGCTGGACCAAGATCAAATCCGGTAAATAAGCCGGTTTGACGCAGCAACCGCTGGCCGTCGTCGCCGCGACGGCGGCCAGCGGATCAATTAAATGACAGGAAGTTTTGCAGGAACGGTTTTTCGAGGGTAAGTTGCGCGCCGGTTTGGTTGCCGGGCAGCCATGGCTGTCATGTAACGCGGGGCAACTTGGGCCCAACTAATTTAGAGGACCTCCACTTGCCTATTTTTTCTTCTTTGCGCAAAGCCCTGCTGGCCACTGCCGGCCTGACGATCGCTGTCGGAGCCCAGGCCGCCGGTACGGTGCATATTTATAACTGGTCGGATTACATCGGCGAGACCACCCTGGCCGACTTCCAGAAAGAAACCGGAATCAAACCGGTGTACGACGTGTTCGATTCCAACGAGACCCTGGAAGGCAAGCTGCTGGCCGGGCGTACCGGTTACGACGTGGTCGTGCCGTCGAACCATTTCCTCGGCAAGCAGATCAAGGCGGGCGCGTTCCAGAAGCTCGACAAGTCGCAGTTGCCGAATTATTCGAATCTCGATCCGGTGCTGCTCAAGCGCCTGGAACAGAACGACCCGGGCAACCAGTACGCCGTGCCGTACCTGTGGGGCACCAACGGCATCGGCTACAACGTCGAGAAAGTCAAAGCGGTGCTCGGCATCGACAAGATCGACTCCTGGAGCGTGCTGTTCGAGCCGGAAAACATCAAGAAGCTGCACAGCTGTGGCGTCGCGTTCCTCGACTCGGCCGATGAAATGATGCCGACCGTGCTCAACTACATGGGCCTGAACGCCAACAGCACCAATCCGAAGGACTACGCCAAGGCCACCGACAAACTGCTGGCCGTGCGTCCCTACGTGACCTACTTCCACTCGTCGAAATACATCGGTGATCTGGCCAACGGCGACATCTGCGTGGCCATCGGTTTCTCCGGCGATATCTTCCAGGCCAAGCACCGTGCCGAAGAAGCCAAGAAGGGCGTGAACATCGCCTACTCGATTCCGAAAGAGGGCGGCGCATTGTGGTTCGACATGCTGGCGATTCCGAAGGATTCGTCCAACGTCAAAGAGGCCCACGCCTTCATCAACTATTTGCTGAAACCTGAGGTGATCGCCCAGGTCAGTGATTACGTCGGTTACGCCAACCCTAACCCCGGGTCGGACAAGCTGATGGAGCAGTCCATTCGCACCGATGAAGCGGTTTATCCACCGCAAGCAGTCCTCGACAAGACTTACGTGTCGGTCGAGTTGCCACCCAATATTCAGCGTTTGATGACCCGTAGCTGGACCAAGGTCAAGTCGGGCAAGTAAGGCACAAACTATCCTGGGTTCGTCCGCATGGGGCGAACTGCACTGTTTTTTTCTGGGAGTTTCGTAAATGGCAGTTGCCTCCGGCGCCTATAAGAAAGCCCTCGAGGGCGACCAGACACCTAAACAGGTGTTGGTCAAAATCGACCGGGTCACGAAGAAGTTCGACGAGACGATTGCCGTGGACGATGTGTCCCTGGAAATCAAGAAGGGCGAAATTTTCGCCCTGCTCGGCGGCTCGGGATCGGGCAAATCCACGCTGCTGCGGATGCTGGCAGGGTTCGAACGGCCCACGGAGGGGCGCATTTTCCTCGACGGCGTCGACATCACCGACATGCCGCCGTACGAGCGACCGATCAACATGATGTTCCAGTCGTACGCCTTGTTCCCGCACATGACCGTGGCGCAGAACATCGCCTTCGGCCTCAAGCAGGACAAGATCCCCAACGCCGAGATCGATGCGCGCGTGGCCGAGATGCTCAAGCTGGTGCAGATGAGCCAGTACGCCAAGCGCAAGCCGCATCAACTGTCCGGCGGTCAGCGTCAGCGTGTGGCACTGGCGCGCTCGCTGGCCAAGCGGCCGAAACTGCTGCTGCTCGACGAGCCGATGGGCGCACTGGACAAGAAACTGCGTTCGCAGATGCAACTGGAGCTGGTAGAGATCATCGAGCGCGTGGGCGTGACCTGCGTGATGGTGACCCACGACCAGGAAGAGGCCATGACCATGGCCGAGCGCATCGCGATCATGCACCTGGGCTGGATTGCCCAGATCGGCAGCCCGATCGACATCTACGAAACCCCGACCAGCCGTCTGGTCTGCGAATTCATCGGCAACGTGAACATCTTCGAAGGCGAAGTGATCGACGACGCCGAAGGCCACGCGACCATCACTTGCAAAGACCTCGACCGGCAGATCTACGTCGGCCACGGCATCAGCACTTCGGTGCAGGACAAATCGGTGACCTACGCGATTCGTCCGGAGAAGCTGCTGGTCACCGCCGAAATGCCGACCTGCGAATACAACTGGTCGAGCGGCAAGGTGCATGACATCGCCTACCTCGGCGGTCACTCGGTGTTCTACGTCGAATTGCCGAGCGGCAAGCTGGTGCAATCGTTCGTTGCCAACGCCGAACGCCGCGGCCAGCGTCCGACCTGGGGCGATCAGGTTTACGTGTGGTGGGAAGACGACAGCGGCGTGGTACTTCGCTCATGAACATGCGCAAGTTCAAACGACGGCTCAACCGAATAATTCCCAATGGCCGGCAACTGGTCATCGGGGTTCCGTTCATCTGGCTGTTTCTGTTCTTCATGCTGCCGTTCTTCATCGTCCTGAAGATCAGCTTCGCTGAAGCCGACGTGGCCATCCCGCCGTACACCGAGATCTACACCTTCGCCGAGCAGAAGCTGCAATTGCTGCTGAACCTGGGCAACTACGCGATGCTGGGCGACGACGAGTTGTACATCGCCGCCTACCTGGGCTCGCTGAAGATGGCGTTCTTCAGCACGCTGCTGTGCCTGCTGATCGGCTACCCGATGGCCTACGCCATCGCCAGCGCCCGTAAAGAGCTGCAGACAGTGCTGGTGTTGCTGATCATGATGCCGACCTGGACCGCGATCCTGATCCGCGTTTACGCGTGGATGGGCATTCTCAGCAACAACGGCCTGCTCAACGGTTTCCTGATGAGCATGGGCTTTATCGACGAGCCGCTGCAGATCCTCAACACCAACCTCGCGGTGTACATCGGCGTGGTTTATTCGTACCTGCCGTTCATGATCCTGCCGCTGTACGCCAACCTGGTGAAGCACGATCAGAGCCTGCTGGAAGCCGCTTCCGACCTCGGTTCGAGCACCTTCAACAGCTTTTGGAAAATCACTATTCCGCTGTCCAAGAACGGGATCATCGCCGGCTGCATGCTGGTGTTCATCCCGGTGGTCGGCGAGTTCGTGATCCCGGAACTGCTTGGCGGCCCGGAAACCCTGATGATCGGTAAAGTGCTCTGGCAAGAGTTCTTCAACAACCGTGACTGGCCGGTGGCGTCCGCCCTGGCGGTGGTGATGCTGGCGATCCTGATTGTGCCGATCATCCTGTTCAACCGCAGTCAGGCCAAGGAAATGGAGGGCAAAGAATGAAACGCATCCGTTTCTCCAGCCTGATGCTGGTACTGGGTCTGTTGTTCATCTACCTGCCGATGCTGATCCTGGTGATCTACTCGTTCAACGCCTCGAAACTGGTGACGGTGTGGGGCGGCTGGTCGATCAAGTGGTACGTCGGCCTGCTCGACAACACCCAACTGATGGGGTCGGTGGTGCGCTCGCTGGAAATCGCCTGCTATACCGCCGTTGCGGCGGTGGCGCTGGGTACGCTGGCAGCCTTCGTGCTGACCCGCATCACCCACTTCAAGGGCCGCACACTGTTCGGTGGCCTGGTGACGGCGCCGTTGGTAATGCCTGAGGTGATCACCGGTCTGTCGCTGTTGCTGCTGTTCGTGGCCATGGCGCAGATGATCGGCTGGCCGCAGGAACGCGGCATCGTCACCATCTGGATCGCCCACACCACGTTCTGTGCGGCGTATGTGGCGGTGGTGGTGTCGGCGCGTCTGCGTGAGCTGGACCTGTCGATCGAAGAGGCGGCGATGGACCTCGGTGCACGGCCGTGGAAGGTGTTCTTCCTGATCACCATCCCGATGATCGCGCCGTCGCTGGCAGCGGGCGGCATGATGTCGTTCGCTCTGTCGCTGGATGACCTGGTACTGGCGAGCTTCGTTTCCGGCCCGGGTTCGACCACGCTGCCGATGGAAGTGTTTTCCGCGGTGCGTCTGGGCGTGAAGCCTGAGATCAACGCCGTGGCCAGCCTGATTCTGCTGGCGGTGTCGATCGTGACGTTCATGGTGTGGTTCTTCAGCCGCCGCGCCGAAGAAGCGCGCAAGAAAGCCATCCAGCAAGCCATCGAAGAAGGCGCCGCCGATTCGTGGAAGCAACCGGACGTGCGCCGCGCGCCTGCGCCGGAAGCGGCTTAAAGCAAAATCGGGTTGGCCCCTTTATCAAGGCCAACCCAAATCCAACTGTGGGAGCGGGCTTTTGTGGCGAGGGGATTTATCCCCGATGGGTTGCGAAGCGGCCCCCTCTCTTGATTCAAAAAGAAAGGGACTGCTACGCAGTCCATCGGGGATAAATCCCCTCACCACAGGGCACACCCCCACAGTCGGTTTTATGCAGTCCAAGGAGATTGGCGGATGACCTCAACAAAATTCATCGGCTTGAACCCCGGCTCCTGATCCACCAGTACATCGGTCTTCACGTTGCCGAACGTGGTCTGCGGACGATGGCGCAAGCCGTCGGCGAACGCGCAGATGATGCATTCCTTGAAACCTTCCCCGCGTGGATGCGCATGCACCACCGCTTCGCGCTGGGTGCTGCTGAACGCCGCGTAATCCATCCCCAATACATCCATCTCGACACCCGCCGTCACCAGCGCCACGGTCGGACGCAGATGCTTAGGCACCCCCGGTGTGGTGTGCAGGGCAATCGACAGCCAGACCTGTTCGATGTCGTCATCGCTCAGACCGTACGGCTTGAGAAACGCCGCTGCCGCGTTGGCGCCATCCACTTCGAAACGCTCGTCGGCACTGCGATAGCCCTCGACCAGACCGAGGTCGTGGAACATCGCGCCGACATACAGCAGCTCCGGGTTGTAGGCCAGTTGTTGGCGCTCGCCGCTCAATGCGCCGAACAGAAACACCCGGCGCGAGTGGTGGTAGAGCAGGTCGGATTCAATGTCGCGAATGTACTCGGTGGTGGCCCGGGCGAGGGCGCTGTCGGGAATCTTGATGCCGGCAATGGTCGTGCTCATGAAGGTATCCTCATCGAAAACGCCGTCGTGGCGCTGATGGACGAAGTCTGTTCCCCGAGGCACTAAACGGACAATCAACGCATGGCTGCGATCCTTGCCAATCGACCTGCAAATCGTGCCAACCTCGCTTGTTGAACCTGGATTGGCTAGGGTTGGCCCAATCAACAAGGCAGGCACGGCCCATGTGGGAGCGGGCTTGCTCGCGAAATGGCCCTTACATTCAACTTGTCTGTTGAATGACACAACGCTTTCGCGAGCAAGCCCGCTCCCACAGGGATTTGTGTTTGCCACAGGCATTGAGGACATTGGAGGCTCATGAACAAAACCGTCGCCATCGTGGTGTTCCCCGGCGTGCAGGCGCTGGATGTCAGCGGGCCGATGGATGTGTTCGCCGAGGCCAACCGGTTTCTGCCGCCCGAGGATCACTACCAGCTGGAGGTGATCGGCCTCGAACGTGGGCCGATGGCTTGCTCCAATGGCCTGAACCTCAGCGCTCACCGACACTTCAGCGAAGCGCACGATGCTTATGACCTGCTGCTGGTGGCCGGCGGGCCGCAGTTACCGTTCATGGATTTCGGCAAGCCTTTCGACACCTGGCTGCGCGAGGCCTGCACCCGTGCCCGGCGCTTTGGCTCGATCTGCAACGGCGCGTTCATGCTGGCGCGGGCGGGATTGCTCGAAGGGCGCACCGTGACCACCCACTGGAACGATGCCGAAGCCTTGGCACTGTTGTGTCCATCGACTCAAGTCGAGGCCGACCGCCTGTATGTCGAGGACGGTGCGCTCTACACCTCGGCCGGGGTCACCGCCGGGATTGATCTGTCGTTGTACCTGTTGGCCCGCGATCACGGCGCTGAAGTGGCGCTGAGCGTGGCCAAGCGGCTGGTGGTGTTCACTCAGCGCTCGGGCGGGCAATCGCAGTTCAGCCCGTTCCTCACACCGCATGCGGAGTCGACGTCAGCGGTGGCGATGGTGCAGTTGTATGTGCTGGCCAACCTCACCGGCGATCTGACGATTGCCGATCTGGCGAACGCGGCGAACATGAGTGCGCGCAACTTCTCCCGGGTGTTCGCCCGTGAGGCTCGGGTCACCCCGGCAGAGTTCGTCGAAAGTGCGCGAGTGGATGCGGCGCGGGTGCTGCTGGAAAGCACCACGGCACCGCTGAAGACCGTGGCCTATCAGTGCGGGTTTCGCGATGCGCAGCACATGCGCAGTGTGTTCAATCGGCGGTTGGGGGTGACGCCGCGGCAGTTTCGGCTGAATTTTGCGTTGATGCTCTGAGAGATGTGTTGAGTTGGCGGGCCCGATCGCGAGCAGGCTCACTCCTACAATTGGAATGCGTTACCTGTAGGAGTGAGCCTGCTCGCGATAGGGCCCGTCCGGCTAACCGAGAACTATTGGGCAGCCCGCGCCGGCAACAGCTTCAAGGTACTGCGCGTATTGGCCGTCACCTCTTCCTCGCTGAAGTGCGCCTGCACATACATCCCCTCGACGTATTCCTCGGCCTGATCGTCATAGTGGCTGTCGAACGGCACACCGCTCTGGCCGACCGGGTTGATGGTCAGGCTGTGCGCCGGGTCGGCGAAGTCGACCAGCCGCCGCGTCGAAGGCCCGTAAGTCACCGGCCACGGCGCCGGGCCGAGCTTGGCCGAGAGGTTGTTCGGCACTTCGTGGCTACCCGGCGCGGCGAACGGCCCGACGTTGAAGATGCGATCCAGCGGCTTCTGCTGACCCAACGGATGACCGTGGGTCAGGGTGTGTGCTGTGCCCCAATGCCAGTCCGACGGATTGTCGCCGAGGGTTTGTCTCAGGTGCGCCATGCTCGCCTGCCACGCTGCTTTGACGATGTCGGCGCGGGTTTCCTTGTTCGGCGTCTTGCGGTTGTCCCACCACGGTGAATCGGCGTTCGCCGCCAGGCGCGGCAGGGCCGCGTCGATCACCCGGGTCGAGAGCAGCGTTTCGAAGAAATCGTTGCCCAGCTCATCACGCATCGCCGCATCGGCAAGATCGTAGAGGAACTGGTTGAACAGTGTGGCGTTGACCGAATCCAGCGGATAGTCGCCTTGCCACTGCGCCAGTTGCTCGACCAGTTTCAGCTGCGCCGGATCGCTCACCACTTCCCGCAACACCGGCAGCAATGGCGCCAGGGTGCGCGGGCCGTAACCGGTGGTGGTGCCCAGTTGCAGTTTCTGGTTGGCCTCGTTGCTCCATTTCACGCTCTTGTCGCTGAGCTGGCGGTTGAGCTGCTGGCCGCGATCGGCGAGGTTGTAGTAACCGGGGATTTCCATCCCGGTCGGCGACAGCGGCTGGAAGTTGGCCGAGACGATGTAGCCGCGCGCCGGGTTTTCTTCCTGCGGGTTGGCGCTGAACGGGTAGTAGCCGTCCTTGTCTGCCTGATTGCTGCTGCCGTCGAGAATGAACTCCGGCTTCACCCCGGCCGGGCGTTTCGGCAACAGCGCCGAGGCCCACCAGGCAATGTCACCCTTGGCGTTGGCGTAGACGATGTTCAGCCCCGGTGCCTGCACTTTGGTCGCGGCGGCGCGGGCCTTGGCCAGGGTGTCGGCGCGGTTGAGCTGGTAGAAGCCTTCGAGGATCGGGTTCGGCGTTTCGAGGAACGCCCACCACATGGCGATCGGCGTTTTACCGGCGGCAGTGCCGAGGGCGTCGTTGACGATCGGGCCATGGGGCGACTGGCGCAAGGTCAGCGTCACCGGCGCCTGGCCCTTCACCGCGATCTGCTGCTGGGTGCTGAGCAGATCGGTCCACTGGCCGTGGTACCAGACCTGATTCGGGTTGTCCGGGTTGACCTTCTCGGCGATCAGATCCAGATCGTCGTTCTGGAACATGGTCAGGCTCCAGCCGAAATCCAGGTTGTGGCCGAGGAACGCGAACGGCACCAGCGCCTGATGATGGCCGTAAAGCTCAAACCCCGGCGCCGACAGTTGCGCCTCGTACCACACCGACGGCACCGAGAAGCGAATGTGCGGGTCACCGGCCAGCAGCGGTTTGCCGCTCTGGCTGCGACTGCCGGCGATCACCCAGGCGTTGCTGCCTTCGAATTGCGGCAGACCGTTTTCGATCAGCGCCTGCTCGCTGAGGCGGGCGAGGGCGTTGAGGTCTTGCCAGTCGCCGGCGGCGAGGGCCGGCGTCTTGTTGGCGTGACCTTTGGCTAGCACGCCCTTGGGCTGCCATTCGAGGTCGAAGACGTTGAGGTAATCGGTGCCGAGTTGATCGCGCACGTAGGTCAGCAGCGGCTCGGTGCGAAACGCGGCGGCGAAGCTGTAGGCCATGTAACCGGCGACGCTGATGCTGTCTTCGGCGGTGAACGGCCGCTTGGGGATGCCCAGCACGTCGAACTCCACCGGCGCGGCGTGGCTGTCCTGATATTGGTTGATGCCGTCCAGATAGGCTTGCAGGGCCTTCCACGCCGGGGATTGCTTATCGAGACTGGCGACATAGCTGGCAGCGCGTTCGCGGATGCGCAGGCTGCGGAACAGTTTGTCGGTGTCGAGCAGCTTCGGCCCGAGCACTTCTGCCAGTTCGCCACGCGCGAGGCGGCGCATGGCTTCCATCTGGAACAGTCGGTCTTGAGCGTGCACGTAGCCGAGGGCGCGATACAGATCGGTTTCGTTCTCGGCACGAATATGCGGCACCCCGCGTTCGTCATAGCGCACGGTCACCGAACCCTGCAGATTGCGCAGCTCTACCTGGCCCTGACGCGTCGGTTGCTTGCTATAGACGTACCCGCCGACGCCGGCGAGCAGGACAACGATGAGCAAGGCAAGAACGGTGAAGACGCGTTTCATGGTGACTCCTTGTGCATGCGGGATTGCCGCCCGTCGGGCTGCAAACAATTAGCACAGACCTTCCGTGCCGTGCATCGCTGTCCTCGAAAAGTCCGGAATGTCTTACTGCGCCAGCACCGGCCACGGGCAATAACAACCGACCGCCAGGGTGTGCGTGGCGTTGACCGGGCGATCATCGGTCAGGGCATTGAGGATCGGTTCGATAAAACTGTTGCTGGAATTGCAGGTCAGCCCTTCGCTGTACGGCCCGAAGTACGCCAGTTTGCCGCTGCGGTCCCAGATCGCCACGGCGGGACTGGCCGGGATCTGCTCGGAGCCGGGCAATACCGCGATGGTTTTCAGATTGCTCAGGGTGGCGGGCAACTGGCCGTGGGAGCCGGTGCGCTGCACGGCGAAGAATTCCACACCGCGCGTGCCGTACTGCTCGACCATTTCCGTCAGGTGCTGTTGATTGCCGACGTTACACGGGCAGGCCGGGTCCCAGAAGTGCACGAGACGGATTTTGCCGGGGCCGGCCAGTTCATCCGGCAGGCGCAACGGATCCCCGGAAAACACCGCGGTGTGCTGACTGAACGCGCGCAGATAACGCCCCTGAAACCAGTCGTACGCCGCCCACAGCACCCCGGCACACACAAGCGCGAGCAGGCTGGCAAACAGTGCGGTGCGGTAGGGCGAGCGCATGGTTTTTCGATCCTCGAAGGGGGGCTAGCTTGCCATGCTTGCCGCAACAGATGAATATCGCAGGCCGATAAAGTCTGTTTACCGCTTTGGAATACCCGCATGCCTGACACTTTCGATGCCGATCATTTACGCGCCAGCCTCAAGCCTTTGGCCCAGTGGCAGCCGTTGTCGGACGAGGCGAAAGCGTATCAGCGGTTTTATAAAACCGACTTCCCGGAGCGTGATGTCTGGCGCGGCATGGGCCGCTTCGAAGTCGATGGTTATGAACTGGTCAGCCATTGCTGGTGGCCGGAGAAGGTCAAGGGCACGCTGTTTCTGCTGCACGGGTTTTACGATCACACCGGGCTGTATCGGCATGTGATCGAGTGGGCGCTGGATCAGGATTTTGCGGTGATCGCCTGCGACTTGCCGGGCCATGGTCTGTCGAGTGGGCCGCGAGCGAGCATCCGCGACTTCTCCGAATACCAGGACGCCTTGCAGGCGTTGTTCGCCGAAGCCAGTTCGATCGCCCTGCCGCAACCCTGGCATCTGTGCGGACAAAGCACTGGCGGCGCGATCGTCGTCGATCATGTGCTCAATCATGGCGAGAACAGTCCGGCGCAGGGTCAGTTGATTCTACTGGCACCGCTGGTGCGTCCGCGCGCCTGGGGCTGGTCGCAGCTCAGTTATTACCTGCTGAGGCCTTTCGTGCGGGGCATCGCCCGGCGCTTCAGCGAGAACTCCAACGACCCGGATTTCCTGCCGTTCCTGCAGGCTGATCCGTTACAGCCCAAACGCTTGCCGACGGCGTGGGTCGGTGCGCTGTCGCGCTGGATCATCCGTGTGGAACACGCGAAAAAAAGTCCGCGACGGCCGCTGATCATTCAGGGGCAGGCGGACATGACCGTGGATTGGCAGCACAACTTGCAGGTGCTGAAGTGGAAGTTCGACCGGCCGCAGATTCTGCTGCTGCCGCAGGCGCGGCATCATCTGGCGAACGAGACGCTGGAAATGCGCGAGGAGTATTTCGAGTTTCTGAACAAGCGGATCAGGGGGCGGAATCTCTAGCGTCTTCGAGGGCCTTATCGCGAGCAGGCTCACTCCTACAATTGATCGCGGTCTCCTGTAGGAGTGAGCCTGCTCGCGATGGCGGTCTGAAAGGCGATAAAGATTACTGGCTGTGGTTCGAGGCGCTTTGCCCCACCGCCAACCCCGCCCGAATCGCCGCCAGCGCCGCCTGGTAATACGCCTTGCCCTCGCTGGACTCGGCGAAGGTCGCGAACTGCTCCAGTTCGTCATCCGACAGATCGCGATAAACGTAGAGCAGCGTGTTGTTCAAATCGGCGCCGATCTGCTCCATCAGACGCTGGCGCTGACCGTTCAGCATGCCTTGCGCCTGACCGCCGCCGAGCAGGCCGGGGATCATCGAGCTCAAACTGTCCGCCGCCACCCCGGCAATCGCCAGGCTGACTTCCGCGCCGGCCTCGCGGGCGGGCAGGGCCTGGGCCAGATGGCCGATGATCAGCAGGCGGCTGTCGCTGGCCTGCATCTTCGGCAGGCCCTTGGCGTTCTTCGCCAGTTGATCGCGACGGGTGGCGAGTAATTCAGCGGCGACGATTTTCTTGCCCAGCGGTGACTGGAAGAAAGTCAGCGCCGGTTGTGGATCGGCAAGGTGCTGGCGCAGTTGCGCTTCGGCACGCTGATCCATCGCCTGGGGGGCGAAGCGCTGGTTGCTGTTGTTGACCAGGGCTTGAAACACCGCCGGCGGCAGGTTGTTCTGGTAGCGCTGCTGCGCGGCACTCAGGGCATCATTGAAATGCGCACGTTGATCTGGCCAGCCGGCGATCTTGTACAACTGATCGTGGCCGTCCGCCCAGGCGGGCAAAACGCAGAACATCAACAGTGAAAAAAGCAAACGGCGCATAGGGACTCCTGTCAGCAGCGGACTATTCTCCGTGCGGTGCCGGTACTTGTCGAGAATTCGTAGCAAGCCGCTGCGTGGCTCTGTCGGATTTCTTGCCGCCGACATACTATGCGCGCCATGCAAATATCCTCTGAACACCCGCTGCTGTTACGCATCGTCGACGACCTGGCCGAACACGGCTGGTCGCAGCAGAACATTTTCCTGCCCGCAGGTTTGACCCGCGAGCTGGCGGCCGAGTGCCGCAAACGTGAGGCCGAGGGTGAGCTGGCGCCGGCAGCGGTAGGCCGTGGGCCGTTTTCGGAGATTCGCGAGGGTATTCGTGGCGACCACATCCAGTGGATCGACCCGGGCCAGGCCGAGGCCAGCGACCGTTATCTGAACCTGATGGACAGCCTGCGCGAGGCGCTCAATCGCGGGCTGTTCCTCGGGCTCGAGGATTTCGAGTGCCACTTCGCCCTGTATCCGCCGGGCGCGTTTTACCGCAAGCACGTCGACCGTTTTCGCGACGATGACCGGCGCATGGTTTCGGCGGTGGTCTATCTCAATGACGCGTGGCTGCCGGAAGACGGCGGTCAGTTGCGCATGTATCTGGACGAAGACCGGGTCCACGACGTGCAACCCACCGGCGGCTGTCTGGTGGTGTTCCTCTCCGGTGAGGTGCCGCATGAAGTGCTGCCGGCGCACCGCGAACGCCTGTCGCTGACCGGCTGGTTCCGCCGCCGTGGCAACGAGCCGTTCTGATATGCAGAAGATTCTGGTCAGCCGCTGCCTGTTGGGCCACCACGTGCGTTACGACGGCGGGGCCAGCGGGCCGTTCGATCTGCTCGAACAGTGGATCGCCGAGGGCCGCGTGGTACCGCTGTGTCCAGAGGTAGCTGGCGGTTTGCCAACCCCGCGTGCTGCGGCGGAAATCCCCGGCGGGCAGGGCGCCGAAGTGCTCGATGGCCAGGCGGCGGTGATCACCAGCGAGGGCGAGGACGTCAGCGCGCAGTTTCTCGATGGTGCGCGGCAAGCGCTGGCGCTGGTGCAAAAGCACGGCATCCGCGTGGCGGTGCTCAAGGCCAACAGTCCTTCTTGCGGGAATTTGCTGACCTATGACGGGACGTTCAGTGGCGTCAAAGTCTCTGGCGAAGGCGTGACGGCAGCATTGCTCAAGCGCCATGGTGTGCAGGTCTTCAGCGAGCTCGAACTGCCTGAAGCCGCAGTGGCCCTGACCCAGCTCGACTGAAAGCCCCCCACAAAGCCCAAGTGGGAGCAAGCCCCCTCCCACAGGGTTTATGTGTTCATTTGGGTTCGGTGAACCACTTTTGCGACAATGCCGCCAAGCGTCCATCTGCCTTGATCCGCTCCATCGCGCTCGCAAGACTGGCCTGAAACGCCGGATTACCCTTCTGAAACGGAATCGCCAACTCCACCGGCACCGCCGTCTTCGGCTTCTCCTCGGTCAGCGCCTGTACCAGCACCATCGGTCGAGGCTGCTCATCCTTCTTCGCCAGCAGCTGCGAATCGACCTTGCCGTAAGGCTCGCTGACGTCGAAACGATCCTTGAGTTCAGGTGTCAGTGCTATGTGGTTGAGCGCAACGTCGTACTTGCCGCTTTCAACGCCCTGGAGCAGGTCGGCTTCGTCGGTGACGATGAAGTCGGCGCGCACATCCAGCTCGTTGGCCAGCAGTTGCCCAAGCTCGACCTCGAACCCCGTGAGTGTGTCGCCATCCTTGAAATTGAAGGGCGGTGTATTAGCCTCAAGGGCAATGCGCAACTCGCCACGGTCGTTGACGTCATCAATCAGTTCGGCGTGAGCCAGAGGGCTCAGAAGGGGTAGCAGGCAGATCAGGCCAGGCAGAAAGCGCATGGTCACTCCTTTGAAATCATTATTGCGATGCTCTGAGTCAGGCTCGCTTTGCTATGGTTGTCGAGTGCCTTCGACAACGAATGGTCATGAAGTTGTCATGACCGCGCGGATTTTACGGAAAAACTGGAGAAGAGAATGAAAACGTTTATGTCACGAGCAGCCTTGGCTGGCCTGTTGATGGGTGTTTCAGTGCTGGCCAGTGCAGCGACCCCGGCACCCAAGGGCGCCGAAGTGTTCATCGTTTCTCCCGAAGACGGGGCCACGGTTTCTCAGGAGTTCAAGGTCAAGTTCGGGGTCAAGGACGTTGCGCTGGCACCCGCCGGTGACGTCACCAAGAACACCGGGCACCATCACCTGCTGATTGATGCCAAGGAAATCGTTCCGGCCGGTTCCGTCGTGCCGACCGACGCCAACCATATGCACTTCGGCAAGGCGCAAACCGAGGCCACAATCAAACTGGCCCCGGGCAAGCACACCTTGCAACTGGAGCTGGGCGACAGCGGCCACATGGCGTTCGATCCGCCGATCGTGTCGAAAAAGATCACCGTCAACGTCGAATGACGTTTTCGCACGCATGAAAAAGGGAGCCCGAAGGCTCCCTTTTTTTGTCGCTCAGCGTCGGATCAGAACAACACGCGGCTACGGATGGTGCCGTTGACGTGTTGCAGTTTCTCTTGCGCCAGCTCCGAGTACTCGGCGTCGACGTCGATCACCACGTAACCGACTTTCTCGTTGGTCTGCAGGAACTGACCGGAGATGTTGATACCGTTTTCGGCGAAGACCTTGTTGATCTCGCTCATCACACCCGGGATGTTCTCGTGGATGTGCAGCAGGCGGTGCTTGCCAGGGTGGGCCGGCAGGGCCACTTCCGGGAAGTTTACCGACGACACCGAAGTACCGTTGTCGCTGTACTTGACCAGTTTTTCCGCCACTTCCAGACCGATGTTGGCTTGTGCTTCGGCAGTCGAACCACCGATGTGCGGGGTCAGGATCACGTTGTCCAGGCCACGCAGCGGGCTTTCGAACTCTTCGTCGTTGGAGCGAGGCTCCACCGGGAACACGTCGATGGCCGCGCCGATCAGGTGCTTGTCCTTGATCGCGTCCGCCAGGGCGTCCAGCTCGACCACGGTGCCGCGCGCGGCGTTGATCAGGATGCCGCCCTTCTTGATGGCGCGGATTTCCTTCTCGCCGATCATCCACTGGGTCGCAGCGGTTTCCGGAACGTGCAGGGTGACGATGTCGGACATGCCCAGCAGCTCGTGCAGGTTGCCGACCTGAGTGGCGTTGCCCAGCGGCAGCTTGGTCACGGTGTCGTAGAAGAACACCTGCATCCCTAAGCCTTCCGCCAGAACCGACAGCTGAGTACCGATCGAGCCGTAGCCGACGATGCCGAGTTTCTTGCCACGGATCTCGAAGGAGTTGGCTGCGGACTTGATCCAGCCGCCACGGTGGCAGGAAGCGTTTTTCTCAGGGATGCCGCGCAGCAGCAGGATCGCTTCGGCCAGCACCAGTTCCGCGACGGAGCGGGTGTTGGAGTACGGCGCGTTGAACACGGCGATACCGCGCTCGCGGGCAGCACTCAGGTCAACCTGGTTGGTGCCGATGCAGAAACAGCCGACCGCGACCAGCTTCTTCGCGTGATCGAAGATCTCTTCGGTCAGTTGGGTGCGCGAACGAATGCCGATGAAGTGAGCGTCAGCGATCTTTTCCTTGAGCTCGGCTTCCGGCAAGGAGCCTGTCAGGTATTCGATGCTGGTGTAGCCCGCCGCCTTGAGGACGTCGACAGCCGATTGGTGGACGCCTTCGAGAAGAAGGAACTTGATCTTGCTCTTATCGAGAGAAGTCTTGCTCATCTGCGTAAACCTGTATCCCGGAGAAAAATGGCAGGAAATGGTCAACAGACATTGACCTGGACGACAAGAAAGCCGTCACCGCAGAACTGGCCTTGGGCACTGGCCTGCGGGGTCGGTATGCTAGCATAGCCGCCCCGCTAATCACTCATTCCTGCGACGTGAAGCGTTCTCAGGATGACCATGAATTGTTCGAGAGTTCTGTCGATGACCAATCCTGCCCTGATTGATGAACTGAAGACCCTGGTCGAGCCTGGCAAGGTCCTGACCGACGCCGACTCCCTGAATGCGTACGGCAAGGATTGGACCAAGCACTTCGCGCCCGCGCCAAGCGCCATCGTGTTTCCCAAGACCATCGAACAGGTGCAGGCCATTGTCCGTTGGGCCAACACCCATAAGGTGGCGCTGGTGCCGTCGGGCGGGCGCACCGGGCTGTCCGCCGCCGCCGTCGCCGCGAATGGCGAAGTGGTGGTGTCGTTCGACTACATGAACCAGATTCTCGACGTGAACCTCACTGACCGCACCGCCGTGTGTCAGCCGGGCGTGGTCACCGAGCACCTGCAGAACGTCGCCGAAGAGAACGGCTTGTATTACCCGGTGGACTTCGCCTCCGCTGGTTCGAGCCAGATTGGCGGCAATATCGGCACCAATGCTGGCGGGATCAAGGTGATTCGCTACGGCATGACCCGTAACTGGGTCGCCGGCCTGAAAGTGGTTACCGGCAAGGGCGATGTGCTGGAGCTGAACAAAGACCTGATCAAGAACGCCACCGGCTACGATTTGCGCCAGTTGTTCATCGGCGCCGAAGGCACCCTCGGCTTTGTGGTCGAAGCGACCATGCGTCTGGATCGCGCGCCGAAAAACCTCACTGCGATGGTCCTCGGCACCGCCGACTTCGACTCGATCATGCCGGTGCTGCACGCCTTCCAGGGCAAGCTTGATCTGACCGCGTTCGAATTCTTCTCCGACAAGGCATTGGCCAAAGTGCTGGGGCGTGGCGACGTACCGGCGCCGTTCGAAACCGACTGCCCGTTCTACGCGCTGCTGGAATTCGAAGCGACCAGCGAAGCAGTGGCCAACACGGCGCTGGAAACCTTCGAACACTGTGTCGAGCAAGGCTGGGTGCTGGACGGTGTGATGAGCCAGAGCGAAACCCAGCTGCAGAACCTGTGGAAGCTGCGCGAGTACATCTCCGAGACCATCTCGCACTGGACGCCGTACAAGAACGACATCTCGGTCACCGTGTCGAAAGTCCCGGCATTCCTGCAGGAAATCGACGCGATCGTCGGCGAGTACTACCCGGACTTCGAAATCGTCTGGTTCGGCCACATCGGCGACGGCAACCTGCATTTGAACATTCTCAAGCCGGATAACCTGAGCAAGGACGAGTTCTTCGCCAAGTGCGCGACCGTCAACAAGTGGGTGTTCGAAACCGTCGAGAAGTACAACGGTTCGATTTCCGCCGAGCACGGCGTCGGCATGACCAAGCGCGACTACTTGACGTACAGCCGTTCGCCGGTCGAAATCGAGTACATGAAAGCGGTCAAAGCGGTGTTCGACCCGAACGGCATCATGAACCCGGGCAAGATCTTCGCGGTTTGATTGGCAATCCCTGATGAATCAATGAAGGCAGGAGTCGGTAAATGAGCTATCAGCACCAGTACGTCGACGGCACGCGCATTCACTTCCCGATCGGGAAAGTGGTGTGCATTGGCCGTAATTATGCCGAACACGCCAAGGAACTGGACAACCCGGTGCCTACCGAGCCGTTGCTGTTCATCAAGCCGGGCAGTTGCGTGGTGCCGCTGGAAGGCGGGTTCAGCATTCCGACCGAGCGCGGTTCGGTGCACTACGAAGCGGAAATCGCCGTGTTGATCGGCAAGCCGCTGTCGACCAAGCCGAGCCGTGAAGAAGTGCTCGACGCGATCTCCGGTTTCGCTCCGGCGCTGGACCTGACCCTGCGCGACAAACAGGCCGAGCTCAAGTCCAAGGGCCTGCCGTGGGAAATCGCCAAGTCGTTCGACGGCGCGGCGGTGATTGCCCCGTTCGTGGTCGGCAGCACTTTCCCTGACCTGACCGACATCGGCATTCGTCTGACCATCAACGGTGAAGTACGCCAGGACGGCAACAGCAGCGCGATGCTCAACCCGATCGTGCCGATGATCCAGCACATGGCCGGCTGCTTCTCGCTGCAGGCCGGCGACGTGATCCTCACCGGCACGCCAGTGGGCGTCGGCCCGCTGAATGTCGGTGACGACATCGTGTTGGAACTGGTTGGCGCGAGCAGCTTCAGCAGCAGCGTTCGCTAACCGCGAAACCGTAACACCCTGTGGCAGCGAGCCTGTTGTGGTGAGGGGATTTATCCCCGATGGCCTGCGCAGCAGTCCCAGTTTTTGGGGCCGCTTCGCAGCCCATCGGGGATAAATCCCCTCACCACAGTGCTCGCTCCCACATCGCTTTGTGGTGTCCTGAAGAAGGTTGGCGGCACACGCCAATCCCGCCATTTGCCGTTTTTTTCACATCCTGTCCGGATAATTCCTCGCATTCTGGCGTCTGAGCCGGCCTCTTTGTGCTATTACCCTTAGCCTGAATTTTCGGAACGCGTCCCTGATGTCAGCTCACACTCAGCTCAATCCTCCTCGTCGCTCACGTTTCGCCCTGCGCTGGTATGTCTGGCTGTTGCTGGTGCTTGCCGCCGCGTATGGCCTGGCGTTTGCCATGCACTGGGACGACCGTGGCCTGCTGTGGCTGCGCGAGCGCTTCGAGAGCCAGACCGAGCAAAAGGCGAGTATCTGGCTGCCGGACTATCGGGCGGTGATCGATGGCAAGCTGCTGCCGGGTATGGAGAAGGACGAGGCCTCGGACCTGTCCTACAACCCGCAGACCAAAACCCTGTTTTCAGTGATGGGCAAGAATCCGTTTCTGGTCGAACTGACCCTGCAGGGTGATGTGCTGCGCAAGATGCCGCTGGTGGGCTGGAGCAATCCGGAGGGCGTGACCGTGATGGAAAACGGCCTGATGGCGATTGTTGATGAGCGCGAACACCTGCTGACCATCGTCAAGGTCGATGCCAACACCCGCGAGCTGAATATCGCCGACTTCCCGAAATACGATCTCGGTCCGTCGAAAAACCAGAACAAGGCATTCGAAGCAATCACCTGGGATCCGCACAACCAACAGTTGCTGCTGGGCGAAGAGCGGCCGCCGGCGTTGTTCACCTGGAAGAGCGACGGCAGCCAGATCCTCAAGGGCGACAAGCAGAAGCTGGCCAGCGATGAACTGGATATCCGCAACCTGTCGGCGCTGGCGATCGACCCGCGTACCGGCCACACCCTGGTGCTGTCTGCCGATTCGCATCTGTTGTTGGAGCTGGACGAGAAGGGTGAGCAGGTCAGCTTCATGACCCTGCTCGGCGGCTTCAATGGTTTGAAGGACACCATCCCCCGCGCCGAAGGCGTGACCATGGACGACGCCGGTACGCTGTACATGGTCAGTGAGCCGAACCTGTTCTATCGCTTCGAAAAGCAGAAATAACCACCTTTCACTAATCCTCATGTAGGAGCTGCCGCAGGGTTGTCTTGTGGCCTGAGGCAAGTGGCCATTAAGCTTCAGTTCAGACAGGCGTGATATTTCATCCGCCTGTTTTGATCCCGAGCCTGCCTGAATGCGTCGACTTGCCCGCCCCAAGCCCCTGTTTATCATCCTGTCGGTTTTTGTCCTGATCGTGTTGATCGCGATCGGCCAATACCTGCGCCTGTTCGAGCGCGCCTGGTTCAATCTGCATACCTTGTGGCAGCCGTTGAGCAGCGAGGCCATTGGTCTGGATCAATACCGAGTCGAAGTCGAAGCCAGGGTCATCGACGGCCTGAACGACGATGTCTCGGCGCTGACCTACGATCCGGTGCGCAAAAGCCTGTTCACCGTGACCAACAAGAATGCCGAGCTGGTCGAGTTGTCGCTCGAAGGCAAAATCCTGCGGCGCATCGCGCTGATCGGCTTCGGCGATCCTGAAGCGGTGGAGTTCATCAGCGCCGACACCTATGTGATCACCGACGAGCGCCAGCAACGCCTGATCAAGGTGCATCTGGAGCGGGACACCACGTTCCTTGATGCGGCGGACGCCGAACAGATGACCCTCGGCGTGCACATGAGTGGCAACAAGGGCTTCGAAGGCCTCGCGTACGACTCAGTGGGCAAGCGCCTGTTCGTCGCCAAGGAGCGTGACCCGATGCTGATTTATGAGGTGCACGGTTTTCCGCACTTCAACCCGGAAAAATCCTACGCGGTACACGTGATCAACAACCCCAAGCGCGATGCCGGGATGTTCGTGCGCGATCTGTCGAGCCTGCAATACGACGAGCGCAGCGGCCATTTGCTGGCGCTGTCCGACGAGTCGGGACTGATTCTGGAACTGGACGTGGACGGGCGGCCGCTGAGTACCTTGTCGCTGAACAAGGGGCGGCAGGGTTTGCAGAAGAGGGTGCCGCAAGCCGAAGGCATTGCGATGGATGACGACGGGACGTTGTATCTGGTGAGTGAGCCGAACTTGTTCTACGTCTTCAAAAAGCCTGCGCAAAACTGACTGACACCCAAAAAACCAAATGTGGGAGCGGGCTTGCTCGCGAATGCGGTGTATCAGACAAATTAATGTATCTGACACACCGCATTCGCGAGCAAGCCCGCTCCCACAGGGGGTAATGCATTTGCCTGCAAGAGTGTGGGCAGTCTCGGCTTACTCAGCCTTCAGCGTCTTCACACCTTCGCTGGTACCCAACAACAGCAGATCCGCCGGACGCGCCGCGAACAGGCCATTGGTGACCACGCCGACGATCGCATTGATCTGCGCTTCCAGCTCCACCGGGTTGGTGATCTGCAGGTTGAACACGTCGAGGATGATGTTGCCGTTGTCGGTCAGCACGCCTTCGCGGTACACCGGGTCGCCGCCCAGTTTCACCAGTTGGCGGGCGACGTGGCTGCGAGCCATCGGGATCACTTCCACCGGCAGCGGGAACTCGCCCAGCACCGGCACCAGTTTGCTGGCGTCGGCGATGCAGATGAAGGTCTTGGCCACGGCCGCGACGATCTTCTCGCGAGTCAGGGCGGCGCCGCCACCCTTGATCAGGTTCAGGTGCGCGTCGCTCTCGTCGGCGCCGTCGACGTAGAACTCCAGGTCGCTGACGGTGTTCAGCTCATACACCGGAATCCCGTGGCCCTTGAGGCGCGCCGCAGTGGCTTCGGAGCTGGCAACCGCGCCATCGAATGCGCCCTTGTGCTGGGCCAGTGCATCGATGAAGCAGTTGGCGGTGGAGCCGGTGCCGACCCCGACGATGCTCTTGTCGTCGAGTTTCGGAAGGATGAAGTCGACGGCGGCCTGAGCCACTGCCTGTTTGAGTTGATCCTGGGTCATGCGGGCTCCGGAAGCGGGCAAGGTGAGTGCGGAAAGGCCGGCATTATAGCCGCAAGCCGGGCTAAAACCTCCTGATTCGTGTGGTCGCACGGGCAAAAGCCGGGTTAGACTCGTCGGTCCCGCCCAATCGCCAGTGATGCTTTCCGATGCTCGAACAGTACGTCAAAAAGATCCTCACCTCGCGCGTTTATGACGTTGCCGTAGAAACCCCGCTGCAGAACGCTCGCCAGCTCTCCGAGCGGCTGGGCAATGACATTTGGCTCAAGCGTGAAGACTTGCAGCCGGTGTTCTCGTTCAAGATTCGCGGCGCCTACAACAAGTTGACCCAGTTGACTGACGAAGAGCGCGCCCGTGGCGTGGTCACTGCGTCGGCGGGCAACCATGCGCAGGGTCTGGCGCTGGCGGCGAAAGTGCTGGGTGTGAAAGCGACCATCGTGATGCCCAAGACTACTCCGGAGATCAAGGTCGAAGGCGTGCGTTCGCGTGGCGGCAAAGTCGTGCTGCACGGTGATTCGTTCCCGGAAGCACTGGCCTACTCGCTGAAGCTGGTCGATGAAAAGGGCTACGTCTACATCCACCCGTACGACGATCCGCACACCATTGCCGGGCAGGGCACCGTGGCGATGGAAATTCTGCGCCAGCACCCGCAACCGCTGGACGCGATCTTCGTGCCGGTCGGCGGCGGCGGTCTGATCGCCGGTATTGCGGCGTACGTGAAATACCTGCGTCCGGACATCAAGGTCATCGGCGTCGAGCCGGACGACTCCAACTGCCTGCAAGCGGCCATGGCCGCCGGCGAGCGCGTGGTGCTGCCGACCGTAGGCATCTTCGCCGACGGCGTGGCCGTGGCGCAGATCGGCCAGCACACCTTCGACATCTGCAAGGATTACGTCGACGAAGTGATCACCGTCAGCACCGACGAGATCTGCGCGGCCATCAAGGATATTTACGACGATACCCGCTCGATCACCGAACCTGCCGGCGCCTTGGGCGTGGCCGGGATCAAGAAGTACGTCGAGTTGCGCGGCGTCAGTGGCCAGACCTTCGTCGCCATCGACTCCGGGGCCAACGTCAACTTCGATCGCCTGCGCCACGTCGCCGAGCGAGCCGAGCTGGGCGAGGGTCGCGAAGCGATCATCGCCGTGACCATCCCGGAGCAGGCCGGCAGCTTCAAGGCGTTTTGCGAAGCGATCGGCAAGCGCCAGATCACCGAATTCAACTACCGCTACAACACCGGCAGCGAAGCGCACATCTTCGTCGGCGTGCAGACTCACCCGGAAAACGACCCGCGCAGCGCACTGCTGGCGAGCCTGACCGAGCAGGGCTTCCCGGTACTCGACCTGACCGATAACGAATTGGCCAAGTTGCACATCCGCCACATGGTCGGCGGCCACGCGGCGCACGTGATCGACGAAGTGGTGTTTCGCTTCGAATTCCCGGAACGTCCGGGCGCGCTGTTCAACTTTCTCAACAAGCTCGGCGGGCGCTGGAACATCTCGATGTTCCACTATCGCAATCATGGCGCGGCGGATGGTCGTGTCGTCGCAGGCCTGCAAGTACCGCATGACGAGCGTCATCTGGTGCCGGCGGCACTTGAAGAAATCGGCTACCCGTACTGGGATGAAAGCGAGAACCCGGCCTATCAGCTGTTTCTTGGCTGAGCGGCTACGCTGATGGGCAGGCCCTGAGGAAATCGAACAATGGAAACGTTAACTGCCCTGAAAGCCGCGCACATGGTCGCCACTGTAGTATTGCTGGCTGGTGCGCTCGGGTTGGGAGTCTGGGTTTTTCTGGCGCGCCGCAAAGGTGATGCAACGGCTGGCAGCCGCACCTTGCAACGGCCACGGGTGTTCATCTGGCTGTTGATGGGCCTGGCGTTGCTGAGCATGCCGTTTACCGGCTGGGGCATGGTGCATCTGGTGGGGTGGCCGCTGGGGCAGACCTGGCTGCTGGCTTCCAGCGTGCTGTACACCGTGGCGGCGCTGGCGTGGTTCTGGTTGCTGGTGCGGTTGAATCGCTTGCGCAAGGCGCCGGGCGGCGTTGGCAGGTTCACTTTTGCCTTGGCGTTATTCAGCTTTGTCTGCTTTATCGCCATTGCCGGGTTGATGGGCGCCAAGCCTGTTTAAGGCTTGAGACCGCGTCGAGCCCATTCGGGAGCAAGCCCCCTCCCACATTGGATTTGTGTTGTGAACACCATCCCCTGTGGGAGCGAGCCTGCTCGCGAAGGCGTAATCAGCCGCGCAACGAAATCACCGGCCAGCCCCGCTTCTCGGCCTCGGCGCGCAGATTCGGATCTGGATCCACCGCCACCGGGTTCGCCACCTGCTCCAGCAGCGGCAGGTCATTCATCGAGTCGCTGTAGAAATAGCTGTCATCCAGCGAATGCCCGGTTTCCTCCAGCCAGCGATTCAGGCGCGTCACCTTGCCTTCGCGGAAGCACGGAATGTCGGTGCTGCGCCCGGTGTAGCGGCCATCGACCATCTCGCACTCGGTGGCGATCAGGGTTTCGACGCCCAGGCGCACCGCAATCGGCGCGGTGACGAAGCGGTTGGTGGCGGTGATGATCACCAGTTTGTCGCCGGCGTCGCGGTGCTGTTTGAGCAGTTCCAGCGCCTTGGGCAGCACGATCGGCTCGATGCAGTCGCGCATGTAGTCGTTGTGCCACTGTTCAAGCACGGCCATTTCGGTGCGGCCGAGGATTTCCAGGCAGAAGTTCAGGTACGCGGCGTTATCCAGTTGGCCGGCCAGGTAATCCTGGTAGAACTCGTCGTTGCGCTGCTTGTATGCAACCGGGTCGAGGAAGCCGCGTTCGCACAGATAGTCGCCCCAGGCGTGATCGCTGTCGCCGCCCAGAAGGGTGTTGTCCAAATCGAATAGAGCCAGGCGCATTGCAGTTACCCGCTGAAAAGTCAGTAAAAAGGCGACAAGAATACGGTCTTTTCACAAGAGTGCACATAAGGTAGGAACCTTCGTTGCCGCCTTATCAAGCTTTGTGGAACAATGCGGCGACATGCGTTTGCGAGGTTGTTGCCGTGATCGACCCCGATGGTTTCCGCCCCAATGTCGGGATCATTCTGACGAATGACGCCGGCCAGGTGCTATGGGCTCGCCGTATCAATCAAGATGCCTGGCAGTTTCCACAAGGGGGAATCAATCCCGAGGAGACGCCGGAAGACGCCTTGTACCGCGAGCTGAACGAAGAAGTTGGCCTGGAACGTGAAGATGTTGAAATACTGGCCTGTACCCGGGGCTGGTTGCGCTATCGTTTGCCGCAACGTCTGGTGCGTACCCACAGCCAACCGCTGTGCATCGGCCAGAAACAGAAATGGTTTCTCCTGCGCCTGATCTCCAACGAGCAGCGGGTGCGGATGGATTTGACCGGTAAACCGGAGTTCGATGGCTGGCGCTGGGTCAGTTATTGGTATCCGTTGGGCCAGGTGGTGACATTCAAGCGCGAGGTGTATCGACGCGCCCTCAAAGAGCTTGCCCCGCGCCTTTTAGCGCGCGACTGACGACGGAGTTCGACCCCGAGCCATGCTCAATACGCTGCGCAAGATCGTCCAGGAAGTTAACTCCGCCAAGGATCTCAAGGCGGCGTTGGGGATTATTGTGTTGCGCGTCAAAGAGGCCATGGGCAGCCAGGTCTGCTCGGTCTACCTGCTTGATCCCGAGACCAACCGCTTCGTCCTGATGGCCACCGAGGGCTTGAACAAGCGCTCGATCGGCAAGGTCAGCATGGCACCCAACGAAGGTCTGGTGGGTCTGGTCGGCACGCGTGAAGAACCCCTGAACCTCGAAAACGCCGCGGATCACCCGCGCTACCGTTACTTCGCCGAGACCGGCGAGGAGCGCTACGCCTCGTTCCTCGGGGCGCCGATCATTCACCACCGCCGCGTCGTCGGCGTGTTGGTCATCCAGCAGAAAGAACGCCGCCAGTTCGATGAAGGTGAAGAAGCCTTCCTCGTGACCATGAGCGCGCAGCTCGCCGGCGTAATCGCCCACGCCGAGGCCACCGGGTCGATCCGTGGCCTGGGCCGTCAGGGCAAGGGCATTCAGGAAGCCAAGTTCGTCGGCGTACCGGGTTCGCCGGGTGCCGCCGTCGGTACTGCGGTGGTGATGCTGCCGCCGGCGGATCTGGACGTGGTGCCGGACAAGCACATCACTGACATCGACGCCGAGCTGGCGCTGTTCAAGACCGCCATCGAAGGCGTGCGCGCCGACATGCGCGCGTTGTCCGCCAAGCTTGCGACCCAGCTGCGCCCGGAAGAGCGTGCGCTGTTCGACGTCTACCTGATGATGCTTGACGATGCCTCGCTGGGCAGCGAAATCACCACCGTGATCAAGACCGGCCAGTGGGCCCAGGGCGCGCTGCGTCAGGTGGTCACTGAGCACGTCAACCGTTTCGAACTGATGGACGACGCCTACCTGCGCGAGCGTGCGTCGGACGTCAAAGACCTCGGTCGGCGCCTGCTGGCCTACCTGCAGGAAGAGCGTCAGCAGAATCTGGTCTACCCGGAAAAAACCATTCTGGTCAGCGAAGAGCTGACGCCGGCGATGCTCGGCGAGGTGCCGGAAGGCACATTGGTCGGTCTGGTGTCGGTCCTCGGTTCGGGTAACTCGCACGTCGCGATCCTGGCCCGGGCCATGGGCATTCCGACGGTGATGGGCCTGGTTGACTTGCCGTACGCCAAGGTTGACGGCATCGAGGTGATCGTCGATGGCACCCGCGGCGAGGTCTACACCAACCCCAGCGATGTGCTGCGCAAGCAGTTCGCCGAGGTGGTCGAAGAAGAGAAACAGCTGGCGCTGGGCCTCGACACCCTGCGTGATCTGCCGTGCGTGACCCTCGATGGCCATCGCATGCCGTTGTGGGTCAACACCGGTCTGCTGGCCGATGTGGCGCGGGCGCAGAAGCGCGGCGCCGAGGGAGTCGGTCTGTACCGCACCGAAGTGCCGTTCATGATCAACCAGCGTTTCCCGAGCGAAAAGGAACAACTGGCGATCTACCGCGAGCAACTCGCCGCGTTCCACCCGCAACCGGTAACCATGCGCAGCCTGGACATCGGCGGCGACAAGTCGCTGTCGTACTTCCCGATCAAGGAAGACAACCCGTTCCTCGGCTGGCGCGGGATTCGCGTGACCCTCGACCACCCGGAAATCTTCCTGGTGCAGACCCGCGCGATGCTCAAGGCCAGCGAAGGCCTGAACAACCTGCGGATCCTGCTGCCGATGATCTCCGGCACCCACGAACTCGAAGAAGCCCTGCACCTGATCCACCGGGCCTGGGGCGAAGTGCGTGACGAAGGCACCGACGTGCCGATGCCGCCAATCGGGGTGATGATTGAAATTCCGGCTGCGGTGTACCAGACCAAGGAACTGGCGCGGCAGGTGGACTTCCTGTCGGTCGGCTCCAACGACCTGACCCAGTACCTGCTAGCCGTCGACCGCAACAACCCGCGAGTGGCCGACCTCTACGACTACCTGCACCCGGCGGTGCTGCAAGCCCTGCAAACCGTGGTCCGCGACGCGCATGCCGAAGGCAAACCGGTGAGTATCTGCGGCGAAATGGCCGGTGATCCGGCAGCGGCGGTGCTGTTGATGGCGATGGGCTTCGACAGCTTGTCGATGAACGCCACCAACTTGCCGAAAGTGAAGTGGATGCTGCGCCAGATCAACCTGAGCAAGGCCAAGGATCTGCTGGCGGAGCTGATGAAGATCGATAACCCGCAAGTGATCCACAGCTCGCTGCAACTGGCGCTGAAGAATCTCGGGTTGTCGAAGATGAATCCGCCGGCGGTCAACAAGGCCCTCTGAAAGGCTGATGGCCCCTTCGCGAGCAAGCCCGCTCCCACAGGGATTTGTGTCGATCACAGAACCAATGTGGGAGCGGGCTTGCTCGCGAAGGCGTCAGTCCCGCTACCGCTAAACCTGAACCTCCACCTCCCCCAAATGCCCGCCATACGGCCCGAAACTGCGCTCGACCATTCGCCGCGTGCCGTCCGCCTGCACGATCAACGCCGTACTCGCCCGTGTCCCGTAACTTTGACTGGCAATAAACACACTTGACAGTAACGATTCAGTCGCCAGCCCGACCCCGGTGTCCGGCAATTCATTAAACGGCGCGGTCTGCGCATCGCTCAGTAACCCCAGCAGTCGCGCAGGCTGCGGATCATCCAGCACCGCACTCAATGCAGCCTTGGCCTTGAGCAATTTCGGCCACGGCGTATCCAGCCCGGCATTCGACAGCCCGTAAACCCCGTGTTCGAGCATCACCGGCTCAGACGTCCGCGCATTGAAGTGCCACAGCTCATGGGTATTACCCAGCAGCAGATTGAACCCGGCGTATTCCGGCGAGCGACCGACCACATCGCGCAAATAATCATCAATTGACGCATCACCCGCGAGAAACCGCGCCACCAGCTCTCCCCGCGATTTGCGCGCTGGTGGCTGGTGCGGATCGCGGATATTGGTCAGTGCGGCGAAGCGTCCGTTGGCACCAATCCCCAGCCACGTGCCGCCCGCCTCAAGATCGCGCCCGGCATGCACGTGCGGCGCGTCGGCCCATGGCGCCAGCGGCAGGCTCGGGCGGGCGTAGAACTCGTCACGGTTGGCCGCGACGATCAGCGGCTGGGCATGGCCCGGGCGCCAGGCGAAAACGATCAGGCACATAAGGTGGTCCTTGTGTGTTTTCTGCTCACTCTACGCAGTCGGCGTCCGTGCATCCATCGTCAGTGGAGCCAAAGGGCATGCATCCGTTACCATGCCGCTCCGGTTTTGGGGATGCGTCTGGGAGACGGTCATGGAATTTCTGCTCTATCTGGCGTTGGGCGCCTGTGCGGGCGTGCTGGCCGGGCTGTTCGGGGTGGGCGGCGGGATCATTATTGTCCCGGTGCTGGTGTTCAGTTTTACCTTGCAGGGATTCGATCAGTCGATCCTCACGCATCTGGCGGTAGGGACATCGCTGGCGACCATCATCTTCACTTCGGTCAACGCCGTGCGTGAACACCATCGACGTGGTGCGGTGCGCTGGCCGATCTTCATGTGGATGACCGTGGGTATTCTGCTCGGCGCCGGTTTTGGGGCGCTGACGGCCGAGGCGATTTCCGGGCCGAACCTGCAGAAGATCATCGGCGTGTTCGCCTTGGTGATTGCCGTGCAACTGGCGCTGGAGGTCAAACCCAAGGCCAGTCGAACGGTGCCGGGCAAACTCGGTCTGACCGTGGCCGGCAGTGTGATCGGCTGGGCCTCGGCGATTTTCGGAATCGGCGGCGGTTCGCTGACCGTGCCGTTCCTGACCTGGCGCAGCGTGCCGATGCAGCAGGCGGTGGCAACGTCGTCGGCCTGTGGCTTGCCGATTGCTGTGGCGAGTGCGTTAAGTTTCATGATTCTGGGCTGGCATGATCCGCTGTTGCCGCCGCATAGTCTCGGTTTTGTCTATTTGCCGGCGCTGCTGGGCATTGCCCTGACCAGCATGGTGTTCGCCCGTCTCGGCGCGCGCCTGGCACACAGATTGTCGCCGCGCTTGCTGAAACGGCTGTTCGCCGCTTTGCTGTTCTGCGTGGGCCTGAATTTCCTGCTCTGATCCGCTGGGTCAGAACGGGCCGCAATCCTGGCTTAATCCTGAGGTGGCAGCGTCGCCCGGGAATTTTGGTTTCAACTCTAACGAGGAGTCGCAATGCTGCCTTACCCGCAGATCGACCCGGTGGCCCTGGCCATCGGTCCGCTGAAAATCCACTGGTACGGCCTGATGTACCTCGTCGGCATCGGCGGCGCATGGCTGCTGGCGTCGAGCCGGCTCAACCGTTTCGACCCGACCTGGACCAAGGAGAAGCTCTCCGATCTGGTGTTCTGGCTGTCGATGGGGGTGATTGTCGGTGGACGTCTGGGTTACGTGCTGTTCTATGACCTGAGCGCCTACATCGCCAACCCGACGCTGATTTTCGAAGTGTGGAAGGGCGGCATGTCGTTCCATGGCGGATTCATCGGGGTGATGCTCGCCGCGCTGTGGTTCGGCAAGCGTAATGGCAAGTCGTTCTTCCAGCTGATGGACTTCGTCGCACCGATGGTGCCGATCGGTCTGGGTGCCGGGCGAATCGGCAACTTCATCAATGCCGAGTTGTGGGGCAAGCCGACCGACGTGCCGTGGGCCATGGTGTTCCCGCCGTTCAGCGATCCGGCGCAACTGCCGCGTCACCCGTCGCAGCTGTATCAATTCGCGCTCGAAGGCGTGGCGCTGTTCCTGATCCTGTGGCTGTTCTCGCGTAAACCGCGCCCGACCATGGCGGTATCCGGCATGTTCGCGCTTTTTTACGGCATTTTCCGTTTCATCGTCGAGTTCGTTCGCGTGCCGGACGCGCAACTGGGCTACCTGGCCTGGAACTGGCTGACCATGGGTCAGGTGCTGTGCGTACCGATGATCGTCGGCGGGCTGTTCCTGATCTGGCTGGCCTATCGTCGTGCGCCGGCAGCGCCGCTCGCGCCGACCGCTTAAACTACGAACCCCGGCGCGCGACGCCGGGGCTCAAAGGACACAGGTAACTCATGAAGCAATATCTCGAACTGGTCTCGCACGTCATTCAGAACGGCACCAAACAGGCCAATCGCACCGGCATCAACACCATCAGCTTCCCGGGTGCGATGCTGCGTTTCGATCTGCAGGAAGGCTTTCCGGCGATCACCACCCGCAAGATGGCCTTCAAATCGGCCATCGGCGAGATGTGCGGTTTTCTGCGTGGCGTGAACAACGCCGCGGAATTCCGTGCGCTGGGCTGCAAGGTCTGGGATCAGAACGCCAACGAAAATGCGCAATGGCTGGCCAACCCGTTCCGTCAGGGCGAGGACGACCTCGGCGAAATCTACGGCGTGCAATGGCGCAAGTGGCCGGCGTACAAGCAGATCCCGCTGAGCAACACCGCCGCCATCGAACAGACACTGAGCAACGGCTACAAGCAGATCGCCCAGGGCGAAGAAGACGGCCAGGCTTACGTGGTGCTGTACAAAGCCATCGATCAGGTGCGCCAGTGCGTCGACACGATCATCAACGACCCGGGCAGCCGCCGCATCCTGTTCCACGGCTGGAACGTCGCCCAGCTCGATGAAATGGCCCTGCCGCCATGCCATCTGCTGTACCAGTTCCACCCGAACGTCGAGACCAAAGAGATCTCCCTGACCCTGTACATCCGCTCCAACGACTTGGGTCTGGGTACGCCGTTCAACCTCACCGAAGGCGCTGCGCTGCTCAGCCTGATCGGGCGCCTGACCGGTTACACGCCGCGCTGGTTCACCTATTTCATCGGTGATGCGCACGTCTACGAGAATCATCTGGACATGCTCAACGAACAGCTCAAGCGCGAGCCGTTCGCCATGCCGAAACTGAAAATCTCCGACCGCGTGCCGGAGTTCGCCAAGACCGGTGTGTACCAGCCGGAGTGGCTGGAGTTGGTAGAACCGAGCGATTTCTCGCTGGAAGGCTATGAGCACCACGCGCCAATGACCGCGCCGATGGCGGTCTAAGCCGTTGCACAAAACCCCTGTGGGAGCGAGCCTGCTCGCGAAGAGGGCGTGTCAGTCATAGAGATGTCGACTGATACACCGCTTTCGCGAGCAGGCTCGCTCCCACATTGGGTTCTGTGTAAGCCTCAGTGGCCGTGACTGCGGCCGACATGCGAATGCTCAACCTCCGTCGCCACAACCCCGCCACTCACCTCCAGCCGCTGCAAGATCCCGCACTGATCCGCCCCCGGCCCTTCGCCACAGCGTTGGCGCAGGTCGAGCAGTTGTGTCTGCAACGCCAGCAACCCGTCAATCCGCGCTTTCACATGCTGGATGTGCTCGTCGATCAGCGTATTGACGCTTTCACACTGATCCTGCGGGCTGTCACGCATCGCCAGCAGGCTGCGGATTTCTTCGAGGGTCATGTCGAGGGTGCGACAGTTGCGGATGAAGGTCAGGCGTTCGGCATGCGCCTGGGTGTAAACGCGGTAGTTACCGTCGCTGCGCGCCGGCTCCGGCAGCAGGTTTTCGCGCTCGTAATAGCGGATGGTTTCCACGGCGCAGTCGGTGAGTTTGGCCAGTTCTCCGATCTTCATGACGGCAATCTCCAAAAGGGTGCTTGACCCTATAGTGGCTACAGGGTCTTAACTTGGCAACAGGCACCTTCATGGACGCGACCAATGAGCGATTCCCAGCACACCCACAAGCCCGACGACGGGCACGATCATAGCCACAGCCATAAATTGCAGCCTGTGCATAAGCACGAACATGGCGGCGATTCCTGCTGCGGGTCGAAAGCCGCAGCACCGGCACCGGTTCATTCGCACGAAGATTCTTGCTGCTCCTCGACAGTCGCCGCGCCTGCGTTGGTGCAACTGAGCGAAAAGACCAGCGCTGACGCCCGCCTGAGCAGTTTCCGCATCGAAGCGATGGACTGCCCGACCGAGCAGACGCTGATCCAGAACAAACTCGGCAAGCTGGCCGGTGTGCAGCAGCTGGAGTTCAACCTGATCAACCGCGTGCTCGGCGTGACCCACAATCTGCGCGACACCGCGCCGATCACCGAGGCGATCACCTCGCTGGGCATGCACGCCGAGCCATTGGAGGCGGGCGTCGAAGCCCCGACCCCGGCACCGGTGAAAAAACACTGGTGGCCCCTGGCGCTGTCCGGTGTCGGCGCGCTGGCGGCCGAAGTGATCCATTTCACCAACGCTGCGCCAACCTGGGTGGTGGCGATCATTGCGCTGCTCTCGATCCTCAGCGGCGGCCTGACCACCTATAAAAAGGGCTGGATCGCCCTGAAAAACCGCAACCTCAACATCAACGCGCTGATGAGCATCGCGGTGACCGGCGCAATCCTCATCGGTCAGTGGCCGGAAGCGGCGATGGTGATGTTCCTGTTCACCGTGGCCGAGTTGATCGAGGCGCGCTCGCTGGATCGTGCGCGCAATGCCATCAGCGGCCTGATGCAGATGACCCCGGAACAGGCCACGGTGCAGCAAGCCGACGGCAACTGGATCGAACAAGAGGTTAAAAGCGTCGAACTCGGCGCCCGTGTGCGGGTAAAACCCGGCGAGCGCATCGCGCTGGACGGTGAAGTGGTCAGCGGCAGTTCGACCATCGATCAGGCGCCGATCACCGGCGAAAGCCTGCCGGTGGAGAAAACCGTGGGCGACAAAGTCTTCGCCGGCACCATCAACCAGGCCGGTTCGCTGGAATACTCGGTGACTGCGGCGGCGAACAACTCGACCCTGGCGCGGATCATCCACGCCGTCGAGCAGGCTCAGGGTGCGCGGGCGCCGACGCAGCGCTTCGTCGATCAGTTCTCGAAAATCTACACCCCGGTGGTGTTCGTGCTGGCGCTGGCGGTTTCGATCATTCCGCCGCTGTTTATGGGCGCGTTGTGGTTCGACTGGATCTACCGTGCGCTGGTGCTGCTGGTGGTGGCGTGTCCCTGTGCACTGGTGATTTCCACCCCGGTGACCATCGTCAGCGGCCTCGCGGCAGCGGCGCGCAAAGGCATTCTGGTCAAGGGTGGCGTGTACCTGGAGGGCGGCTTCAAGCTCGACTATCTGGCGCTGGATAAGACCGGCACGATCACCCACGGCAAACCGGTGCAGACCGATTACCTGTCGCTCGACCCGACCGCCGACGCCAGCGCTCCGGCAATCGCCGCCGCACTGGCCGGGCGCTCCGATCACCCGGTGTCGCTGGCCATCGCCAATGCGGCTGTGGATAAAAACCTCGCCGTGCTGACTGTGGATAACTTCGAAGCGCTGGCCGGTCGTGGCGTGAAGGGACAGGTCAACGGCCAGACCTATCACTTGGGCAACCATCGTCTGGTCGAGGAGCTGGGCCTGTGCTCGCCGCAACTGGAAGAGAAGCTGTTTGCGCTGGAGAAACAGGGCAAATCCGTGGTGTTGCTGCTCGACAGTTCTGGTCCGCTGGCGCTGTTCGCCGTGGCCGACACGGTCAAGGAGTCCAGCCGCGAAGCGATCCGCCAGTTGCACGCGCTGGGCGTGAAAACCATGATGCTCACCGGTGACAACGTGCACACCGCGCAGGCGATTGCCGCGCAGGTCGGCATCGATCAGGCCAAGGGCGACTTGCTGCCAACCGACAAGCTGCAAGCCATCGAAGCGCTTTATGCACAGGGTCATCGGGTGGGCATGGTTGGCGACGGCATCAACGACGCCCCGGCACTGGCCCGCGCCGAGATCGGTTTCGCCATGGCGGCCGCCGGCACCGACACCGCGATTGAAACCGCCGATGTCGCCCTGATGGACGACGATCTGCGCAAAATTCCCGCGTTCATCAGCCTGTCGCGTGACACCGCGAGCATCCTGAAACAGAACATCGCCTTGGCACTGGTGATCAAGGCTATCTTTCTTGGGGTAACCTTCGCCGGACTCGCCACCATGTGGATGGCGGTGTTCGCCGACATGGGCGTGAGCCTGCTGGTGGTGTTCAACGGTTTGCGCCTGCTGCGTAAATAAACGATGAGGGATGGTTGTGCTGAGTGCCGAGCTGAAAGCGTTTTATATGGTCGCCCGCCTGGGCAGCATTACGCTGGCGGCGAAAAAGCTCGGCCTGAGCCAACCCACCGTGACCACGCAGATTCGTAATCTGGAAAGTCAGTATTCGGTGGAGCTGTTCTACCGTGGCGGCCGGCGCCTGAGCGTCAGCGACGAAGGCGCGCGGTTGCTGCCGATGGTCAAGGCGCTGTTGCAGCAAGAGGCGGACATCGAGTTCTTCCTGCGCAACAGCGGTCAGGTGCAGGGCACGCTGCGCATCGCCGCCACCGCGCCGTATTACATCCTCGATCTGGTGAAGACCTTCCGCGAGCGTCTGCCGCAGGTGGAAGTATCGGTGGAGATCGGCAACTCGCAGCAGGTGCTCGAAGCGCTGGAGGATTACCGGGTCGATGTCGCCGCGTCGTCGCAGTTGCTTGAGGATGCGCGGTTGATTCGCCGGGTATTGGGCAGCGATCCACTGGTACTGGCGGTGCATCGCAACCATCCGCTGGCGGCGCAGGAGCATGTGGCGTTGAGTGCGCTGGCCGGGCATACCTTGCTGATGCGCGAGTCGGGTTCGACCACCCGCCGTTTGACCGAGGAGTTGCTGCAAAGCGCTGGGGTCAGTTTCGGGCCGCTGCTGGAAATTGGCAGCCGCGAGTCGATCCGTGAGGCGGTGCTGCGCAATATCGGCATCAGCATCATTGCCCGCCAGGAAGTCCCGCACGATCCGCAATTGCGGGTGCTGACCATCGAGAATGCGCCGCAGATTCCCGAGTATCTGTATTGCCTCAAGGAGCGCAAGGGTGCGCGGTTGCCGGCGGCGTTCCTCGGACTGGCGCAGGAAATGTCCCCGGCCTGAGATCTCCATCTATCTTGCTGGCCTCTTCGCGAGCAGGCTCGCTCCCACATTGGAATGCGTTCCCTGTGGGAGCGAGCCTGCTCGCGAAAGCGTCAGACCAGGCAATACAGAATCTGAACCCAAATCCCCGAATACCACTATCAGCCGTTTTTGCCCTACTGCCACATGACGGACGCATTACAACTCTAGGATTGGCCCCATCAGCTTGATGAGGTCTGTCCATGAATCCTGCAATCGCAACTGCCCTGACCAACCCCGGTGCGCCGATGAAAGTGCGCGGCGTGCAGAAGCGCTTCGGCGCGTTCACCGCACTGGATAACGTCTCCCTCGATGTTGCGGCCGGTGAGCTGGTGTGCCTGCTCGGCCCCTCGGGTTGCGGCAAGACCACGCTGCTGCGCTGCATCGCCGGGCTGGAGAAGCAGGACAGCGGCGAGTTGTACCTCGGCGATCGCGATGTCTCGCACCTTGCGCCGCAGGCCCGGGATTACGGCATTCTGTTCCAGTCCTACGCGCTGTTCCCCAATCTGACCGTCGAAGCGAACATTGCCTACGGCCTCGCCGGCAGCGGTCGCGACGAAGTACGCCGTCGCGTCGGGCAGATGCTGGAACTGGTCGGCCTCACCGGCAGTGAGAAAAAGTACCCGGGCCAGTTGTCCGGCGGCCAGCAACAGCGGGTTGCCCTGGCTCGTGCCCTGGCCCCGGCGCCGTCGCTGCTGTTGCTTGATGAACCGATGTCGGCGCTGGACGCCCGAGTGCGCGAGCATCTGTGCACCGAACTGCGCCAACTGCAGCGCAACCTCGGCATCACCACCCTGATGGTCACCCACAATCAGGACGAAGCCATGCTGATGGCCGACCGCATCGCCGTGATGAACAACGGCCGGGTCGAGCAGTACGCCACCCCGCAGGAAATCTACAACCGCCCGGCCACGCCGTTTGTCGCCGAGTTTGTCGGGCAGGGCAACTGGCTGCCGTTCCAGCGCAGCAGCGCCAGTCACGCCCGGGTTGGCGGGATGGATGTGCGTCTGGCCGATGGTAGCGTCAGCGGCGCCTCGGGCCGACTGTTCTGCCGTCCGGAAGCAATCAGCGTCAATCCGTTGGTGCACGAAGAAAACCTGTTTCCGGCGAAAGTCCGTGAGATCACCTTTCTCGGCAATCGCTGCCGCATGAGCTTCGAACTCGACCAATTGCCGGGCCACGCGCTGCTTGCTGAACTGGCGCCGGAAGCCATGCCACGCCTTGGCGCCCAGCAGATCATGGTCGCCTTGCCACCGCGCAGCCTGCAGGTGTTTGCCTGATGAGCGCGAACATCGCACTGCCGCTACCGCACAAGCAAGCGCGGCGAGTGTCCGGGGCCGAGGTCGGTGACCGGATCTTCGTCCTCGGCGGCAAACTCCTGCTGCTGTTGCTGCTCGGTATCGCCGTGCTGCTGCCGTTGCTGGCGATCTTCTGGCGTGGCTTCAGCAGTGAGGCCGGGCAGGGCGGTGGCTGGCTCGCCGCTAAGGAGTTGGTCAGCAGCGAGAATTTCCACTGGCTGCTCGGCAACAGCCTGAAAGTTTCCCTCAGCGTCGCGGCCATCGTCGTACCGCTGGCCTACCTGTTTGCCTACGCCCTGCAACGCACGATGATTCCGGCCAAGGGCCTCTGGCGCGGAATTTCTCTGCTGCCATTGATGGCGCCGTCGATGCTGCCGGGGATCGCACTGGTCTATCTGTTCGGCAATCAGGGCATGTTGCGCGGGCTGCTCTCGGACAATCTCTACGGGTTCTGGGGCATTGTGCTGGGTGAGGTGATCTACACCTTTCCCCATGCGCTGATGATTCTGCTGTCGGCGCTGTCGCTGGCCGATGCGCGGCTGTTCGATGCGGCGTCGAGCATGGGCGCCAGTCCGGCGAAAGCCTTTCGCAGCATCACCTGGCCGGCGACCCGGCAGGCAGTGTTCGCCGCGTTCTGCTTGGTGTTCACCCTGACCATCACCGATTTCGGTGTGCCAGTGGTGGTCGGCGGCGACTATCAAGTGCTGGCGCTGGAAGCCTACAAAGCCGTGGTCGGTCAGCAACAATTCGGACGCGGGGCGTTGATCGGCATGGTGCTGTTGCTGCCGGCGCTGTTCAGCTTCGGCGTCGATGCCTGGTTGCGTCGGCGTCACGGTGATTCCATGAGCGGCCGCGCCCAGGTGTTCAAACCGGCGCCGTCGAAATTGCGTGATGGCTGCTATCTGGCGATTGTTTTGTTGATCAGCGCGGCGCTGCTGCTGGTGTTCGGCATGGCAGTGTTTTCGTCGCTGGTGAAGTTCTGGCCGTACAACCTGTCGCTGTCGCTCAATCACTACCAGTTCAACGAGACCGCCGGCGGTGGCTGGCTGGCGTACAGCAACAGCTTGAAGATGGCGCTGGGCACGGCGCTGATCGGCAGCGTGCTGATCTTCACTGGCGCTTACCTGATGGAGAAAACCCGCAGCCAACGCGGCCTCAACCTGACGTTGCGCATGCTCAGTTTCGTGCCGATGGCAGTGCCGGGGCTGGTGCTCGGTCTGGGTTACGTCTTCTTCTTCAACCTCAGCGGCAACCCGCTGCACGTGCTGTACGGCACGATGACCCTGCTGATCGTCTGCACCATTGCTCACTATCTGACCACCGCACAAATGACCGCGACCACCGCGCTGCGCCAGCTCGACGCCGAGTTCGAGGCCGCCGCGCTGTCGCTCAAGGCACCGCTGTACCGCCACTACCTGCGCGTCACCGTGCCGATCTGCCTGCCGGCGCTGCTGGACATCATGCGCTACCTGTTCGTCTCGGCGATGACCACGGTGTCGGCGGCGATCTTCCTCTACAGCCCCGACACCATCCTCGCGGCGGTCGCGGTGCTGAACATGGATGACGCCGGCAACGTCGGCGGCGCGGCGGCGATGTCGACCCTGATTCTGTTCACCTCGGCAGGCGTGTCCTTGCTGCTGGCGTGGGCTTCGCGCGGCTTGCTGCGCCGTTCCCAGGCCTGGCGGCAAACCGCGCCCGGTCACTGATTGACGACTTATCCCTACAGCCTCAACTCACCGACAGGAAAACGATCATGTTCAAGCCTATGGCCCTGGCCGCTGCTGTGCTCGCTACTTTCAGCCTGAACGCCTTCGCGGCAAAAACCGAGTTGACGGTGTACACCGCCCTCGAAGCCGAGCAACTGACCGCTTACAAAGCCGCGTTCGAGAAGGCCAACCCGGACGTCGAGATCAAGTGGGTGCGTGATTCCACCGGGATCATCACCGCCAAGTTGCTGGCCGAAAAGGCCCGTCCGCAGGCTGACGCGGTGTGGGGCCTGGCCGCTTCGAGCCTGGCGATCCTCGATCAGCAGGGCATGCTGCAAAGCTACGCACCGAAGGATCTGGGCAAGATCGGCGCGAACTACCGCGATGCTGCCAACCCGCCAGCCTGGGTCGGCATGGACGTGTGGGCCGCGACCATTTGCTTCAACACCGTCGAAGCCGAGAAGCAGGGCCTGAGCAAACCAGTGAGCTGGCAGGATCTGACCAAGCCTGAGTACAAGGGCAAGATCGTCATGCCTAACCCGGCGTCGTCCGGCACCGGTTTCCTCGACGTCAGCGCCTGGCTGCAAACCTTCGGCGAGAAGCAGGGCTGGGCCTACATGGACGGTCTGCACCAGAACATCGGCCAGTATGTTCACTCCGGTTCCAAGCCTTGCAAACTGGCTGCTGCGGGCGAATTCCCGATCGGCATTTCCTTCGAATACCCGGCCGTACAGCTGAAACGCCAGGGCGCGCCGCTGGACATCATCCTGCCGAAAGAAGGCCTGGGCTGGGAGATCGAAGCGACGGCCGTGATCAAAGGCACGCCGCATGAAGAGGCAGCGAAGAAACTCGCGGACTTCTCCGCCAGCGCCGGTGCGATGGATCTGTACAAGGAGAACTTTGCGGTTCTTGCGCAGCCGGGTATCGCCAAGCCACAGACCGAACTGCCGGCCGACTACGAGCAGCGCCTGATCAAGAACGACTTTGCCTGGGCCTCGAAGAATCGCGACGAGATCCTGACCGAATGGCGCAAGCGTTATGACGGCAAGTCCGAGAAAGTCGTTGCCAAGTAAGATCTTTATCGACTGACAGGGCCTCTTCGCGAGCAAGTCCGCTCCCACATTCGACCGAGTTCCACCGGAAGGAATGCGATCAAACTGTGGGAGCGGGCTTGCTCGCGAAGGCGGTCTCCCATTCAGGGAAAATCTCCATGACTCAACACAAAGACCTGCTGATCGTCGGCGCCGGCATCCTCGGCCTGTCCCACGCCTACGCCGCCGCCAAACGCGGCCTCAAGGTCAGCGTTTTCGAACGCACTGCCACGCCCCTCGGCGCTTCGGTGCGCAACTTTGGTCAGGCGCTGGTCACCGGTCAGCCACCGGGGCCGATGCTTGAACTGGCCAAGGCCAGCCGCGAGATCTGGGGTGGCTGGGCGCAACTCGCCGGTCTGCAGATCAAGCGAAACGGCTCGTACCTGTTCGCCCGCAGCGAAGCCGAAGAACACTTGCTCGAAGCTTTCTGCAACGGCCGCGCCGTGGAGCACGGGTACAACGTCGCCTTGCTGCGTGGCGCTGCCCTGCGTGATCTGTACCACGGTCAGTTCAGTCATCACCGCGCGGCGTTGCACGGCCTGGACGATCAACAGCTGTACTCGCGCGAAGCGATTCCGGCGTTGATCGACTATCTGCGCCGCGACCTCGGCGTCGAGTTTCACTTCAATACGCTGGTGCGCGACGTCGAACCGGCGCGCCTGCACAGCACCGCCGGCAGCTTCACGGCGAAGCAGATCATCGTCTGCTCCGGCCACGATTATCAGACCCTGCTGGCCGAGCCGATTGCCGCGCTCGACCCGCAGATATGCCGCCTGCAAATGCTCCGCGCCAAACCGCAGATCGAGCTGAATCTGCAACACGCCTTGCTCACCGGTTTGAGCTGCGTGCACTACGGCGCCTTCGCCGATTTGCCAGAAGCGGCGGCGGTGCAGGCGCAGATCCTGCGCGAACAACCGCACCTGCACGACAACGGCATTCACCTGCTGATCAGTCCGACGCCGTATGGCGAGCTGATCATCGGCGACTCGCACCATTACGGCAGCGATCCGTCGCCGTTCAACGCCGAGCAAGTGGACAACTGGATGCTCGAACTGGCCGAGCACACGCTGGGCTGCAAGGTGCAAGTGGTCGAGCGCTGGCAGGGCGTCTACGGTGCCCGTGGGCCGGGGCCGTTTTCGTTGCTGCGCCCGGCCCCGGGGCTGAGTGTGGCGTTGATGCACACCGGTGTCGGCATGAGCGTCGGCCCGGCACTGGCCGAGCGCAATGTCGCGCAGTGGCTGGAGGAAATGTGATGGCGGGGCATGCGCAAGTCGTTGACCGGGTGTTTGCGCTGTATGAACGCTTTGGTGCTAGTGATTACATCGGCGAGCCGGTGTCGCAGATCGAGCACATGTCCCAAGCTGCTGAACTGGCGATCGCCGAAGGCTTTGATGATGAAGTGGTGCTGGCAGCGTTCTTCCATGACATCGGTCATTTGTGTGCCGAAGGTGCCGAGAGCATGGGCGGTTATGGCGTGGTCAGCCATGAGCGATTGGGTGCGGACTACTTGCGTGAGGCGGGTTTTAGTGAGCGTATGGCCCGACTGGTGGAATATCACGTGCAGGCCAAACGTTATCTGACGCTGCGTGAGCCGGGGTATTTCGAGCGCTTGAGTGAAGCGAGTCGCCGCACGCTGGAGTATCAGGGCGGGGTGATGAGCGAGGCTGAGGCGGATGTGTTTGAGCGGGATCCGTTGTGTGCCGTCAGCTTGCGCATGCGCCAGTGGGACGAGCTGGCCAAGGAGAGGGCGGTGCCGGTGATTGACCTTCAGGTGTTGAAGGAGAAAGCGGCGCGGCTGCTGGCTGCGTAATCCATGTCACCGAGTCGCGCCATTCGCGAGCAGGCTCGCTCCCACAGGGTTTTGTGTTCTGACCACGATCCAATGTGGGAGCGAGCCTGCTCGCGAAGAGGCCAGATCAGGCGCTACAAATCTGCAGCCAGAAACTCAATCTGCTCCTGCCGCTCCGCCTGATTCAACTTCGCATGCGGATTGAGCGAAGACCACTGCGGATGCGCCCGCGCCTTGCTCAGCGCATCCGGCAACTTGCCTTCGCGCCAGGTCTTGTCCTGCGGGGTGGCGACCTGAACCGCCTCCATCGCCGCATGCCCGCGCTGATCCAGCGCCAGCAACAGTTGGCGCTGACGCAACGCCAGCAGCCGCAACACCCCGTCATCCACGGTCAACTCCCGCTGGCCCCTGATCTTGCCGAGCAGGCGGCTGCCATAACTGCGCGCGGTTTGCAGTGCACCACCGGCAATCGCACCGGCCAATGCCGCCGCACCGAGGGTAATGCCGCCGACCAGCAGATCCACGCCAGCCCCGGCAGCGGCACCGGCCGCAATCCCGCCGCCCACCCGCACGCCGAGTTGCTTCAGGGTTTCCGGGTTGAACAGATCATCGCCCCAACGCCCATCGAGCAACGGCAGATCACTGGCCGCCGCATCTTGCGGGCGAAACGCATAGAGCTTGAGCAATGCTTCGACGCATTTCTGTTCACGCTGGCGCACGGCTTTGCGCAGTTCGCTGATCGCTTGCTGTTCCTGCTCAGCCTCGCTGACCACACTGCGTCGGCACGCGGCGCAGTCGATCAGCAATTCGGCGATCAAACGCGCCGCACTTTGTTGGCGGGCGAGGCGCTGGGCCTGTTGATCGGCGATCAAGCGCTCCAGTTGCGGACGGGCGTTTTCCAGCAACAGCGCAAGGCTTTCGTACAGGCGCCGCTCGCCATCTTCCGGCGGCGCAACGCTGTCGAAGCGCACCAGCGCATGCAGGCCGAGCCGCGCCAACGCTTCGCGCCAGTCCGGTTCGCGATGGTTGGCGCTGCTGACGAAATTCAGCACCGGCAGCAGTGGTTTGCCGCAACTGGCCAGCACTTCGAGTTCGTCACGATACTTGGCCAGCACCGGTTCGCGGGCGTCGATCACATACAGACCGGCGTCGGACGCGAGTAGCTGTCGCAGGACTTTCGCCTCCTGTTCGAAACGCTGACGTGCTTCGCTGCCGTCGAGAAACCGCGCCAGTCGCGCCGGGCCGTCGAGACGTTCGCCGGGGCGCTCCAGACGCTCAAGGAAATCCAGCAGGGCGATGGCGTCTTCCAGCCCCGGCGTGTCGTAGAGATCGAGCAACGGCTCGCCGTCCACCGACAACCGCGCACCCTCGACATGTCGAGTGGTGCTCGGCCGGTGCGAGACTTCGCCGAAGCCGACGTCGCGGGTCAGGGTGCGCAGCAGCGAAGTCTTGCCGACGTTGGTGTGGCCGACCACCGCGAGTTTCAGCGGCGCTTTCCGGGCATCAGTCATGACCGCTCTCCAGCCAGTTCATCGGCGCGCAATCGGCGAACGGCAACTCCAGTTGTTGCAGCGCAACGTGCCAGTCGCCGAGACGGGCACTGTCCAGCGCTTCGCCGGACGGTGCTTGCAGCAGCCAGACCCGGGTGGCGCTGGCGTTGCGCGCCAGTTCGGCGATCAGCGCGAGGCTGCCGCGATCCGGCGAGCGCCGAGGATCGCAGGCGATCAGCAGGCGCGCCGGAGGGAAACGGCTGAGCTGTTCGAGCAGTTTGTGCCGTGATTCGCGGCTGTCGAGAATCCCGGCGTTGCTCACGGTTTTCGGCAGGGCTGGTGGCCACGGGCGATGATCGTCGAGTTCGATGGCGACCAGCAAAGCGCCGTCGCTGGCGTGTTCGCTGACGCTGCTTTCGACCCGATGCAACTGCGCAGGCGCGGCGTCGTTGATGCCGAGGCGTTCGCTGGTCGGCATCAGCCGTTCACGCAACTGGGCGTAACCGGGCAGGTTCAAGTCCAGGGTCAGCGCGGCTTTGCCGTGACTCCAGCGCCAGAAACACAACAGCGCCAGCAGCAGACGCGGCAGTACGCCGTAGACCACCAGCACGCCGACCAGCCAGGTTGCCCAAGCCTGTCGCGCGCTTTCGATATCCAGCGCTGCGCCGCCGCTGGCGCGGATCATCTCCACGGTCGGCACGTTGAAGCCAAGCAGCGCCGGCAGCGCGCCGAGGGCTTGAGTCAGGTTGATGAAGGTGTCGGCGCCGAGAATGGTGGTTTCCCAGACGAAGCCGTAGCGCCGGGTCGCCATCAGTGTCAGCAGCAACAGCAGGGCGCTGAGCATCGCCAGCAACCACAGACCGTTGACCAATGTGCCGAGCGCCCAGCGATTGAGTTTTTTGCGTTGCAGCATCAGCAGCAGGGCCGGCGCGAGTTGCGCGGCTTTGGCATCGCGAGCGAGTTTTTCGCTGAGCCACAGCCACAAGCGCCCGAGGGTGGCGCCGTGTTCTCCGGCAAAGATCAGCCCCAGTGCCCAGCTCAGTAGCAGAATCAGGTTCAATCCGAGCAGGCTGCCCAAGGCCCAGAACACATTCACCGGTGACTGGCTCAGTGCGGCGAAGGCCAGACCGGCGCCGCTCAGCAGCGCGAAAATCACCAGCAGCACCAGCGCCAGACGCGCGCCTTGCAGCCAGTGCTTGAGTGCTGCGCTCAGCCCGTCGCGCTCGGCCAGCCACACGGCGCGGCGCTGAATACGGCCCGGCAGATCGCCGCCGGCCGCGCGGGCCAGTCGATTGGCTTCCAGATCTTCCAGGGGGCCTGCGTGTTCTTCGCGCAGGCGGATGGTTTCAGTCAGCCAGAGGTTTTGCAGTGGAGTCAGTTCAGTCACGCGCCATTCCGTTGCTCGATTGAGCAGTGAGCATAACCGCTGTGGCGCTTATCGGGTCAAGCGAGGCTCTGGTATCCTCGCCGGCATGACTAAATCACTCCCCCTCAGCCTGATCGCAGCCCTCGGTGAAAACCGCGTGATCGGCGTCGACAACAGCATGCCCTGGCACCTGCCGGGGGACTTCAAATACTTCAAGGCCACGACCCTCGGCAAGCCGATCATCATGGGCCGTAAGACCTGGGACTCCCTCGGCCGTCCGCTGCCGGGCCGCTTGAACATCGTGGTCAGCCGTCAGCCGGATCTGCTGCTGGAAGGGGCGGAGGTGTATCCGTCGCTGGAAGCCGCGGTGGTTCGCGCCGAGGAATGGGCGAAAGCGCAGGGTGTCGATGAGTTGATGCTGATTGGCGGCGCGCAGTTGTATGCGCAAGGGCTGGCGCAGGCCGATCGTCTGTATCTGACCCGAGTGGCGCTGAGCCCGGAAGGCGATGCGTGGTTTCCGGAGTTCGATCTGAACCAGTGGAAGCTGGTGTCGAACGTGTCGAATCCGGCTGAGGTCGATAAGCCCGCGTACAACTTCGAAGTCTGGGAAAAGGCTTGAATTGTGGTGAGGGGATTTAGCGAAACGTCGCACCGCCCCGATGGGTCGCGCAGCGACCCCGTGCTTTGGGGCTGCTACGCAGCCCATCGGGGATAAATCCCCTCGCCACAAGACTGTGTTGCTGTCAGGCCTGAGCCAGCTCCGCATGCTCATCCGCATCCAGCAGTGCTTTATCGGTCTGCTGCATCACTTGGCTGGTAATCGCACCGGCGGTGATCGAACCACTTACGTTCAACGCCGTACGACCCATGTCGATCAGCGGCTCAACCGAAATCAGCAGCGCCACCAGTGACACCGGCAAGCCCATCGCCGGCAGCACGATCAGTGCCGCGAACGTCGCGCCGCCACCGACCCCGGCCACACCGGCCGAGCTCAGAGTGACAATCGCCACCAGTGTCGCGATCCACAGCGGATCCAGCGGGTTGATGCCGACCGTTGGCGCAACCATCACCGCCAACATCGCCGGGTACAGACCGGCGCAACCGTTCTGGCCGATGGTCGCACCGAACGAGGCGGCGAAACTGGCGATCGACTGCGGAATGCCCAGACGACGGGTCTGCGCTTCGATGCTCAACGGAATGCTCGCCGCGCTGGAGCGGCTGGTGAACGCGAACGTCAGCACCGGCCAGATCTTGCGGAAGAAGCGCAGCGGGTTGATCCCGGCCGCCGACACCAGCAGGCCATGCACCACAAACATCAGGCCCAGGCCGATGTACGAGACCACGACGAAACTGCCGAGCTTGATGATGTCCTGCAGGTTGGAACCGGCGACCACTTTGGTCATCAGCGCCAGCACGCCGTACGGGGTCAGCTTCATCACCAGACGCACCAGACGCATCACCCAGGCTTGCAGGGTGTCGATGGCGTTGATCACTTTCTGACCTTTCTCGGCATCATCCTTGAGCAGTTGCAGCGCCGCGACCCCGAGGAACGCGGCGAAGATCACCACGCTGATGATCGAGGTCGGCTTGGCGCGGGCCAGGTCGGCGAACGGGTTCTGCGGAATGAACGACAGCAGCAGCTGCGGCACATTCAGGTCGGCGACCTTGCCGGCGTAGTCGGTCTGGATGGTTTGCAGGCGGGCCATTTCCTGCGTGCCGGCGACCAGGCCTTCGGCGGTGAGGCCGAACAGGTTGGTCAGGCCGATACCGATCAGCGCCGCAATCGCGGTGGTGAACAGCAGGGTGCCGATGGTCAGGAAGCTGATCTTGCCCAGCGACGATGCGTTGTGCAGACGCGCAACCGCGCTGAGGATCGAAGCGAACACCAGCGGGATCACGATCATTTGCAGCAACTGCACGTAGCCGTTGCCGACCAGATCGAACCAACCGATCGAGGCTTTCAGTACCGGGTTGCCGGCACCGTAAACGGTGTGAAGGGCAACACCGAAGGCTACGCCCAGCACCAGCGCGAGCAGGACTTTTTTCGCCAGGCTCCAGGTGGTGTGGCGGGTTTGCGCCAGACCGAAGAGCAGGGCGAGGAACACCAGCAGATTGAGGATCAGCGGCAGATTCATGAAGACTCCGATAAGACTTGTGCCAGTCGCATTCTTGGGCAACTGCGAACCGGCAAGCCTAACAGTTTGATTTCCAATGAATTAATACCGAAATCGCAGGTTGTCCGTCGTTTTTGGAATAAGCGCTTGTCGCTCTCGGCAATGCAACTGGCGTTGAGGAGACGTAAGCGGTCGCTGACAGACGAGGACTGTCACACTTATTTGTTAGCGTCGATGTCTTTCAGTCAGGGAGAAAACGCCGATGAAGTTCGCACCGAAAATGCTCGCTGTGGTTCTTGGATTGGGCTTGGCCGCTCACGCATTCGCCACCGACCTGAAGCACTGGCCGGCGGATCAGGCCAAGGCACTCGACGCGATGATCGCGGCCAACGCCAACAAGGGTAACTACGCGGTGTTCGACATGGACAACACCAGCTACCGATACGACCTTGAAGAGTCTTTGCTGCCGTTCATGGAAAACAAGGGCCTGATCACCCGCGACAAACTCGACCCCTCGCTGAAACTGATGCCGTTCAAGGACACCGCCGACCATAAGGAAAGCCTGTTCAGTTACTACTATCGCCTGTGCGAAGTCGACGACATGGTCTGCTACCCGTGGGTAGCGCAGGTGTTCTCCGGCTTCACTCTCAAGGAACTCAAGGGCTACGTCGATGAGCTGATGGCGTCGGGCAAACCGGTGCCGGCCACTTACTACGAAGGCGACGTAGTGAAGAACATCGATGTGCAGCCGCCGAAAGTCTTCACCGGCCAGGCCGAGCTGTACAACAAGCTGATGGAGAACGGCATCGAGGTTTACGTGATGACCGCCGCCTCCGAAGAACTGGTGCGCATGGTCGCGGCCGATCCGAAGTACGGTTACAACGTCAAACCGCAGAACGTGATCGGCGTGACCACGTTGCTGAAGAACCGCGAAACCGGCGAGCTGACGACCGCACGCAAGCAGATTACCGCCGGCAAGTATGACGAGAAGGCCAACCTCGGCCTCGAACTGACCCCGTACCTGTGGACCCCGGCAACCTGGATGGCCGGCAAACACGCGGCGATTCTGACTTATATCGACGAGTGGAAAAAACCGGTTCTGGTCGGTGGCGACACCCCAACCAGTGATGGCTACATGCTGTTCCACGATGTCGACGTGGCCAAGGGCGGTATTCACTTGTGGATCAACCGCAAGGACAAGTACATGACCCAGCTCAACGGCATGATGGCCAAGCACGCGGCAGCGCAGGCCAAGGAAGGTTTGTCGGTGACGGCGGACAAGAACTGGGTGATCGTTAAACCCGAGGAAATCCAGTAAGCCCACAATCCTTGTGGGAGCGCAGATTCTGGATGCACTGACAGCCCCCTGTGGGAGCGGGCTTGCTCGCGAAGAGGGAGTGTCAGGCGAGAGATTTTTTGACCGGTAGACCGCTTTCGCGAGCAAGCCCGCTCCCACAGTTTTGATCTTCATTGTTTTTGGATCAGGCAAAAAAATGCCCCGCACTTGGCGGGGCATTTTTATTCGGCGGCTAAAACTTACAGCCCGTCGAGCATCGCCTTGTTACGCACCGCACCCTTGTCGGCGCTGGTCGCCAGCAGGGCGTAGGCCTTCAGGGCGGTGGTCACTTTGCGTGGACGCTGCTCGACCGGTTTCCAGCCTTTCTTGTCCTGTTCGACCCGGCGTGCAGCCAGTTCTTCATCGCTGACCAACAGGTTGATCGAGCGGTTCGGGATGTCGATCAGCACTTTGTCGCCGTCCTGCACCAGACCGATCGCGCCACCGGCCGCAGCCTCTGGCGAAGCGTGGCCGATCGACAGGCCGGAAGTACCGCCAGAGAAACGACCGTCGGTGAGCAACGCACAGGCTTTGCCCAGACCTTTGGACTTCAGGTACGAGGTCGGGTAGAGCATTTCCTGCATGCCCGGGCCGCCTTTCGGGCCTTCGTAGCGAATGATGACGATGTCGCCTTCCTTCACTTCGTCGGCGAGGATGCCGCGCACCGCGCTGTCCTGGCTTTCGAAGATCTTCGCGTTGCCTTCGAAGACGTGGATCGACTCGTCGACGCCGGCGGTTTTCACCACGCAGCCGTCGAGAGCGATGTTGCCGTACAGCACGGCCAGGCCGCCTTCTTTCGAATAGGCGTGTTCGAAGCTGCGGATACAGCCGTTTTCACGGTCGTCATCCAGGGTTTCCCAACGGGTCGACTGGCTGAACGCGGTCTGGGTCGGGATGCCCGCCGGGCCGGCCTTGAAGAAGTGATGCACGGCTTCGTCAGTGGTCTGGGTGATGTCCCACTTGGCGATGGCTTCTTCCATGCTGCGGCTGTGCACGGTCGGCAGGTCGGTGTGCAGCAGGCCGCCACGGGCCAGGGAACCGAGGATGCTGAAGATGCCGCCGGCGCGGTGCACGTCTTCCATGTGGTACTTCTGGATATTCGGCGCGACCTTGCACAGTTGCGGCACGCTGCGCGAGAGACGGTCGATGTCGCGCAGATCGAAATCGATCTCGGCTTCCTGGGCGGCAGCCAGCAAGTGCAGGATGGTGTTGGTCGAACCGCCCATGGCGATGTCGAGCATCATCGCGTTCTCGAACGCCTTGAAGTTGGCGATGTTGCGCGGCAGCACGGATTCGTCGTTTTCGCCGTAGTAACGCTTGCACAGCTCGACGATGGTGCGGCCGGCCTGCAGGAACAACTGCTCGCGGTCGCTGTGGGTCGCGAGGGTCGAACCGTTGCCCGGCAATGCCAGGCCCAGGGCTTCAGTCAGGCAGTTCATCGAGTTGGCGGTGAACATGCCGGAGCATGAACCGCAGGTCGGGCAGGCGCTGCGCTCGTACTCGGCAACCTTCTCGTCAGAAGCGCTGGAGTCGGCGGCGATCACCATGGCGTCGACGAGGTCGAGGCCGTGGGAAGCGAGTTTGGTCTTGCCGGCTTCCATCGGGCCGCCGGAAACGAAGATCACCGGAATGTTCAGGCGCAAAGCGGCCATCAACATGCCCGGGGTGATCTTGTCGCAGTTGGAGATGCAGACGATGGCGTCGGCGCAGTGGGCGTTGACCATGTATTCGACAGAGTCGGCGATGATCTCGCGGCTCGGCAGCGAATAGAGCATGCCGTCGTGACCCATGGCGATGCCGTCATCCACGGCGATGGTGTTGAATTCTTTCGCTACGCCACCGGCGCGTTCGATTTCCCGGGCAACCAGTTGACCGAGGTCTTTGAGGTGCACGTGGCCCGGCACGAACTGGGTGAAGGAGTTGGCAATGGCGATGATCGGCTTCTTGAAGTCGTCATCTTTCATCCCGGTGGCGCGCCACAGTGCGCGGGCGCCGGCCATGTTGCGGCCGTGGGTGGATGTTTTCGAGCGGTAATCTGGCATGGAGCACTCCGGGCGGCTAATCAGGTATCAAAAGGGAGTGAGCTTCTATTGACGTCTGGAACACTCAGAAATGGCCGTGTGTCCTGGATGTTGCCGATGACTTTGCGGGATCGCCGCTTGCCTCAGCCTGAGCTCATAAACCCGCCGGGGGATGAATGGCGATGAATCAGCCGATTCTACACCGCTGGCGTCTGGAGGGAATGGCGCAAAGTGTTGTTCCAGTGCCGACGGTGCGTATGGCATGACGACCGGCAGGCTCAATCGCTGCCGAAGGGCGTGACCGCGCCGTTCTCGATAATGCTGGCGCGATGGCTGATCCGCTTGTTCAGCGCCAGCGCGATGCAACTGAGCAGGACAAAACAGTAGCCGAGAGTGGCCTGCAGGTTGCCTGGACTCAGGCTGATCAGCGCACTGATCAACCCGCCGCAAATGAAGATGATCGTGCTACCGGCCGAGGCCGAAGTACCGGCGTTCTCCGGAAACAGGCCCATGGCGCGTGAGGTGGCGGCCGGGCGTGCAATGGTGGTGCCGGCGGTGCAGATCAGCATCGGGATCAATACCGTGACGGGCGAGAGTGCGAAGTACTGCGACAGTAATAGCATCACCAGCCCTGCCAGCAGAATCAGGCCCAACCCGGCCACGATCTGTTGCGCAGAGCTGATGCGCCGGCTCAACAGCGTGGCGGCAATCCCGCCGGTCACATACGCCGCACCGTAGATCAGCAGGATCAGTGAGAAGTCATAGGCTGAGAGCTGCAACTGATCCATGAAGATCAACGGCGAAATGACGATGAACGAGAAGTGGCAGGCGAACGCGAAAGCCGAAATCAGCCAGTAGCCGACGAACTCGAAATCCCCCAGCACTCGCCGGTAGGCGCTGAGAAAGTTGAGCGGTGTGCCCTTGGCGACTGGCCGACCGCCGTCCAGAAACAGCCAGGCTTTGAGCAACACCACCGCCGCCAGTGCGATGAACAGCCAGAAGCTGCCACGCCAGCCCAGGGTCGCCTGCAGAAAGGTTCCGGCCAGCGGTGATATGGAGATGAAGATCCCGGTGGCGGTCACCATCAGGATCCGCAGGCGATCGCGCTCTGCGCCCTCGAACAGATCCTGCACCAGCGCCTGTGACAGGACGAAACAGCCACAACCGATGGCCTGCACGATGCGAAAGGCCATGAACAGCGTGTAGTCGCTGGTCATTACGCAGCCGATAGCGCCGAGGATCGAGACAGCCATGCCGGCGAGCAGCAAGCCCTTGCGCCCGATGACGTCGGACAACGGCCCGATCAGCAGTTGGGCAAAGGCGATGCCCACCGCGAACAGGCTGATCGACAGGGCGATGTCGGTCGGAGTGCTGGCGAAGTGTTCGGCCAGCGCCGGGAACGACGGCAGCAGGACGTCCAGCGGAAACACCCCCAGCAGCACCATGGCCAAAAGCAGGCTGATCGCCCCGCGTCGTTGTCGGGTCGTTACCACCGTTCTTCCTTCAAGCATCGATCAGTCCTGCCTTGGCGAAAAGTTTGCGGTTGTTGGGTAGCGCGAAGAATCCGGCTTTTTCGAGTGCAGCAAGCGTAGCCGTTGCTCCGGATCGGGCACGCTGGCGGCTGGCCTGTTCGTTGGTCAGGCTGTCGAGGATTTCCTTGATCGCACCTTCGCCAATGCCGGCGCGGCGCAGGCTTTGGTGCAGCCATTGCTCGTCGACTTCGAAGAAGGTCGCCAGGGTCTCCAGCAAGGTTCTGGCCGCAAAGGCGCGCTGGCGGCTGTTCAGGGTCAACCAGAGGTAGTGAAAGACCTCGGAAAAAAAACGGCTGTGGCGCGCTTCATCCGCGAGGTGGTCGCGCAGCATGTCGTTCACGCTGCTGACCAGCGTTTCCCGACACACATCCAGCAACTCCCGGGCAATGATGGTTTCGGAGACGAAGCCGAGCAGAAACCATGCCAGCGGGCGTTTGCTCTCCGGCGTTCGGGCGATCTGACCGGTCAGGCGGGTGATGCGCAGCGGCATCTGTGGACGACCGGTGAAACCATGCAGTTCGGCGATCTGTTCGGCCAGATGATGGGAGAACAATGCGTGATAACCCTCGTCGGTATAGAGCTGCAGCGCGGCGGTTTTCATCCTTGACGGAATGTGCGCGGGCAACTCACCGTGGACGATGGTTTCCACGGCGCGGTTGACGATGCGGTGTTCCAGCAGCGTGGTGTAGTCGAGAAAGTGCACCAGGTGGTTGGCAGCCAGCCGATGCATGACCTTGCTGCCTGCGGCTTCGATCGCCGGGTGGGACAGATACGGCAGGAATGCCGGCGGAAACCAGAAGCGGGTTTGCAGTTGCAACTGCAGGTCTGCCGGCAACTGGTAGTCGTGCCGGCTGGTGCGTACCGAGGCGTGGTTGTTCCAGTCGCCGAGGGTGAATCGAAGCGCCCAGGACTCTGGCGCTTCGGGCTGGTCCACGGTTGATGCGCTCATTTGCGCGTCTCCTGCAACAGGTCGCGCATTTCCTGACACATCGCCTGACCGTCGCTGGCGCCGCAGCCGACAAAGAACAACGGTTGTTCAGCGCTGCCTTCGAGTTTGAGCAGGGCTTCGACCTGGCGGTCGGCGAATGCCCCGGTCAGCCACGTTCCCAGGCCCAGCGCTGTGGCCACCAGTTGAAAGGTTTGCGACAGATGACCCGCCTCGACAAACGCCATGCGATAGGCGCGTGAGTGTTCATACTTCCACCAGAGCTTGTCGAAACGAGCGGTGATGAACAGACCCAGTGGCAGGTTATTGATGAAGTGCTGACCCGCCAGCAAATGACCCAGCGCGTGGTCGGGCAAAGGATTGACCCGGCTGAGTGCGTGTTCTGCCGGGTGATAGGCGTAGACACCCGGTTCCAGGCCCTCGATATTGCGTGCCAGAAGAAACCCTTCACAGGCATTCAATCCTCCACCCGACGGGCTGCTGCGCCGGGCACCGAGGCCTTCGGCGATGCTCTCGTCGCGGTCATTGTCGCGATGGCGAAGAAAGCCCAGCGAGAGGTACAGCAGTGTACCGACGTCATTGAGGGTGATCGCTGCGCCAGTGAAGGAGCGGCAGGTTTTTCTCAGGCGCAGGACATTGCCCAAGCTGGCAACGGTCAGGGCCGCGGAGGCGGGCAGGGCGATTCGAGGTTCGTCTTGAGGTGTCGACCGATCTAGTGCGGGGGCCGGTGTAGTCAGCACCGCGTTGCAATGGTTCAGGTATTGCCTGGACCACTCGTGAATATTCTGGGGTGTCTGTTCGCAGGGAATGTTCTGGGTGCCAATATGATAAATCTTCGACAATTCATCCCAGCCCCATGGCGGACCGTCTATTTTTGCAACGGTTAATATGCCCGCGTTCAGAAGTTGTGAGTCTATTATGTTGCGTCTGTCGAACTGTTCCGGGTTATTGATAAGTTGTGAAAGTCGACAAGAGTAAGTCAGGTCAAGTTCATGTTGGGTGTGGTCTTTATAGTTCCAGACTATTTGTCCGGGCGTGCGCGGCAATATGAATAAATAGGGATTGATATGCATGTTGTGTTCATCGCTCTGGAACGGGTCGGAAGAACGCTGGGGTGCCGGCACTCCCCAGCGTTCTGGCTCACTTAGCGGGCTTTAGGTGCAACCAGGAAGGCCAGGTTTGCGATTTGGTTGGTTTCCAGAGTAATTGCTTTCATAAGTATGAACTCCTTGTTCATTGAGAGTGAATGTCACCGTCGTGGTGACAACTTAATAATAGGTTGTAATGAATTATTGGCAAGTGATACTTGGGTAGGAAATTTCTATTAATTTTGTCGGAGTGGGCGTGCTGCAAGGGCAAACTTGTAAGTATTAGATGTTGAAATGTAATGCGCAGGGAAATGTCCTGCATGCATGTAGGAAGTTAGTTGTAGGAAAGAGGAAGAAATTCGACGACATTGCATCGCCGTAAAGCCAACGGGAAGCCCGCAGGCTCCCCGTTTCATGGGCCGATCAGCTGTTAGGCAGCAGGCGGCAGGTGATGCTCTTGATGTAGCGAGTCTCGGCGATGGCCGGGTGTACCGGGTGGTCCGGGCCCTGACCGCCGCGCTCGAGCATCTGGATGTTGCGGTCCAGGTGACGGGCGCTGGTCAGCAGGATGTTCTGCAGATCGTCCTCTGGCAGGTGCATGGAGCACGAAGCGCTGACCAGAATGCCGTCCTTGGTCAGCAGGCGCATGGCTTGCTCGTTCAGACGACGGTAGGCGCCTTCACCGTTCTTCATGTCTTTCTTGCGCTTGATGAACGCTGGCGGGTCGGCAACGATCACGTCGAAACGTTCTTCGCTGGCCTTGAGTTCCTTCAACGCTTCGAAGACGTCGCCTTCGATGCAGGTCATCTTGTCGGCGAAGCCGTTCAGCGCGGCGTTACGCTCGACGCCGTCGAGGGCGAAGCCCGACGCGTCGACGCAGAACACTTCGCTGGCGCCGAACGCGGCAGCCTGCACGCCCCAGCCACCGATGTAGCTATAGAGGTCGAGGACGCGTTTGCCTTTGGCGTAGGGGGCGAGGCGGGCGCGGTTCATGCGGTGGTCGTAGAACCAGCCGGTTTTCTGGCCGCCGATGACCGGTGCTTCGAATTTCACGCCGTTCTCTTCCAGGGCCACCCACTCCGGCACCAGGCCAAACACGGTTTCGACGTAGCGGTTGAGGCCTTCGGCGTCACGGGCGGCGGAGTCGTTCTTGAACAGAATGCCGCTTGGCTTGAGCACTTGGGTCAGTGCAGCGATCACGTCATCTTTGTGCGCTTCCATGGTTGCCGAGGCAATCTGCACCACGAGGATGTCGCCGAAACGGTCGACCACCAGACCCGGCAGCAGGTCGGAATCGCCGTACACCAAGCGGTAGAACGGCTTGTCGAACAGGCGCTCGCGCAGCGACAGGGCCACGTTCAGACGATGCACCAGCAGCGACTTGTCCAGAGGCAGCTTGATGTCGCGCGACAGCAGGCGCGCGCAGATCAGGTTGTTCGGGCTCATCGCGACGATGCCCAGCGGCTTGCCGCCCGCGGCTTCGAGGATCGCCTGATCGCCGGCCTTGAAGCCGTGCAGTGGCGTGGCGGCCACATCGATTTCGTTGCTGTAGACCCACAAGTGGCCGTTGCGCAGGCGACGGTCGGCGTTGGCTTTGAGGCGCAGGCTAGGCAGGGACATGACGTCGCTCCGGAAAAAAGAGCGGGAGTATACCGTGTTGCTCGGCCTGATTGGCTGGTGAGTGGACATGTGGCAAGTCATTGCCGGTGGAAGACATTACCTGTGGCGAGGGGATTTATCCCCGATCGGCTGCGCAGCAGCCGCAAACCCCCAACGCAGTTTTCTGACTGACCGCGTGAGTCGATCTGGGACAGCTGCGCTGTCCATCGGGGATAAATCTCCTCACCACATAAACTCACAAGCCCACAGATCAGGCCGACAGCGCGTCGATCAACTCCTTGTTGAACGCCGGAATATCATCCGGCTGACGGCTGCTGATCAGATGACCGTCCTTGACCACTTCCTTGTCGACCCAGTTGGCCCCGGCATTGACCAGGTCATCCTTGAGTGTCTTGAAACTGGTCATGGTCTTGCCGTTGACCAGCCCGGCGGAAATCAGCAACCAGCCGCCATGGCAGATCACCGCAATCGGTTTGCCGGCGGAGGCCCCGGTTTTCACCAGATGCTGGGCGTCCTGGTCGATGCGGATGGTGTCGGAGTTCTGTACGCCGCCCGGCAGGACGATCGCGTCGTACTGCTCGCTGCTGGCGCCTTGAAAGGTCTGATCGACCTTGAAGTCATCCGCCGGTTTGTCGTGGTTCCAGCCTTTGACCTTGCCGGCCTCGGCCGAAAGGATGTCGACCTGGGCGCCGGCCTGCTCCAGTGCTTGCTTGGGCCCGGTCAGTTCGACCTGTTCGAAACCGTCTGTTACTAAAATGGCGACGCGTTTGCCAGTGAGGGAAGTAGCCATCGATAAGCTCCTGAGTCTGCGGGAAATTACCGCCGAGCCGGTGCTTGATTGTCCGGTCGGCGTTACAAAGTCCGAAGCCTGAGCGTGAATGAAAGTTCCTGACAATTGCCCACTGGTGTGTCGTCCTGCGGTTTTTAGAGGTTAGAATCGCCGCCTGTCCCAGAGTGTGTACTTATGTCCCAAGAGCTGACCACCGAACAGATTCAACAATCCCTGCAAGGCATCAGCGTGCCCGCGCAGCCGCAGATCATGGTGGATCTGCAGATGGAGCAGTACATGCCCGACCCGGACCTGGAGGTGATCGCCAAGCTGATCGCCCAGGATCCCGGCCTGTCCGGTTCTCTGCTGAAAATCGTCAACTCGCCGTATTACGGCCTGAGCAACAAGATCACTTCGATCCAGCGTGCGGTGAATCTGTTGGGCAGCCGTTCGATCATCAACCTGATCAACGCGCAGTCGATCAAGGGCGAGATGAACGATGACACCATCGTCACCCTCAACCGTTTCTGGGACACCGCCCAGGACGTGGCGATGACCTGCCTGACCCTGGCCAAGCGCATCGGCACCCAGGCCGGCGACGAAGCTTATGCCTTGGGGCTGTTCCACGACTGCGGCGTGCCGTTGATGCTGCAGCGCTTCCCCAACTACATGTCGGTACTGGAAAAGGCTTACGCCAATGCCAGCGCCGAATGCCGGGTGGTGGACACCGAGAACGCCGAGTTCAATACCAACCACGCCGTGGTCGGCTACTACACCGCCAAGTCGTGGCGCCTGCCGGAACACGTCAGCACGGCGATCGCCAATCACCACAATGCGCTGGCGATCTTCAGCGACGAATCCTCGCGCAACAGCCAGATGAAGAATCTGCTGGCGATCCTGAAGATGGCCGAGCACATCTGTGCGTCTTATCGGGTGCTGGGCAACCAGACCGAAGACCACGAGTGGAACAGCATTGGCCCGCTGATTCTCGATTACGTCGGTCTGTCGGACTACGATTTCGAAACCCTCAAACAGACGATCCGCGACCTCGGCGCGCATTGATTCGAGAACGTCATGCCTGAATTGCCGGAAGTCGAAACCACCCGCCGGGGCATTGCTCCGCACCTGGAAGGCCAGCGCGTCAGCCGGGTGATCGTGCGGGATCGTCGGCTGCGCTGGCCGATCCCCGAAGACCTCGATGTGCGCCTGTCCGGGCAGCGCATCGTGCTGGTCGAGCGGCGGGCCAAGTATTTGTTGATCAATGCCGAAGTCGGCACGTTGATCAGTCACTTGGGCATGTCGGGCAACTTGCGGCTGGTGGAAGTCGGGTTGCCGGCGCTCAAGCATGAGCACGTCGATATCGAGCTGGAATCCGGTCTGGCGCTGCGCTACACCGATCCACGCCGTTTCGGCGCGATGCTGTGGAGCACCGATCCGCTCAATCACGAACTGCTGATACGCCTCGGGCCGGAGCCATTGACCGATCTGTTCGACGGTGAGCGCCTGTTCCAGCTGTCGCGCGGGCGTTCGATGGCGGTCAAGCCGTTCATCATGGACAACGCGGTGGTGGTAGGCGTCGGCAATATTTACGCGACCGAAGCGCTGTTCGCCGCCGGGATCGATCCGCGCCGCGAAGCCAAAAGTATCTCCCGGGCGCGGTATCTGAGGCTGGCGATCGAGATCAAACGCATCCTCGCCGCAGCCATCGAACGCGGCGGCACTACGTTGCGGGATTTCATCGGCGGTGACGGGCAGCCCGGCTACTTCCAGCAGGAACTGTTTGTCTATGGTCGCGGTGGTGAGCACTGCAAGGTCTGCGGTACTGGCCTGCGGGAAGTGAAGCTGGGGCAACGGGCCAGTGTGTTCTGTCCGCGCTGCCAGACCTGAGGCAAAAATCTGAAAAAGTCCTACGGTCTATAGTGAGTGGTCTCACTGTTCAGCCCGAAGGATCGTGCCATGAAGTCCTTGCAAGTCCTCTTTGCCACACTGTTGCTGTGTTCCAGCCTGGCCGTTCAGGCCGCGGAGCATGGCAGCGGTGATCCGCGCTACACCATCCAGAACCCTCCCGCCTACGCCATGATCGGCGATTTGCTGATTGCCCGACCTTTATTGGTGGTGGCAACGGTGCTGGGTGCGGGGGTGTTTGTAGTGTCATTGCCGTTTACCGCGCTGGGTGGCGGGGTAGGTGATGCGGGGCAGGCGCTGGTGGTGGATCCGGCGAAAGCGGCGTTTGTGCGGTGTCTGGGGTGTACGGGGGAGGGGTTTGAGCAGCGCGAGTGAGCTGATCCGAGATCAGCGGTGTTATTGATGGCCTTATCGCGGGCAAGCCCGCTCCCACAAGGATTTCGGTGTTAACACGATTTGTGTATCACCACACAACCCTGTGGGAGCGGGCTTGCCCGCGATGGCGTCGGAACAGGCGCTGAAGGACTCAGGCCTTGCCGGTAATCTTGCGGTACTTTTCCATCAACTGTTCTTCAGTCTCAGGATGCGCCTCGTCCAGTGGAATGCAATCCACCGGGCAGACCTGCTGGCACTGCGGTTCGTCGTAATGGCCGACGCACTGGGTGCACAGGTTCGGGTCGATCACATAGATCTCTTCGCCTTGAGAAATGGCGGCGTTCGGGCACTCGGGTTCGCAGACGTCGCAGTTGATGCAATCGTCGGTGATGATCAGGGACATGCTAACTCCAGCCGGGGCGGCAGGCCCGGGCGCAATAAATCAATGCGCGCAATTGTGCCGCATTGGCGCCCGCAGTGCACGCGGCTGCGATCAAGGGCTGAAATCAAAAGCCAAGATCGCAGCCTGCGGCAGCTCCTACTTTTTGAAGCGCAGGGTCAGGGCATCGGCCACGGCCGGGTGCACGAACTTGCTGATATCGCCGCCCAGCGCGGCGATTTCCCGCACCAGCGTCGAGGAAATGAACGAATAACGCTCGGACGGGGTGAGAAACAGACTCTCGACGTCCGGGGCCAACTGGCGGTTCATGTTGGCCAGCTGGAATTCGTATTCGAAGTCCGACACCGCACGCAGGCCACGCAGGAACACATTGGCGTTCTGTTCCTTGGCGAAATGCGCCAGCAGCGTCGAGAAGCCGACCACTTCGACGTTGGGCAGGTGTTTGGTGACCTCGCGAGCCAGCTCAACCCGTTGTTCCAGCGGGAACAGCGGGTTTTTCTTCGGGCTGGCGGCGACCGCAATGATCACGTGATCGAACAGGCGCGAGGCGCGTTCGACCAGATCGCCATGCCCTTTGGTAATAGGGTCGAAGGTACCTGGGTACAACACTCGGTTCATCGCGTCGTCCTGGCGGGAGTCCGTTGGGGAGTCGGATGGTATCGCAGCCGTCCCGGTCGGCCAAGTCGCCTGTTGGGTAAGAAAGCACTATAGACGACGCGATAAACCGGTTTTTTCACGGATTTCTCAGCCGATCGGCGAGGGCAGTCGCCAATTGTGCTGTCAGCCCATACACCGACAATTGCGGGTTGGCGCCAATGCTGGTGGGGAACAGCGAGCCGTCGTGAATCGACAGATTGCTCAGTTGATGATGCCGGCCAAGGCTGTCGGTGACTGCGTTTTTCGGGTCTTCACCCATTGCGCAACCGCCCATCACGTGGGCACTGCCCAGCCGCGTGCGATACAGCTCAAGGCTCAGAACGTTGATCAGCGTGCGGGCTTCGGCCAGGGTTTTCACGTAGCGCGCATCGGCGTGCATCGGCATTACGGCTTTGGCGCCGCCGGCAAACTGGATCTCGGCCATGCTGTGAAAGGCGCGGCGCAGGCCCTCCCAGGCATAAGGCGAGACTTGATAGTCGAGCACCGGCGAGCCATCACCGCGCAGTTCGACACTGCCGCCGGGGCTGTCCGGGTGGAAACCGTCGCGCAGCAACGCGAGCATCGCGTGGGTGTGCGGCAGGTCGGCCATGTGTTCGGCATTCTGCTGGCCGAAACCGCCGAGCAAGGTTGCGGCCAGTGCCGGTTGCAGCGGTGGCACTTCGAGTTTGTAGCCCATCGGCCCACTGGTGCCGTCCTTCCACTGGAAATGATCCGAGTAGATCGACTGCGGCGCGCCGTAGAACGGGTTGATCACCTCGTCGAAACGCCCGGCGGACATGTTCACCAGATGCAGGAACGTGCGTTTGCCGAGGCGCTGATGCGGATCCGGTGCATCCGAGCGCAGCAGCAGTGCCGGGCTGTTGATGCCACCGCCGGCCAGCACGTAATGCCGGGCCTTGACCGTGATTTTGCGTCCGGTCGGCGCAACGCAACGTTCGTCCATCGCCACGCATTGCAGGCCAGTGATCTTGTCGCCACTGATCAGCAGTTTTTCCGCGCGGGCCAGGTACAGCAACTCGCCGCCCTTTTCCAGGGTCGCCGGAATGGTGGTGACCATCATCGACTGCTTGGCGTTGGTCGGGCAGCCCATGCCGCAATAACCGAGGTTCCAGCAGCCACGCACGTTGCGCGGGATCACGTGCCAGCTGTAGCCGAGATGCTCGCAGCCCTTGCGGATCACGTCGTTGTTGGCATTGGGCGGGACCATCCACGGCGCGACGCCGAGGCGCTGTTCCATTTTTTCGAACCACGGCGCCATCTCGGCCGGGCTGTGACCTTTGACGTTGTGCTCCCTGGCCCAGTGCTCGAGCGTCGGCTCGGGCGTGCGGAAACTCGACGTCCAGTTGATCAGCGTGGTGCCGCCCACCGCGCGGCCCTGGAGGATGGTGATCGCGCCGTCCTTGCTCATGCGGCCGATGCCTTCCTGATAGAGGCTGCTGTAGGCCTGGTCTTCGAGCATTTTGAAGTCGGAACTGGTCTTGAGCGGGCCTTCTTCGATCAGCAGCACTTTGTAACCGGCGGCGCTGAGGATTTCTGCCGTGGTGCCGCCACCGGCACCGCTGCCGATGATCGCCACATCGGCTTGCAGCGTCAGGTCGGCGGTCAGCTGTGCGCCGTTGTAGGTTTTCCAGCCACGGGCGAGGCCTTCGCGGAACGGGTCGGGTACGGGCATTGATCAGGTTCTCTTGTTCTTGTTGTTCTTGCGGGTCCCTTCGCGAGCAGGCTCGCTCCCACATTTGCACCGCAGCCCCCTGTGGGAGCGAGCCTGCTCGCGAAGGGCGCGACTCGGTTTCAAACAGTAGGCGGGCCGGGGTAGCCGCAATGGCCCCAGGACTCGGCGCGGGTGTACCAGGCCATCATCACCATCTGCTGCAATGAGCTGTGGCCCATGCGCAGCAGGCTCAATGAACTGTTCTGCCAGCGCTCGAGGAAGTGGCGCATGGCCTCGGGGCTGGCGTTTTCCCAACTGCCCCAAATGCCCGTGAGCGGCCCGCGGGTGACCGCCATGGCCAGCACGTCGAACAATTGCCGGGTGAGTTTGAGCATCTCCGGCGACAGGTGATCGAGGCTGTAATCCAGCGATTTGAGGGTGCCATCGACGGCGCCGGGCATTTTTTCGCTCGCCACGGCGCCTTCGAGCATCACCGGAATCAGTGCGCGCAGAAACAGCAGGTCGCCGTCGCGCAAAGTGACGAAGCCATTGGCCGCGACACTTGATGAACAACCACTGAGGCTGGCGCCGAGGCCGGCGGTGGCGAGAAATGCTGTGGCACCAAGGCTGAACTTCAGCAGGCCACGGCGCGACAGGGCAGGTGTATCGGTCAGGCTTGGGTGCATTGTTGTTATTACCCGGCGGTGACGATGATTAGCGGATGAACAGCTTCTGGATCAGCTTCTGAATCGATTTGCCGTAAGGCGGGTAAATCAGCCTGGCGGCATTGAAGCGCTGTTTGATCAGCACGCCTTTGGCCTTGCTGAAGGTCAGGAAACCTTCGTGGCCGTGATAGTGGCCCATGCCCGACGGGCCGATGCCGCCGAACGGCATGTCGTCCTGCGCCACGTGCAGCAGGGTGTCGTTCAGGCACACGCCGCCGGAGTGGGTTTCGTGCAGCACGCGATCCTGCTCGCGCTTGTCGTAGCCAAAGTAGTAAAGCGCCAGAGGACGCGGGCGCTGATTGATGTAGGCAAACGCCTGATCGAGATCCTGATACGGCACGATCGGCAGCAACGGGCCGAAGATTTCGTCCTGCATCACGGTCATCTCGTCAGTGACATTGAGCAGCAGGCTGTGCGGCATGCGCCGGCCCTGGCCCTGTTCGAACAGCGGGATCAGCAGCGCGCCCTTGCTCGTGGCGTCGCTGACATAACCGTTGAGCCGGGCCAGTTGGCGCTCGTTGATGATCGCGGTGTAGTCCGGGTTGTCGGCGAGGGTTGGATAGAAACTGTTGACCACCTGACGATAGGCCTCGACGAACGCGCCGACGCGGTCTTGCGGCACCAGCACGTAATCGGGGGCGACGCAGGTCTGCCCGGCATTCAGGGTTTTACCGAAGGCGATGCGTTCGGCGGCGTCCTTGAGCGGCACGTCGCGGGAGACGATGGCCGGGGACTTGCCGCCGAGTTCGAGGGTCACCGGGGTCAGGTTTTCCGCTGCGGCGCGCATCACGTGTTTGCCGATGCTGGTGGCGCCGGTGAACAGCAGGTGATCAAAGCGCAGACGGGAAAACGCCACGCCGACATCGGCCTCGCCAAGCACCACGCAGACCAGATCTTCGGGGAAAATTCGCCCCAGCAGGGTTTTGAGCAACTGGCCGGTGGCCGGGGTCGATTCGCTGAGCTTGAGCATCACCCGGTTACCCGCCGCCAGTGCGCCGACCAGCGGGCCGATGGCCAGGTACAACGGGTAGTTCCACGGGACGATGATGCCGATTACGCCGAGCGGCTGATACACGACTTTCGCCGACGCCGGTTGAAAGGCCATGCCGACTTTGCGTCGCGACGACTTCATCCAGCCCTTGAGATGGCGGCTGGCGTAATGAATGCCGTGCAGGCTGGGCATCAGTTCGGCGAGCAGGGTTTCATCGGCACTGCGATGACTGAAATCTGCGCTGATAGCGTCAATCAGGGCCTGGCGCTCATCGCTGAGCAACTCGCGCAACGCCTTGAGCCACTGCTGGCGCTGGTCTGCCGCTGGCATCGGGTTGGCGGCATAGGCGGCGCGCTGTGCCGCGAACAGCCGATCCAGCTCTTCCAGGGGCTGTTGCAGTGTTTGCAGATAAGCAATGTCGGCAGTCATCGTCGGCTCCGGATTTATTGTAGTGATGACTTTCTAGAGTCTATGCTCTAGAAAGTCAAATGACTTCCCGACACAGCTTTGTTTTATCCAGTTCCGGTTAGGTCGTAAGATGCCCCTCACCGCACTCTGAATTAAAGCTCAAGCCATGGCCCCACGAATAAAAACCAGCGAGCGCATCGTGCAGAACAGCCTTGAACTGTTCAATCAGCAGGGCGAGCGCAGCATCAGCACCAATCACATAGCCGCGCACATGGAGATTTCTCCGGGCAATCTGTACTACCACTTCCCGAACAAGCAGGCGATCATCGCCGTGCTGTTCAGTGAGTACGAGACGCTTGTGGACAGCTTTCTGCGCCCGCCGCAGGGGCGTGCCGCCACCGTCGAAGACAAGCGCTATTACCTCAAGGAGCTGCTGTCGGCGATGTGGGGCTACCGCTTTCTGCATCGCGATCTCGAACACCTGCTCGACAGCGACCCTGATCTGGCCGCGCGCTACCGACGTTTTTCCCAGCGCTGCGTGATTCAGGGCATGGCGATCTACGAAGGCTTCGTCGCCGCCGGCATTCTCAAGATGGATCGGGTGCAGATCGAATCCCTGACGATCAATGCCTGGATCATCCTCACCTCGTGGGTGCGCTTTCTGTGCACCACCCGGGAAAACTCCAACCACCTCAGCGAACAGGCCATCAAGCGTGGCGTGTATCAGGTGCTGGTGCTGGAGGCCGGATTCGTCACCGATCAGGCCCGCGAAGAGGTGAATGCCTTGTTCGACGAGTTCTACGTGCCGCTGGCCCAGGCCCTCGAGGAAGGGCGCTAAACCATTTCGAAGTCGCTCACAGGAGTCCGTTATGCCGATTGCGCAACTGCTCAGCCCGAATGCACTGGATGCCCGCAAGGAGCAGCCGGGGCTGGTGATTCTCGATTGCCGTTTTGCCCTTGAAGACCCGGATTACGGGCAGCGCAGCTACGCCGAAGGGCACATTGCCGGCGCCCGTTTCGCCGACCTTGAGCGTGACCTCAGTGGCAAGGTGGTCAAAGGCGTGACCGGGCGCCACCCGCTGCCCGAGCCGGCGGCATTGATCGAGCGCCTACAGGCCTGGGGCATCAATGCCGACAGCGATGTGGTTTTGTACGACGACGGCCCCGGTGTCTATGCGGCCCGCGCCTGGTGGTTGCTGGCGTGGCTGGGCAAGCGCGATGGCGTGTTCATTCTCGACGGCGGGCTGAAGGCCTGGCACGCGGCGGGTCTGCCGCTGAGCCTGGATGCGCCATCGGTCACCCGGGGCAACTTCAGTGGTCAGCCGGAAATGAAACTGCTGCTGAGCGCCGAGCAATTGCACAAGCGCCTTGATCAGCCATCGCTGACGTTGCTCGACGCCCGGGCCTTGCCGCGCTTCAAGGGTGAGGTGGAGCCGATCGACCCGATTGCCGGGCACATTCCCGGCGCGCAGTGCGCAGCGTTTACCGAGAATCTCGGCAGCGACGGGCGCTTCCTGCCGGCGGAGCAGCTCAAGCAGCGCTTTGCCGCGAAACTCGGCGAGCGTTCGCCTTCGGAGCTGGTCGCCTATTGCGGCTCCGGGGTGACGGCTTGTCACAACCTGTTTGCGTTGTGCCTGGCGGGGTATCCGCTGGGTTCGCTGTATGCCGGGTCGTGGAGTGAGTGGATCAACGAGCCTTCCCGAGGCATCGCCACGGGCGAATAAAGTCACCATACCCCCAATGTGGGAGCGGGCTTGCTCGCGAAAGCGTTGTATCAGCAGGCATCATTATCGACTGAAACACCGCTTTCGCGAGCAAGCCCGCTCCCACAGGGGTTAATCGTCGCTGACAGGTTGTCGGGCACTGCGATACGCCGCCGGCCCCACGCCATACACCTGCTTGAACTGCCGGCTCAGATGACTCTGGTCGGCAAAGCCCAACTGCATGGCGACTTCCACCGGCAGGCAACCGTGCTGCAATAAACCCCGGGCCGTGGCGATGCGCTGCTGCATCAGCCAGGTGTGTGGCGGCATGCCGGTGGCGCGGCGGAACACCCGGGCGAAGTGGAAGGGCGACAGGTTGACCGCAACCGCCAGTTCTTCCAACGATGGCGGCGCCGCGAGTTGCGCATGCAGCAGTTCCTTGGCCATTACCACCGCACGATGCTCCTTGCCCGGTTTGCCGTTGATCTGCACCGCCGCATGCCGCTGCAACAGCAGCATCATCATCTCGCGCCATACCGTTTGCTGTTGCAGTGCTGTGGCGGGGCTTTCCAGCAAGCGATGCAACTGACAGAAACCGTTGACCAGATCCGGGTCGCGGTACAGCGTTGCGCCGAAGGCCGGCATCGGCGCGGTGGGCAGTTCCAGTTCTTCGAGCAGTGAAACGATCTGTCCGGTATCGGGATAAAACGCCCGGTACAGCCAGCCGTCCTCGGTGCCCTTGTGCCCGGTGTGCAATTCGTCCGGGTTGATCAGCACCAGCGTGCCGCTGCCGGCCAGGTGTTCGGCACCGCGATAGCGATAACGCTGGGCACCGGCCATGATCATGCCGATCACATAGCCGTCGTGCACGTGTGGGGCGAAGCGATGCTCGATGTAGCGCGCCGACAGCAACTCGACCCCGGCCAGCGGCGCGGTTTGCCAGAATCGGATCGACTCGCCCTGATCGCTCATGACGTCACACGGGCCAGCCACTGCGGGATGCGCCGTTCCAGGTAGTAACCGGGCTGGCGCAACGTGCCATCGACAAAGCCGACATGCCCACCCTTGGCCTGCAGCTCGAACCGGGTGCTGGCGGACAGCTCTTCGGCCGTCGGCAGGCTGTGGGGAAACACGAACGGATCGTCAGCCGCCTGAATGATCAGAGTCGGGGTGCGGATTTCACCGAGAAAGTAGCGACTCGATGCCTGTCGATAGTAATCCTCGGCATCGGTAAAACCATGCAACGGCGCAGTGATCCGGCCATCGAAGTCCCAGAAAGTCCGCATGTTCTCCAGCGAACCGAGCGCCGCCAGAGCCGCCAGGCCATCCTCGCGTCCGTCATGCTGGAACTGACGTTGCTTGTTCTTGATGTAGGCGACCATCTCGCGCATGAAGTGCGCCTGATAGACCTTGGAGAAGCCTTGACCGATGCGGTCGGCGCACTGATCAAGGCGAAACGGCACCGACACCGCCACTGCACCGAGCACGCCGCTGTCGCTGCCGGTCTCGCCGAGATGCTTGAGCAACACATTGCCGCCCAATGAGTATCCGACTGCATACAGCGGCGCCAGCGGGCGCTTGGCGCGCAGGTGTCTGATGGCTTCGGCGAGGTCTTCGCTGGCGCCGGAGTGGTAACTGCGCGGCAGCAGGTTGGGTTCGCCGGAGCAACCGCGCCAGTTCAGCGCGACGCTGGCCCAGCCTTGCGTGGCGATTGCCGCCTGAATCCCGGCGACGTAGGGTGAATTTGAAGAGCCGGTCAGCCCGTGCAGCACCAGCACCAGCGGCGCCTCGGCGCTGTGCGGGCCATGCCAGTCGAGATCGAGGAAATCCCCGTCGTCCAGCCACAAGCGTTCACGCTCGCGATCAAGGTGGACGGTTTTGCGCCAGAGCGGCCCCCACAAGGTTTGCAGGTGCGGATTGCCGAGGCCGAAGGCGGGGGTAAAGCGATCTGAAGAAGCGGGCACGATGATTCTCGATGCAGCTTTGTGGGCAGAGTACGCACGCTTTTGTGGCGAGGGAGCTTGCTCCCGCTGGACTGCGCAGCAGGCCTCGCTGCTAAAAAAGGGGCCGCTACGCGCCCCAGCGGGAGCAAGCTCCCTCGCCACAGATTTAGCGCAAACTTTCAGTTAACCGGCGATCTCTGCCATACGTTGCCACAACGCGTAGTACACCCGCCCGGATTTCTGCTCGCGGTGCAGGCGCCAGTTGCCCGGCAGACCCAGCGTCGAAGGCGCGGTCTCGCTTTCAGTGTAGATCCACGAATCCGGCGCCAGCCATTGGCGCTCTTCCAGCAGGGTGCAGACGGCCGGAAGCAGGTTCTGGTTGAACGGCGGATCGAGGAACACCAGATCAAACGGCGTGGCGACCTGGGTTTCCAGATAGCGCAGCGCATCGGCGGTCTGCACCTGACCATTGGTGCAGCGCAGGGTACCGAGGTGTTCTTTCAGGCTCGAAACAGCAACGTGGCTGGCATCCAGCGCCTGACCCATGGCCGCGCCACGCGACAGTGCTTCAAGAAACAGCGCGCCGCTGCCGGCGAACGGGTCCAGCACCTTGGCCCCGGCCACATACGGTGCGAGCCAGTTGAACAGGGTCTCACGCACGCGATCCGGTGTCGGGCGCAGGCCGGGTGCATCGGGGAAGCTCAGTTTACGGCTGCGCCATTCGCCGCCGATGATGCGCAACTGGTTCACGCCGTTGTGAACGTTCTGCGCAGGTTTTTTAGGACGAGTAGCCATTAATGCTCCGGAACCCCGAGCGGTTGCTCGGCGGGTTTATCAGATGGGGCCGGTAACGGCTTTTGCGGCACGGTCGGGCCAGCGCTGACGATGACCAGTTTGTCCGTGCTCAGGTGTTTGTTCATCGCGTCTTTGACCTGCTCGACAGTCAGGCTCTGGGACTGACGCATGAAGTCGTCCAGATAGCTCAACGGCAGATTATAGAAGCCCATGGCGCCCAGTTGGCCGACGATATCGGCGTTGCTTGCGGTGGACAGCGGGAAGCTGCCGGCCAGCTCGCGCTTGGCGTCGTCGAGTTCTTTCTGGGTCGGGCCGGTCTTCAGATAATCGGCGAGCACGTCCTGCACCAGTTTCAGCGTGCCTTCGCTCATTTCCGCGCGGGTTTGCAGGTTGATCATGAACGGGCCGCGAGCCTGCATCGGGCTGAAACCCGAGTACACGCCGTAGGTCAGGCCACGCTTCTCGCGCACTTCGCTCATCAGGCGGGTGCCGAAACCGCCGCCACCGAGGATCTGGTTGCCCATCGACAGCGCCGCGTAATCCGGGTCGTTACGGTCGATGCCCAGCTGCGCGAGCAGCAGGTTGGTCTGCTTCGACGGGAACTCGATGTGATTGACGCTGGCTTTCGGTTCCTGCGGCTGGGCGATTTTCGTCAGCGCCGGGCCTTTAGGCAGGGCGCCGGAGACCTGATTGGCAATCGCCTCGGCTTCGGCGCGAGACAAGTCACCGACCAGCGCGATCACCACGTTGCCGGCCGCGTAGGCCTTGGCGTGGAATTCACGCAGTTGCGCCAGAGTGATCTTCGGCACGCTCTGCGCATTGCCGTCACTGGAGTGCGCGTATGGGTGATCGCCGTACAAACGCTTCATCAGCTCGAGGCTGGCGAGTTTGCCGGGGTTCTGTTTCTGGTATTCGAAACCGGCGAGCATCTGGTTCTTGATGCGCGCGAAGGAGTCGGCCGGAAAGGTCGGTTTGCCCACCACTTCGGAGAACAGCTTCAGCGCCGGTTCACGTTGCTCGGCGGCACTCAGGCTGCGCAGCGAAGCCAGCGCCATGTCCTTGTAGGCGCCGTTGCCGAAATCCGCACCGAGGCCTTCGAAACCTTGGGCGATGGCGCCGACGTCCTTGCCGGCCACGCCTTCGTTGAGCATGGCGTTGGTCAGGACTGCCAGACCCGGTGCATTGCCGTCCTGACTGCTGCCGGCGGCGAAGATCAGGCGCATATCGAACATCGGCAGCTCATGGGCTTCGACGAACAGCACCTTGGCGCCTTCGGCGGTGTTCCAGGTCTGCACGTCGAGCTTGCGGCTGGCCGGGGCCTTGCCATCGAGTTCGGCCAGCGATTGCAGCTTCTGGGTGGTCTTGGCGTTGTCCAGTGCTTCGCTGGCGCCGGTTTTGACACCGGGCATCAGATAGAACGCGGCGGAGCCGATGACCGCCACGGCGATCAGGCCGAGCAACAGGCGTGGGGATTTGCGCTCACTCATGAGTCGTCTCCAGTGGCAGGACATGGGCGACGCTGAGACGTTCGCGGGTGAAATACAGCTTGGCGGCGTTCTGGATGTCTTGCGGGGTCACGCTTTCCAGGTCGGCGAGTTCGGTGTCCATCAACTTCCACGACAGCCCGACCGTTTCCAGTTGGCCGATGGCGGTGGCCTGACTGGTGATCGAATCACGTTCGAACACCAGACCGGCAATCACTTGTGCCCGCACGCGCTCGAGTTCTTCGGCGGACGGTGCGGTGGTTTTCAGCTGTTCCAGCAGTTTCCACAGACCGGCTTCAGCTTGCGCCATGGTCTTTTTCTTCTGGGTGTTCGGCGTCGCCGACAGGGTGAACAGGCTGTCGCCACGGGTGTAGGCGTCGTAGCTCGACGAACCGCCCGAGACCAACTCTTCGCCGCGCTCCAGTTGCGTCGGGATGCGCCCGCTGTAGCCGCCGTCGAGCAGCGCCGAGATCAGGCGCAGGGCGTTGACCGAGCGCTTGTCTTCAGCAGTGGCAATGCTTGGCACGTTGAAGCCGAGCATCAGGCTGGGAAGTTGGGTCTGCACATGCAGGGTGATCTGGCGCTCACCCGGCTCGGCCAGTTCCAGCGGTTTCTTCGCCGGTGGCACGTCGCGCTTGGCAATCGGCCCGAAGTAGCGTTGGGCGAGGGTCTTCACTTCATCGGGGGTGACGTCGCCGACCACTACCAGCGTGGCGTTGTTTGGCACATACCAGGACTGATACCAGTGGCGCAGCTCTTCGACCTTCATCCGGTCCAGGTCGGCCATCCAGCCGATGGTCGGTGTGTGGTAGCCGCTGGCCGGGTAAGCCATCGCCTTGTAACGCTCGTAAGCCTTGGACATCGGCTTATCGTCAGTGCGCAGGCGACGCTCTTCCTTGATGACTTCGATTTCCTTGGCGAACTCCTCAGCCGGCAGGCGCAGATTGGCCATGCGGTCGGCTTCCAGTTCGAACGCTACGCCCAGACGGTCGCGGGCCAGCACTTGGTAATAAGCGGTGAAATCGTCGCTGGTGAAGGCGTTTTCTTCGGCGCCCAGGTCGCGCAGGATCAGCGAGGCTTCGCCGGGACCGACTTTCTCGCTGCCCTTGAACATCATGTGCTCAAGCGCGTGGGACAGGCCGGTCTGGCCCGGAGTTTCGTAGCTGGAACCGACCTTGTACCAGACCTGCGACACCACCACCGGCGCGCGATGGTCTTCGCGCACGACGACCTTCAGGCCATTGTCGAGGGTGAATTCGTGGGTCGGTTGCGGGTCGGCCGCCAGGGCCGAAAGGGGCAGGCAGACTGTGCTGAGCAGCAGGCCTGCAGCGCGGCGGGCTAGAGCATTCATTCGTTTTTTAACCTGTTGGGCTGCCCGCTTGGTCTTAGCGTCGGCGGGCGAGAGGGTGCTAGGATACTGATCCGTTTTACCGGCGACCACGCCTATCAGGTTTTCAGGCCTGATGCGGTTGTATAGGTTGGCGGCAGAAAGCTGCGGTTTATCGACTAGACTTCGCTTTTTCGCCGATTTTGCCGGTTTAGTCCTTCGTTAATACGAATCTTTGGGGTGCCGCTGGCGCCTCGACAAAATGTTGCGCGTGAACAAGCTGGATGAAACACAGTCTGTTCTGCATCGAATATTTATTTGCCGGGGCGCCCTTATGGCGCGTCGCTACCGTGAGATAGCCGTCCTCCATGTTTGGTTCCAACGACGACAAGAAGACCCCAGCTGCGGCTGGCGAGAAGAAAAGCCTGTTCGGATGGCTGCGTAAGAAACCGCAGGAACCCGTCGTCGAACAGCCGCCCGCGATTCCTGAACCGGCTCCGACGCCAGCGCCTGCTATAGAAGAAGAACCGGCGCCGATCGTGCTGCCGATTGCCGAGCCGGTGCTGCAACCGGTCGAGCCCGAGCCAGAACCTGAAACCCCGGTAGCGGCCGAGCTGCCACTGACTCCGGCGGCCGAGCCGTGGCTGACCTTGCCGGTGGCGGAAGAGCCGGTGGCCTTGGTCGAAGAGGCTGCGCCGCATGTGACGCCGCCGATTCCTGCACCTGCCGCGTTCGTCCCTGAAGTCGCTCAGGCGCCATTGGTTGAGCCGGTTGTCGAGCCTGCTCCGGTTGTTCCCGAGCCAGAGGCCCCGGTGTTCGTTGCCCCTGTTGCGCCGGTCGTGCAGCAGCCCGAGCCTGCACCTGCACCTGCACCGGTCGTCGCTGCTCCGGTGGTGCCGGTAGACGTGGTTGCTGAAACGCCAGTGGAAGCCCCGCGCAGCGAAGAAACCAAAGTCGGCTTCTTCGCCCGCCTCAAGCAAGGTCTGTCGAAAACCAGCGCCAGCATCGGCGAGGGCATGGCCAGCCTGTTTCTCGGCCGTAAAACCATTGATGACGATTTGCTCGATGAGCTGGAAACCCGTCTGCTGACCGCCGACGTCGGTGTCGAAGCCACTACGCAGATCATTCAGCGTCTGACCCAGAAGGTCGCACGTAAAGAGCTGGCCGACGCCGACGCGCTGTACAAGTCGTTGCAGGCCGAGCTGGCGGCGATGCTCAAGCCGGTCGAGCAGCCGCTGAAAATTGCCTCGCAGAACAAGCCGTTCGTGATTCTGGTGGTCGGCGTCAATGGCGCTGGCAAGACCACCACCATCGGCAAACTGGCGAAGAAGCTGCAACTGGAAGGCAAGAAAGTCATGCTCGCCGCCGGTGACACCTTCCGCGCCGCTGCCGTTGAGCAGCTGCAGGTCTGGGGCGAGCGCAACAAGATCCCGGTGATCGCCCAGCACACCGGCGCCGACTCTGCTTCGGTGATCTTCGACGCCGTGCAGGCCGCCAAGGCCCGTGGCATCGACGTGTTGATCGCCGACACCGCCGGTCGTCTGCACACCAAAGACAACCTGATGGAAGAGCTGAAGAAAGTTCGCCGGGTGATCGGCAAGCTCGACGCCGACGCACCGCACGAAGTGCTGCTGGTACTTGATGCCGGCACCGGTCAGAACGCGATCAACCAGGCCAAGCAATTCAACCAGACCGTCGAACTGACCGGCCTGGCGCTGACCAAGCTTGACGGTACCGCCAAGGGCGGGGTGATTTTCGCCCTGGCCAAGCAGTTTGGCCTGCCGATCCGCTACATCGGCGTCGGTGAAGGCATCGACGATCTGCGTACCTTTGAAGCCGAACCCTTTGTCCAGGCACTGTTTGCCGAACGGGAGCGTTCATGATTCGTTTCGAACAGGTCGGTAAACGCTACCCGAACGGTCACGTCGGCTTGCATGAGCTGAGCTTTCGAGTGCGTCGTGGCGAGTTTCTGTTTGTCACCGGTCACTCCGGTGCCGGTAAGTCCACGCTGTTGCGCCTGTTGCTGGCGATGGAGCGTCCGACCAGCGGCAAACTGCTGCTGGCCGGGCAGGACCTGAGCACCATCAGCAACGCGCAGATTCCGTTTCTGCGTCGGCAGATCGGCGTGGTGTTCCAGAATCACCAGTTGCTGTTCGATCGCACGGTGTTCAACAACGTCGCGCTGCCGCTGCAGATTCTCGGCTTGTCCAAGGCCGAAATCGCCAAGCGCGTCGATTCGGCGCTGGAGCGCGTGGCGTTGTCGGATAAAACCGATCTGTACCCGGGCGACCTGTCCACCGGTCAGCAACAGCGCGTCGGCATCGCCCGCGCCATCGTCCACCGTCCAGCCCTGCTGCTGGCGGACGAACCGACCGGTAACCTCGACCCGCGTCTGGCGGCCGAGATCATGGGCGTGTTCGAAGACATCAACCGCCTGGGCACCAGCGTGCTGATCGCCAGTCACGACCTGGCGCTGATTGCGCGCATGCGCCACCGCATGCTGACCCTGCAACGCGGCCGACTGATCGGCGACGGGGAGGCCGGCGTATGAGTGCGACACGCAGTCCGAAGGTATCCGAGCGCGTGGCCCCGAAAGCCGCCGACCCGCAACCGCCAAAGAAGAAAAAACACGACGATGACGACGGCCCGGACTTTTCCACGCTGTTGCGTTCGTGGATCGAAAGTCACCGTGCCAGCCTGCTCGACAGCCTGCGGCGCCTCGGCAAGCAGCCGATCGGCAGCTTCTTCACCTGCATGGTGATGGCTGTGGCGCTGAGCCTGCCGATGGGCTTGTCACTGCTGATCAACAACGTCGAGCGTCTCGGCGGTTCGTGGCAGCGTGCGGCGCAGATTTCGCTGTACCTGCAGCTGGATGCCACGCCCGCGCAGGGTGAATCGTTGCGCGAGCAGATCAAAGGCATGCCCGGCGTCGCTGATGCCGAATATGTCGGTCGTGATCAGGCGCTGGAAGAGTTTCAGCAGCAGTCCGGTCTGGGCGAAGCCCTGCGCGAGCTGCCGGAGAACCCGCTGCCGGGCGTGGTGCTGGTGACCCCGAACGAGGTCGACAAGCCGACTCTGGAAGCATTAAGACAAAAACTTTCCGAGCTGCCGAAGGTACAACAGGCGCAACTTGATCTAGTCTGGGTCGAGCGTCTGGCCGCCATCCTCAAGCTTGGTGACCGTTTTGTCTTCGGTCTGACGGTGCTTTTGGTGTCTGCATTACTTTTGGTGATAGGCAATACCATTCGTCTTCATATTGAAAACCGCCGCACAGAGATAGAAGTGATTAAACTCGTCGGCGGCACTGACAGCTATGTACGTCGCCCCTTCCTTTATATGGGCGCGTTGTATGGCTTCGGTGCGGGGGTTCTGTCCTGGGGTGTGCTGGCGTTCGGCCTGAACTGGCTGAACGACGCGGTGGTTGGACTGGCCGGCTTGTACGGCAGTGATTTCGCGCTGGCCGGAGTGCCAGTTGCCGACGGTCTGTCGCTCTTGCTTGGCGCGGTGCTGTTGGGTTATATCGGTGCATGGATTGCAGTCGCACGTCATCTCAGGGAGCTGGCGCCGAAGTAGAATCTTTTTTGCGCGTGATTGACCTTGCGGTTTTTTTGGGAACTTGTACTTGAATTCCCGGTCAATTTTTCGCAGTGCCGAGAGGCACGAGTATGTAAGTGGGAGGTTTTTTCGCATGACCAATTCTTTGCAACCTGCGTACGCGTTGGTTCCGGGTGCGAACCTGGAAGCCTATGTGCACACCGTCAACAGCATTCCATTGCTGACGCCGGAGCAGGAGCGTGAACTGGCCGAGAGTCTCTACTATGAGCAGGATTTGGGGGCGGCTCGGCAGATGGTGCTCGCCCACCTGCGATTTGTCGTACACATTGCCCGTAGCTATTCCGGCTACGGTCTGGCTCAGGCTGACCTGATCCAGGAAGGCAACGTCGGTCTGATGAAGGCGGTAAAACGCTTCAACCCGGAAATGGGTGTGCGTCTGGTGTCGTTCGCCGTGCACTGGATCAAGGCGGAAATTCACGAGTTCATCCTGCGCAACTGGCGCATTGTGAAGGTCGCGACCACCAAGGCCCAGCGCAAGCTGTTCTTCAACCTGCGCAGCCAGAAGAAACGTCTGGCGTGGCTGAACAACGAGGAAGTCCACCGTGTGGCGGAAAGCCTTGGCGTCGAACCACGTGAAGTGCGCGAGATGGAAAGTCGCCTGACTGGCCATGACATGGCCTTCGACCCGGCTGCAGAAGCTGACGACGACAGCGCTTTTCAGTCGCCGGCCAACTACCTGGAAGACCACCGGTACGACCCGGCGCGTCAACTGGAAGATGCCGACTGGAGCGACAACTCCAACCACAACCTGCACGAAGCGCTGGAAGTGCTGGACGAACGTAGCCGCGACATCCTCTACCAGCGCTGGCTGGCAGAAGAGAAAGCCACGCTGCACGACCTGGCGCAGAAGTACAACGTGTCGGCCGAGCGAATCCGTCAGCTCGAGAAGAGCGCGATGAACAAGCTCAAATTGTCGATCGCCGCATAACCGGCGCTCAGGCAATAAAAAACGCCCCGATCAGCGATGATCGGGGCGTTTTCATTTCTGTTTCAACACAAATCCCTGTGGGAGCGAGCCTGCTCGCGAATGCGGTTTATCAGTGACATCAATGCAAGCTGGCACACCGCTTTCGCGAGCAGGCTCGCTCCCACATGGGATTTTCAGGGTTTGGATGAATGTGGCCTGCTATTGCGCCCAAGGCGCCCGACGCGAATCATCAAGCCCTAGCAGATAGCTGGTCCCGCCCAACTGGCTCATCTGCTGGCGAATCCACCCGGCCCGGCGCGATACATAGGCCGTCGGATGGCTGGCGCTCCACACTCGCGGGTTAGGCAGCACCGCCGCCAGATAACTCGCCTGCTGACGCGACAGTGACTTGGCGCTGACACCAAAGTGATGGCGTGCTGCGGCTTCGGCACCAAACACCCCGTCATCCCACTCGACGCTGTTCAGGTAAACCTCAAGAATCCGCTGCTTGGGCCACAACACCTCGATCAGTGCGGTAAACCAGGCTTCCAGGCCTTTGCGCAGATAGCTGCGACCGGACCACAGAAACAGGTTCTTCGACACTTGCTGGCTCAGGGTGCTGGCACCGCGAATCGAACCGCCGAGTTCGTTGTGGGCCAGCGCAGCCTGAATCGCGCCGAAGTCAAAGCCCCAGTGCTCGGGAAATTTCTGGTCTTCGCCGGCCATGACTGCGACCTTGAGATCGTCGGAGATCTCGTCCCACGGTTTCCAGGTGCGCTGCAGGTCAATCGGCTCGCCGTCGACCCAGGATTCGACCTTGCGCTCGACCATCAGCGCCGTGCCCGGCGGCGGCACGAAGCGAAACAGCAACACCAGCAATACACTGCCGCCCGCGAACCAGAGCAGGGCCTTCGTGAGACGACGCAAAAGTGAACGCAGCATAGAGATGGCTTGGCCGAACCGATAGAGCGGGCCATTATACAGACCCTGCCGAACGAGTCTGACTGGAGTTCCACATGCTGCGTGGCTTTCTGATGCTGGCCGCTTTCTTTGGTTTTACCGGTGTGGGCCTGGGCGCCTTCGCCGCGCATGGCCTGAAGAGCCGCCTGACCCCCGAGTATCTGGCGATTTTCCACACCGGCGTGACCTATCAACTGGTGCACACCCTGGCACTGTTCGGCGTGGCGCTGCTGGCCACGCAGATTCAGGGGCGGCTGGTGACCTGGGCGGGTATTTCGTTCGCCGTCGGCATTCTGCTGTTCTCCGGGAGCCTGTATGTGCTGACCACCACAGGTATCAGCAAGCTCGGCATCATCACTCCGTTCGGCGGTCTGGCGTTTCTGGTTGGCTGGCTGTGTCTTGGACTTGCCGCCTGGCGCCTGCAGTAAACCGCTTGACGCTTGGTGCTGACCTTTAGGTCATGATCGGGCTAGAATGCCACCCCCTAAAAATGATGGCGGCCAGGCGCATGCGCATTCAGTTGAACGGCGAATCCCTTGAACTGCCCGACGGTGAAACCGTTGCGGCCCTGATTGCCCGTATGGACCTGACCGGTCGCCGGGTGGCAGTCGAACTCAATCTGGATATCGTCCCGCGCAGCCAGCATGCCGACACCGTGCTCAACGACGGCGACAACGTCGAAGTGGTGCACGCCATCGGCGGCGGCTGATCGCCGGCCCGCAAGGGCACAGAATTCTGCAAGACCCTCACCCCTAAAGAGGATTCCCCATGAGCATCGTTCGCAGCGACAAGCCTTTTGTTCTGGCCGGTCGTACTTACCAGTCGCGTTTGCTGGTCGGTACCGGCAAGTACCGTGACATGGAAGAAACCCGTCAGGCCATCGAAGCCTCGGGTGCCGAGATCGTCACCTTCGCCGTGCGCCGTACCAACCTCGGCCAGATCGAAGGCGAGCCGAACCTGCTCGAAGTGCTGTCGCCCGATCGCTACACCTTCCTGCCGAACACCGCCGGTTGCTACGACGCTATCGAGGCCGTGCGCACCTGCCGCCTGGCCCGTGAGCTGCTCGATGGTCACAACCTGGTGAAGCTGGAAGTGCTGGCCGACCAGAAAACCCTGTTCCCCAACGTGATCGAAACCCTCAAGGCCGCCGAAACGCTGGTCAAGGAAGGCTTCGACGTGATGGTTTACACCAGTGATGACCCGATCATCGCTCGCCAACTGGCGGAAATCGGCTGCATAGCGGTCATGCCGCTGGCCGGTCTGATCGGTTCCGGTCTGGGGATCTGCAACCCGTACAACCTGCAGATCATCCTCGAAGAAGCCAAGATTCCGGTGCTGGTGGATGCCGGTGTCGGTACCGCCTCCGACGCCACCATCGCCATGGAACTGGGCTGTGACGCGGTGCTGATGAACTCGGCCATCGCCCATGCTCAGCAACCGGTGATGATGGCCCAAGCCATGCAACACGCGATCGTCGCAGGCCGCTTGGCCTACCTCGCCGGCCGCATGCCGAAAAAACTCTATGCCAGCGCCTCTTCGCCGCTGGATGGTCTGATCAAGTAAGAGCCATTGATGACTGAATCGAACGACACGCCTATCCAGACGGAAGAGGGCGACGAGCGCCAACACCGCCGCATCAAGAGCTTCGTGATGCGCGCCGGGCGCATGACCGAAGGCCAGCAACGGGGTCTGGACCAGGGCGCGCCGCTGTACGTGCTGCCGCTGGCCGACGCGCCGGTGGATTACGATCAAGTGTTCGGCCGTTCGGCACCGCGCTCGCTGGAGATCGGTTTCGGCATGGGCCACTCGCTGTTGGAAATGGCTGCGGCGGCGCCGGATCAGGACTTCATCGGTGTTGAAGTGCACCGTCCGGGTGTCGGCGCGCTGCTCAACGGCGTGCTGACTCAGGGCCTGACCAACCTGCGGGTCTACGATTGCGACGCGATTGAAGTGCTCAACCGCTGCATCGCCGACAACAGCCTCGATCGCCTGATGCTGTTCTTCCCGGATCCATGGCACAAGAGCCGTCACCACAAGCGTCGTATCGTTCAGGCGTCCTTCGCCGAACTGGTGCGCAGCAAGCTGAAGGTTGGCGGCATCCTGCACATGGCCACCGACTGGGAGCCGTACGCCGAGTACATGCTGGAAGTGATGAACGTCGCCCCGGGCTACCGCAACCTCGCCGAAGACGGCAAATGCGTACCACGCCCGGCCGAACGGCCGATCACCAAGTTCGAACGCCGCGGCGAACGTCTTGGGCATGGCGTGTGGGATCTGAAGTTCGAGAAAATCGCTTAAACATCACGCAAACCCAATGTGGGAGCGGGCTTGCTCGCGAAAGCGGTGAATCATTCAACGTTGATGTTGACTGATACGACGCCTTCGCGAGCAAGCCCGCTCCCACAGTTGTTTTGGGGTGTCAGAGGATTCAGCGGCGGTCAGCGACTACGCCGATAAGCACCAGCACCACCAGCAGCACCGGCGCCAGGCTGTAGTTGTTGAACTGGCTCAGGCCCTTGACCACCCACGGCGTCGCATAGATCAGCGCGGCGCCGCTGCCGATCACGCACAGCAGGGCCATCAGTGGTACGCGCAGGGCGCCGGCGATGCTGCCCAGACGCTGCTCGACCCAGCCCTTGAAGTCGGCGCCGAACAGCACCAGCAGGCAGCCCACCAGCGCCAGGGCGATTTCCGAGAGGTTGCTGCGGCTCCAGCGGGACACGGTGGCGAGCAGATCGAGTATCAAATCCATGCGGTTTTCCTTGGGGCGGCCGTTAGGGCTCAGCTCAGAAATTTCTGCAGCAAGTCGTTGAGAAACAGTTGTCCGCGCTCGGTGGCCGCCAGACGTGACGGTTCGACCTGCATCAGGCCACTTTGTTCGGCCTCGCGGCGGTGTTCGGCGAGACTTTCCAGCGGCAGGCCGGTGCGTTCGGGATACAGGCGTGATTCCACCCCGGCAGTCAGGCGCAGGGCGTTCATCAGGAACTCGAACGGCATCTCGTCATTGCTCAGGGCTTTCTCGCCGGCCTGGAAACTCTTGGCCGGGTTGAGATAGTCCTTCGGCAAGCGCGTCTTCCAGGTGCGCACAATGCGCCCGTCCGGATGACTGAGCTTGCCGTGGGCGCCAGCACCGATGCCGATGAAGTCGCCGAAACTCCAGTAATTGAGGTTGTGCCGCGCCGGCCGCCCGGGCTGGGCATAGGCCGAGACTTCGTATTGCGCGTAACCGTGCGCGGCGAGCAGCGCTTGCCCGGCTTCTTGAATGTCCCACAGCGTGTCGTCTTCCGGCAGCACCGGCGGCTGGTTCCAGAACACCGTGTTCGGCTCCAGTGTCAGCTGATACCAGGAGATGTGCGTCGGTTGCAGTTCGATGGCCTGACGCAGGTCGCTCAAGGCATCTTCCAGCGACTGATCGGGCAAGCCGTGCATCAAGTCGAGGTTGAAGTTATCGAACCCGGCCTGACGCGCCATACCGGCCGCGCGCACCGCTTCGTCGCCGTTGTGGATACGTCCGAGGGCTTCGAGTTTCTGCTGCTGGAAGCTCTGAATGCCGATCGACAGGCGATTGATCCCGAGCTTGCGATACGCAACGAACTTCTCTTGCTCGAAGGTGCCGGGATTGGCTTCCAGGGTGATCTCGATGTCGTGGGCGAACGGGATGCGCTGCTCGACGCCTTTGAGCAAGCGCCCGAGGGCTTGCGCGCTGAACAGGCTCGGCGTACCGCCACCGAAGAAGATCGAACTGATTTCACGGCCATACACCGCGTGCAGGTCCTGATCGAGATCGGCCAGCAACGCGTCGACGTATTCCTCTTCCGGTAGCACCGGGCTGGCGGTGTGCGAGTTGAAATCGCAATACGGGCATTTGCGCACACACCACGGGATGTGGATGTACAGCGCCAGAGGCGGCAGCGTAGGCAGCGGCGCCCGAGGCGAAGAGGCGGCGCCGCCGATGATCAGCGACGACGCGGGGTGGCTGTCGGTCATTTCAGGCCCAGACGCTGGCGCAGCAGATCCATTGCACGGGCGCGGTGGCTGATCTGGTTCTTGTCGGCCGGGCTCAGTTCGGCGCTGGACACGTTTCGCTCCGGCACCCAGAACAGCGGGTCGTAGCCGAAACCGTGCTCGCCGCTGGCGGCGGTCAGGATGCGCCCGTGCCACAGGCCTTCGCAGAGGATCGGCAGCGGATCATCGGCATGCCGCACCAGTGCCAGCACGCAGACGAACTGCGCGCCGCGCTCGGCTTGCGGCACGTCTTTGAGGGCCTTGAGCAGTTTGGCGTTGTTCGCCGCATCGCCCTTGCCGTCGGCATAGCGCGCCGAGTAGATGCCCGGTGCACCGCCGAGGAAATCCACCGCCAGACCGGAATCGTCGGCCAGCGCCGGCAGGCCGGAGATGCGCGCGGCATTGCGCGCCTTGAGGATCGCGTTCTCGACGAACGACAGACCGGTTTCCTCCGGTTCGACCTTGCTCCATTCGCCGATCGAGCGCAGTTGCACCGAGTCGCCGAGCATGGCCTGGAGTTCCTTGAGTTTGCCGGCGTTATGGCTGGCCAGTACGAGTTGCGTGAGGTTCATCATTCGCCGGGAAAGAGTTCTTGGTTGAAGTTGATGGTGTTGATCTTGTCACCGTTCTGCACCTTGATTTCAAAGGTGCGGGTTTCCTGCTGCTCCACCGGGTACTGGGCGATGTAGTAGATCGCGCCCTGTTCGGTGACCTGGCGGAAGTTCAGCGGCACGCTCTGGCTGGTCAGGTCTTTGACCGTGCCGGTGACGTTGGCGATCAGCGGTTTGCCGTCCTTGATCACCGAGACATTGATCACGCCCTGGTTCTTGCTGCGGATCAGCTCGGCTGCTTTGGCGATGTCGGGTGTCAGGAAGGTCGAGTTGAAAGTGTTGTAGTGCACGGTAACGTCGCCGAACACTTCCTTGCGTTCGCCCTTGATGGCATCGGCGGCCACCGCCGACAGACTCAGGCAGGCGGCCAATAGCACAGTAATCAAGCGACCCATGATCGTTCTCCTCGAAATGTCGTGGTTCAGACCGCGACCCGATGATCTGCAAGCACCGGGCTGCTGACGCGGTAGATACCAATCTCACCTAACAGATTAGGCCATAGCTTACTGGCCCACCCGTGACGGTGCTGTTGATCCACGGCAAGCCGATCAATGACCTTCGCATCACGTTCGCGACAAAGTTCTTCAAAGTCTTCGAAGGTACAGAAGTGAATGTTCGGCGTGTTGTACCAGGTGTACGGCAGAAATTCCGACACCGGCATCCGGCCCTTGCTCGCCAGGTACCAGCGGCAGCGCCAGTGACCGAAGTTGGGGAAGGTGATGATGCACTGACGACCGACCCGCAGCATCTCGTCGAGGATCTTGTCCGGGTAATGCACGGCTTGCAGGGCCTGGGTCATGACGACGATGTCGAAACTGTTGCTGGCGAAGTTGCCCAGCCCCTTGTCCAGATCCTGCTCGATGACGTTGATGCCCTTGGCCACGCACTCGGCGATGTTGTCGGCGTCGTTTTCCAGGCCATAACCGGTGACGTTCTTGTTGTCGCGCAGCCAGGTCAGCAGTTCGCCGTCGCCGCAACCGAGGTCGAGCACGCGGCTGCCAGCGGGGATCCATTCCTGGATGATTTCCAGATCAGCTCTCATGGCTTGTTCACACCGTAATTCGGTTCATGTAATTGCCGAACGCCTGCAAATAGCGCGGGATCGGAATCAGGAAGGCGTCGTGGCCCTGTGGCGCGTCGATTTCCAGATAGCTGACGTCTTTGCGTGCCGCCATCAGCGCGTCCACCAGCTCCCGCGAGCGGGCCGGGGAGAAGCGCCAGTCGGTGGTGAACGACATCACGCAGAACTTGGCGGTGGCGTTTTCGAAAGTTTTCGCCAGGTTATCGTCGAAGTTCGCCGCCGGATCGAAGTAGTCCAGTGCCTTGGTCATCAACAGATAGGTATTGGCGTCGAAACGCCCGGAAAACTCTTCACCCTGATAGCGCAGGTAGCTTTCGACCTGGAACTCGACGCTGTGGAAGTCGTAGTTGAGCTTTTCACTCTTCAGGCCACGGCCGAATTTCTCGCCCATGGAGTCGTCGGACAGGTAGGTGATGTGTCCGACCATCCGCGCCAGCATCAGCCCGCGCTTGGGGATCACACCTTGTTCCTGGAACGAACCACCGTGGAACTCCGGGTCGGTGAGGATCGCCTGGCGCGCCACTTCGTTGAAGGCGATGTTCTGCGCCGACAGCTTGGGGGCCGAGGCGATGGCCAGGCAGTGGCGCACGCGATCCGGGTAGGTGATGGTCCACTGCAGCGCCTGCATGCCGCCCAGGCTGCCGCCGATGACGGCGGCGAACTGACGAATGCCGAGCAGGTCCGCCAGACGCGCCTGACTGTGCACCCAGTCTTCCACGGTGAGCACCGGGAAGTCCGCGCCGAACGGCTTGCCGGTCTCCGGGTTGATACTGCTCGGGCCGGTGGAGCCGTTGCAGCCGCCCAGATTGTTCAGGCTGACCACGAAGAACTTGTTGGTGTCGATCGGTTTGCCCGGGCCGATGCAACTGTCCCACCAACCGGGCTTGCGGTCTTCGGCGCTGTGATAGCCGGCGGCATGGTGGTGCCCGGACAACGCGTGGCAGATCAGCACGGCGTTGCTCGCCTGTGCGTTCAGCGTGCCGTAGGTTTCGTAGATCAGGTCGTAGGCAGGCAGCGAACGGCCACAGGCCAGAGCCAGAGGTTCACTGAAGTGCGCCGTTTGCGGCGTCACCAGACCAACAGAATCGGGGGGAAAGGCAGCTGGCATCGACCCTGCTCTCGTTGAAATGAGGCGTAAGTCTAAAGACCGGGGGGGTTAGCGGCAAGCAACGTTGGGGCTCAGATGTCTTCGCTCTGGACCGAGGTGCAGCCATTCGCGAGCAGGCTCGCTCCCACAGGGGATTGCATTCCAGTGTGGGAGCGAGCCTGCTCGCGAATGGGGCAACTCGGTGGATCAGGCTGGACGCGCCAGATCAGGCAACTCCGGCAGCTTCTTCGGCGAACAGATCTTCACCCGTTTCTGCCGGTTCAACTCGCCGCTGAGCAAACTGACCTGGCTTTTGGAAACCCCAAACGCCTTGGCCAGAAAGCCCATCAGATACGCATTGGCCTTGCCCTCGACCGGCGGCGCGGTGAGGCGGATCTTCAGGCGGTCACCGTGCAGCCCGGCGAAATCATCGCTGCGGGCTGCCGGTTGCAGATGACATTCGAGGATCAAGTCGTCCCCGTCCCAGCGAAACCAGCTCACATCAGCAGGCGCAGGATTTCCGGCATCATGGTCATCGCCGCCAGATTGTTGATCACCAGCATGTCGATCAGCTTCAGCGCCAGGAAGGCGAAAATCGGCGACAGGTCCAGACCGCCGAGGTTCGGCAGAATCTTGCGGAACGGTGCCAGCGCCGGCTCGCAGATCTGGTTCACCAGTTCAGCGCCCGGGTTGTGGCTGCCCGGAGCGACCCACGACAGGATCACGCTGATGATCAGGGCGAAGAAGAAGATCTTCAGGAACAGCGCGGTCACGCCGATGATCGACCAGATGAACAGCTGCAGCGGGTTGCCGGTGGTGCCGTAGGTCAGCAGCAGGGTCAGGGCCATCAGGGCCAGTTGCACCAGAATCGCCAGCACCAGCGACGACATGTCCAGACCGAAGATGCTCGGGATGATCCGGCGCAGCGGCTTGAGCAGCGGCTGGGTAGCCTTGACCACGAATTGGCACAGCGGGTTGTAGAAGTTTGCGCGCACCAGTTGCAGGACGAAGCGCAACAGCACGATCAGCAGGTACAGGCTGCCGAGGGTTTGCAGCACGTAAACCGCTGCGGTGTTCAATCCAATCATGTAAGGCTCCTTATTTGCCCAGTTGTTCGGCCATTTCGGCCGAGCGGTGCGCGGCGGCGCCGAGTGCTTTTTCTACCAGGGCTTCGAAGCCGTTAGCCTGGAATGATTTGATCGCGGCCTCTGTGGTGCCATTTGGCGAGGTCACGCGGCGGCGCAGTTCGGCAGCGTCGACATCGCTGGATACCGCCATGTGCGCGGCGCCCAGAGCCGTTTGCAGGGTCAGTTGCTCGGCGATTTCCTTTGGCAGGCCGAGTTTGACGCCAGCGGCGGTCATCGCTTCGATCAGCAGGAAGAAGTACGCCGGGCCGGAACCGGAGACGGCGGTCACCGCATCGAGTTGCTGCTCTTCGTCAAGCCACAGCGCGATACCCACGGCGGACAGCAGCTCTTCAGCCTGCTGACGCTGTTCGGCAGTCACTTCGCTGGTGGCGTACAGACCGCTGACGCCCTGACGCAACAGCGCCGGGGTGTTGGGCATGCAGCGCACGATCGGCTGCTCGCCAAGCCACGCAGTCATGCTCGCGCAAGTGATGCCGGCGGCGATCGACACCACCAGTTGCTGCGGCTTCAGGCTGGGACGGATGGCTTCGCACACGGCTTTCATCGCCTGTGGCTTGACCGCCAGCACGATCACGTCGACGCCATCAATAGCCTGCGCGTTGTCGGCGAAGGTTTCGATGCCGTGTTCGGCGCTGACGCGTTGGCGGGTCTCTTCGCCCGGATCGCTGGCGCGAATGTGGCTGGCTTGCAGACCCTTGGCCCGCAGGCCGCCAATCAGGCTGGCGGCCATGTTGCCGGCACCGATAAAGGCAATGCGTGTGTTGCTCATGTCAGGTCCTTTTTCAGATGGCTGTCGGTCATTGCTGACCGTAATCTCTGGCGCCAAACAGGGCGGTACCGATCCGCACCCAAGTGGCGCCTTGGGCGATGGCCGATTCGAGGTCGTGGCTCATGCCCATGGAAAGTGTGTCGAGCGGCAGATTCAGGCTGTCCTGCAAACGTTGCACGGCAGCAAAAGCGGCATCTTGTTCGGCGCGATCTTCGGTCGGCTCGGGAATCGCCATCAGCCCGCGCAGTTTTAACCGGGGCAGGGCGCTGATGGCCTCGGCCAGCGCTGGCAGGTCGGCCGGGGCGCAGCCAGACTTGCTGGCCTCACCGCTGACGTTGACCTGAATGCAGATGTTCAGCGGCGGCAGCTCGGTCGGGCGCTGCTCGGACAGGCGTTGGGCGATTTTCAGGCGATCCACGGAGTGCACCCAGTCGAAATGCTCGGCGATGGCGCGAGTCTTGTTCGATTGAATGGGGCCGATGAAGTGCCAGATCAAGGGCAGGTCGGCCAGTTCGAGCTGTTTGCCCAGGGCTTCCTGCAGATAGTTCTCGCCAAAGTCACGCAGGCCGGCGGCGTAGGCTTCACGCAGGTCCTGCGCCGGTTTGGTCTTGCTCACGGCCAGCAACTGGATGCTGTGTTCATCGCGGTTTGCAGCTTTGGCCGCTGCCTGGATACGCGAACTAACCTGAAGAATGTTGTCTGCTATCGTGGACATCAAGAGGCGCCGGCGGTCTGAAGGTTCGCGGCATTCTACTGGAATTGAGGGACGCTATGGATATCACTGAACTGCTGGCGTTCAGCGCCAAACAGGGCGCTTCCGACCTGCACCTGTCGGCCGGTCTGCCGCCGATGATCCGCGTCGATGGCGATGTGCGGCGGATCAATCTGCCGGCGCTGGATCACAAGCAAGTGCACGAATTGATCTACGACATCATGAATGACACCCAGCGGGTCGACTTCGAGAAACACCTGGAAACGGATTTCTCGTTCGAAGTCCCCGGCGTAGCGCGCTTTCGGGTCAACGCGTTCAACCAGAACCGGGGCGCCGGCGCGGTGTTCCGCACCATTCCCTCGAAAGTGCTGAGCATGGAGGACCTCGGCATGGGCGACGTCTTTCGCAAGATCACCGATGCGCCGCGCGGGCTGGTGCTGGTGACCGGGCCGACCGGGTCCGGCAAATCGACCACGCTGGCGGCGATGATCGACTACCTCAATATCCATCGCCATCACCATATCCTCACCATCGAAGACCCGATCGAATTCGTCCACGAATCGCGCAAATGCCTGATCAATCAGCGCGAAGTCCATCGCGATACCCGCAGCTTCGCCACGGCGCTGCGCTCGGCGCTGCGCGAAGACCCGGATGTGATTCTGGTGGGCGAGATGCGCGACCTGGAAACCATTCGCCTCGCACTGACTGCCGCTGAGACCGGGCATCTGGTGTTCGGCACGCTGCACACGACGTCGGCCGCCAAGACCATCGACCGTGTTGTCGATGTGTTTCCCGGCGACGAGAAGTCCATGGTCCGTTCGATGCTGTCGGAGTCGCTGCTGGCCGTGGTGTCGCAGACGCTGATCAAGAAGATCGGCGGCGGACGGGTGGCCGCGCACGAGATCATGCTGGGAACGTCGGCGATCCGGAACCTGATCCGCGAGGACAAGGTGGCGCAGATGTATTCGGCGATTCAGACCGGAGGGTCGTTGGGGATGCAGACACTCGACATGTGCCTGAAGGAACTGGTGACCAAGGGCTTGATCAGCCGCGAGCATGCGCGGGAAAAGGCGCGTACGCCGGATAATTTTTAAGAGAGGCTTGTGTTGCTTTCACTGGCCTCTTCGCGAGCAAGCCCGCTCCCACATTGGATCTGTGTCGTTCACAAATCAAATGTGGGAGCGGGCTTGCTCGCGAAGGGGTCAGTACTGCTTGAGCAGATTCCGGATCAGTCGACTCAGCGCTGAACCACACGCATCTGTTTGCCAGCCGGTTCTTTCGGCAGCACACGCTTGGCAACTACGTAATGCTGTTCCCAGTACGGCTTGTTCAGCGTATCGATGCTCACCGCTTTGCCACGGCGTGGTGCGTGGATGAAGCGGTCGTTGCCCAGGTAGATGGCAACGTGGTTGACCCGACGGCTCTTGATGTTGAAGAAAATCAGGTCGCCCGGCTTCAGATCCTTGCGTTCGACTTTCTCGCCATGCCCGCTGGCCATCGCGTTGGAAGTGCGTGGCAGGTCGAATGTGGCGTCGTTGAACGCATATTTCACCAGCCCGCTGCAGTCGAAGCCTTTACTTGGGCTGCTGCCGCCCCAACGGTAAGGAGTACCGAGGACGTTCACCGCACGGCTCAGGACGTTGCTGCTTTCCTTGTTGGCCATCGGTGGCACCAGCTTGCCGTGATTCTTGCTGGCGAGCGTGGTGTGTTTCGTTTGTTTGCTGCTCTTGCTCGAAGGAGCCGAAGCATGGGATTTAGGGGTGAAACCGTTAACGTTGGGAAGACGTTGCTCACGATTGGTGGCGTGGGCGGCCAGTGGCATTAATAGGCAAATAGTTAGCCATGTCTTGAAAAATGGTCGCATTAGGCGTGGCTCTTATGTGTTAGCGCGCAACTTTATAACAGCTTTTTTGTCCCTTCCGAGGCCGTTGGTCGATTCCATCGGAGGGTAACGGAACCAAACAAGCGGCAAACGGACGCAATTGTCGGACAGAAGTCCGGTGCTATAAGGCTTTGACGGACGACACGGTAACATTTGCCGTACGTCGGCTACATGTAAAAAAGTCACAAAGAATTAAAGAAAATTTATCTATCGTGTGAATCGAGGTCTTCATGAACCGCTATCAGCAGGTCGCTGCACCGCAGGATACGCACAGCAAAATCATCGGTTATCTGCTGTGGATTTTTGGTTTCACCGGCGCTCACCGCTTCTATTACGGCAAGCCGGTGACCGGGACGATCTGGTTCTTCACCTTCGGTCTGCTGGGCATTGGCTGGCTGATCGACGTGTTCCTGATCCCGGCAATGGATCGCGAGGCGGATCTGCGTTTCACCGCAGGGCCGATCGAATACAACGTGGCGTGGATTCTGCTGACGTTCCTGGGCGTGTTCGGCGTGCACCGGATGTACCAGGGCAAGTGGATCAGCGGGTTGCTGTATCTGCTGACCGGCGGGTTGTTCTTTATTGGTGTGCTGTATGACTTCTGGACACTGAATGATCAGGTTTCGGTGCGTAACGCGCAGAATCGCGGCGCCTTTCAGTAACCTGTGGCGAGGGGATTTATCCTCGATGGGGCGCGTAGCGGCCCTAAAACATTCAACCGCGGAGGAATTGAATCACCGCGGTTGTAGATTGAGGGCTGCTGCGCAGCCCATCGGGGATAAATCCCCTCGCCACAATGTCCCTCAGCAGCCGGTTACGTCTGGTGACTGATCCGCCCATCCACCAAGGTGTAACGCACCACACCCGGCAGGGTGTGACCGAGGAACGGGCAGTTCTCGCCCTTCGACAGCCAGCCTTCGCCGGCCACGGTGGACGCCTTCGGGTCGAACAGCACGATATCCGCCGCACCGCCTACCGCCAGTTTGCCCGCCGGCAGACGCAGTGCATCCGCAGGCCCGGCACTCAGGCGCGCCAGCAGGGTCGGCAGATCCAGTAAACCATCCTCAACCAGCGTCATCGCCAGCGGCAGCAGCAACTCCACACTGCTGATGCCCGGTTCGGTCGCACCGAACGGTGCCAGTTTGGCGTCGCGTTCATGCGGCTGGTGATGGCTGGAGATCGCCGAAATCACCCCGGACTTCACCGCTTCACGCAGGCCGTCGCGGTCGGCGCGGGTGCGCAGCGGTGGTTGCACGTGATACAGGCTGCTGAAGTCGATCAGCGCTTCATCGGTGAGAATCAACTGATACAGGGCGACATCCGCCGTGACCTTCAAGCCACGGGCCTGCGCCTGAGCGATCAGGGCCACGCCGCGCGCGCTGGTCAGTTGGCTGAAGTGCGCGCGCACGCCGGTCTGCTCGACCAGCAACAGATCGCGAGCCAGAGCCACGGTTTCAGCGGTTTCCGGAATCCCCGGCAGGCCGAGGAAACTGGCGACCGCGCCTTCATGGGCCAGACCGCCATCGGCCAGATCGTGATCCTGCGAATTGAAAATCACCGTCAGGTCGAAGGTCGCCGCGTATTCCAATGCCCGGCACAGGGTGCGGGTGTTGCGGAAACTCTCCAGACCATTGCCGAACGCCACACACCCGGCGTCGCGCAGCGCCACCAGCTCTGCAAGCTGTTCGCCGTCCAGCCCTTTGCTCAGCGCGCCAATCGGAAACACCTTGGTGTTGCCGGCTTCGCGGGCGCGGTCGAGGATCAGTTCGGCCACGGCCGAGGTGTCGAGCACCGGTTTGGTCTTCGGCGGGCAGCACAGACTGGTCACGCCGCCGGCCGCCGCTGCGCGGGTTTCGCTGGCGATGCTGCCTTTGCGGCTGTAGCCCGGCTCGCGCAGGGCCACATTCAGGTCGACCAGGCCCGGTGCTGCAACCAGACCGTTGGCGTCGATGGTTTCCACAGCGGTGAAACCGGCCGGTGCGGCGCCGAGGGCGACGATCTTGCAGGCTTCAACGTGAATGTCGGTGATTTGATCCAGGCCGCTGCTTGGATCGATGACGCGGGCGCCGAGAATGCTGAGCTTCACTGGGCGTTCTCCTGCTCGAATTGACGTTGTGCTGTTTGCCCGCTCATGGCCATCGACAGCACGGCCATGCGGATGGCGATGCCGTAGGTGACTTGATTGAGGATCACCGAGTGCGGGCCGTCGGCCACCGCGGACTCAATCTCTACCCCACGGTTGATCGGCCCCGGGTGCATGACGATGCAATCGGGTTTGGCCCCGGCCAGACGCGCGGTGGTCAGGCCGAACAGGCGGTAGAACTCGCCTTCACTCGGCAGCAGGCCGCCGGTCATGCGCTCACGCTGCAGGCGCAGCATGATCACCACGTCGACGTCCTTCAGGCCTTCGTTCATGTCGGTGTAGACCTTGACGCCGTACTGCTCGATGCCGATCGGCAGCAGAGTCTTCGGCGCGATCACGCGGATGTCCGGGCAGCCGAGGGTCTTCAGCGCGAGCATGTTCGAGCGCGCCACCCGCGAGTGCAGGATGTCGCCGACGATCGCCACCGAGAGGTTTTCGAAACCGCCCTTGTGCCGACGGATGGTGAGCATGTCGAGCATGCCCTGGGTCGGGTGCGCGTGCCGGCCGTCGCCGCCGTTGATGATCGCCACCTGCGGGCAGACATGCTCGGCGATGAAGTGTGCGGCGCCGGAATCACCGTGGCGCACGACGAACATGTCGGCGGCCATGGCTTCGAGGTTGCGCAGGGTGTCGAGCAGGGTTTCACCTTTACTGGCCGACGAGGTCGACACGTTCAGGGTGATCACGTCCGCCGACAGCCGCTGGGCCGCCAGTTCGAAGGTGGTGCGGGTGCGGGTGGAGTTTTCGAAGAACACGTTGCACACGGTCTTGCCGCGCAGCAACGGGACCTTCTTCACCGCCCGGGCACCGACTTCGAGGAACGAGTCGGCAGTGTCGAGGATTTCCGTCAGCAACTCGCGGCGCAGGCCATCGAGCGAGAGGAAGTGGCGCAGCTGGCCCTGATCATTGAGCTGCAGCGGGCGCTTGGTATCTAGAGGCGTCATCGCGAGGGGGACTCTCAATAAGGGCGGGTTAGGAATTCAGGTCTTGCAGTTCGAGCGTCAGCGGCTCCGGGCCGGACAGCTTGACCCGCTCATTGGCGGCCAGCGACAGCGTCGCGCCGACCACGTTCGGGCGGATCGGCAGCTCGCCGGCGTCCAGGTCTAGCAGGCAGACCAGGGTCACGCTGGCCGGGCGGCCGTAGTCGAACAGTTCGTTCATGGCGGCGCGGATGGTCCGGCCGCTCATCAATACGTCATCGATCAGCACCAGATGCTGGCCTTCGATCTCGAAGGGCAGGGCCGAGGGGCGCACTTGCGGGTGCAGGCCGTTCTGGCTGAAGTCGTCGCGGTAGAAGGAAACATCCAGCGTGCCCAATGGCGCGTCGCTGGCCAATTCCTTGAGCAAGGCCTGCGCGACCCAGATGCCGCCAGTGCGGATGCCGATGTAACGCGGTTCGCTGATATCACGCTGTGCAAGGTGCGCCTTGAGGCGGGTCGCCATCTGGCTGATCAGATCGGCGGGATTGGGCAGGCTCATGGTTGCTCCTTCGTGATTCCGAGCCGCGTCCTGCCGGACGCGGCTGGGTTTATAACCAAAAGAAAAGCGCCGAAGCGCTTGTCAGGATTCAAACAATGCAGTGTTTTCATCGAGCCAGCCCTGCAACAGCAGAGCGGCGGCGATGGCATCCACCGGGTTGTCGCGGTAACTGCCTTTCTGCCCGCCGCGCACCAGTCGTTCACCCTTGGCTTCAAAGGTGGTCAGGCGTTCGTCGTGGGTATAGAAGGGCACATTGAAACGGCCATTGAGACGGCGGGCGAATTTCTCCGCGCGCAGGCACATCTCGCTGGGCGTGCCGTCCATGTTCAGCGGCAGGCCGACCACCACGGCGTCGGGTTTCCATTCCTTGAACAGCGCTTCGACCTGATTCCAGTCGGGCACGCCGTTCTGCGCTTTCAGGGTGCACAGCTCGCGGGCCTGGCCGGTGATCACCTGGCCGACCGCAACGCCGATCTGTTTGGTGCCGTAGTCGAAGCCGAGAATCAGGCGCAGGGCCATCAGGCGTGCCCCGCCTGACTGGTCAGCAGGCTGAGGTTGATCCCCAGATGCCGTGCCGCCGCTTCCAGACGCAGCTCGCTGCTGGTGTTGAACAGGATGTCGGCGTCGTACGGGCAGGTCAGCCAGGCGTTGTCGGCCAGTTCAGCCTCCAGTTGCCCGGCTTCCCAACCGGCATAACCGAGGGCAATCACGCTTTTCGCCGGGCCTACGCCGTCGGCGATGGCGAACAGCACGTCCTGCGAGGTGGACAGCGCCAGATCACCGTCCAGTTCGACGGTGGCCTGAAAGGTCTTGCCCGCCGGGTGCAGGACGAAACCGCGATCGGTCTGCACCGGGCCACCAATGAAGATCGGCACATGCTGGCACAGCGCTGGCGGATCGATGTCCGGGCGCAATTGCTCGAGGATGTCAGCCAGATTCAGCTCTTGCGGTCGATTGACCACCAGTCCCATGGCGCCATTGGCCGTGTGCTCGACGATGTAGGTCAAGGTGTGGGCAAAGTTCGGGTCGGCCATGTGCGGCATGGCAATCAGGAAGTGATGCTTGAGGTAGCTGGGGCTGACGTTTTTCATGAGCGATAGTGTGGCGTTCAAGGGGCGAACTGACAAGCTGGAGATGCAGGTGACACACCGATGCAATGTGGGAGCGAGCCTGCTCGCGAAAGCGGTGTGTCATTCAATATTGATGTAGCTGATCCGCCGCATTCGCGAGCAGGCTCGCTCCCACAGGGGTTTTGCGGTGTTCTTAATTGCTGGAAAGCTTGTCGCCCCGGGCAAATTTCCAGGTGCGGATGATTTCCAGTCGGTCGATATCCGACAGATCGCCGGTAAACGGCGCAAACGGTGCCGCCAGTCGGACGATGCGCTGCGCCGCCTGATCCAGCAACGGCTGGCCGGACGATTCGAGCACCAGCACTTCATACAGCGAGCCGTCGCGGTTGATCGAGACCATCAGCCGCAGGTTGCCGTAGATCTGCTTGCGCCGAGCTTCCTCGGGGTAATTGAGGTTGCCGATGCGTTCGACCTTCTTGCGCCAGTCATCCTTGTACCAGGCGCCCTTGTCGCGCATGGTCGAGGCCGCGCTCAAACGGTGAATCCGCGGGCGCTTGGCGTACAGCTGTTGTTCGTTGGCCAGTTCCGCTTCGAGGCTGGCGATGTCGCTGGACAACTGCGAGCTGTCGAACGTCGGCGCGTTGACCGCGGGTTTGGTCTCGGTTTTGGTTTCTTCTTTCTTGGTCGGCGCCTTTTGCTGTTTCGGCGCCACCGTGGTCACCGCAGCCTTTGGCGCGGCTTCGCGCACTTCCGGTTTGGCGGCCGGGGGCGGGGTGACCTTCTTGACCTGATTGTCCTGGAACGGCGCGACCTCGGTGGTCTTGGGAATCGCCTTCTTGTCGAGGGTGCCGCTGCCTTCCTGGTTTTCCTGAGCGAGGAAATCAGCCTTTTTCGGCTTGGTTTCGCTCTTGAAGGTGGCGAGGGTGATTTCCAGGGTTTTGCTGATCTGCTTGGGTTCGACCATGGTAAAGCCGACGCCGAGCAGCAGCGCCAAATGAATCAGCGCCGCGAGAAACAGGGTAAATCCGAGGCGATCGGCCGGGCGCACGCCACGGTGGGCGAGTTCTGCGGGCAGATCGGACGGGAGGGTCATGACAAGAAAACCAACATCGCGTTTTTCAGAGGCTGCGCATGATAACGCAATGTTGGTTTCGCGCCTTGGGCTTCACGCTTCAAGCGACAGGCTGCATGTGACACACGTCAAGCTTGCGGCTTTTTGCCGGCGGCTTGCAGCTTCTTGTCGATGGCATCCATCAGCATGCCGCCGATGTCGGTACCGAAAGCGTTGTCGATTTCGCGGATGCAGGTCGGGCTGGTGACGTTGATTTCGGTGAGGTTTTCACCGATCACGTCCAGACCGACGAACAGCAAACCTTTCTCGCGCAGGGTCGGGCCAACCTGGGCGGCGATCCAGCGATCCTTGTCGGTCAGCGGCCGCGCTTCGCCACGACCACCGGCCGCGAGGTTGCCACGGGTTTCGCCTTGCGCCGGAATTCGCGCCAGGCAGTAATCCACCGGCTCGCCGTCGATCATCAGGATGCGTTTGTCGCCGTCCTTGATTGCCGGCAGGTAGGCCTGGCCCATGATCTGCTGATTGCCGAGGGCGGTCAGGGTTTCCAGAATCACCGACAGGTTCGGGTCGCCGACGCGGTGACGGAAAATCGAAGTGCCGCCCATGCCGTCCAGCGGCTTGAGGATTACGTCGCCATGCTTGGCGGCGAATTCACGCAGCACATCGGCGCGGCGGCTGACGATGGTCGGCGGGGTGCACTGCGGGAACAGCGTGGCGAACAGTTTTTCGTTGCAGTCGCGCAGGCTCTGCGGCTTGTTGACCACCAGCACGCCGGCGGTTTCGGCCTGTTCCAGCAAATAGGTGGAGTAGACGAACTCCATGTCGAACGGCGGATCCTTGCGCATCAGGATCACGTCGAGGTCGCTCAGCAGGTTGTCCTGCTCGGCGTCCAGTTCGAACCATTTTTCCGGGTTGGCGAAGACTTTCAGCGGCTTCATGCGCGCCCGGGCCTGACCTTCGGCCTGATACAGGTCGCGCTGCTCCATGTAGAACAGTTCCCAGCCACGTTTCTGCGCGGCCAGCAGCATGGCCAGCGAGCTATCCTTTTTATAGGAAATGCTGGCGATAGGGTCCATGACAATCCCGACGCGAACGCTCATTGGGTTTTCCTCGAAAATTGGCTACCGGATCGGTATTGAAAAAGTGCCGCCAGAGTGGCGCTGGCAGGGTTTTCGGTCAAGGAAAAACCCGTCGATAGATTGCATCTGGAGACTGTGCTAAAAAGGCTGGCATAGCGTGCTGGCCCTTGAGCATCAAGGGTTTCCAGCCATTACTCATCGCAAAACGGACAATTTGATTCGCAAAGGCGACGGTAGAGCCCTCTTATGGAACAGCAGTCCAGCGCCTTGAAGGTCATGGTGATCGATGACTCGAAAACGATTCGTCGCACCGCCGAAACGCTGTTGAAAAATGTGGGCTGCGAAGTCATCACGGCGATCGATGGCTTCGACGCTTTGGCGAAGATCGCCGACCACCACCCCGGGATCATTTTTGTCGACATCATGATGCCGCGTCTGGATGGTTATCAGACCTGCGCTTTAATCAAGAACAACAGTGCGTTCAAGGCCACGCCGGTGATCATGCTGTCGTCGCGTGACGGGCTGTTCGACAAGGCCAAGGGGCGGATTGTCGGTTCTGATCAATTTTTGACCAAGCCTTTCAGCAAGGAAGAACTGCTCGACGCGATTCAGGCCCATGTTCCGGGCTTCGCCGCCGTTTTGCCGCAGTAAGACACGTACAGTGACGCTCGGCCAGCGGGCCGGGTGTCGACAAGAAAAATGGGGAAGACCATGGCACGTATCCTGATCGTCGATGATTCGCCGACTGAAATGTACAAACTCACCGGCATGCTGGAAAAGCACGGCCATGAAGTGCTCAAGGCCGAAAACGGCGCCGACGGCGTGGCCCTGGCCCGTCAGGAAAAGCCTGACGCGGTCTTGATGGACATCGTCATGCCCGGCCTCAACGGCTTCCAGGCCACCCGGCAACTGACCAAGGATGCCGAGACCAGCCACATCCCGGTGATCATCATCACCACCAAGGATCAGGAAACCGACAAGGTCTGGGGCACGCGCCAGGGCGCGAAGGATTACCTGACCAAACCGGTCGAAGAAGACATGCTGATCAAGACCCTGAACAACGTGCTGGCCGGTTGATCGCGCGGCCATGAACCAGTCGCTGACCGCGTTCGAGCTGCTGTGGCAGATCGACCAGCGCTGCCGTCTGCTGGCGGCGGACCTGCCGTCGCAGCCCGGCCGTCAGGATCGCTGGAGCGGCATCGGTTTTCGCCTCGGCGAGCATTGGTACGTGACGCCGATGGGCGAAGTCAGCGAAGTGCTGCACGAACCGCGTTGCACGCAGTTGCCCGGGGTCAAGCCGTGGGTCAAAGGGGTGGCTAACCTGCGTGGGCGCTTGCTGCCGATCATGGACCTGTGCGGCTTCTTCGGCCATGAGCTGTCGCCGCTGCGCAAACAGCGGCGGGTATTGGTGGTGGAGCACAACGACGTGTTCGCCGGGCTGCTGGTTGATGAGGTGTTCGGTCTGCAGCACTTCGAGCAGGACAGCTTCGAACCGATCTCGATCAGCAAACGCCAGGGTTCCAAGGCCGAGTTCGTCAAAGGCTATTTCCGGCGTGAGCAGAACTGGCGGGTGTTCAGCCTGTTTGCGCTGGCCAAATCGCCAGTGTTCATGAGCGTCGCGATATAACAGATTCAACACTGTCCCCTGTGGGAGCGAGCCTGCTCGCGAAGAGGGCGTGTCAGGCAAGATAAATATTGGCTGACCCGACGCTTTCGCGAGCAGGCTCGCTCCCACAGGGATTGCAGCAGGCCTCAAAGATGTGGGTTAAGGGCGAGGACCGATGACAAAGGCAAAAACAGGCAAATCGGCGGAAGGGTCGCGCAGTCGCTCGCAGATCATCGTGCTGTTCATCGCACTGATCGTGTTCATCATGCTGCTGTTCGCCAACTTCGCCTACCTCAACACCCAGGCCAACTACGACAAGCAGTACATCGGCCACGCCGGTGAGCTGCGCGTGCTGTCGCAACGCATCGCCAAGAACGCCACCGAAGCGGCTGCCGGGAAGTCGGCAGCGTTCAAGCTGCTGAGCGATGCGCGCAACGATTTTGCCCAGCGCTGGGGTTACCTGAAGAAGGGCGATCCGGCCACCGGCCTGCCGCCCGCGCCGGCCACCGTGCGCCCGGAAATGCGCGCGGTGCAGCTGGATTGGGAACGCCTGCTGAAAAACACCGACGCGATTCTCTCCAGCGAGCAGACCGTGCTCTCGCTGCATCAAGTCGCCGCGACCTTGGCCGAAACCGTGCCGCAGTTGCAGATCGAATACGAAAAAGTCGTCGAGATCCTTCTGCAACGCGGCGCGCCAGCCGCCCAAGTGGCGATGGCCCAGCGCCAATCGCTGCTCGCTGAACGCATTCTCGGCGCGGTCAACACCGTGCTCGCTGGCGACGAGAATTCGCAGCAGGCTGCCGATGCGTTTGGCCGCGATGCCACCCGTTTCGGCCAGGTGCTCAACGGCATGTTGCAGGGCAACCCGACCCTGAAAATCAGCCAGGTCGAAGACCGTGATGCCCGTGCGCGGCTGAGTGAAATTTCCGAGCTGTTCCAGTTCGTCTCCGGCTCCGTGGATGAAATCCTCGAAACCTCGCCGGAGCTGTTCAAGGTCCGGGAGTCGGCGAGCAATATCTTCAGCCTGTCGCAGACCCTGCTCGACGAAGCCTCGCACCTCGCCAGCGGTTTCGAAAACCTCGCTGGCGGGCGCAACACCGACACCATCGGCGGCTACGTCCTTGGTTTGCTGGCGCTGGCCTCGATCATCCTGATCGGCATGGTCATGGTTCGTGAAACCAATCGCCAGTTGCGCGAGACCGCCGAGAAGAACGAACGCAATCAGAACGCGATCATGCGCCTGCTCGACGAGATCGAAGACCTCGCCGACGGCGACCTGACCGTGACCGCCTCGGTAACCGAAGACTTCACCGGGACCATCGCCGACTCGATCAACTACTCGGTTGATCAACTGCGCGATCTGGTTGCGACCATCAACCTCACCGCCGGCCAGGTCGCCGCCGCCGTGCAGGAAACCCAGGCCACCGCCATGCACCTGGCCCAGGCCTCGGAACATCAGGCGCAGCAGATTTCCGAAGCCTCGACCGCGATCAGCGATATGGCCCAGTCGATCGATCAGGTCTCGGCCAACGCCGCTGAATCCTCGGCGGTGGCCGAGCGTTCGGTGGAGATCGCCAACAAGGGCAACGAGGTGGTGCACAACACCATCCACGGCATGGACAACATTCGTGAACAGATTCAGGACACCGCCAAGCGCATCAAGCGTCTGGGCGAGTCGTCCCAGGAAATCGGCGACATCGTCAGCCTGATCGACGACATTGCCGACCAGACCAACATCCTCGCGCTCAACGCGGCGATTCAGGCCTCGATGGCCGGGGACGCCGGGCGCGGCTTTGCCGTGGTTGCCGACGAAGTGCAGCGACTGGCCGAGCGTTCGTCCGCCGCCACCCGGCAGATCGAAACCCTGGTGCGGGCGATTCAGACCGACACCAACGAAGCGGTGATTTCCATGGAGCAGACCACCACCGAAGTGGTGCGCGGCGCCCGACTGGCGCAGGATGCCGGGGTGGCGCTGGAAGAAATCGAAGGCGTTTCGAAAACCCTCGCCGCGTTGATTCAAAGCATCTCCAACGCGGCGCAGCAGCAGACCTCGTCGGCCGGGCAGATCTCACTGACGATGAATGTGATCCAGCAGATCACCACGCAGACCTCGTCCGGCTCCACCGCCACCGCCGAGAGCATCGGCAATCTGGCGAAAATGGCCAGTCAGCTGCGCCGTTCGGTATCCGGTTTCACCTTGCCGTCGGCGTCCGCGACGGATAAGGCGTGAGTGGAGTGGTTATGGGTGACCGGCACGACTACGTGGCCCTCGAATGGGTCAAGGGTGAAATTGCCGAAACGCTGAAACAGGCGCATCAGGCGATTGAAACCGTGCTCGATGACCCGCAGGCCACGCCGGGGCTGGATGAGTGTCTGGCCTATATCCATCAGGTGCACGGCAGTTTGCAGATGGTCGAGTTCTACGGCGCCGCTTTGCTCGCCGAAGAGATGGAGCATCTGGTCGAAGCCTTGCAGCAGGGACGCGTCGCCCATCGCGATGAAGCCCTGCACTTGCTGCTGCAAGCCCTCGGGCAATTGCCGATTTACCTCGATCGCGTGCAGAGCGCCCGCCGCGATCTGCCGCTGGTGGTGCTGCCGCTAATCAACGATCTGCGCAGTGCACGCGGCGACAGCCTGCTCTCGGAAACCAGCCTGTTCAGCCCGCCACTGCCGGACTTGCCGCCGTTGAGCGCAGAAGCGCTGGCCGCGCTGGAGCCGGCCGAGTGGCCCAACATGCTGCGCAAGTTGCGCCAGATGCTGCAAATGGCGCTGGTCGGGTTGCTGCGCGAGCAGGATGATCAGACCCACCTCGAATACCTGGCGAAAGTTTTCCAGCGCCTCGAAGCGCTCAGCGCCGATGCGCCCCTGAGCCCGCTGTGGCAGGTCGCTTCCGCGCTGGTCGAAGGCATGCGCGAAGGCGCCATCGCCAACAGCCCGGCGTTGCGCAGCCTGTTCAAGGACGCCGACAAGGAACTCAAGCGCCTGCTCGAACAGGGCATGCGCGGCCTCAATCAGCCGCCCCCGCCGGAGTTGCTGAAAAGCCTGCTGTTCTATATTGCCAAAGCCGAACATCCCACCGGGCAGATGCTGACCATGAAAGATCGCTACTCCCTGGACGACGCGTTGCCCGACAGCGCGATGGTCGACGAAGAACGTGCGCGTCTGGCCGGTCCCGACCGCGATGCGATGCGCTCGGTGCTGGCGGCATTGTGCGAAGAGCTGGTGCGGGTCAAGGAGCGTCTCGACCTGTTCGTGCGCAGCGACCGTCAGCACACCTCCGACCTGGAGAGCCTGCTGGCGCCGCTGCGGCAGATCGCCGACACCCTCGCGGTGCTCGGTTTCGGCCAGCCGCGCAAAGTCATCATCGATCAACTGGCGGTGGTGCTCAGCCTCGCTCAGGGCCAGCGCGAACCGAATGACGCGACCCTGATGGACGTTGCCGGCGCGCTGCTTTACGTCGAAGCCAACCTCGCCGGCATGGTCGGCACCGTCGAGCCGGAAAGCCCCGAAGACGCGCGCCTGCCGACCACCGACCTGACGCAGATCCATCAGATCGTGATCAAGGAAGCGCGCATCTGCCTGCAACAGGCCAAGGACATGATCGTCGATTACATCGACGCCGACTGGGATCGCCAGCAACTGCAACCGTTGCCGGAACTGCTGACCCAGGTGCGCGGCGCGCTGGCGATGATTCCGCTGAGCCGGGCGGCCAGTCTGGTCGAGGCCTGCAACAGCTTCATCCGCGAACACCTGCTGCTCGATCCGCACCAGCCAGGCTGGCAGCAACTGGATAATCTGGCCGACGTCATCACCAGCCTCGAGTATTACCTCGAACGCCTGAGCGACGACCCGCAAGCGCCGAATGAACAACTGCTGGATGTCGCACAAAAGAGCCTCGCCAGTCTCGGTTTCTTTCCACATGAGCAGCACGTGCCGCTGCTCGACGACGTGCTCAGCCCCAGCGAAGCGCTGGTGATGCAGGATCTGCAGACACTGGATGACCCCGAGACCGTGCAGTCGCTGGCCGAGGTGCTGGCCAGCCCGGTGTCGGCGGTCAACCCGCCGGCCTTGATCACGCCCGGCAGCCTGATGCCGCCGCCGGTCGATGAAGAACCGGTGGACGATGAACTGCGCGAAGTGTTCCTCGAAGAGACCGACGAAGTCCTCGAAGTCCTGCACGAATACCTGCCGCGCTGGTCGGCTGACACTCATGACCGCGCCGCACTGACCGAACTGCGCCGCGCCTTTCACACCTTGAAGGGCAGCGGGCGCATGGTTCGCGCGTTGATCCTTGGCGAGCTGGCCTGGGCCGTGGAAAACCTGCTCAACCGCGTGCTGGAGCACAGTGTCGAGCCTGGAGCGCAGGTGCAGCAGTTGCTCACTGACACGCTGTTGCTGCTGCCGGAACTGATCAGCGAATTCGCCATGCAGCGCCAGCGTCAGCGCATTGATGTCGATCAACTGGCGGCCCGTGCGCATGCGCTGGCCAAAGGTGTCGAGCCGCTGGCGGCCGAAGACGTCGACGACGTGGCGGCTCTCGACCCGCTGTTGCTGGAGATCTTCCGCAACGAGGCCGAAACCCACCTCGCCAGCCTCAACCGCTTCCTCGATCAGGCTGCCGAGCATGTGCCGCTGCCGGCCAGCGACGAATTGCAGCGCGCCTTGCACACGCTCAAGGGCAGTGCGTCGATGGCCGGCGTGTTGCCGATTGCCGAACTGGCGGCGCCGCTGGATAAACTGGCGCGCGAGTTCAAGGCGCATCAGTTGCCGCTGGATCTCGATGAAGTGGAATTGCTCCTCGAAGCCGAAGGCTTGTTCCGCGTCGGCCTGCGCCAGCTCAAGCACGATCCGCTGGCACCGATTGTCGGTGCGCAGTCGCTGATCAAACGCACCGAAACGCTGCTGGCCGAACGTCTGGAGGCGATCCTCAACGCGCCGAACACTGGCCTGCGGATCAAGCGCGATCCGCAACTGATCAACAACTTCCTCGCCCAGGGCATGGACATCCTGCTCGACGCCGAAAGCCTGTTGCAGCGCTGGCAGCAACATCCCGGCGAGCGTCAGGAACTCAGCGCGCTACTGGACGAACTCACTACTCTGGGCGAAGGCGCACACCTCGCCGATCTGCTGCCGGTGGACGTGCTCTGCGAAGCCTTGCTCGACCTGTATGGCGCCGTCGAAGAAAGCAGCCTGGCGGTCAGCGACAGGTTTTTCCACGAAGCGCAGAACGCCCATGAAGCGCTGATCAACATGCTCGATGAACTGGCCGCCGGCCAGGAAATCACCCCACAGCCGCAGCGCATTCGCGCCCTGCACGAACTGCTCGATGAAAGCCTCGACCCGACGGCGATGGGGCTGATTCGCAGCGACGGCAGCAGGACCTTGAGCATCAGCGAACTGGGCGCCGCGACCGCCGAACTCGCTCACGCCAATGCCGAGACCGCACCGGACGACGAGATCGTCGAGATCTTTCTCGAAGAAGCGGTGGACATCCTCGACAGTGCCGGGCAAGCCTTGCAACGCTGGTTGAGCGACCCGGACAACGCTGCGCCGCTGTCCTCTTTGCAGCGCGATCTGCACACCCTCAAGGGTGGCGCGCGGATGGCCGAGGTCGACGCCATCGGCGATCTGGCCCATGAGCTGGAAAGTCTCTACGAAGGTCTGGTGGATCGTCGCCACAGCTACAGCGAGCTGCTCGGACGCTTGCTGCACAAGAGCCACGACCGCTTGGCCCAGTTGCTTGAACAGTTGCACAACCATCAGCCACTGACCCCGGCGCAAGACCTGATCGAAGCGATCCGCCAGTTCCGTCAGGGCCAGTCCGGCAGTGCCGAAACAGCGCAGCCGACGGCTGTACCCGACAGCACAGCGCATGATCCGGAGCTGCTGGAAATCTTCCTTGAAGAAGGTTTCGACATCATCGAAAGCTCCGGCGCGGCGTTGCTGCGCTGGCAGGCCGAGCCGGGCAATCGGCAGGAAGTGGAAACCCTGCTGCGCGATCTGCACACCCTCAAGGGCGGTGCGCGGATGGTCGAGATCGGCCCGATCGGCGACCTCGCCCATGAGCTCGAATACCTTTACGAAAGCCTCGCCACCGGCGTGCTGCAACCGTCCGCCGAACTGTTCGCGCTGGTGCAGCGCGGGCATGACCGCCTGGCGCAAATGCTCGATGGCGTGCGTGCCGGGCAGCCATGCCCGCCGGCGGATCGGCTGATCAATGCGATCCAGAATTTCAGCCATCCGGCGACCCCCGACACGCCGCCGTTGCTGCCGATTCCGGCCAAGACCGAGCCTGCGGTGCCTGCCGCCGATGCCGGCGCGGACATGGTCAAGGTCTCCGCCGAACTGCTTGATGAACTGGTCAATCTGGCCGGCGAAACTTCGATTTTCCGCGGGCGTATCGAGCAGCAGGTCAGCGATGCGCAAACCGCGCTGAACGAGATGGAAACCACCATCGAACGCATGCGCGATCAGTTGCGCCGGCTCGACACTGAAACCCAGGGACGGATTCTCAGCCGTCAGCAAGTCGATGCCGAACGCCTCGGTTACGAAGAGTTCGACCCGCTGGAAATGGACCGCCATTCGCAGTTGCAGCAACTGTCGCGGGCACTGTTCGAATCCGCCTCCGACTTGCTCGATCTCAAGGAAACCCTCGAGCGCCGCAACCACGACGCCGAGAACCTGTTGCAGCAACAGGGGCGGATCAACACCGAGTTGCAGGAAGGCCTGATGCGCACGCGCATGGTGCCGTTCGAACGGATGTTGCCGCGCCTGAAACGCATCGTGCGGCAGGTCGCCGAAGAGCTGAACAAGGACGTCGCGTTCATCATCGGCAACGCCGAAGGCGAGATGGATCGCAATGTGCTGGAGCGCATGGCCGCGCCGCTGGAGCACATGCTGCGCAACGCCGTCGACCATGGCCTGGAGTCGGCCGAAGTGCGGCTGGCGGCGGGCAAACCGGCGCAGGGCACGATCACCCTCGACCTGACCCGCGAGGGCGGCGACATCGTTTTCGATATTCGCGACGACGGCGCCGGGGTGCCGCTCGAAGCGGTGCGGCGCAAGGCGATCAAGCGCGGCCTGTTGGCACCGGACGCCGAAATCAGCGACCGCGACGTGCTGCAATTCATCCTGCAGCCGGGCTTCTCCACGGCGGAAAAGATCACCCAGATTTCCGGACGCGGCGTCGGCATGGACGTGGTTCACGAAGAAGTCCGCCAGCTCGGCGGCACCATGAGCATCGACTCGGTGCCGGGGCAGGGCGTGCACTTCCGCATTCGTCTGCCGTTCACCGTGTCGGTCAACCGCGCGCTGATGGTGCAATGCGGCGAGGATCAATACGCGATTCCGCTGAACACCATCGAAGGCATCGTCCGCGTGTTGCCGAATGATCTGGAAGCGCACTACCGCAACGATCCGCCGAGCTACCACTACGCCGGCCAGCGCTACGAACTGTGCTATCTGGGCGAGCTGCTGAAAACCGCGCCGCGCCCGAAACTGCTCGGCCAGAGCCTTCCATTGCCGGTGCTGCTGGTGCAGTGCAATGACCGGCACATTGCGGTGCAGGTCGATGCGATGGCCGGCTCTCGCGAGATTGTGGTCAAGAGCCTCGGCCCGCAGTTCGCGGCGGTGCAGGGCGTGTCCGGGGCGACGATTCTTGGCGATGGCCGGGTGGTGCTGATTCTTGATCTGCTCGCACCGATTCGCGCGATGCAGGCGCGGGTTGCACAGCGTCCGGCGCAGGCGGAAATCGACAGCGAACCGCAGAAGCCACTGCTGGTGCTGGTGGTCGATGACTCGGTGACCGTGCGCAAGGTCACCAGCCGTTTGCTCGAACGCCACGGCATGAACGTGCTGACCGCCAAGGACGGCGTCGACGCGATGCTGCTGCTGGAAGAACACATGCCCGACCTGATGCTGCTCGACATCGAAATGCCGCGCATGGACGGCTTCGAAGTCGCCACCCAAGTGCGCCACGATGAACGCTTGCAACACCTGCCGATCATCATGATCACCTCGCGCACCGGGCAGAAACACCGCGACCGCGCGATGGCCATCGGCGTCAACGACTACCTCGGCAAGCCGTATCAGGAATCGGTGCTGCTCGAAAGCATTGCCCACTGGAGCAAGAAACATGCATGAGCGCCGCCACAACGCGCGCACCAGCCAACTCACCGGCCTGCTGCTGCCACTGGCCGACCGCAACCTGATCCTGCCCAACGTCGCCGTGGCCGAGCTGATTGACTACCAGGCCAGCGCCTTCGACCTCGACACACCGCCGTGGTACCTGGGGCGGGTGAGCTGGCGTGAGCGGCAGATTCCGCTGCTGAGTTTCGAGTCGGCCTGCGGGCAGAAAATCGTCATCGGCGAACGCGCGCGGATCGTCATCCTCAATGCTCTCGGCGGCTTGCCGCAGCTGAAATTCATTGCGCTGCTGGTGCAGGGGATTCCGCGTTCGTACAAGCTCGACAGTCAGTTGAGTTATGTCGATGTGCCGTTGTGTGCGCTGGAGCAGGCGGCGGTGCAGGTCGGGGAGCAGGTGGCCAAGGTGCCGGATTTGTTGGGGTTGGAGCAGTTGTTGGTGGAGGCTGGGCTGGTTCACTGATCCAGAGTTTGTGGTGATCTTGCTGGCCTCTTCGCGAGCAGGCTCGCTCCCACATTGAATCTTCAGTGAACACAGATTTTGGACACGACACAGATCCCCTGTGGGAGCGAGCCTGCTCGCGAAGGCGCCAGTCGCTTCACCCGATTCCTACAAATAAAGTCCGATTTCTGTAGCGCAATAAACACTTTCCAGCACAGCTGTTTAAAGACACTCAGTGTTACGCCTCACCGGCCTACAAATCCTTGCGCCGCTGCCTACGCATGCACCAGAATCCGCCGGCTTGTGCGCCCTCGGCAGGCTGCGTAACTTGATTGCGTCACTGATTCCCAGTGATCGGGTTTAGCAGCCCGGCTTCGTTTTATTCCGGTCGTACAAGTCTCATCCGGTCAGGCATTCGCCTGCGCTTGATGGTGGCTGTGTGCATGGCACCTTCGGGTGCGCCGGGTTCCGGAATGACCGGTCTGCTAACTTGCGCACAGCCGCCACCCTACCGTTTAGCAGCGAGATGGTGCGGCCTCACAGAGGTACATTCCGATGTTCAAAGTAACACCTAACCCGCCGGTCACCGACACGGCATCCCCCTACGAAGCCCCCGAATCAAAGAAATTCCACGAAGCCGCCGAACGCGCCCTCGACCATTACCTCGGCCCGCCAAAACCCGACCTCATGGCCACGCCCTACACCCCCAACACGCTGTACATGGCCAACCCCGACGCCGACAGCGAATCCCTGCTGGCCGACGCCAGCGAATCCCTCGGCTCCGCTACGGTCATGCTCAACAACCATGCGGCGCTGGTGCAAGGCACGCACCGCAAGACCCTGCAGGGCATTGCTCAGGTGGTGATGGTGGCGGAGATGGCGGTGAATCGGGTGTTGGACAAATTGGTGCCCACGGACTGATTGATGCGGTGTTCCGACTGGCCTCTTCGCGAGCAGGCTCGCTCCCACATTGGATCTTCAGTGATCCGGGATTTTGAGCACGACACAGAACCCCTGTGGGAGCGAGCCTGCTCGCGAATGCGGCAGTGAACGTTACGCTCAGCGTAATGATTTACCACCGCGCTTGATTGATGCCCCCACCCCACACGCCTAACGTAGCTCCACGACAGCGAACCCCGTGGAGTGAGCATGACAACAACAATTTCCCCCGACTCGCGCTGGACGCGGCGGCGTGACGAGAAGCAGCGGCGTCTCGACAAGGTGCTCGGGCTGGCCGACGGTGTGGTGTTGCCCAGCGACAAGATCGTCGCGGCACTCGAAGCGTTGATCCATCCCGGCGACCGGGTGGTGCTGGAGGGCAACAATCAGAAACAGGCGGATTTCCTTTCCCGTTCGCTGGCCAAGGCTGACCCGGCCAAGCTGCATGATCTGCACATGATCATGCCCAGCGTCGGTCGCTCCGAGCATCTGGATCTGTTCGAACGCGGCATCGCCCGCAAGCTCGATTTCTCCTTTGCCGGCACCCAGAGTCTGCGCATCAGCCAGTTGCTCGAAGACGGCCTGCTGGAAATCGGCGCGATTCACACTTACATCGAACTCTACGCGCGGCTGGTGGTGGACCTGATCCCCAACGTCGTGCTCTCGGCCGGGTTCATGGCCGACCGCGCCGGCAACATCTACACCGGCCCCAGCACCGAAGACACCCCTGCATTGATCGAACCGGCCGCGTTCAGCGACGGTATCGTTATCGTCCAGGTCAATCAACTGGTGGACGACGTCAGCGAACTGCCCCGCGTGGACATCCCCGCTTCGTGGGTGGATTTCGTGGTGGTGGCCGACAAGCCGTTCTACATCGAACCGCTGTTCACCCGCGACCCACGGCACATCAAACCGGTGCACGTGTTGATGGCGATGATGGCGATTCGCGGGATCTACGAAAAACACAACGTGCAGTCGCTCAACCACGGCATCGGTTTCAACACCGCTGCCATTGAGTTGATCCTGCCGACCTACGGCGAATCCCTCGGCCTCAAAGGCAAGATCTGCCGCAACTGGACGCTCAACCCGCACCCGACCCTGATCCCGGCGATCGAGAGCGGTTGGGTCGAGAGCGTGCATTGCTTCGGCACTGAACTGGGCATGGAAAACTACATCGCCGCGCGCCCGGACGTTTTCTTCACCGGGCGCGACGGCTCGCTGCGTTCCAACCGGATGTTCTGCCAACTCGCCGGGCAGTACGCGGTGGACCTGTTCATCGGCGCGACCCTGCAGGTCGATGGCGACGGGCATTCCTCGACCGTGACCCGTGGTCGTCTCGCCGGTTTCGGCGGTGCACCGAACATGGGCCACGACCCGCGTGGTCGCCGTCACGGCACCCCGGCGTGGCTCGACATGCGCCACGACGATTCACAGCAACCGATGCTCGAACGCGGCAAGAAACTCGTGGTGCAAATGGTCGAGACCTTCCAGGAGGGTGGCAAACCGACCTTCGTCGAAACCCTCGACGCGGTGGAAGTGGCGAAGAAAAGCGGCATGCCGCTGGCGCCGATCATGATTTACGGCGACGACGTCACCCACCTGCTCACCGAGGAAGGCATCGCCTACCTGTACAAGGCGCGCTCGTTGGAAGAACGCCAGGCGATGATCGCTGCGGTTGCGGGCGTGACCGCCATCGGCCTGCGCCACAACCCGAAAGACACCGAACGCATGCGCCGCGAAGGCCTGATCGCCTTGCCCGAAGACCTCGGCATCCGCCGCACCGACGCCACCCGCGAACTGCTGGCGGCGAAAAGCGTTGCCGATTTGGTCGAGTGGTCCGGCGGCCTCTACAACCCTCCCGCCAAGTTCAGGAGCTGGTAATGCACGCACTCAACCTGCAAGCGAAACCCCTGAGCCTCCGCGAACACCTGGCCGATCTGGCGGTGGATGCGCTGATCGACGAAGCCGATCTGTCGCCGAAACCGGCGCTGGTCGACCGGCGCGGCAATGGCGCGCACACCGATCTGCACTTGGGCCTGATGCACGCCTCGGCGTTGTCGTTGTGGCCGGCGTTCAAGGAAATGGCCGAAGCGGCGGCTGAAATCGGCGCAGTCGATTCAACGTTGCGCGAAGCGATTGGCCGCATCGGTCGCGAAGGCGAGCAAGCCATGCTCGCGACCACCAACGGTGTGAATACCCATCGCGGCGCCATTTGGGCACTGGGGTTACTGGTGACCGCCGCTGCACTCGAACCGAAATCCTCCAGCGCCAACGCCGTCACCTTGCGCGCCGCACGTCTGGCATTACTCGATGACCGCTACGCACCAAAACCGCTGAGCCACGGCGCACAAGTCGCCCTGCGTTACGGCGCACGCGGTGCCCGTGAGGAAGCGCAACTCGGCTTTCCGTCTGTGCTGCAACGCGGCCTGCCGCAACTCAAACGCAGCCGCGCCAGAGGCCACGGCGAACAGAACGCCCGGCTCGATGCGCTGCTGGCGATCATGACCGATCTGGCCGACACCTGCGTGCTCTACCGCGCCGGTGAACAAGGCCTGCACGCCATGCAACAAGGCGCGCAAGCGGTGCTCGACGCCGGCGGCAGCGCCAGCCTCGGCGGGCGTCGGCGCCTGCACGAACTGGATCAACAACTCATCGCATTGAATGCCTCGCCCGGTGGCGCCGCCGACTTGCTCGCCGCCACGCTGCTGCTCGATCGAATCGAGCGCGACGGCATCCTTCAGGGAGCGTTTTGATGGAAACCTTATCCTTTGAATTCCCCGCCGGGCAGCCGCCACGCGGGCGCGCGCTGGTCGGTTGTGTCGGCTCGGGCGATCTGGAAGTGCTGATCGAACCGGGGCTGGCCGGCAAGCTGACGATCAATGTGCAGACCTCGGTCAACGGTGCGCAGCAGCGCTGGCAACATCTGTTTGCGCGGATGTTCGACGGCTCCACGCCACCGGCGATGGCCATCGATATCCACGATTTCGGCGCCACGCCGGGGGTGGTGCGTCTGCGTCTGGAACAAGGTTTCGAGGAGATCGGCCATGACTGACAGCGCAGCGCTGTTGCACAAGCACAGCTTCGTCGAACTCGGGGCGCGGCAACGGGCGAAAGCCTTGCTCGACGCCGAGACCTTCCGTGAATTGCTCGACCCGTTTCAACGGGTGATGTCGCCATGGCTGGAGCGTCAGGGCGTGGTGCCGCAAGCCGATGACGGCGTGGTGATCGCCAAGGGCAGCGTCGACGGTTTGCCGGTGGTGATCGCCGCCATCGAAGGCGCGTTCCAGGGCGGCAGCCTCGGCGAAGTCGGCGGAGCGAAGATTGCCGGCGCGCTGGAACTGGCCGCCGAAGACAACCGCAAAGGCATTCCGACCCGCGCCATTCTGCTGCTGGAAACCGGTGGCGTGCGTTTGCAGGAAGCCAACCTCGGGCTGGCGGCGATTGCCGATATTCATGCGGCGATTGTCGATTTGCAGCAGTACCAACCGGTGGTCGGTGTGGTCGCGGGCAGCGTCGGTTGTTTCGGCGGCATGTCGATTGCCGCTGCGCTGTGCAGTTATTTGCTGGTAACCCAGGAAGCGCGTCTCGGTTTGAACGGGCCGCAGGTGATCGAGCAGGAAGCCGGGATCGAGGAATACGACTCCCGCGACCGGCCCTTCATCTGGAGCCTGACCGGTGGCGAGCAGCGTTTCGCTAGCAGCTTGGTGGATCGTTATGTCGCCGATGATGTGGCACAGATTCGCCAGCAGGTGGGCGAGTTGTTGCAACAAGGCTTGCCTGCTCAGCCGCGCAGTCAGCGCGCCGAATGGTTCCTGGAACGTCTGGCGAGCCTGGACACCGCCAAGCAAATCGAGCCGTCGGTGGTTCGCGATCTGTATCAAGGAGAGCGCTCATGAGTGGTTATTCCGTGCGCGGTTTGAACTGGTTCAACGCCCTGACCGGTGGGGCGAAAGCGGTCGAAGGTTTGCCGCCATCGTTGAAGGTTGCTGACGGTGAGCTGGGGCGGTTTATCGCTGTGGTTGCTGACCCCGACAACCGTTTCCCACGGGCTCGCAACGGCGAAGTCGGTTTGCTCGAAGGCTGGGGGCTGGCCAAGACTGTGGATGACGCGATCACGGCGGATCGCGACAAAGCGCAGAAACGCCCGATCATCGCCATCGTCGACGTCCCGAGCCAGGCTTACGGTCGTCGCGAAGAAGCCCTCGGCATTCATCAGGCACTGGCCGGTGCGGCGAACAGTTATGCCCGCGCCCGTTTGGCCGGGCATCCGGTGATTGCGCTGCTGGTGGGCAAGGCCATGTCCGGGGCGTTTCTTGCCCACGGTTATCAGGCCAACCGCTTGATTGCCCTGCGCGATCCCGGTGTGATGGTGCATGCGATGGGCAAGGCTTCGGCGGCGCGGGTGACCTTGCGCAGTGTCGAGGAACTGGAAGCGCTGGCCGCCAGCGTGCCGCCGATGGCCTATGACATCGACAGCTACGCCAGCCTCGGATTGCTCTGGGAAACCCTCTCGGTGCAGCAGATCGAGCAGCCGACGGCGGAGGATCTGGCGCGGGTGACCGAGTGCCTGAAACAGGCCATCGACGATATCTCCAGCACTGACTTGCGCAAGCGTCTCGGCGCGAAAAATCGTGAAGCGTCCAGCCGCGTGCGTGAATTGTTGAGGGCGCAGTGGTGAACATGCCACTGGCCCACGACCTGCTGTGGGGCATGACCCCAGCGCAGCTACCGGCGGATGCGCCGCAGTGGGCAGTCGAGTCGCTGGCTGCCGGGCAACCGGTGGTGGTGCGGCGCGCGGTGAGCGCAGAAGGTTTGGTCGCGGTGGGTGTTCGCGGCGTATTGCGTGAACAGCGGCTTGCGGCGTTTATGCCGGTCGAGTCGATTGCCTGTCGCGTTAGTCCTGAGGCGCTGTGTCATGTCGGTTGCGAGCGCGATTTACCGGTGATGCAGGCACTAAAACAACTGCGGCCGATGCTCGATGATTGCGGTTGGGTCTGGGGTGTCAGCGGCAGTGTCGGGTTTGAGTTGGCCAGTGGTTTTAGAGCGATGCACGCGGCCAGCGATCTCGATCTGATTCTGCGTGCCCCGCAGCTGATTACCCGAAATCAGGCACGCAAATTGGTCGAGTTCTTTGATCAAGCCGTGTGTCGAGTGGACATGCAATTGCAGACGCCGTTCGGTGCAGTGGCTTTGCGCGAATGGGCCGGCGGGTCTGCACGGGTGCTGCTGAAAAACGCCCATCAAGCGTGTCTGGTCGCTGACCCGTGGAACCCGCAGGAGCAGGCAGCGTGAGCAGCCTGTTGGTGTTCCCCGGCCAGGGTGCGCAACAACCGGGCATGCTCCAGCGTTTGCCTCGGGCAACCTTGACCGAGGCCAGCGAGGTGCTCGGTGAAGATGTCGCGCGGCTCGATTCTGCCGATGCGTTGCGCAGCACCCGGGCGGTTCAGCTGTGCTTGTTGATCGCCGGGGTCGCTGCCTCGCGGCAGTTGCTGCAGGACGGACTCACGGCGGATTACGTCGCCGGCCTGTCCATCGGTGCGTACCCGGCAGCAGTAGTTGCCGGGGCCTTGAACTTCAGCGATGCGTTAAATTTGGTCAGCCTGCGTGGCGAGTTGATGCAGCAGGCTTATCCACAGGGCAATGGCATGACCGCGATCATCGGTCTGCAATTATCCACCGTCGAAACGCTGCTGGCGCAGGTGCACAGCGCGGAGTCGCCGGTGTACCTGGCCAACATCAACGCCGATAACCAGGTGGTGATTGCCGGCAGCGACGCGGCGATGCAAGCGGTGGCCGAACTGGCGCGCGGTCGTGGCGCCGGTCTGGCGAAACGCCTGGTGGTGAGCGTGCCGTCACACTGTCCGTTGCTGGAAGCGCCGGCGCAAATCCTCGCGGAAGCCTTCGCCAAGGTTGAACTGAAAACCCCGACAATCGGTTACCTGAGTGGCAGCCGCGCGCGTCCGCTGGTCAAGCCAGATGCCTTGCGTGACGACCTCGCCTTCAACATGTGCCGCGTGGTGGACTGGCGCGGCACCGTGCAAAGCGCTTACGAGCGCGGCGTACGTTTACAAATCGAACTGCCGCCCGGTGCGGTGCTGACCGGGCTGGCGCGCCGGGTGTTTGAATCGGGCACGGTCACTGCCTTCGACAGTGCGCGTCTGGACACCTTGCAGGCGCTGTTGCGAGAGGAGGGTGGCCGCCGACCATAAACCGCCGCGACTCAGGCTTCGAACAACAAAAACAACATTCGACGATGCACTTTGAGGACTACAACAATGATTATTTACGGTGTGGCGCTGTTGGCGATCTGTACGCTGGCAGGGGTGATCATGGGCGACATGCTCGGCGTGTTGCTGGGCGTCAAATCCAACGTCGGCGGGGTCGGCATCGCCATGATCCTGTTGATCTGCGCGCGGTTGTGGATGCAGAAACGCGGCGGCATGACCAAGGATTGTGAGATGGGCGTCGGCTTCTGGGGCGCGATGTACATTCCGGTGGTGGTGGCGATGGCCGCGCAACAGAACGTCGTCACCGCCCTGCACGGCGGCCCGGTGGCGGTGCTGGCGGCCATCGGTTCGGTGCTGGTGTGTGGCTGCACGATTGCCTTGATCAGCCGCACCCATAAAGGCGAACCGTTGCCCGACGAACCGGTGGAAGTCACTCCGGTCGGCACCCCGGTAGGAGGTCGCTGACATGTGGGCACTCATTGAAAACGGTCTGGAACACAACGGCCTGATCACCGCGTTCGCTTTCGTCGGCGTGATCATGTGGGTCTCGGTGATTCTCTCGAAACGCCTGACCTTCGGGCGCATTCACGGCTCGGCGATTGCCATCGTCATCGGTCTGGTACTGGCCTGGGTCGGCGGCACCCTGACTGGCGGCCAGAAAGGCTTGGCGGATCTGACGCTGTTCTCCGGCATCGGCCTGATGGGCGGGGCGATGCTGCGTGATTTCGCGATCGTCGCCACGGCGTTCGAAGTGCAGGCGACCGAGGCGAAGAAGGCCGGGTTGATCGGCGTGATTGCGCTGTTGCTTGGTACGATCCTGCCGTTCATTGTTGGCGCGAGCATGGCCTGGGCCTTCGGTTATCGCGATGCGGTGAGCATGACCACCATCGGCGCGGGCGCGGTGACCTACATCGTCGGCCCGGTGACCGGTGCGGCGATTGGCGCGACGTCGGATGTGATGGCGCTGTCGATTGCCACCGGGTTGATCAAGGCGATTCTGGTGATGGTCGGCACGCCGGTCGCGGCGCGCTGGATGGGCCTGGATAACCCGCGTTCGGCGATGGTGTTCGGTGGTTTGGCCGGAACGGTGAGCGGGGTGACCGCAGGGCTGGCGGCGACGGATCGGCGGTTGGTGCCTTATGGGGCGTTGACGGCGACGTTCCACACCGGGCTTGGCTGTTTGCTCGGGCCTTCGCTGTTGTTCTTCATTGTTCGCGGGATTGTTGGCTAGATACGGAATTTGAGTTGTCTGGGCTGACGCTTTCGCGAGCAAGCCCGCTCCCACAGGGAAATGCATTCCAATGTGGGAGCGAGCCTGCTCGCGAAGGGCGCGACTCGGCCTCAAGCCTGGCGATTGGCATACATCCGACACTCCGCCAACAACGCCAGCAAATTCGGATCACGCTCCTTGGCCTTCAAAAACACCACGCCAATGTGCTGCTGCAACCGATACTTCTCCTGCAACGGAATCAGCTTCACCCGGTTCTCGTACACCGCCGCAATCCTTCCCGGCAGCAACGCATAACCCACCCCCGAGCTGACCATGCTCAGCAGGGTGAAGATGTCGTTGACCTGCATCGCCACCTTCGGCTCGAACCCCGCCTGTTTGAACACCCGGATACCGTCCTGATGCGTAGCGAAGCCTTGGGTCAGGGTGATGAAGGTTTCATCGCGCACCTCTGCCAGATCGACTTCACTGCGTTGAGCGAATCTTGAATCTGCCGGCGTGGCGAGGAAAATGTCGTCGGAGAACAGCGGGATCTGCTCGCAGTCCGGGTCGCTGACCGTGTCGTCCAGCGACACCAGAATCGCGTCGACTTCCATGTTCTTCAGCTTGTAGAGCAAGTCGATGTTCGAGCCGAGGATCAGGTCGATGTTGAGTTCGCTGCGGCGGATCTTCAGGCCCATGATCAGTTGCGGTACGGTTTTCACCGTCAGCGAATACAGCGAGCCGAGTTTGAAGCGTTCAGCGGAGAACCCGGCGGCCTCGCGGGTCAGGCGCACGCTTTCGACCACGTCCTGAATCAGCTTCTGCGCGCGTTCTTCGAGCACGTAGGCGCTTTCCAGTGGCGTCAGGTTGCGCCCTTCGTGCTTGAACAGCGGGCAGCGCAGGGCGCTTTCCAGCGAATGGATCGCCCGGTGCACGCTGACGTTGCTGGTCTGCAACTCGACAGCGGCGCGCGCCAGGTTGCCGGTGCGCATGAAGGCGAGGAACACCTCGAGTTTTTTCAGGGTCAACTCTTCGTCGATCAGCATGGCGCGGACTCTTTTTGGTATCGACCGATTGTGCCCAATTACCGTGGCGTGCGCAGGTCCGCGTTGAACAGAAACATTGCGCTTTTACGCTCAAGGCCCGAGCCTTGCGCGCTGCGGTAACGAATAACGAGGTGAGCGACACATGTATCACGGGGAAAAACTCAACGCCTGGACGCACCTGGTCGGGGCAGTGGCCGCATTTATCGGCGGCGTGTGGATGCTGGTGATTGCCAGCCTCGACGGCAGTCCGTGGAAAATTGTCAGCGTGGCGATCTACGCCTTTACCTTGCTGGTGCTCTACAGCGCCTCGACCGTGTACCACAGCGTGCGCGGGCGCAAGAAAGCGATCATGAAGAAGGTTGATCATTTCTCGATCTACCTGCTGATCGCCGGCAGCTACACGCCGTTCTGTCTGGTGACGCTGCGCGGGCCGTGGGGCTGGACGCTGTTCGGAATTGTCTGGGGGCTGGCGCTGATCGGCATCCTGCAGGAGATCAAACCACGCTCCGAAGCGCGAATCCTGTCGATCGTGATCTATGCGGTGATGGGCTGGATCGTGCTGGTGGCGGTCAAACCGTTGATTGCGGCGTTGGGCACGGCAGGCTTTGCCTGGCTGGCGTCGGGCGGGGTGTTGTATACCGTGGGCATCATCTTTTTTGCCCTGGATCACCGGTTACGGCATGCGCACGGGATCTGGCATCTGTTCGTGATCGCCGGGAGTCTGCTGCACTTTGTGGCGATTCTGTTTTATGTCCTCTAACTGAAATTGTCCCCAATCTCCCACATTAGATTGTGTTCCCACATCAGACTTGTGCCGAGTGCAGGTTATTGAGTTGTTGTTCAGCTCGCTGACTGAAAATCTGCAGCAGATCGTTGAGCGTATGCGGTGGTGGCTCGCTGGCGCGGGTCACGGCGTACAAAGTGATCGGCAGTGGCGGGGCGAGGGGGCGGAGGGTGGTGGTTGCCACAGAGGCGCCCAGTGCGGTGAACGGATCGATCACCGCGACGCCGGCACCGGACTCGACCATCGCCCGTGCCAGCGAATAGGTCTGCACGGCAATCCGCACCCGTGGCGGTGGCTCCACCGCTTCCAGATAGCTGTCGAGCCTTGCCGCCAATGGATCGGCGCTGGATAAACCAATCAGCGGCACATCCGCAAGCGCCATCAGTGGCAGCGGTTTGCCGACGTCTGCCGGCGGCCAGAAGTCCTTTGGCGCCAACGCCACCAGCACCCCCGCCGCCAGCGGCTGCGCTTTCAGCCCCGGGTGATCCGGCAACTGCAACGTCAGGGCCACGTCCACTTCGCGCATCAGCAGGTTCTGCATCAACTCGCGGCTGTGGGCACTGGACAGTTCGCAGGCGATGTCCGGGAATTGCGCCGTCCATTGCCGGATCGCCGGTGGCAGCAACGACAGGGCCAGCGCAGGAGTCGCGCCGATCCGCAGGCTGTGGCCGGGTTCGCGGCGCAGGCTCTGTGCCAGGCGCCGCACGCCCTGCAGACTTTCCGTGACCTTGTCGACTTCGCGCTCCAGCTCCAGCGCTTCCGGGGTCGCCTGCAATTTACCGCGCACCCGCAGAAACAACGGAAAGCCCAACTGCTGCTCGGCGTGCTGCAGCACTTTGGTCACCGCGGGTTGCGAGACGTGCAGCAATTGCGCAGCGGCGCTGACCGAGCCGGTCTGGCGGATGGCCTGGAAAATCTCGATGTGGCGAAGGCGCATGGCGAGTCCATAACCTTTGTTTATAGGTCTGGCATCTTTATTCATTGTTCGGCGCCTGTCACCTCACCCTAACCTCAGCCTCGTCTTCAAATAGAAATAGGGACGGACATGGCTCAGCGTGTGTGCATCATCGGCGGCGGCGTGATCGGGTTGGCAACGGCCTATGCGCTGGTGCGCGACGGTTTCGAAGTGACAGTGGTCGAGGCGCGGCAGTCCTTGGGCAGCGAAACCAGCTTCGCCAACGGCGGCCAGTTGTCCTACCGCTATGTGGCGCCGCTGGCCGATGCCGGCGTGCCGTTGCAGGCGATCGGCTGGATGCTGCGCGGCGACTCACCCCTCAAGCTGCGCCCGCGTCTGGACCCGGCGCAATGGCGCTGGATGGCGTCGTTTCTCGCCGCCTGCCGCACCTCGGTCAACCGCGAAAACGCGGCGCATCTGTTGCGTCTGGCGCTGTTCAGCCAGAGCACGCTGAAACGCTGGCGCGAGGATGACGGACTCACCGGTTTCAACTGGCGGCGCAACGGCAAACTGGTGACTTTCCGCAATGCCGTCAGTTTCGACCATGCGCGCAAGGGCCTGGCCGATCCGCAGCAACAACAGGTGTTGTCCGCCACCGAATGTGCGCAACTGGAACCGGCCTTGACCAAGGCGCCGTTTGTGGGCGCGATCTACACGCCGGATGAAGAAGTCGGCGACTGTCACGCCTTTTGCCAGCAGTTGGCGGTGCGATTGAAGGCGTCGGGCCGCTGCGAGTTTCGTTTCGGTCAGGCAGTCAGCGGCATTCGTCACAGCCACGGCGCCGTCACCGCCATTGAGCTTGGCGACGAAACCCTGCCGGTCGACCAACTGGTGATCGCCGCCGGGCACCGAAGCTCTTTGCTGGCGCTGCCCGGCCTACACGTGCCGCTGTATCCGCTGAAGGGTTACAGCCTGACCGTGCCGATCGGCAACGGGCATCGGGCGCCGGACGTGAGCATCACCGACTACGACCGCAAGATCGTCTACGCGCGCATCGGCGAACAGTTACGGGTGGCGGCGATGGTGGACATCGTCGGTTTCGACCCGGCGGTAGATCCCGAGCGGCTGGCACTGATCAAGCGCCAGGCCCGCGACACCTTTCCCGATGCCGGGAATTACGACGCGGCTGTGGAGTGGGCGGGCATGCGCCCGGCCACCCCAACCGGCGTACCGCTGCTGGGCGCCACGGCGTATCGCAATCTGTGGCTCAACCTCGGCCACGGCGCGCTCGGTTTCACCCTGGCCTGCGGCAGCGGGCAGTTGCTCAGCGAACTGATCGGCCAGCAGCGTACATCCATTGATCTGCACGGCTTCAATCCCCGTGCGGCGTGACGGATTCTGCTCAAACACCCCAACCACAACGGAGAATAACAATGCAAAAAATCACGTTGCTCGGCTGCACACTGGCGCTGTTCATCGGCGCCCAGGCACAGGCCAATGAAGTGCCGCTGACCGGCGCGCTTGGCAAGATCGCCAGCGCCAACAGCATCACCCTGGGCTATCGCGATGCGTCGGTGCCGTTCTCGTATGTGGGCGATCACACCGGGCAGCCGATGGGGTATTCGGTGGAGCTGGCGGGCAAGATTGTCGAGCGGATCAAGCAGCAACTGGCGTTGCCGGAGCTGAAGGTGAAGTACAACCTGGTGACGTCGCAGACGCGGATTCCGCTGGTGCAGAACGGCACGGTTGATCTTGAGTGCGGCTCCACCGGGGTGACGGCCGAGCGGCAGAAACAGGTCGCGTTCTCCTACGGTTTCATCTACGTAAAAGGGCAGTTGCTGACCGCAAAGGACAGCGGCATTCACAGCTTCGATGACCTGCGCGGCAAGAACGTGGTGACCACCGCCGGCACCACCAACGAGCGCTATCTGAAGAGCTACAACCTCGACCACAAACTGAACATGTTCGTGATCAGCGCCAAGGATCACGGCGAGGCGTTCCAGATGCTGCAGTCGGGACGGGCAGCGGCCTTCTACATGGACGACGCATTGCTCTACGGCGAGCGGGCCAAGGCGCGGGACCCGCACAACTGGGTCGTGGTGGGGGAGGAACAATCGCGGGAAATCTACAGCTGCATGGTGCGCAAGGATGATCCGCCATTCCTCGCGCTGGTGAACGACGCGCTGGCCGATCTGTACAGCTCGGGGGAGATCAACGGGATCTACCGTAAGTGGTTCGAACAGCCGATCCCGCCAAAGGGGTTGAACCTGGAGTTTCCGATGACCAGCGAGTTGAAGGCGATCATTGCCAGGCCAGTCAGTGATCCGGTGGAGTGACAGTCAAACCGAGGGGAAGCTTTTCGCGAGCAAGCCCGCTCCCACAGTAGTTCTCGGGTGTACACAAAATTTGTGCTCACTGGAAATCCAATGTGGGAGCGGGCTTGCTCGCGAAGAGGCCCTAGAAGTCACCCCAAAGCTGCTGAGCCACCGCCAGTGCAACCACTGGCGCGGTCTCGGTGCGCAATACTCGCGGCCCAAGCCGAGCTGCATGGAAGCCGTTGCCCTTGGCCTGCTCGACCTCGGCATCCGACAAACCACCCTCCGGCCCGATCAGAAACGCCAGCGTCGCCGGTTTGGCATGGCTGACCAACGACTCGGCCACCGGGTGCAGCACCAGTTTCAACTCGGCCTGGGTTTGCTTCAGCCAGTCGGCCAACAACACCGGCGGATGAATCACCGGCACCCGCGAGCGCCCGCACTGCTCGCAAGCGCTGATCGCCACCTGACGCCAGTGCAGCAGGCGTTTGTCGGCGCGTTCGTCCTTCAGGCGCACTTCGCAGCGGTCGCTGAAGATCGGGGTGATTTCCGTCACGCCCAGCTCGGTGGCTTTCTGGATCGCCCAGTCCATGCGTTCGCCCCGGGACAGGCCCTGGCCGAGGTGGATCTGCAGCGGCGATTCAATCTGCCCGGCTAACTGCTCGTCGATCTGCACGACGACGCATTTCTTGCCGACTTCCACCAGCGAGCCGCGAAACTCATGGCCGGAACCGTCGAACAACTGCACCGCATCGCCCTCGGTCATGCGCAGCACGCGGCTGATGTAATGCGCCTGGGCTTCCGGCAGTTCGTGTTCGCCGGTGCTCAGGGGGGCGTCGATAAAGAAGCGGGACAGTCTCATTTCGGGTCTCTGGAAAGATGTGAATCAGTTGGATCGGTGTCGACTTCATTCGCGAGCAGGCTCGCTCCCACAGGGAAATGCATTCCAGGGTGGGAGCGAGCCTGCTCGCGAAAGCGGCAGTTCAGGCGCCACAAATTCTCAATCAGCCCGGATCACGGAAACCCGGGTGGAAATCCTTCGGCACCGCGACGCTGACGCTGTCCCGGGTGGCGATGTCGATGCCTTCGCTGGCGACTTCGGCGAGGAAGTCGATCTGCTCCGGGATAATCACGTACGGCGGCAGGAAATACACCACGCTGCCCAGCGGCCGCAGTAACGCGCCACGCTCCAGCGCATGCTGGAACACCTTCAGGCCACGGCGTTCCTGCCAAGGGTAGGCCTCTTTGGTGGCTTTATCCTTGACCATTTCGATCGCCAGCACCATGCCGGTCTGCCGCACTTCCGAGACATTCGGGTGATCGACCAGATGCGCAGTGGCCGAGGCCATGCGCCGGGCCAGTGCCTGGTTGTTCTCGATGACGTTGTCCTGCTCGAAGATATCCAGGGTCGCCAGCGCCGCCGCACAGGCCAGCGGGTTGCCGGTGTAGCTGTGCGAATGCAGGAAGGCGCGCAGGGTCGGGTAGTCGTCGTAGAACGCGCTGTAGACCTCGTCGGTGGTCAGGCACGCTGCCAGCGGCAGATAGCCGCCGGTCAGGGCCTTGGACAGGCAGAGGAAGTCCGGGCGGATGCCGGCCTGCTCACACGCAAACATTGTCCCGGTGCGGCCGAAACCGACGGCGATTTCGTCGTGGATCAGGTGCACGCCGTAGCGGTCGCAGGCCTCGCGCAGCAGCTTGAGGTACACCGGGTGATACATGCGCATGCCGCCGGCGCCCTGAATCAACGGCTCGACGATGACTGCCGCAACGCTGTCATGATGTTCTGCCAAGGTTTGTTCCATGGCGGCGAACAGGTTGCGCGAATGTTCCTCCCAGCTCATGCCTTCGGGGCGCAGGTAGCAATCCGGGCTTGGCACCTTGATGGTGTCCATCAGCAGCGCTTTGTAGGTTTCGGTGAACAGCGGCACGTCGCCGACTGCCATCGCTGCCATGGTTTCGCCGTGGTAGCTGTTGGTCAGGGTGACGAAGCGTTTCTTGTTCGGCTGGCCGCGGTTGAGCCAGTAGTGAAAGCTCATTTTCAGCGCGACTTCGATGCAGGACGAACCGTTATCGGCGTAGAACACCCGATTCAGGCCTTCCGGGGTCATCTTCACCAGACGCTCGGACAGTTCGATCACCGGTTGATGGCTGAAACCGGCCAGAATCACGTGCTCCAGCTGATCGACCTGATCCTTGATGCGCTGGTTGATGCGCGGGTTGGCGTGGCCGAACACGTTGACCCACCAGGAGCTGACGGCATCGAGGTAGCGCTTGCCTTCGAAGTCTTCGAGCCAGACGCCTTCACCGCGCTTGATCGGGATCAGCGGCAGCTGTTCGTGGTCTTTCATCTGGGTGCAGGGATGCCACAGCACCGCGAGGTCGCGTTGCATCCACTGGTTATTCAGGCCCATTTACAGTCTCCTCGAGGCGGCTCGCGTCAGGCGCGGGCAAACAATCGCGCAAGCCTATGCAATGCATCGCGCCGGGACAACCCATTGCGTCGATTGAGCTACTTTGTATGGGCCGATAGACGTCGCTGGCGGCGTTTTGATGGCTGACGTATTCTTCGCGGTTCTTTGGGTCGTCTGACCCGCAAAACTGCTTTTTTCCTACGTGTATTTCCGGAGTTCGCTGAATGTCTGTCGGTTGGCTGCGCGCCTGTGCGCTGGTGATGTTGGGGCTGTTCAGCGTTACGGCGCTGGCCAAGGATAAAACCGCAATCGTGATCGGCGGCGGCCTGTCGGGCCTGACCGCAGCTTACGAGCTGCAAAACAAGGGCTGGCAGGTCACGCTGCTCGAAGCCAAGCCGAGCCTCGGCGGTCGCTCGGGCATGGCCACCAGCGAGTGGATCGGCAACGACAAGACCCAGCCGGTGCTGAACAAGTACGTCTCGACCTTCAAGCTGGGCACCACGCCAGCCCCTGAATTTGTGCGTACACCGGGTTATCTGATCGACGGTGAATATTTCTCCGCTGCCGATCTGGCGACCAAGCAGCCGGCCACCGCCGATGCCCTGAAGCGCTACCAGAAAACCCTCGACGATCTGGCACGCTCGATCGACGACCCGCAGAACCCGGCCGCGACCAATACCCTGCATGCACTGGACCAGATCAACGTCTCGAGCTGGCTCGACAAGCAGAACCTGCCGGCCACCGCGCGTCAGCTGATCAACCAGGACATCCGCACCCACTACGACGAGCCTTCGCGGCTGTCGCTGCTGTATTTTGCCCAGCAGAACCGCGTTTATCGCGGCGTCTCCGACCGTGACCTGCGCGCCTCGCGTCTGGTCGGCGGCAGCCAGGTACTGGCCCAGGCGTTCGTCAAGCAGATCAAGACCATCAAGACCAACTCGCCGGTTTCCGCGATCACTCAGGACAAGGATGGCGTGACCGTCAAGGTCGGCAGTGTTGGCTATCAGGCTGACTACGTGGTGCTGGCCGTGCCATTGCGCGCGCTGAACAAGATTGCTTTGACCCCGGCGCTGGACGCTCAGCACCTGGCCGCGATCAAGGGCACCAACTACGGCTGGCGCGACCAGATCATGTTGAAGTTCAAGACGCCTGTGTGGGAAAGCAAGGCGCGCATGTCCGGTGAGATCTACAGTAACGCCGGCCTCGGCATGCTCTGGATCGAGCCGGCGCTGAAAGGTGGCGCCAACGTGGTGATCAACCTGTCCGGCGACAATGCCCGCGTGATGCAAGCGTTCGGCGACAAGCAGATGGTCGATCAGGTGCTGATCCGTCTGCACGCGTTTTATCCACAGGCCCGTGGCTCGTTCACCGGTTATGAAATCCGTCGCTACAGCACCGACCCGTCGATGGGCGGCGCCTACCTGGCTTACGGCCCGGGCCAGATCAGCAAGTTCTGGCGCATGTGGGAGCGCCCACTGCAACGCGTAGCGTTTGCCGGCGAACACACCGACACCCTGTATCCGGGCACTCTGGAAGGCGCGCTGCGCACCGGTCAGCGTGCGGCCAGTCAGGTTGAAGACCTGGCTGCCGGCAAGTCGTTTGAGCCGGTCAAAGTGGTTCCAGCCGCAGCAGCGGCAGGCGCGGCGGGTGCCGTGGCGGCGAAGAAGGGCAACTTCTTCAGCAACCTGTTTGGCGGTTCGGATGACGAGAAGAAGCCAGAACCTGTGAAGGCGCCTGAGCCAGCTCCAGCACCGGTCACTCCAGCGCCTGCACCGGCTCCGGCACCTGCGCCAGCTCCGGTAGAAGCGCCGAAACCAGCGACCCCGGTGAAGGCTGAACCGGCGAAGAAAGCGGCGGCCAAGCCTGCAGCGAAGAAGCCTGCAGCGAAAACCGACGCGAAGAAACCTGCAGCGAAGAAGGCTGAGCCGGCGAAGAAGCCAGCGGCGAAACCTGCGGCCAAGCCCGCAGCAGCTCCGGCGGCAACGACCGATACCAAGGCGCAGTAAGCCTTGCGGTGAATGAAAAAAGCGCGGCGTTTATGCCGCGCTTTTTTTTGCCTGTCAGATCGCTTTCGCGAGCAGGCTCGCTCCCACATTTGACCGAGCGCTTTCAGAGAGAATGCGATCACCTGTGGGAGCGAGCCTGCTCGCGAAGGGCTCGCTCAGACAACTCAATTCCATTGTCTGGCGACAACATCCCGCCACACTTTCCCGTTTAATCTTTCCTTAACAAGCCACTTACAGACTCTTGATCGTATTTCTCGATATTTCAAAGCAAAATTTTCCGCTTTAATTCGATAGATAACTCGCTAGTCTTGGTTCGCAGTTCTCACAGGATTTGGGCAATGCAGCTACGTAACTCTGCTTCACGCTATGGTTGGGTCAGCATCTTCATGCACTGGGGCGTGGCGCTGGCGGTCTTCGGGCTGTTCGCGCTGGGTCTGTGGATGGTGGGGCTGGATTACTACAGCAGCTGGCGCAAAGACGCGCCGGATCTGCACAAGAGCATCGGTCTGGTGCTGCTGGGTGTGATGGTGTTGCGGGTGTTGTGGCGCTTTATCAGCCCACCGCCACCGATGCTGCAAAGCTACAGCCGCATGACCCGCATCGGCGCCAAATTCGGCCACGGGTTTCTGTACGTCGGGCTGTTCGCTGTGATGCTTGCCGGTTACCTGATTTCCACCGCAGACGGTGTCGGGATCCCGGTGTTTGGCCTGTTTGAAGTTCCTGCACTGGTTTCCGGGCTACCGGATCAGGCAGACACCGCTGGGGTGATTCATCTCTGGCTGGCATGGGCGCTGGTAATTTTTTCCGGTCTCCATGCGTTGGCAGCATTGAAGCACCACTTTATCGATCGTGATGCGACCCTCACTCGAATGCTCGGTCGCAAAGCCTGAAATTCAACCTCGACTCAAAGGAAAAGAAAGCATGTTGAAAAAGACTCTGGCCGCTCTGGCAATTGGTTCGGCCGTACTGTCCGCGAACGTGATGGCTGCTGATTACACCGTCGACAAGGAAGGCCAGCACGCTTTCGTCGACTTCAAGATCAGCCACCTGGGCTACAGCTACATCACCGGTACCTTCAAGGACATCGACGGCAAGTTCAGCTTCGACGCCGCCAAGCCTGAAGACAGCAAAATCGAATTCAACGTGAAAACCGCCAGCGTGTTCACCAACCACGCCGAGCGCGACAAGCACATCTCCAGCAAAGACTTCCTGGACGTGGGCAAATACGCTGACGCCAAGTTCGTCTCCACCAGCGTCAAATCCACCGGCAAGAACGCCGAGGGCAAAGACACTGCTGACGTGACCGGCGACCTGACCCTGCACGGCGTGACCAAGCCAATCGTGGTCAAGGCTGTGTTCCTGGGCGAAGGCAAGGATCCATGGGGCGGCTACCGTGCCGGCTTTGAAGGCACTACCAGCATCAAGCGCTCTGATTTCGGCAAGATGATGGATCTGGGTCCACAGTCCGACAAGGTCGACCTGTACATCTCGTTCGAAGGTGTGAAAGCGAAGTAATTTTCGCCGCCATACAAAAACGCCCCCGGTCGTAAGGCCGGGGGCGTTTTTTATTGCCTGCCACGCCCCTTGTGGAAGCGAGCCTGCTCGCGAAAGCGGTCATTCAGTCAACATCATTGCTGACTGATCCGCCGCCTTCGCGAGCAGGCTCGCTCCCACAGGGGATATGCAGTGATTCAGGGATATTTGTGACGGCATAAAAAAATGCCCCTGCTCTTTCGAACCGGGGCATTTTTCATTGCCGCGATAACTCAGCGATTGCGGGTCAGCAAAGCTGGTTTTTCGCCGCGCGGACGGGTCGGCAGTTGATCGAGCTGCTCAGGCGTCGGGAAGCGGTCTGCCTTGGACTCCTTGTGCATGATCTTCGGCCCGGTGCTGCGCGGGTTCTGCACGGCCGGTTCGGCGCGTTGCTGATCGTCGCGAGCCGGGCGGCGGTTGCGCGAGGACTCGTCACGACGGCCCTGGCCATCACGGGGAGCACCGTTGCGCGGGCCGTTGCGTTTGCCCGGTGGGGTGCCGGTGCTCGAACCGTTGCTGTTACGCGGGCCGTTCTGGCGACCTTGCGACTGACCGCCGCGTGGAGCGCCTGCACCTGCGCCCTGAGCTGGCGCGCCTGGACGGCGACCACGGCCACCGGCAGGAGCAGCTTTCGGCACGTAATCAACGCGGTTACCGAAGTTATCGATATCGTCGTCGAGGAACTCGTCCGGTGCACGATCAGCCGCCGCGCGTGGTGGCTGGCTCGGACGCTGTTCGCGGGCCGGGGTGCCTTCACGTGGTTTCTGCTGACGGGCAGGGCGCTCGCCGCGTTCGCCGGCGGGTTTTTCCTTGCCCTTGTCTTTGCCTTTGTCCTTGCGACCGCCGCCACCACCGCCGCCATTCGGGCCGTCGCCACGCGGGCCACGGGCGTTGCGCGGGTTGCGCATGTCCGGACGCTCACGCACTTCAGGCTTCTCGGCCTCGATGGTGCTGGCATCGAAGCCCATCAGGTCGCCGTCGGCGATTTTCTGCTTGGTCATGCGTTCGATGCTTTTCAGCAGTTTTTCTTCGTCCGGGGCCACCAGCGAGATCGCCTCGCCCGAACGACCGGCACGGCCAGTACGGCCGATACGGTGCACATAGTCTTCATCGACGTTCGGCAGTTCGAAGTTGACCACGTGTGGCAACTGGTCGATGTCCAGACCGCGCGCGGCGATGTCGGTCGCGACCAGGATGCGCACTTCACCGGCCTTGAAGTCGGCCAGGGCTTTGGTGCGGGCGTTCTGGCTCTTGTTACCGTGGATCGCCACAGCCGGCAGGCCGTGCTTGTCCAGGTACTCGGCCAGACGGTTGGCGCCGTGCTTGGTGCGGGTGAACACCAGTACCTGTTCCCAGGCACCGGCGGTGATCAGGTGCGCCAGCAGGGCACGCTTGTGGCTGGCCGGCAGACGGAACACGCGTTGCTCGATGCGCTCGACCGTGGTGTTCGGCGGTGTGACTTCGATGCGTTCCGGGTTGTGCAGCAGTTTGCCGGCAAGATCGGTGATGTCTTTGGAGAACGTCGCCGAGAACAACAGGTTCTGACGCTTGGCCGGCAGACGCGCGAGGACTTTCTTCACGTCGTGAACGAAGCCCATGTCGAGCATGCGGTCGGCTTCGTCGAGCACGAGGATTTCGACGTGGGACAGGTCAACGCTGCCCTGGCCGGCGAGGTCGAGCAGTCGACCCGGGCACGCAACGAGCACGTCAACGCCACGGGACATGGCCTGGACCTGCGGGTTCATGCCGACGCCGCCGAAGATACAGGCGCTGACGAATTTCAGGTCACGGGCGTAGATCTTGAAGCTCTCGTGTACCTGGGCCGCGAGTTCGCGGGTCGGGGTCAGGACCAGAACGCGCGGTTGGCGCGGGCCATGACGCTGGGATTTGTCCGGGTGACCGTTGGGGAACAACCGCTCCAGGATCGGAAGGGCGAAACCGCCGGTTTTACCGGTACCTGTCTGTGCCGCAACCATCAGGTCGCGACCTTGCAACACGGCGGGAATGGCCCGCTGTTGCACCGGAGTAGGCTCGGTATAGCCCGCATCTTCGATGGCACGGACTAAAGCCTCGGAGAGACCGAGGGAAGCAAAGGACATGAGTAATCCTGTTTTAGTTAGGGCTTGGCCCAATGGGAGTCTTGCCTGGCGCGAATCGCGTTTAAGAGGACGCGATCCCGTCCGGTCCTGCTGCGGTTCCGAAGGCACGTCAGGAGCGCTCGCGCGGGCTGAAAGCTGCGCTGTAGCGGGTCGAGAGGCCTGTTACGGTTCCGGGCGTCCGGGCGTGAGCCTGGCGGGAACGCCGGAGTATAACAGAGCAATCACTGCGCGCTGCTTTCCTGCTGCTCAACGGTTTTGCGGCTGGCCGAAGCATTGCCCAGCGGCACGGAATCGACCGGGGCGGCGCCATAGCGTGCGCTGAGCTCGGCGTAGGCCGGTTCGCGCTTGAAACGCTTGAGTTCGGCACCGAAACGCGCCACCAGCAAGTCCATCCCGGCATTGCGTCGAACCGCCAGATATTGGCTCTGACGGCTGATGACCGTGGGGTTTTCGGTGATTTGATCGCGAATATTCAGTTGATCGAGCAAATGCTGACCCACGCGGCGATCGGTGATCAGCAAGTCGATGCGTCCGCGCAGCAGTTTGCCGAAGTTGGCTTCGTGGGTCGGTGCCGGTTCACGGGTAAACAGTGTCGACTGACTGAAATCCGGGCTGTACAGATAGCCCGGCGAAGTGCCGATGGTCAGGCCTTTGAGGTCTTCGAGCTGGCGGAACGGATGGGGACGGTCGTTGGCGTAGAACATCACGAACTCGACGTCCGACAGCGGTTCGATGGGGTAGAGCAAGGTGGCATCGCGCTCGTCGCTGTGAAAGATATCCAGTGCGCCGTCGGCCTGGCCGGTCTCGAGCATCGACAGGCAGCGCTTCCACGGCAGGAACTGCCATTCGACCTCAATCCCCAGGCGCTTGAACACAATGGCGGTGGTTTCGTAGTCCAGTCCGAGGTTCTTGCCGCCCTCTTCGTAGACGTAAGGTGCCCACGGCTCGGTGACAATACGCAATTTCTCGCCCCGAGCGGCAAAGCTCAGGCAAGCAAAAACCAGCACGGTGAGTAACTGCGCGAAAAAAGGCATGGCTTGAGATTACGACGAGAAACGCGAAAGAGCCAGAAAGTGCCTGCACAAGCTCTAATTCGGGGATTCAAAAGCAAAAAATCGCAGCAACGACACCCCTGTAGGAGCTGCCGAAGGCTGCGATCTTTTGATCTTTCTTTTAGTGCTTAACGTGGCAGCTTCAGGTTATTCCAGATCGCCAGACTAGGCTCAGCCTGGTTCATGGAATAGAAGTGCAGCCCTGGTGCGCCACCTTGCAGCAGGCGTTCGCACATTTCGCTGACAACTTGCTCGCCGAAGCGCTGAATGCTTTGGCTGTCATCGCCATAGGCTTCCAGTTGCTTGCGGATCCAGCGCGGAATTTCCGCACCGCAGGCATCGGAGAACCGCGCCAGCTTGCTGTAGTTGGTGATCGGCATGATCCCCGGCACCACCGGAATATCCACGCCCAGCGTCTGCAAACGGTCGACGAAGTAGAAGTAGCTGTCGGCGTTGAAGAAGTACTGGGTGATCGCGCTGTCGGCGCCGGCGCGGGCCTTGCGCACGAAGTTGGCGAGATCGTCTTCGTAATTGCGCGCTTGCGGATGCATCTCCGGGTAAGCGGCAACTTCGATGTGGAAATGATCACCGGTTTCTTCACGAATGAATTCAACCAGTTCGTTGGCGTGACGCAGCTCGCCGCTGGTCATGCCCATGCCGGATGGCAGGTCGCCACGCAGCGCAACGATGCGCTTGATGCCGGCAGCCTTGTACTCGTTCAGCAGGCCGCGCAGGTCGTCCTTGCTGTCGCCGACGCACGACAGGTGCGGTGCGGCCGGTACTTTGACTTCGCTTTCCAGTTGCAGAACGGTATTGAGGGTGCGATCACGGGTCGAACCACCAGCGCCGTAGGTGCAGGAAAAGAAGTCGGGGTTGTACGTTGCCAACTGACGGGCAACGTTGAGCAGTTTTTCATGCCCAGCATCGGTCTTGGTCGGGAAGAACTCGAAGCTGTAGCGACGGTCTTGGGACATGGGAAATACCCTTGGAAACACGAAGCCTGTGAGGCTTGCACCGCCCATGTGGGAGCGGGCTTGCTCGCGAAAGCGGCGGGTCAGGCAACATCAATGCTGAATGACAGACCGCTTTCGCGAGCAAGCCCGCTCCCACAGGGAGAGCAGGCCGCCGCGTCAATCAGTAGCGGTAAGCGTGCGGCTTGAACGGGCCTTCGACGGTCACGCCGATGTAGTCAGCCTGTTGCTTGGTCAGTTGCGTGACCACGCCGCCGAAGCCGCGCACCATTTCCAGGGCAACTTCTTCGTCGAGTTTCTTCGGCAGTACTTCAACGGTCAGACGCTCGGCTTTCTCGGCTGGCGACAGGTCGGCGTACTTCTGGCCGAACAGGAAGATCTGCGCCAGTACTTGGTTGGCGAACGAACCGTCCATGATGCGGCTCGGGTGACCAGTGGCGTTGCCCAGGTTCACCAGACGGCCTTCGGCCAGCAGGATCAGGTAGTCGTCGTTCTGTGCGTCGAAAGCGCCCGGGCCGGTACGGTGGATCTTGTGTACCTGTGGCTTCACTTCTTCCCATGCCCAGTTCTTGCGCATGAAAGCGGTGTCGATTTCGTTGTCGAAGTGACCGATGTTGCAGACAACAGCGCGCTTCTTCAGGGCTTTGAGCATGTTCGCGTCGCAAACATTGACGTTACCGGTGGTGGTCACGATCAGGTCGATCTTGCCCAGCAGCGCTTTGTCGATGCTTGCTTCGGTGCCGTTGTTGATGCCGTCGATGAACGGCGAAACCAGTTCGAAACCGTCCATGCAGGCCTGCATGGCGCAGATCGGGTCAACTTCGGAAACCTTGACGATCATGCCTTCCTGACGCAGGGACTGGGCCGAACCCTTACCCACGTCACCGTAACCGATGACCAGCGCTTGCTTGCCGGACAGCAGGTGGTCGGTGCCGCGCTTGATCGCATCGTTCAGGCTGTGACGGCAGCCGTACTTGTTGTCGTTCTTGGACTTGGTCACCGAGTCGTTGACGTTGATCGCCGGGATCTTCAGCTCGCCCTTGGCCAGCATGTCCAGCAGACGGTGAACACCAGTGGTGGTTTCTTCGGTCACGCCGTGAACGCGATCCAGTACTTGTGGGTACTTGTCGTGCAGCAGCTGAGTCAGGTCGCCGCCGTCGTCGAGGATCATGTTGGCGTCCCATGGCTGGCCATCTTTCAGGATGGTCTGCTCCAGGCACCACTCGTACTCTTCTTCAGTCTCGCCTTTCCAGGCGAAAACCGGGATGCCGGCAGCGGCGATGGACGCAGCAGCCTGATCCTGAGTCGAGAAGATGTTGCAGGACGACCAGCGCACTTCGGCACCCAGGGCAACCAGGGTTTCGATCAGCACGGCAGTCTGAATGGTCATGTGGATGCAGCCGAGGATTTTCGCGCCCTTGAGCGGCTGCTCGGAGGCGTACTTGCGGCGCAGACCCATCAGGGCCGGCATTTCCGACTCGGCGATGATGGTTTCGCGACGGCCCCAGGCAGCCAGGGACATGTCGGCAACTTTGTAATCGTTAAAATCTGCAGGCGTGATAACAGCGCTCATGAAGAGCCTCCATTCGTAATGTATGCGAATGGGCGCCGTTGTGCGTTTAGTGTCCGGCCGTGGCCAGTCAACGCCCCATCCGAGCCTGACAGGTTGATCCTGCTGCAGCGCCCCTCGGACAGGTGGCGGGAAAACGGTAGCAAGTGAAGGTTACCGTTTTGAAACGGGGGCGATTATAGCCGTCTAGACTGATCTTCCAAAGGGTTTCTGTCGGCCAGATGAAGATCGCTAATAGCGACCATAGTAGAAGGCTCATGGAGCCTGACCGCTCGGTCTGCCAAGATGGCGCCATCTTTCGGCAAACGCTCAGGAGTGAACATGAATTTCCACACCCGCAAATGGGTAAAACCCGAAGACCTGAACCCCAACGGCACCCTGTTCGGCGGCAGCCTGCTGCGCTGGATCGACGAAGAAGCGGCGATTTACGCGATCGTCCAGTTGGGCAATCAGCGCGTGGTGACCAAGTACATTTCCGAAATCAACTTCGTCAGCGCCTCGCGCCAGGGCGACATCATCGAACTGGGCATCACTGCCACCGAGTTCGGCCGCACCTCGATCACCCTGACCTGCGAAGTGCGCAACAAGATCACCCGCAAGAGCATCCTCACGGTCGAGAAGATGGTCTTCGTCAACCTCGGCGAAGACGGCCTGCCGGCGCCGCACGGGCGCACCGAGATCAAGTACGTCAAAGACCAGTTCAAGGAAGATGAACTGGTCAGCAAGTAACATCGGCGGCGCGCCCTTCGCGAGCAAGCCCGCTCCCACATGGATTGCGTTGTACCTGTGGGAGCGAGCCTGCTCGCGAATGCGGTTGTGCATGCACCGAAGATTTATCCGGTCACTGAACAGCCAGGAACCGCAGGGGTCGTAGCTAAAAGCCCCCCACCCGGTTCCCACGCCATGACCACCCCGACAGACGGCAAGACCCCCAACCTCTCGACCGACGAACAACACGAAGTCGAGAAAAACCAGCCGCCCCGCGCGGCGGTTCTGCATGAAATCATCCGCACTCAGGGCGATCAGGAACTGGAGCGCAGCATCGCTGCATTGTGGTGGTCGGCGCTCGCCGCCGGGCTGACCATGGGCCTGTCATTGATGGGCATGGGCCTGCTCAATTCGCGACTGCCCGAAGGTGACGAGTTCAAGGTCATCGCCAGTTTCGGCTACTGCGCCGGTTTCCTCGCGGTGATTCTCGCCCGCCAGCAATTGTTCACCGAAAACACCCTGACCGCCGTTCTACCGGTGATGACCAAACCGACCCTGAAAAACTTCGGCCGGCTGATACGCTTGTGGGGCGTTGTCCTGTTCGGCAATTTGTGCGGGACGATTCTGGTGGCGTACGTGATGCTCGAGCTGCCGATCTTCGACAGCAAGACTGATCACGCCTTCCTTGAAATCGGCCGCAAGGTCATGGAAAACCACGCCAGTCAGATGTTCGCCAAGGGCATCGTCTCAGGCTGGATGATCGCCACCATGGTCTGGATGATCCCGTCCATGGAGAGCGCGAAGATGTGGATCATCATCCTCATCACCTACCTGATGGCGCTGGGCGACTTCACCCACATCGTGGTCGGTTCGGCGGAAGTGTCGTATCTGGTATTTGCCGGCGAGCTGCCGTGGAGTGATTTCTGGATGGTGTTTGCCGGGCCCACGCTGGCGGGGAATATCATCGGCGGCAGTTTCATCTTCGCCCTGATCAGCCATGCGCAGATCCGCAGCGAAAGCGGGGCGCCCAAGACGGATAAACCGAACTCCGGCAAACCCCGCGAAGATCAATCCGACAGCAAGCCCCGATAGTTTCAGGCCTTGAACGGCGGGCTGACCGGGTCTGTCGTCGGTTCGCTTTCAGGTGCCTTGAGCTGTCCCTCCCACCGCGCTATGACCAACGGTGCCAGTGCATTGCCCAACACATTGAGCGCGGTGACCGGCATGTCCATCAAGCGGTAGACGCCGGCGATGATTGCCACGCCTTCCACTGGCAAACCGGCGGTGGTCAGGGTCGCTGTGAGGATGATGAACATGAAACCCGGCACTCCCGCCGCGCCCTTTGACGTCAACACCATGATCAGCACCAGCATGGCCTGATCCGCCAGACCCAGATCAATCCCGTACGCCTGGGCGATAAACAGCGTGCCCAGTCCCGCGAACAGCGAGGCGCCATCAAGGTTGAACGAGTACCCCAGTGGAATGACCATGCTGGTGATCGGGCGCGGAGCGCCATACTTCTCCATTTTCTCGATCAGTTGTGGCATCACTGTGGCCGACGCAGCACTGCTGTAAGCCAGTATCAATTCACTGCGTATTTCCCGAATCAGGTGGAAAAAGCGAATGCCGGCCATCCGCGCCACCAGCCCCAGCACGCCCAACGCGAAAAGCAACACCGCGACGTAAGTGATGCCGATCAGCTTCGCCAGCGGCAGCAACGCGCTGAGGCCGAAGCTGGCCACGGTGACCCCGATCAGGCCGAAGATGCCGATGGGTGAATAGTGCATGACCAGATGCGTGACCTTGAACATGGTGTCCGATACCGCCTGAATCACGGCGATCAATGGCGCCTTCTGCGGCTCGGGCAGCATCGACAGGGCACAGCCGAACAGGATCGCGAAAAACAGCACGGAGAGCAGCTTGCCCTGGGACATGGCCAGGACGATGTTGTCCGGCACGATGTTCACCAGAGTTCGGCCCAGGTTCTGTGTGTCCCCCGTATTCGCCAGACCAATGGCCGGTGATTGCAGGGTGCTGCTGAAGTCCGCGCCGGCGCCGGGCTGAAAAACATTGCAGACGATCAGTCCGAAGACGATGGCAATGCTGGTGATGGTAAAGAAATAAACCAGCGTCTTTATCCCGACCCGGCCCAATGCCCTGGTGCTGCCTGCCCCGGTGATGCCGACGACCATGCACGCAAAGACCAACGGTACGACGATCATTTTCATCAGCCTGATGAACAGGTCACCGGCCGGTTGCAGCAGATTGTCGATGAACCAGATCTTGTGTTCGGGAAACTGGTTGAGAAGGATGCCGACGATTATTCCGGCTGCCAGCCCGAGCATGATGCGGGTGACCAGACTGGTGGGTTTCCTGGTAGTCATGATGTGCCCCTTTTGTTGTTGTGTTTGTTGGGGTGAAGCTCAGTGTGCGAAGAGACCGTCGAAGTCCTTGAAACCCTTGACCTCGATCGGATTGCCGCTGGGATCGAGAAAGAACATCGTGCGCTGCTCGCCGGGTTCGCCGGCGAAGCGGATCACCGGAGGGATTTCAAACGTTGTGCCGAGGCGGCTCAAACGATCGGCCAGCTCCAGCCACTCCTCCAGCGGCAGGACGACGCCAATGTGCGGCATCAATACTTTGTGATCGCCAACCTGGCCGGTACGGGTCGTGGTGAAGGGCGTGCCCACATGAAGCGAGAGCTGATTGCCGAAAAAGTCGAAGTCGACCCATGTCTCGGTACTGCGGCCTTCGGTGCAGCCCAACACATCTCGATAAAAAGTCCGCGCCTGTTCCAGGTCGCAAACATGGTATGCAGCGTGAAAAGGTCTGTTCATGCGATGTCCCCAAGTGAAGGAGCGCTCAGGGTAAACAGACCGTGCGGCGGGGCATAACGACTTCGCCTTGTTCTGAGCGAAAGGAAAACTTATGGATGTACGGTTTCTGAAAAGTCTGGTGGCGGTGGTCGAGACCGGTTCGATTGCGGCAGCGGCACGGCGCGAGAGTCGCACTGCGGCGGCTATCAGTCAGCGCGTCCAGGCGCTCGAGAGGTTGCTGGGTTGCACGTTACTGCTGCGTACCGCGCACGCTGCCCGGCCCTCGGACCAGTGCCTGCTGATTCTGCCGAAGATCAGGGCGATCATCGAATTGGCCCAGGATCTACAGAGCGATCTGCATCCCGATGGGGTGGCCGGTGAACTGACAATCGGTGCAATTTCCACAGCTCTGACCGGCGTGTTACCCACCTTGATCGAACGATTGGCGCTTGCAGCACCTGATTTGAAGCTGAAGATCACCCCGGGTGACTCGAAAAGTCTTTACGAGAAGGTGCTTGCAGGGGAGTTGGACGCAGCGATTCTGGTCAGGCCTCCATTCCAGCCGCCCAAGGCATTGGCCTTGGTCGTGCTCAAGGTAGAGCCGCTGATTCTGGTGGCTCCAGCCGCGTACGCCGGGCAGTCGCTGGAAACGCTGTTGCGCGTTCATCCGTTCATTCGTTATGACGCACGCTCGTGGGGTGGGCAGATTGCTCAGCGCTACCTCGATGAACAGGCCATCGAGCCCAACGTGCTGTGCGAACTGGATGCGCTGGAAACGATCGTCATGCTGGTCGCGCAGGGGATGGGGGTATCGCTGGTGCCGCAGTGGGCCGGGATGAGGCTGGAAGGGATGTACGTGTTACCGGTCGAGGACGGGCAGCGTCATGCGCGCGAGTTGGTGGTGATGCATGGCTCGACGCCGCATCGCCCATTGGCGATGCGGCATCTGCTTGATTTGCTGTGCGGTCCGTCGTGAGGGGGGGCACGACGGCGCTGCGGTGATACATCAGTGTGCGGGTTCAGCCACGGTCGTCGGCTCGTCACGGGTGGCGTGCTTGACCAGTTTGCCGATGGTCAGGCCCTGCAACAGGATCGACGACAGCACCACGATGTAGGTGATGCTCAGCAGCAGATCGCGCTCCGGACCCAGCGGCAGGGCCAGCGCCAGTGCCACCGAGACGCCGCCGCGCAAACCGCCCCAGGTCAGAATGCGGATGGTGCCGCGCGGCACCGTGCGCCAACGCCGCAGCAGAACGATGGCCGGGGCCACGGTGAGCAGGCGCGACAGCAGGATCGCCAGCGCCAGCAAACTGGCCGCCGCCACGTGCGCCCAGTTGAACGGCAGCAACAACAGCTCCATGCCGATCAGCGCGAACAGCAGGGCGTTGAGCATGTCATCGAGCAGCTCCCAGAAGCCGTCGAGGTACTTGCGGGTCATGTCGTTCATCGCCAGGTTGCGCCCCAGGTTGCCGATGATCAGACCGGCGACCACCATCGCAATCGGTGCCGAGACGTGCAGCTCGGTGGCCATCGCCGAACCGCCGATCACCAGCGCCAGGGTCAGCATCACCGTGATCTGATGCTGCTGGACGCTCTTGATCATCCGGTACACCCCATAACCGATCAGCCCGCCGAACAGCACACCGCCAATGGCTTCGTGCACGAACAGCATGGCCGTGGCGCTGAGGGTCGGCGTCTCGCCCAGTTGGGCGATGCCCAGCAACACGGTGAACACCACCACCGCAGTGCCGTCATTGAACAGCGACTCGCCGACGATGGTGGTTTTCAGCGGCTTCGAGGCATTGGCGGTACGCAGTACGCCGAGCACCGCGATCGGGTCGGTCGGCGAAATCAGCGCGCCGAACAGCAGGCAGTAGAGGAAGCTCACGTGCCAGCCGAACAGGGCAAAGATGTAAAAAGCGAGGCTGCCGATCACGACGGTGGCAATCAGCACGCCGAAAGTGGCCAACAGGCCGATGGGCCAGCGATAGCTGCGCAGGTCGTTGAGGTTGACGTGCAGGGCGCCAGCGAACAGCAGGAACGACAGCATCCAGTTCATCAGCAGATCGCCGAAGTCAATCTGGCCGATCAGTTGCTGCACGCGTTCTTCGAGGCCGGGATAGCCGAGCACGCTCAGGCCTTGCAGCAACAGGGAGAACATCAGCGCGGTGACCATCACGCCGATAGTCGGCGGCAGGCCGATGAAGCGGTAATTGACGAAGGTGAGAAGGGTGGTGAGGCAGATAAAAGCGGCGACAAGTTCTAGCATCCGGGCTCCATTGGATGGGGGTGGAAAGACAGCGCCCCGATTCTTCGGTGCAAAGGTTGGATGGGCTGTTTCGGGGTGGGGACACAATCATGCCCCCTCGGTTGGTCAGCCGCAGACATTGGTGTAGGGTCAACAAAAAAATCAAGGAGTGGGACGTGGCGGCGACAGTTCTGGTGTTAATGGCGGCGCTGTTGCATGCGACGTGGAATACCCTGATCAAGTTCAGTGCCGAACGGCTGCTGGTGGTGGCGTGCATGGACACGGTGGCGCTGTTGTTCGTGGCGCTGGCATTTCCATTCATCAGCCTGCCGCCGGTGGAAATCTGGCCGTGGATTCTGGCTTCGGCGGCGTTCGAGCTGCTGTATCGCTATCTGCTGATTCAAGCTTATCGGGTCGGCGACCTAGGACTGGTCTACCCGCTGATGCGCGGCTTGTCGCCGTTGGTGGTGCTGGCGCTGACCCTGATCTTCGCCGGCGAAGTGCTCACTGCGCAGCAGATCTTCGGGATCATGCTGATTCCGTTGGGCATGGCCTGCCTGCTCTGGCAGGGCGGCGGCGGCAAGCATCTGCCGTGGTCGATGCTCCCGGTGGTGGCGCTGATCGGCTTGTGTATCGGTTGTTATACCTATATCGATGGTCAGGCCTTGCGGCGCTGGTCGCATCCACTGGATTACCTGGTCTGGGTCACGTTGCTCAGCGCCTGGCCGTTCCCGTTGCTGGCATGGGTCGCCAAACGCCCGGCATTTCTGGTGTTCTGGCGCGAGCAGTGGAAGCTGGGTCTGGCGGTCGGGTTCTGCGTGTTGTTCAGCTACGCTCTGGTGCTGTGGGCGATGCAGTTGGGCTCGATTGCCGAGGCGGCGGCCTTGCGTGAGATCAGCGTGATCCTGGTGGTGCTGTTCGGCATGCGCTACCTGAAAGAACCTTTCGGCAGGCCGCGGCTCTTAGCCTGTGGGCTGGTATTGATCGGCATGCTGGTGATGAAGTTCTGACTGCCCGCAACTCTCTATCACTCGAAGAAGGACGGCGTTATGACGGTGGCTCTGTGGTGTGTATTGATCGCGATTTTCCTGCCGTATGTGTGCACGATTGTGGCCAAGGTCTCGGGCGGTTTCAGGCTCAGTGACAATCATGATCCTCGGGATTTTCTCGATAGCGTGGGCGGCGTCGCCCGACGGGCGCATGCGGCGCAGTTGAACAGCTTCGAGGTGATGCCGGCATTTGCTGCCGCAGTGATTGTTGCCCATCTGGTGGGCACGGCGCAGCTGGTGACAGTGAATGTGCTGGCGGTGCTGTTTATCACCAGTCGCCTGCTGTACATCATCTGCTACCTGGCGGATTGGGCGATCTTGCGGTCGCTCGTGTGGTTTGTCGGGATGGGGTTGATTGCTGCGTTCTTCTTTGTGTCGGTCTGAATCTCGGGTGTTGCAGCTGGCCTCTTCGCGAGCGAGCCCGCTCCCACAGGTATCAATGGCGAGCACAAATCCTGTGTACACCAAAGAACCCTGTGGGAGCGGGCTTGCCCGCGAAGGCGGTAGCTCTGGCGCCGAGGCGCTTAAGGCTTGTCCTTAACCGTATCGGCCACCTGCGGTACTTGCGGCAACGCCGCACCCTTAGGCCAGAGCATCCAGATCTGCCCCTGCTGCTTCATGTCCCCGGCCAGTTGCCCGGCAGCATCGCCGGTGCCCCAGAACAGATCCGCACGCACCTCGCCGGCAATCGCGCCACCGGTGTCCTGCGCCGCGACCGGGCGAACCAAAGCGCTGCCGTCCGGACGGGTGGTCGACAGCCACAGCAGGCTGCCCAACGGAATCACCTTGCGATCCACCGCTGCGCTGTAGCCGGCGGTCAGCGGCACATTGAGCGAGCCGCGTGGGCCTTCGTTGCTGTCCGGGTTGCGAGTGAAAAACACGTAGCTCGGGTTGCTGCCCAGCAGTTCCGGAATGCGCGACGGATTGGCCTTGGCCCAGTTGCTGATCGCGCTCATGGTCACGTCTTCTTTCTTCAGCTCGCCTTGCTCGACCAGCCAGCGACCAATCGGTCGATACGGGTGGCCGTTCTGGTCGGCGTAGGCGATGCGCAGTTGTTTGCCATCCGGCGTCTGAATCCGCCCGGAACCCTGGATCTGCAAAAACTGCAGGTTCATTGGATCGGTCAGGTACGCCACTACCGGCGCTTTGACGCCTTTGGACTCGATGGTCGCCGCGTCGTCATACGGCTTGAGCACTCGGCCTTCGAGACGGCCACGCAGGCGCTTGCCCTTCAGTTCCGGGTAAATGCTGTCCAGCGAGACGATGATCATGTCTTCCGGCACGCCGTACACCGGCACGTTCGCCACCTCGGTGGGCGTCAGGCTGCCGGGGTAGACCGGTTCGTAGTAACCGGTGATCAGACCGTTGGGGTTGTCATGCTCGGCGCGCAGTCCGAACACGTCGAGGTTCTGCTTGAGGAACGCGCGAATCTCGTTGGCGCTTTGCGGCACGTTGGCGGCTGCCGCGCAGGTGCCGCCCCAGACCGGATCAGCCTTGAGTCGGGTGCAGGCGCTGCGCCATGAACCGAAACCGGCCACCAGATCGCTGTCGGACACCGCCGGCAAGGCTTCCCAAGTGGCGCTGGAATAAGTGGCCAAGGCATGGGTTTTCGGTTTGGCAGTGTCGCCACCGGTGCAGCCGGCAAGGATTGCCAGCAGTGGCAGGGTTGCGATCAGTGGGTGACGCCAGGCCTTGAAACGGCTGTTCATGGAGTGATTCCTGTGCCGGTTGCCCAAGTGCTCCATGCGCTCCGGCAACCCGTATTTTTAATAGGGCTATTGGTGTTTGTCGGCGACGCGAGGATACTGGCCGCCGAATTCCGTGACCTGAAGCCACCATGACTCTTAAAAGAATTTCTGTTGTATTGCTGGCCTGTCTGACCTTGTCCGCCTGTGGCGGCGTCGATCCGAATTCTCCGCTGGGGCAACGCAAGGCGATCTTCAAGCAGATGCTCAAGACCGGCGAAGACCTGGGTGGCATGTTGCGCGGACGCATTCCTTTCGACGGGCCGAAATTCGCCGAAGGCGCGGTGAAGCTCGATGCGTTGTCGCATGAACCGTGGAAGCATTTCCCGCAGGTTCGTGAAGAAGATCACACCAGCGCCAAGGATGATGTCTGGCTGCGTCAGGCCCGCTTTCAGGAATTGGCCCGTAACCTTGAGGCGGCCACCGGTGAACTGGTGATCGCCAGCAAGGTTCAGCCGTACAAGGCCAGTAACCTCGGGCCTGCGGTGCAGAAGGTTGAGGATGCCTGCAGCGCTTGCCATAAAGAGTTTCGCGATCATTGATTTCTGTTGTTTGAGCTGACGCCTTCGCGAGCAAGCCCGCTCCCACACTGGATCTGTGTCGTTCACAAATCAAATGTGGGAGCGGGCTTGCTCGCGAAGAGGGCATCAAATTCCCCGCATTAACGGTTACTTGTCGATCTGGTCCAGCGCATCCTGCAGCTCTTTGCGCGACTCGGCGAGCTTGTCCTTGCGCTTGTTGATCTTCTCTGGATCGCCTTTCTTCATCGCCTTGTCGAGATCCGCCTGACGCTTGCTCACTTCGTGCTTGGCTTCCAGCACCTTGTTTTCGCGTTCTTTCTTCAGGCCGGCATCGGTGCAGTTCTTCGTCACTTCATCCAGAGCGGTTTGCAGACCGGCCTGCTGATCGGTGTTGCCCCGGGATTTCGCCTGCTCGAGCTGATTGATGATGCCCTGCTTCTTCGCGGCGCAACCGGTCAGGCCCGGTGCATCTTCGTCAGCCATCACAGGCGCGGCCAGAACACCACAGAGAGTCAGCAAGGCAAGCGGTGCAAGAAATTTCATAAAAGCTCCATGTGCAAAGGCAGTCGGGTCGGGGGCACTGCGCTGTTTGAGCGTCTGACGGCCCTTGGGTTCCCGGCTGCCGGGGGATTGCGTGATCAGAAACCGTCGATTCCGGCGGCGCGTAATGTGTCAATCAGGGCCAGCACCTGCGGGTCGCGAAAGAATGCGCTCAATTGCGCCGCGCGGCCCGGGCCGATTCCGGCTTCTGCCTGCCATTGTTCGGTGTCGCGTTGTGCCAGCGCCTGCCACGAGTCGGCCAGTTGTGCCTGCCCCGTCGGCGGTAAACCCAATGCTTTGAGCCACTGCGTGAACGGCCGTTGGCGGGCGCTGTGAAAACTGTTGATCAGACGTGTGCTGCTGCGTTCGCCGAAGCCGGCAATGTTAGCAAGCTCTGGCTCGTCGAGGGTCAACCAATCCAGCAGGTTGTTCAGGCGGCCTGTTTCCAGAAGTTTCTCCCAGGTGCCGCGCCCGACATTCTGCAGCGCCAGCCCCTGCTTGCCACTGAGCCAGGTCAGGCGCGCGAGAAACTGGCTTTCGCAACCGGGTGTCGGTTGCCAGCAGCTCAAGGCGTGGAAGTCGCGCGTGTCGGGAATGTCGAGGGCGGCCCGTTCGGTGGTGCGCAACACCACACTGTCGAGTCGTGGAATCGTCAACCCGGCCAGGCTGATTGCCACTTGATCGCCGGGGCGGATATCCAGCGTCTGCCAGCGCTTGAGTGAACCGGCACTGACGCGTCTGATCTCGCGGTCATCGAGCATCACCGGCGACAACTCCAATACCGGGGTGATGCGTCCGCTGCGGCCGACTTTGAAGTTCACTTTGCGCACCTCGGCCAGCGCCCGGGCAAACGGGTATTTCCAGGCGACGGCCCAGTAGGGCGCGCTCGCCTGCCAGCGCTCAGCCGGTGGGCGCTGGCTCTGGCGCAAGACAATGCCGTCGGTGGCGAAGGGCAGGGGCGATCGATACCAGTGCTCGCGCCATTTTTGCGCGTCGGCAAGGTTGGCGATGACCTGACTGAATGGCGCTGTCGTGGCGAAGCCCAGCGTCGCTAGCGTCGATATTCTTTCAGGCAGATTCGCCGGGCCCTGCGGCCAGTCCCAGACGAACAGACCGATCCCGGACGCCTGTTCTGCGCTCAAGGTTTTACGGCTCATCAGCCCGGCAACGGTGGCGCGGGCGTTGACGCTGCCGGCGCTGGCTTGCACATGCTGATTCAGGCGCCAATAGAGCTCGCCCTGCACCAGCAGGTCCAGCGGTTGGGTCAGTTGTTGCGGAATGGCAGCGATCTTTTGCGCCGACGCTGTCCAGTCCTGACCGCTGATCCCGTCGCCGCGACTGATCGCCTGCTGCAACAGGCCGCGACGGTAAATCAGCGTGACCGCTACACCATCGACCTTGGGTTGTACCCAGACATCCTGCCGATCCTTTAACCATGCTTGAACGGCGGCGGCTTGGTGAAGCTTGTCCAGACCGGTGTGGGCGATTGGATGCGCGACGGAGCCAGACGCGCTGCGCAACGGTTCGGGCGCTGCGGGCTGCTGGAAGCACTGGCGCCATTCGATGAGCCGCACGCGCGATTGATCGTAGAGTTCGTCGGCAATCAGCGAGCGGCCTTCGCGGTGGTAGGCGTCGTCCCATTGGTCGATCTGCTGTTGCAGAGCCGAAATTTCAACTTGCGCTTTGCCGAATGGCCAGTCGGGGCAGGCTGCATGGGCGATCAGAGGGGTGAAACTCAGCAAAAGAACTGAAAACAGGCGCAGCGTGGCAAGCATTTTGAGCGTCCTTGCTCAGGGGGAATGCTTTAAGGCTAGGCGAGGATTCAGAGAGGCACCGGGTGGGTGTTTTGCATCGTGTTTCCGTGCCCATACAGGGGGCGCATGGGCCGGCCTCTTCGCGGGCAAGCCCGCTCCCACAGGGCTCTTTATTGATATTGGAAGGGTATTTCAGGCATGAAAAAGCCCCGCACGGCGTGAACCGTGCGGGGCTTTTTTTGCAGCCGGGGAGGGCTTACAGACCAGCAGCGGAACGCAGAGCGTCGGCGCGGTCGGTTTTTTCCCAGGTGAAGGTGGAGAAGGTGTCTTCGCCAACCGTCTTGGTCTGCGGAGCACGACCGAAGTGGCCGTAGGCTGCAGTTTCCTGGTACATCGGGTGCAGCAGATCCAGCATGGTGGTGATTGCGTATGGACGCAGGTCGAACACTTCACGCACCAGTTTGATGATCTTGTCATCGCTGATCTTGCCGGTACCGAAGGTGTTCAGCGAGATCGAAGTCGGCTGAGCGACACCGATGGCGTAGGACACCTGAATCTCGCAACGCTCGGCCAGGCCGGCAGCGACGATGTTCTTGGCAACATAACGGCCAGCGTAGGCAGCCGAACGGTCAACCTTCGATGGATCTTTACCGGAGAACGCGCCACCGCCGTGACGGGCCATGCCGCCGTAGCTGTCGACGATGATCTTGCGACCGGTCAGACCGCAGTCACCTACCGGGCCGCCAATGATGAACTGGCCGGTCGGGTTGATGTGGAACTGGGTGTCTTTGCTCAGCAGTTCTGCAGGCAGCACGTGCTTGACGATCAGCTCCATCACGCCTTCGCGCAGGTCTTTGTAGGACACTTCAGGGTTGTGCTGGGTCGACAGAACAACGGCGTCGATACCGACAACCTTGCCGCCTTCGTAACGGCACGTCACTTGCGACTTGGCGTCCGGACGCAGCCACGGCAGCAGACCCGATTTGCGGGCTTCGGCCTGGCGCTGCACCAGCTGGTGCGAGAAGGTGATCGGCGCTGGCATCAGCACGTCGGTTTCGTTGCTGGCGTAGCCGAACATCAGGCCCTGGTCGCCGGCGCCCTGATCTTCAGGCTTGGCACGGTCAACACCCTGGTTGATGTCAGGGGACTGCTTGCCGATGATGTTCATCACGCCGCAGGTCGCGCCGTCGAAGCCGACTTCGGAGCTGGTGTAGCCGATGTCGCAGATCACGTCACGAACGATCTGCTCCAGGTCGACCCAGGCGCTGGTGGTCACTTCACCGGCAACGATAGCCACGCCGGTCTTGACCAGGGTTTCCACGGCAACGCGTGCGTGTTTGTCCTGGGCGATAATGGCGTCCAGCACCGCATCGGAAATCTGGTCGGCGATTTTGTCCGGATGTCCTTCAGACACGGACTCGGAGGTGAAGAGGGAGTATTCGCTCATCTCGATGTTTTCCTGAATTTACCGATGGTGAGTGTCGCCAGCCGGTCGCTGAAAGTGGCGAACCTGGATCTGGAAACCATTACGTAAGCCTACATAGAGGCTGTCCCCGGGAACGAGTCCCGCAGCGGTGGCCCAACGGGCCAAATCGTCCTGTTCAAACCCCAACCACAGATCACCGCAGGCCTCCCTGGCCCAACTCTGGTTGTGGCTACATAACTCTGTCACGAGCAGGCTACCGCCCGGTTGCAGCAGGCCGGCCATGTGCTTGAGCGCTTCGGCCGGCGCGGCGAAATGGTGCAACACCATGTTCAGTACCACGCAATCGGCCTGAAGGCTGGTGCCATTCAATGCATCGGCCAATTGCAGGCTGACGTTAGCCAGCCGTTCACGTTCACATACCTGACGCGCCAGTTCGAGCATCGCCGGGCTGTTGTCCAGCGCGGTTACGGTGCCGAAGCGGCGGGCCAGTTCCGGCAGGAAAGCACCATCGCCGGGGCCGACTTCAATGGCCGTGGCAGCACCATTGAAGTTCAGTTTGTCGAGCAGGGCCAGCACACTGTCACGGTACTGCGGCAGGCCTGCGATCAAGTCTTGCTGGGCGCGGAATTTCTCCGCAACCCGGGTGAAAAAGTCCTGACTGGCGGCTTCGCGTTGTCCGTGGACCTGGGCGATGCGTGCCTGCACGTCGTCCGGCAGCGCCAGATTGTCGACTTCTTCTAACAATGCGGCGTGCAACTTGCCGCCCAGCAATTCGGTGTGGGGCAGGGCGCGGCGATAGAAAATCGCGTTGCCTTCGCGGCGTGTCGCCACCAGGTCGGCCTGGGCCAGCACCTTGAGGTGGTGGCTCATGCCGGACTGACCGATGCCGAAAATCTGCGCCAGCTCCAGTACGCCGAACGAGTCGTTGGCCAGCGCGCGCAATACATTCAGGCGCAGCGGATCGCCACCGGCCTTGCACAGGGCCGCCAGCTCGTCGCAATCGTCATGGCGAATGGAAGGCACGCGTAAGTTCATAGGGCCAGCAGTCTAGTGACGGTGGGAAATCGCTGCAAGGGCAATATCAAAAAGTTTTGATATTGCTCGATAGATGGCACTTCTCACTGGCTGGTTAACTCTACAAACGAACAGCGGAAAGGTTTCACCAGACGAAACCGCCGTCCAGCACGGGAAAAACGCCCTCGGATGACTATCTGTCATTGCCCCGAGGCGCTCCGGTGAGGGAAAATGCCCTCCTTTTTTCCGTTTCAATCTATTCACACCCAGGAGATCAGCGATGCCTAGCCGTCGTGAGCGTGCCAACGCCATTCGTGCCCTCAGCATGGATGCCGTGCAAAAAGCCAACAGCGGCCATCCCGGTGCCCCTATGGGTATGGCAGATATCGCCGAAGTACTTTGGCGCGACTACCTCAAGCACAACCCGAGCAATCCATCGTTCGCCGACCGTGACCGCTTCGTGCTGTCCAACGGCCACGGCTCGATGTTGATCTACTCGCTGCTGCACCTGACCGGTTACGACCTGTCGATCGACGACCTCAAGCAGTTCCGTCAACTGCACAGCCGCACCCCAGGTCACCCGGAATTCGGTTACACCCCGGGCGTCGAGACCACCACCGGCCCGCTGGGTCAGGGTCTGGCCAACGCCGTCGGCTTCGCCCTGGCTGAAAAAGTCCTGGGCGCGCAGTTCAACCGTCCTGGCCACAACATCGTTGATCACCACACCTACGTGTTCCTCGGTGATGGCTGCATGATGGAAGGCATTTCCCACGAAGTCGCTTCCCTGGCCGGTACGCTGGGCCTGGGCAAGCTGATCGCCTTCTACGATGACAACGGCATCTCCATCGACGGTGAAGTCGAAGGCTGGTTCACCGATGACACCCCGAAGCGTTTCGAATCCTACAACTGGCAGGTGATCCGCAACGTCGACGGTCACGATCCGGAAGAGATCAAGACCGCCATCGAAACCGCGCGCAAGAGCCCGCTGCCGACCCTGATCTGCTGCAAGACCACCATCGGTTTCGGTTCGCCGAACAAGCAGGGCAAGGAAGACTGCCACGGCGCCCCACTGGGTGACGCGGAAATCGCTCTGACCCGCCAGGCGCTGAACTGGAACTACGGCCCGTTCGAAATCCCTGCAGACATTTATGCCGAGTGGGATGCCAAGGAAAAAGGTCGCGCTGCCGAAGCCGAGTGGGATCAGCGTTTCGCTGCCTACTCCGCGGCGTTCCCGACCGAAGCCAACGAGCTGATCCGTCGTCTGAGCGGCGAACTGCCGGCTGACTTCGCGGAAAAAGCCTCGGCCTACATTGCTGAAGTGGCGGCCAAAGGCGAAACCATCGCCAGCCGTAAAGCCAGCCAGAACACCCTGAACGCGTTCGGCCCGCTGCTGCCGGAACTGCTCGGCGGTTCGGCTGACCTGGCCGGTTCCAACCTGACCCTGTGGAAAGGTTGCAAAGGCGTCAGCGCTGAAGACGCCAGCGGCAACTACATGTACTACGGCGTGCGCGAATTTGGCATGACCGCGATCATGAACGGCGTGTCCCTGCACGGTGGCCTGGTGCCTTACGGCGCGACCTTCCTGATGTTCATGGAATATGCGCGCAACGCGGTGCGCATGTCGGCGCTGATGAAGAAGCGTGTGATCCACGTCTACACCCACGACTCCATCGGTCTGGGCGAAGACGGCCCGACGCACCAGCCGATCGAGCAACTGACCAGCCTGCGGACCACGCCGAACCTCGACACCTGGCGTCCAGCCGATGCCGTTGAATCGGCAGTGGCCTGGAAAAACGCGCTGGAGCGTAAGGACGGCCCTTCGGCGCTGATCTTCTCGCGTCAGAACCTGCAGCACCAGGAACGCGATGCCGGTCAGATCGCCGACATCAGCCGCGGTGGTTACGTGTTGAAGGACTGCGCAGGCGAGCCTGAGCTGATCCTGATTTCCACCGGTTCGGAAGTCGGTCTGGCCGTTCAGGCCTACGACAAGCTGACCGAGCAAGGCCGCAAGGTGCGCGTGGTTTCCATGCCTTGCACCAGCGTGTTCGATGCGCAGGACGCCGGCTACAAGCAATCGGTTCTGCCGCTGCAGGTCAGCGCACGTATTGCGATCGAAGCGGCTCACGCCGACTTCTGGTTCAAGTACGTGGGTCTGGAAGGTCGCGTGATCGGCATGACCACTTACGGCGAATCGGCTCCGGCTTCGGCACTGTTCGAAGAGTTCGGCTTCACCCTGGAAAACATCCTGGGTCAGGCTGAAGAGCTGCTGGAAGACTGATCTGGAAAAGATGTCGTCTGAGCTGACGCCTTCGCGAGCAGGCTCGCTCCCACATTGGAATGTATTTCCCTGTGGGAGCGAGCCTGCTCGCGAAAGCGTTGGTTCAGGCAACATCGCACTACCCGATTCACCACGGTAATCGAGAACCCCATGCCTCAACCGCGTCCCTACAAAGTTGCACTCAACGGCTACGGCCGGATTGGTCGTTGCGTCTTGCGTGCGTTGTTCGAGCGTGGCGAGAAGGCCGGGTTTGAAATTGTCGCGATCAACGATCTGGCGGACATGGCCAGCATCGAATACCTGACACGCTTCGACTCCACCCACGGCCGCTTTCCCGGCGAAGTGCGAGTAGACGGCGATTGTCTGCATATTAATGGCGACTGCGTGAAGGTCCTGCGCAGTGCCACCCCCGAAGGCATCGACTGGGCGGCGCTGGGCGTCGACCTGGTGCTGGAGTGCTCCGGCGCCTACCACACCCGCGAAGACGGCCAGCGTTTCCTCGACGCCGGCGCGCCACGCGTGCTGTTCTCGCAACCGATGGCCAGCGAGGCGGATGTCGACGCCACCATCGTCTTCGGCGTCAATCAGGATTGCCTGACTGGCGATGAACTGCTGGTGTCCAACGCCTCCTGTACCACCAACTGCGGCGTGCCGCTGTTGCGTCTGCTGGACAAGGCGATCGGCCTGGATTACGTGTCGATCACCACGATTCACTCGGCGATGAACGATCAGCCGGTGATCGACGCCTATCACCACGAAGACCTGCGCCGCACCCGTTCGGCGTTTCAGTCGGTGATCCCGGTGTCCACTGGTCTGGCACGTGGCATCGAGCGTCTGCTGCCGGAACTTGCCGGGCGAATTCAGGCCAAAGCCGTACGCGTGCCGACGGTCAACGTGTCCTGCCTCGACATCACGATGCAGACCGCCACCGCGACCGATGCCAACGAGGTCAACCGGATCCTGCGCGAGGCCGCCACCAACGGCCCGCTCAAAGGCCTGTTGGCCTATACCGAGTTGCCGCACGCCAGTTGTGATTTCAACCATGACCCACATTCGGCCATCGTCGATGCCAGTCAGACCCGTGTTTCCGGCCCCAAACTGGTGAACATCCTGGCCTGGTTCGACAACGAATGGGGTTTTGCCAACCGAATGCTGGACGTTGCAGACCACTATCTGCAAACAGCGATTTCAAAAAAACCTGCTCTCTAAGAACAGCTACTCAGGAAGTGCGACCCATGACCGTGTTGAAGATGTCCGACCTCGATCTGCAAGGTAAGCGCGTATTGATTCGCGAAGACCTCAACGTCCCAGTCAAGGACGGTGTTGTCACCAGCGATGCGCGTATCCTGGCTTCGCTGCCGACCATCAAGCTGGCCCTGGAAAAAGGTGCGGCGGTGATGGTGTGTTCGCACCTGGGCCGTCCGACCGAAGGCGAGTTCTCCGCCGAGAACAGCCTCAAGCCAGTCGCTGACTACCTGAGCAAGGCCCTGGGCCGCGACGTGCCGCTGGTGGCCGATTACCTGGGCGGCGTTGACGTCAAGGCCGGCGACATCGTGCTGTTCGAAAACGTGCGCTTCAACAAGGGCGAGAAAAAGAACGCTGACGAGCTGGCCCAGCAATACGCCGCCCTGTGCGACGTGTTCGTGATGGACGCCTTCGGCACCGCGCACCGCGCAGAGGGTTCGACCCACGGCGTGGCCAAGTTCGCCAAAGTCGCCGCTGCCGGCCCGTTGCTGGCCGCTGAGCTGGACGCACTGGGCAAGGCGCTGGGCGCACCGGCCAAGCCAATGGCTGCGATCGTTGCCGGCTCCAAGGTGTCGACCAAACTCGACGTACTCAACAGCCTGAGCCAGATCTGCGATCAACTGATCGTCGGTGGCGGCATCGCCAACACTTTCCTGGCTGCCGCCGGTCACCCGGTCGGCAAGTCGCTGTACGAGCCGGACCTGCTGGACACCGCGCGCGCCATCGCCGCCAAGGTCAGCGTACCGCTGCCGGTGGACGTGGTGGTTGCCAAGGAGTTCGCTGAAAGCGCCGAGGCCACCGTTAAACTGATCGCTGACGTTGCCGCTGACGACATGATCCTGGATATCGGCCCGCAAACCGCAGCCAACTTCGCCGAACTGCTGAAATCGTCGAAAACCATTCTGTGGAACGGCCCGGTCGGCGTGTTTGAATTCGACCAGTTCGGCAACGGCACCAAGGTGCTGGCCCAGGCCATCGCTGACAGCGCCGCGTTCTCCATTGCCGGCGGTGGCGACACCCTGGCGGCCATCGATAAATATGGCGTGGCCGAGCAAATCTCCTACATTTCCACCGGTGGCGGCGCGTTCCTCGAATTCGTCGAAGGCAAGGTGCTGCCGGCCGTTGAAGTCCTGGAAAGTCGGGCCAAGGCCTGAGGCCGCCCGTTTGGCCAGGCAAAGGAGTGTTCAGATGGTCAAGTCGTTAGCGCTGTTGTTGCTGACCGGTACGCTGGCGGCCTGCGGGAGTAACCCGAAGGCCGAGGCGACACCTGCGCCGGATGCGGCACAGAAAGGCTGCTACCAGGCCGACTGGCAGGCCGAAACCAACCCGGTGCTGAACAAGCGCTCGGGGCCGGACGGTCTGGACAAATACGAGACGCAAACCCCGGCCAAGGAACATGGTTGTCCTTGACCGGTCTGACTCTTTAACTCAGGGCTGGCGGCGTTGGTTGTCAGTCGAGGAACACGGATGAAAGGCTTGATCGCCATTGCGGCGTTGGCATTGTTGGGCGGTTGTGCGCAGTTGAACCTGTTTCAGTCGTCCGCGCCTGCGGACAACTGGACCACCTGGACCTGCGACAGCCAGGCCAAAGTGCTGTGGCGCTACGCCGATGCCGGCCAGAAGGAAGTCGATGTTCGACTGGGCGGCGGTGATCAGGTCTATCGCCTGAAAGAAGAGCCGGGCGCCTCGGGTGTGCTGTACAGCGACGGCATGCTGGCGTTTCACGTCAAGGGTGACGAAGGCCTGGTGTACTGGGTCGCCACCAATGACCTGATTGGCCGCGGCTGCAAAGCCGAGTAATTGAAGCACTGCGATTCTAATGTGGGAGCGAGCCTGCTCGCGAAAGCGGTTTGACAGGCATTGCATCAGTGACTGCGAGATTGCTTTCGCGAGCAGGCTCGCTCCTACAGGGGATCTGTGCAGTTCTCAGGATTTTGCTTTATCGAATCACCAGACCGGGCTTCGACCCCCGATCTGCAATCACTTGAATAGCCGCCGCCGCTCCGGCAGGCTGGCACGATTAACGACCCTCAACCGGGAGAGACACACACAATGGCACTTATCAGCATGCGCCAGATGCTGGACCACGCAGCCGAGTTCGGCTACGGCGTTCCAGCCTTCAACGTCAACAACCTTGAGCAGATGCGCGCCATCATGGAAGCCGCTGACAAGACTGACTCCCCGGTGATCGTCCAGGCTTCGGCCGGCGCTCGCAAATACGCCGGCGCGCCATTCCTGCGTCACCTGATCCTGGCCGCGATCGAAGAATTCCCGCACATCCCGGTGTGCATGCACCAGGACCACGGCACCAGCCCTGACGTCTGCCAGCGCTCCATTCAACTGGGCTTCAGCTCGGTGATGATGGACGGCTCCCTGGGCGAAGACGGCAAGACCCCGACCGACTACGAATACAACGTCCGCGTTACCCAACAAACCGTCGCCATGGCTCACGCCTGCGGCGTTTCGGTTGAAGGCGAGCTGGGCTGCCTGGGTTCGCTGGAAACCGGCATGGCCGGTGAAGAAGACGGCATCGGCGCTGAGGGCGTTCTGGATCACAGCCAGATGCTGACCGACCCGGAAGAAGCCGCTGACTTCGTCAAGAAGACCCAGGTTGATGCCCTGGCCATCGCTATCGGCACCAGCCACGGCGCCTACAAGTTCACCAAGCCACCTACCGGTGACGTACTGGCGATCGACCGCATCAAGGAAATCCACAAGCGCATCCCGAACACCCACCTGGTGATGCACGGTTCCTCTTCGGTTCCGCAAGAGTGGCTGGCGATCATTAACCAGTACGGCGGCGACATCAAAGAAACCTACGGCGTACCGGTTGAAGAAATCGTCGAAGGCATCAAGTACGGCGTGCGCAAGGTCAACATCGACACCGACCTGCGCCTGGCATCCACCGGCGCAATGCGTCGCCTGATGGCCACCAATCCGAGCGAATTCGACCCACGTAAATTCTTCGGCGCAACCGTGACGGCGATGCGTGATGTGTGTATCGCTCGTTATGAAGCGTTCGGTACTGCCGGTAATGCTTCGAAGATCAAGCCGATCTCGTTGGAAGCGATGTTCCAGCGTTATCTGAAGGGTGAGTTGAACGCCAAGGTGAACTAAGCCTGGGCGTTTGATCGCGTAAATGAAAAACCCGCCGAGTGGCGGGTTTTTTTTGTGAGTTTTTCATTGTGAACAAATTAACGGCTGGCGGCTAAAAATGTCGTTAAAAAGATTTTTAAAATTTCTCTCGATAAGTCCGATATGTGTGACATTTTCCCCGCACGTAATGTGGTCGAAGGCATAGTTATTTTTGAGAGAAAAATAAATTTCGTTAACGACTGCGTAAATCGTTTTGCTTATTTCGAAATCGCATAAAGAACTGTCATTTCTGACAGGTGATTTAAAATTCATTGCAGCCTATCGTCTTAATGCAGTCAGAAAGGAAGTAACGATAAACATATTTATCCCTCCCTTTACTGATTTTGTTCCTTCTATGTAATGGAGAGATTGATATGTCAAGCATTGATGTCCGTGAGAAATTTAAAAAGCATGAGCTCAGTGGTGAGGTCAGCTGTATCTTGTACGGCAAGGATGGCGAAAGTGGCGAAGAGAAAGCTGAGTATAAATCTACCCATCTTTATGGAGATTACTCTGACAACATTTATGTGCATACAAGTAGCCATACTGAACATCATTCAGAAGATATTTTATTTTTATTCTCCAAGGATCTTATTCCAGGTACGTATCACTATTTTCCCGACTTCCCCAATGTAATTGATTTTGTATGCGACGCGCGATATGCCCCTGCATGGAGGCCTCAATCAGGATTATTTGTACTGGAAAAAAATAGCGTTGGAGTTATTAAAGGAAAGTTTAGGTTTCATAAGGAGCCAGGGAATAAGGGGTTCGCAGTTTCGGATGGTGAGTTTTTTGTAAATTTCCCTACTTCTGTTTCGTAGGAAAGGGCGGGAAAGGAGAATCCAAGTGTCTAGTCCTGAAATAGGTTTAAACCATTTCAAGACTAGACCCCCCTTGATATTCATCACGCAATTGATCCCCTGTGGGAGCGGGCTTGCTCGCGAATACGGTGGGTCAGCAACATTGATGTTGAACGACACTCCGCATTCGCGAGCAAGCCCGCTCCTACAGGAATTTGTGTAAGTGTCGAGGCCGCCGATATCACTTGTTGTGATCAATATCCAGCTTGGTAAACGTCACCTGCCCACCCTCACTGGTATACCCGGTGTTGTCCTGCACATACACCCCAGCCTTGAAGTACAGCGGCTTGTTGCGCCACGTCGCGCTGATTTGTGAATCCCACTGATAACCCGCTGCGCTCACACCCAGTGCACCGCCGGGGCTGAGGTGGATCAGGTAGTTGAATTCGCGGTCGAGTTTGATGCCGGTGGCGAGGGTGATGACGCGGCTTTCGTCGTCATCGGGGTGCATGCGCACCTTGATCACCAGGTTGCCGGTTTCGGTCTTGGTCTTGTACTGGTATTCGAGCTTGACCATCGGCTTCTGGCTTTCATACGCGTGGATCTGGCCGATGACGATCTTGCCCGAGCTGGGCACCTTGTTCACCGCGAGGGTTGCGCGCAGGGTGTTGTCGGCGTCCGGGTAATACCAGTTGCGCAGGGTGCCGTTGCTGAAGGTTTCGCGCAGTTCGGTGCGCGGGTAGATGGCGTTTTCGGTTTTTGACCCGGTCACCGGTGACCAGAAAAACAGCGTGCCGGTGTCGGAATGGAAGTACTGATCCTTGAAGCCATTCACCAGTTTGGAGGTTTCGACGGTGTACGGCGGACTGCCGACGGGAACGCTGAGGTTCCAGGTTGCGAGATCGATCATGTCGGTTCTTCCACTCAATTCATCCTGAACGCGAGTGCCAGAAGCTCTAGCCCGCGCCTTTTCGGGCGGCAGTTATAAGCGTAGAGGAGTTTTTTGTTAACGCCCGTTTGGCAGATGATTGGCGTCAACATCCTGTCGAAATGCCATCTGTGCCGGTTTTCGGGGGCTGCAGGGGTGACCGTTAGTCGGTAAGTCGCCGCTTTGGCTAAATGATGGCGGCGTGACAGCTTCTGCTTTCACAGATCCGCGACTAGAGTGATGGCTCAGTAACTGTACGGTTTTCCCAAGAACCGGCCGATAGTCCGACAAGAGATGTCCCGACAAGAGAAGCAGCATGGAATGCGCGCAACCCCAGCCAGGTGAAGGCAGCTCTGTCCTTTTGATCGTTGATGATTACCCTGAAAACCTGATCAGCATGCGCGCGTTGCTGCAGCGTCAGGATTGGCACGTCATGACCGCCGCCTCCGGCTTCGAGGCACTCAATCTGCTGCTCGAACACGACGTCGACCTGGTGCTGCTGGATGTGCAGATGCCGGGCATGGACGGCTTTGAAGTCGCGCGATTGATGCGCGGCAGCCAGCGCACACGCCTCACGCCGATCATTTTCCTTACCGCCAACGAACAGTCCCAGGACGCCGTGATCAAGGGCTACGCCAGTGGCGCGGTGGATTACCTGTTCAAACCGTTCGATCCGCAGATCCTCAAACCGAAAGTCCAGGCGTTGCTCGAACACCAGCGCAACCGCCGCGCCTTGCAGCGCCTGAGTCATGATCTGGAGGTCGCGCGGGCCTTCAATGCCTCGGTGCTGGATAACGCGGCGGAAGGAATATTGGTGCTCGGCGAGGACGGTTTGATCCGCTTCGCCAACCCGGCGATTTCGCGTCTGCTGAATGCGCCGGTGAAAGAGCTGGAGGGCAAGGAATTTCTCGATTATCTGCAGAAACCGCACATCCCGCTGTGGGCCGATTCCGAGTTGTTGGCCGGCTATAAACGCGGGGAGACCTTGCGTCTACATGATGCGTTGTTACGCACGGCGCCGGGGCAGCAGGTGCCGGTGGCGTTGTCCTGCGCGCCGTTGCCGCCCGAGCAGCGGGCGATGGTGGTGACGGTGCTGGACATGTCAGTGGTGCGTCACCTGCATCAGCAGCTGGAATTTCAAGCGGTCACCGATCCGTTGACCGGACTGCTCAATCGCCGGGGCTTTTATCAGACGGTGGAAAACCTGCTGCTGCGCGGTGAACGCAGCGACAGCAGTTGGGTGCTGCTGTATCTGGATCTCGATGGCTTTAAACGGGTCAACGATTCCCTTGGCCACGATGCCGGCGACCGGGTGCTGCGCTGGGTCTCCGAGCAGTTGAAGGCGTGCTTGAGGCCGTTCGATATTCTCGCGCGCATGGGCGGTGACGAGTTCACGGCATTGCTCGATCTGGAGTTCCCCGAGCAGGCGGCGAAGATTGCCGAGAAGCTCATCGAACGGGTGTCGGTCTGTCAGCAGATCGAGGGATTGGATATTGCCCTCGGCGCGAGTATCGGCATCGCCACTTACCCGGACTGCGGCTCGAACCTCGACGGCTTGCTGCGCGCCTCCGACATTGCCATGTACGAAGCCAAGCGCGCCGGGCGTCAGCAGTATCGTTTTTACGATCACGAAATGAACGGCCGCGCCCGCTCTCGGCTGATGCTTGAAGAGAGCGTGCGCAACGCCATCGAGAACCGTGATTTCAATCTGGTGTATCAGCCGCAAGTGGCGATCGACAGCGGGCAGATCCGCGGTTTCGAGGCGTTGCTGCGCTGGCAGCATCCGAGCGTCGGCGACGTGCCGCCGGGGCTGTTCCTGCCGCTACTGGAAGAAGCACGGCTGATCAGTCGGCTCGGCAGCTGGATCTATCATCGCGGCGCCGGCCAGCGCAAAGCCTGGGAAACCCTGTTCGCCGAGGATCTGGTGCTTGGCGTGAGTTTGAGCAACACCCAGTTCGGTCTGCCGAACCTGGTCACCGAATTGCGCCAGGTGCTGGAGCGGCACGCGCTGCAGCCACGGCAACTGGAGGTGGAAATCACCGAAGACGCACTGATGCACAACCCCGACGAGACCCGCAAACAGCTGCGCCTGCTGCGTAATCTCGGGGTGCGCGTGGCGCTGGATGATTTTGGTTCGGGGCCATGTTCGCTGGCGCATCTGCGTGATCTGGAGCTGGATACGCTCAAGCTTGATCGACACCTGATTGCGCGGCTGCCGGATTCGACGCGCGACGCGGCGCTGGTCAGCAACGTGATCAATCTGTGTAAACAGTACGGCTTGCTGGTGATCGCCGAAGGTGTGGAAACCATCGAACAGTATCAATGGCTGCAAGCGCATGGCTGCGAATATGTGCAGGGTTTCCTGGTGGCGCGTCCGCTGACCTCCGAAGACGCCGCCAGCTTCGCCGAGCCCTTCGACTGGAGCGCGCTGCCGGTTTGAATTCGTTACACTGGCGCTCTTTTCGAACCGTATTGCCGTGCCCATGACTGCGTTGAAATACCTCCAGGCCTATCCCGCGCAATTGCAGGATCAGGTGCGCCAACTGATCGCCGAACAGCGTCTGGGTGAGTACCTGAGTCAACGCTATCCGGGGCGTCACGATGTGCAGAGCGACAAGGCGCTGTACAGCTATGCGCTGGACCTGAAGCAGGAATACCTGCGCAACGCACCGGCCATCGACAAAGTGCTGTTCGACAACCGCCTCGACCTGACGCACCGCGCGCTGGGCCTGCACACCACGGTCTCAAGGGTGCAGGGCGGCAAGCTCAAGGCCAAGAAAGAGATTCGCATCGCCTCGTTGTTCAAGGAGGCGGCCCCTGAGTTCCTGAAGATGATCGTCGTGCACGAACTGGCGCACTTCAAGGAATCGGACCACAACAAGGCCTTCTATAAATTGTGCGAACACATGCTGCCGGGGTATCACCAGATCGAGTTCGATCTGCGGGTATACCTGACGTGGCGGGATCTGCAATAGCCGCAACAAGGAGCGGGTAGATGGACGTCAGCAAGACCAAAAGCAGCTTTTACCGGCGCCTGTACGTGGCCTACCTGATCGACAGCGGCCTGGCCCCAAGCGTCCCGGCGCTGACCGAAGTGACCGGCATGCCCCGGCGCACGGCGCAGGACACGATCGCCGCGCTGGCGGATCTGGATATCATCTGTGAATTCGAGCAGGAAGAGGGCGCGCGCAATCATGCCGGGCGCTATCGGATTCGCGAGTGGGGAGCGATAGATCGCGGGTGGATCGAGCGTAATCTGCGGCAGATCAAGGCTGTGCTGGAGTATCCCTGAGTCTTGCAGTGGCTGAGCTGACGCCTTCGCGAGCAAGCCCGCTCCCACAGTCGATCGAGTTCCTTCAGATGGAATGCAATCAAATGTGGGAGCGGGCTTGCTCGCGAAGGGGCCCTCAAGGACGACGCATGCCTATATGCGGAATGTCATCCTCCAGATACTCCTCACCCGCCACCACAAACCCGTACTTGCCGTAATACCCCTGCAAATGCGCCTGCGCCGACAGATAGATCGGCACCTGCGGCCAATGCTTCCCGGCCTGTTTCAGCGCGTGTTCCATCATCACATGCCCCAGCCCTTTGCCGCGGCCCTGCGGCGCGATGATCACGCGGCCAATCACCACGTCACCGCTCTGGGACTCGGGATCAAGCAGGCGCAGATAGGCCATCAACTGATCATCTTCCCAACCCATGAGGTGATGGGTGTCGCCGCCCAGATCCTGGCCGTCGAGGTCCGGGTAGGCGCATTTCTGTTCGACCACGAACACTTCCGAGCGTAGCTTCAGCAGTGCGTACAACTCTTCTTTGCCCAGATCACTGTGATGCTTGCAGACCCACTCGATTGTCATCTTCCGACTCCTTGAACTCCGTCGCCCGATACTAAGCGCACAGGCCCTGGATGTCTGTATGGCGGAACAGTCTGTGACAAAGGTCAAAATGCCATCATTCCTTTCTCGCGATAGCGGCTGCTTTGTGTAATCTGCTGGAAAGCGCTGTGCACTGGCTTCAATGAGCTACTGTTAGGGCCTGGGTTTCGCCGGTAAGGGGCCTTGGGGTTTTGACTGAAAACACGCTGGGCAGCCCGCCCGCTAAGGATTTTCAAGCATGCCGCGACTGCATCGAGCCTTTGCTTTGATCGGATTGCTCTTGCTGGCCCAAACCGCCTCAGCGGAGAAGTTGCGACTGGTGTTTGATATCTGGCCGCCCTTTACCGATGACACGCTGGTCAACGGTGGCCTGGCCACCGACATCGTCAGCACCGCGCTGGCGCGGGCCGGTTATGCCAGCGACTATGAACAGGTACCTTGGGCGCGGGCACTGCTGGGGGTGGGCGAAGGACGATACGACGTGCTGGTCAACGCCTGGTACAACGACGAACGGACCAAAATCGGCCAGTTCTCTGGCGAATACCTGCTCAACCGCATCCGCTTTCTCAAGCGCAAGGACACGCCGCTGGAGTACGGCAGCCTCGAACAACTGCACACCTACCCGGTGGCGGTGGTGCGCGGTTATGCCTACTCGCAGGCCTTCGATGCCGATACCGCACTGGAGAAAGTCCCTGTGCATAACTTCGCCATGGCCGTGCGCATGCTGGCGGCGGACCGGGTCAAGCTGACCCTGGAAGATGAATACGTCGCGCGCTATTACCTGGCCCGCGAATCAGCCAAAGTGCGCAACGCCGTGGAGTTTCTGCCCAAGCCGTTGAGCGAGAACAGCCTGCATATTCTGGTGAGTCTGAAGAATCCGCAGCATGAGCAGATTGTGGCCGGGTTTGATAAGGCGATTGCGGCGATGAAGGCGGATGGCAGTTATGACAAGTTGCTGCGCCAGCATGGGATGTGAAGGCTGATCAAGAATCTTCTGAGTGGTTGATGGCCTCTTCGCGAGCAGGCTCGCTCCCACATGGGTTCTGCTTCGTACACACATTCACTGTGGGAGCGAGCCTGCTCGCGAAGGCGTCCTTTCAGCCAGCGCTAATCTCATTAGTGTCTTTGATCAAATGCGCCGCCAACGTGCGCAATGGCCCCAACTGCCGGCAGATCAGCGCCAGTTGCGTCTGCACCAGTCGCTGTCCTTCATCGATCTCGTCCGGCATCTGCTCCAGCTCATTGGCCAGCGCTTCTTCTTCGTCACTCTGAATCGCCACCGGTTGCTTGTTCGCCAGGCCCTGGGCAATGTCGTCGATGCTCGCGGCCAGTTTCACTCCGGCGCCGTCGATCAGTTGTTCACGCACGTCTGCCGGTAGCTGCGTTTCGCGATGCGCGCCCAACCCGGAGAGGTAGCTGAGCAGGGTGTGCGACAGCACCAGGAAACGGAAACCGACATCCGCTTCCTTACGGAAATGCCCCGGCTCCATGAGCATGTTGGCCAAGGTGGTCGACAGCGCCGCATCAGCGTTGTGCGCGTTGCGTCGGGCCAGGCGATAGGCGAGGTCGTCGCTCTTGCCGGCGGCGTATTGCTGCATGATCTGGCGCAGGTAGATGCTGTTGCAGGTCAGGGTGTTGGCCAGCACCTTGTTCAGGCGTCGGCCCTGCCAGTCCGGGAGGAACAGGAACACCGTCAGGCCGGCGATCAGGCTGCCGAGCAGGGTATCGAACAGGCGCGGCAGGAACAGCCCGTAGCCATCGCCGATCTGGTTGAAGCAGAACAGCACCATGATCGTGATCGCGGCGGTCGCCACCGTGTAGCGCGTGGTGCGGTTGGTAAAGAACACCACCCCGGCGGCGATCGCGAAGCACGACTGCACCAGCGGGCTGGGGAACAGATCGAACAGCGCCCAGGCCACGGTCAGGCCGATGGCGGTGCCGAGAATCCGCTGCCCGAGTTTGCGCCGGGTCGCGCCGTAGTTCGGCTGGCAGACGAACAGCGTGGTGAGGATGATCCAGTAACCCTGCGACGGGTGAATCAGATGCACCATGCCATAGCCGATACTCAGCGCCAGCGGCAGGCGCAGGGCGTGACGGAACAGCAGGGAAGTCGGCGTCAGTTGCGTACGCAGGCGAACCCACACGTCCTTGAGGTTGCGCGGCGAGCGGTCGAGCAGGCTGCTGTCGGTGGCGTCCGCCAGTGCGTCGGGGTTGCTCGCATCGCTGAGCAAACGGTCGAGGGTGCCGAGGTTGGCGGCCAGGGCACGCAGCGATCGCAGGAGGCCGCGCCACGCCGGATTGCTCTGGATGCGCAGGTGTTCAAGGGAGGCATCGAGGTCTGTCAGCGCTTCGGCAAAACTGGCGTCGTAGACGAACGGCTGGCGCATCTGGATCGATTCGGCCAGCGCGCGGCAGGCCTTGCCCTGCTGGCGCAACAAACGCTGGCAGCGGAACAGCACGTCGCTGTGGAAGAACGCATCGGCCAGCGCGTTGTACGGATAGTGCGAGGAGCTGGCGCGTTCGTGAATGTCCTGGGCGAGGAAATACAGCTTCAGATAACGGCTGACTTTCGACCCCGGGCGACCGTTGCCGACCCGGTGCAGAATGATTTCCTTGGCGCTGTTCAGCGCCGCTACCACTCGACCGTTTTGCTGCGCCAGTTCCAGCCGTCGTCCTTCGACATCCAGTTGGCGGATCGGCTCGAACAGCGAGGCTTTCAGCTTCAGGTAGAAACCGAGTTCACGGAACAGCCGCGCCAGACTCTGCTGCACCGGCTGGTTGGAAAACATCGCTTGCCACAGCACCGAGAGCAGGCCGTACCACGCGGCACCCGCCACCAGCAGCATCGGTTCGTGCCAGAAATCGGTGACCGCGCCGCCGCGCTGATCCACGCCGATCATGGTGTAGACCGACAGAATCAAGGTCGCCGAGGCAATCGCGCCATAACGCTCGCCGAGTGCGCCGAGCATGGTCAGGCCGAAGCTGGCCAAGGCCAGGGCGATGGCGAACACGATGGGGTAGGGGAAGAGCAGTTCCACCGACAGCGCGGCGATACTGAAACACACCAGCGTCACGGCGAGGGCGTTGAGGCGCCCCTGCCAACTGTCGTCGGTCTCGGCCAGGGCGCTGGCGATAATCCCGAGGAACAACGGGATCAGCAGGCCCATTTCATCCTGATACCAACACAGCGCCATGCTGCCGGTCAGGGCGATGAACACCCGCACGCTGTAGCTGAATTTATCCAGCGCCCACAGGCGCCGCAAAGACTGACGAAACGAGGTCGAGGACATGAAGTGCGAAGGCCTTCCAAGGCGATGCCGCTAAATTGAGCCAGTAATGACGCCGACGCAATGGCGCCGATCACATCTGACAGCAAAAAGTGTTCCTTACTGCATCACACATAACAACTGTGGGAGGGGGCTTGCTCCCGAAAGCGGTGTGTCATTCAACATGCATGTCGACTGATCCAGCGCATTCGCGAGCAAGCCCGCTCCCACAGTTTTGATTTGTGTTGGATCAGACGTACTGCGCAGCAGCGTACCCCGAGGCCCAGGCCCACTGGAAGTTGAAACCGCCCAGATGCCCGGTGACGTCGAGCACTTCGCCGACGAAATACAGCCCCGGGCTTTTCAGCGACTCCATGGTCTTGGACGACACTTCGCGGGTATCGACGCCACCCAGCGTGACCTCGGCGGTGCGATAGCCTTCGGTGCCGGCCGGGACGACTTTCCAACTGCCGAGCTTGTCGGCGATCTGCGCCAGTTCGGCGTGGGTGTATTGCTTCATCGGTTTGGACACGAACCAGTTGTCCGCCAGCAGATTGGCCATCTTCTTGGTGAAGATTTCGCCGAGCAGGGTTTTCAGTTCACTGTTCGGGCGTTCGGCCACTTGCTGTTGCAGCCATGCCGCGGTGTCGTGATCCGGCAACAGGTTGATCTCCACGGTGTCGCCCGGCTCCCAGAACGACGAGATCTGCAGAATCGCCGGGCCACTGAGACCACGGTGAGTGAACAGAATGTTCTCGCGAAAGCTCTGGTCGTTGCAGCTGACCAGACAATCCACCGAAGTACCGGACAGCTCGGTGCAGAGTTCCTTGAGCTGATCAGTGATGGTGAACGGCACGAGTCCGGCGCGAGTCGGCAGCAGTTCATGGCCGAACTGTTTGGCGACCTGATAACCGAAACCGGTAGCGCCCAGCGTCGGGATCGACAGCCCGCCGGTGGCGATCACCAGCGACTGGCACTGAACCTGGCCGAGGGTGGTGTCGAGCAGGTAACCGCTTTCGACCTTCTCGATGGTCTGGATCGAGGTGTCCAGGTGCAGCTCGACGCCGACCTGATCGCACTCGTCGAGCAGCATGCCGAGGATGTCGCTGGATTTGTTATCGCAGAACAGCTGACCGAGTTTCTTCTCGTGGTACGGCACGCCGTGCTTGGCGACCATGCCGATGAAATCCCACTGGGTGTAGCGCGCCAGTGCCGATTTGCAGAAATGCGGATTGTGCGAGAGGAAATTGCTCGGCTCGGTGTACATGTTGGTGAAATTGCAGCGGCCACCACCGGACATCAGGATTTTCTTGCCGGCCTTGTTCGCGTGGTCGAGCAGCAGCACCTGACGCCCACGCCCGGCGGCGGTCAGTGCACACATCAACCCTGCGGCGCCAGCGCCAATGATCACGACTTCGGTAGAGCGCAAAACGGTGTCCTCTTGGTAGGTCGCTACAAAACAAACTGTGGGAGCGGGCTTGCTCGCGAAAGCGGTGTGTCAGTTGACACATAAGTCGCCTGATACACCGCTTTCGCGAGCAAGCCCGCTCCCACAGGGGATCTTCTTTGGGTGGAAGATCGCTTACAAAACCCGTACGCGCAGCGAACGGCCCTTGATCTTGCCGTTGTTCAAGCGCTGCAGTGCCTGCATGACCACGGTGCGTTCAACCGCCACATACGACTGGAAGTCGAAGATCGCGATCTTGCCGACCTGAGCGCCGGGGATGCCGGCGTCACCAGTCAGTGCGCCGAGGATGTCGCCCGGACGCACTTTGTCTTTACGCCCGCCGGCGATGCACAGCGTGCTCATCGGTGGCTGCAGCGGGGCGCCGCCCTGGGACTTGAGGTTATCGACCTGATCCCAGTTCAGCGGAGCTTTCTGCAACTGTTCGATGGCTTGCGCGCGATGCGCTTCGGACGGCGCAACGAGGCTGACCGCAATGCCTTTCTCGCCGGCACGACCGGTACGGCCGACGCGGTGAATGTGGATTTCCGAGTCGCGGGCCAGCTCGACGTTGATCACCATGTCCAGCGCATCGATGTCCAGACCACGGGCGGCGACGTCGGTGGCGACCAGTACCGACGTACTGCGGTTGGCGAACATCGCCAGTACCTGATCGCGGTCACGCTGTTCCAGATCGCCGTGCAGGCCGACGGCGGAAATGCCTTTGGAGGTCAGGTGGTCAACGGTTTCCTGCACTTGCTGCTTGGTGAAGCAGAACGCCACGCAGGAAGCCGGGCGGAAGTGGTGCAGGACTTTGGTCACTGCGCTCATGCGCTCTTCCGGGGAAATCTCGTAGAAACGCTGCTCGATCTGCGTGTCGTCGTGGAACGCCTCGGCTTTCACCGTTTGCGGATCGCGCATGAATTTCGACGCCAGTTGCTTGATGCCCACCGGGTATGTGGCGGAGAACAGCAGGGTCTGACGGCGTGCCGGGGTCTTTTCGATGATGTCTTCGATGGCGTCGTAGAAGCCCATGTCGAGCATGCGGTCGGCTTCGTCGAGGATCAGCGTGTTCAGGCCGTCGAGCACCAGCGAACCCTTGCGCAGGTGTTGCTGGATACGCCCCGGGGTGCCGACGATGATGTGCGCGCCGTGCTCCAGCGAAGCGATCTGCGGGCCGAACGACACGCCGCCGCATAGGGTCAGGACCTTGATGTTGTCTTCGGCACGGGCCAGACGCCGGACTTCCTTAGCGACCTGGTCGGCCAGCTCACGGGTCGGGCAGATCACCAGCGCCTGGCAACCGAAGTAACGCGGGTTGATCGGGTTGAGCAGGCCGATGCCGAACGCGGCGGTCTTGCCGCTGCCGGTCTTGGCCTGGGCGATCAGGTCCATCCCCTTGAGGATCACCGGCAAGCTCTGCGCCTGGATCGGCGTCATCTGGGCATAACCGAGGGATTCGAGGTTAGCCAGCATGGCGGCGGACAGCGGCAGAGTATTAAAAGCGGTGGCGATGGTGGTCACGGGACTGGCCTGCAAAACAAAATGTCGCGCAGTGTAGCAGCCCCGTGCCACTTTCCTCGAAAGTTCTGGACGAACAGTGCCTGAATTCATTCGCCCAAGCTTTTCTTGAATGAAGATAAACCTGTGGCGAGGGGATTTATCCCCGATGGGGTGCGCAGCACCCCCTGAAAAGGTTGAATGCGATCAGCCTGATGTACTGAGGTGGCAGATTTTGGGGCTGCTGCGCAGCCATCGGGGATAAATCCCCTCACTACAAAAGCCTCCACCAGACATGACACTGCCTAGTGTTCGATGTGCTCATCCGGATGTTCATCCGGGCGTTTGACCCGGCGACCGTCCTCTTTCGACAGTTGCGAGAAGATCGTCGCTGCCAGCATCGCCATGATTCCGACCGTGACAAACGTCAGCTGAAACGCGCCCAGTACGGTCTCGACGCCATCGTTGCCGATCTCCGCCGTAAAGCCACCAAGCAACGCACCGGCGCAGGCCACGCCCAGACTCAGCGACAATTGCGCCACCACCGACAGCAAGCTGTTGCCGCTGCTGGCGCTGGCGTCGTCGAGGTCGATCAGCGTTACGGTGTTCATCGCGGTGAATTGCAGTGAGTTGATCGCGCCGAGAACCGCCAGCAGGCACAGCAGCAGCCAGTATGGTGTCTGCTCGCTGACCAGGCCCATGCTAGCCAGCATGATCCCCAGCGCCAGAGTGTTGCCGGTGAGCACAATGCGATAGCCGAGGCGTTCGATCAGCGGCCGCGCCATCCACTTGGCAAACATCGCCGCTGCAGCCAGCGGTAGCATGCTCATCCCTGCCTGCGATGGCGAATAACCCAGCGCCACCTGCAGCAGCAACGGCACCAGAAACGGCAGGGCGCCGCTGCCCAGACGGGCGAACAGGTTGCCGATAATTCCGACCGCGAAAGTCCTGGTCTTGAACAGCGAAGGGGCGAAAAGCGGATTTTCGACGCGCCCGGCGCGCAGCCAGTACGCCGCCAGACAGGCCAGACCGCCGAACAGCAGCAACATCACCCGCAGATGCGGCAAGTGCAATTCGCCCAGACCTTCCATGGCGATGGTGATCAGGATCATCGCCGCGCCAAACAGCAGGAAACCGAGGCTATCGAAGCGCGTGCGTTCAGTACCGCGCAGGTCGGGGATGAATTTCCACACCGCGTAGCAGCCGAGAACACCGACCGGCAGGTTGATCAAAAAGATCCAGTGCCACGTCAGGTACTGCACCATCCATCCGCCCATGGTTGGGCCGATCAGCGGGCCGAGCAGGCCGGGAATGGTGATGAAGCCCATGATCCGCACCAGTTCCGAACGCGGGTAGGCGCGCAGCACCACCAGCCGTCCGACCGGCAGCATCAATGCGCCGCCCAGACCCTGGATCACCCGCGCGCCGACCAGCATGCTCAGGCTGCAGGATAACGCGCAGAGCAGCGAGCCGAAACTGAACAGCAGGATCGCGCCGAAGAAAATCTTCTTGGTGCCGAAGCGGTCGGCGATCCAGCCCGAGGCCGGAATCAGCAAGGCCACGGTGAGCATGTAGGCGATGACCACACCTTGCATGCGCAACGGGTCTTCGGCCAGATCCCGGGCCATGGCCGGCAGGGCGGTGTTGAGAATGGTCCCGTCGAGGGACTGCATGAAGAATGCAATGGCGACGACCCACGGCAACCAGCGGGCGGTGATGGCGTCGAGAGGCGGGCGAGTGGGCATGGAACCTCTTGTGGTTGGAGTTAATGCATATCCATTGTCGAGCGCGGTCAGTGTGGGAGCGAGCCTGCTCGCGAAGAGGCCATTTCATTCAACATTGATGTCGATTGATCTACCGCTTTCGCGAGCAGGCTCGTTCCCCCAGGTTTTGCTTTTACAGGGTTAGCGTGAGTCGGCTCACCAGCGCCCCCGGCAGCAGTGCCGACGAGGTATTGCGCTGGCTATACGTGCTCGCCGACAGCAGCAACTCACGCTCGGCGGTCAACGCTTCCAGCTGCGAACCCAGCAGGCTGTAGGCGCTGTCGTCGAAGCGCATGGTGCTGACCGGCGCCTGAATCTCGCCGTTCTCGACCCAGAAAGTTGCGAAGCGGGTCATGCCGGTCAGGCGCGCCGCCGGTTGATCCGAGTAGTTCAGGTACCACAGATTGCTGATGTACAGCCCGGTGCCCAACTGCTTGAGGATCTCTGCCTGTGACAGATTGCCGGCCGCCATGTTCAGTGCACTTGGCATTTCACCGCCGCCGGCGCCGTTGGCGGTCAGGCCGTATTCGGCGGCACTGCGCGAACCGACCAGTTGATCACCGGCTTTGCCTTCGACAATCAGCCGCAGATCGCTGCGCGGATAACCCTCGCCGGAGAATGCCGGGCTCAACGAACCGCTGACTTGCTCATCCAGCGAGACCAGCGGACTGAACGTCTGATCGCCAACATACAGCTTCTGCAGCGGGCTGCTTTTGCTGGCAATCGACTGCGCCGAGAAACCGCCCCAGCTGAGCATGCCCATGATTTCTTCCAGCGCGGCCGGCGCCAGGTACGCGCGGTATTGCCCCGGTGCCAGAGTCCGCAACGGTCGACCGAGGAACGCCAGTTGCTCGCGCGCCTGCTGGAAGCGGCGGGTGAAGCCTTCGCTACTCCACTCGTGCCCGGCGTAGCTGGCTTTCACCGCTTCGCCATTGTCGTGGAACAGGCTGAAGTCGAAGTTGAAGCTGTTGGCCTGATGCCAGCCGAACGCCCCCGAGGAACTGGCGAAACCGCGGCTGATCGGGCCGGCAGCATAGAAGCCGACCAGATCCAGACCTTCAGCAGCGCTGCAGATTTCCTCGACCACCTGCTCGGTGTCCGGTAGCGGATGTTCCTGCACGTTGTTGCTCTGCCAGCCGTTGTGGTTGAGCAGCAGGTAGGGATCCTGTGGCAGCAGCGGCAGGGTTTCGCGCAGTTGTTGCAGGCCTTCGGAGAGGCGTTGCAGATCGGCTTCCTGATCACCGGACAGGGTGATGTGCAGGTCGGCATGGCGGCCGTCATTGATCAGCTTCAGCCCGACGTCGGCTTGCTGCACCTGGCCGGCCTGACGCACCTTGGCGTGATTGAACCGTACGAACGCCGAGGATTCGGCGGCGTAACTGAGGGTGAATTGTTCCGGCTCGCGCACGCTGTCGCGCAGCCAATTGACCATGACCTTGAAGGCGTCGGACTGACTCTTCGAAATGCTCATCAGGCGTCTCCCCCAAACACATCAACGTTGCTGAATACGCAGGCCGGTGAAGCGTGGCCGACGCGGATCACCTGGTTCGGCTCGCCCTTGCCGCAGTTTGGCGTGCCCAGCACCATTCGGGTGCCGGCATTGCCGACCGCGCGCAGACTCTTCCAGAAGTGCGCGGAAATGCCCCGGTAGTTCGGATTTTTCACCACACCCTTGAGTTCACCGTTCTCGATCAACTGACCCCACTCGCAACCAAACTGGAATTTGTTGCGCGCATCGTCAATCGACCACGAACGGTTGGTGCTCATCAGAATGCCGTGCTCGATGCCGCTGATCAGTTGCGTCAGCGACTGATCGCCCGGCTCGATGTTGAGGTTGGCCATGCGGTCGATCGGCGGCCGGTTCCAGCCGCAGGCGCGGCTGTTGGCAACCCCGTCGAGACCAGCGCGGAACTGCGACAGCGCGCCGCCCAATGGCCGCAACAGCAAGCCTTCGCGAATCAGGAATTGTTTGCTGGCTTTGCTGCCGTCGTCATCGTGGCCGTAGCTGGCCAGCTCTTCGGGAATGTCCGGATCGAAGGTCACGTTGAGCAGCTTCGAGCCGTATTGCAGGCTGCCGAAGTCGCTGGTTTTGACGAAGCTGGTGCCGGCGTAATTGCGCTCGTCACCGAGGATGCGGTCGAGCTCCAGCGGGTGACCGATGGACTCGTGAATCTGCAGCATCATCTGGTCCGGCATCAGCAATAGATCGCGCGGGCCTTGCGGGGTGTTCGGCGCGAGCAGCAGTTGCAGGGCCTGATCGGCCACCTTCGGGCCGGCGCCGACCAGGCCGCAACGGCTGATCACGTCCGCGCCACCCTGCTGGCCGAAGTTCTCGCGGCCGAGGGAACGGGTCTGGCTGTCGTGGCCGTCGTAGGCGGTGACGTCGAGGCCTGGATAGACGAAGCGCTGGGCCTGGCGCAATTCGGCGCCGGCGCTGCTCAGGTAGATCTGCTCGACGTGGGTGATGCCGATGCTCGCTTCCCAATTCACCAGGCGCTCATCCTTTGGCACCGAGGCGGATTCCGCGCCGAGCAGCTCGAAGCATTCGCTCAGGGACGGGAAGGGTTGCTCAAGATTGGGCGAAAAGTAATCAGCGCGATCGCTCGACACCGGCTGGTTGCGCAGGTCGAGCAAGGCGTGCGGCTTCAGTCGCCGGGCCTGCTGTTCGGCGCGCTCAAGGGCGGCTTGCAGGCCTTGCTGCGACAGGTCGTTGGTCGCCGCGTAAGCCTCGACGCCGTTGACGCGCACAGTGAGCATCGCGCCTTCGTCGCGGCTCAGGCTTGGCGGCTCGGCGACGTTCTTGCGCACCGACAGGTACTGGCCGGACTCGCGTACATACCGCAGGGAAAAAAACTCGGCGCCCGTGCGCAAGGCAGCGAAGCGCTGCTTGAGCTGGGGGTGAAAATCGAACATTCGGGAACCTCCTTGTTATGGAGTTGCGGGGTGACGCGATTCGGCGGGGAGGGGTGAAACGATTGCGCGAGGTCTAGAGTAGGCCTGCGTGGGGGGTAGGATCAAGTGAAGAGGGGGTGTAGGAGGATTTACTGTGCAGCAGGGGAATTTGTGCTGGAGGTGAGGGCCCCTTCGCGAGCAGGCTCGCTCCCACATTTGAAATGCATTCCAATGTGGGAGCGAGCCTGCTCGCGAAGGTAGCGCCTCGGTATTACGTCTTACTGAGCAACAGGCGTAATATCACGCATCGGCTTGCCCTTCACCGGCGCACCGCCAGCCACGTAGTAGGCAGCATTGCTACGCGGCAGTGGCTTGCGGCCACGGATCTTGTCGGCGATTTTCTCGGCGATCATGATCGTCGGCGCGTTGAGGTTACCGGTGGTGATGATCGGCATGATCGAGGCATCGACCACACGCAGGCTCTGCATGCCGTGCACGCGACCTTCGCCATCCACAACCGCCATCTCGTCGGTGCCCATCTTGCACGAGCAGGACGGGTGGAACGCGGTTTCGGCGTGCTCGCGGATGAACTTGTCCAGCTGCTCATCGGTTTGCACGTCGATGCCCGGGCTGATTTCGCGGCCACGGAAGGCGTCCAGCGCAGGCTGTTGCATGATTTCGCGGGTCAGGCGGATGCCGTCACGGAATTCCTGCCAGTCCTGCTCGGTGGCCATGTAGTTGAACAGGATGCTCGGGTGCTGGCGCGGATCCTTGGACTTCAACTGGATGCGGCCACGGCTCGGCGAACGCATGGAACCCATGTGCGCCTGGAAGCCGTGCTCTTTCACACCGTTGCTGCCGTTGTAGTTAATCGCTACCGGCAGGAAGTGGTACTGGATGTTCGGCCACTCGAATTCCGGACGCGAACGGATGAAACCGCCGGCTTCGAACTGGTTGCTGGCGCCGATGCCGGTGCCGTTGAACAGCCACTCGGCACCGATGGCCGGCTGGTTGTACCAGAGCAGCGACGGGTACAGCGAAACCGGTTGGGTGCAGGCGTATTGCAGGTACAGCTCAAGGTGATCCTGCAGGTTTTCACCGACGCCCGGCAGGTCATGCACCACCGGGATGTCGAGGCTTTCCAGCAGTTTTGCCGGGCCGACACCGGAGCGCTGCAGAATCTGCGGCGAAGCGATGGCGCCGGAGCACAGCAGGACTTCTTTGCGCGCTTTGGCTTCAACGCGCTCTTCCGCCGAACCGACCAGGTAACGCACGCCGACCGCACGCTTGCCTTCGAACAGGATCTTGTCGGTCAGGGCATGGGTGACGATGGTCAGGGTCGAGCGCTTTTTCGCGACGTCGAGGTAGCCACGGGCGGTGGAAGCACGACGGCCGTTCGGCGTCACGGTGCGATCCATCGGGCCGAAGCCTTCCTGCTGGTAGCCGTTCAAGTCTTCGGTGCGCGGGTAACCGGCCTGCACGCCGGCTTCAACCATGGCGTGGAACAGCGGGTTGTTGCCCGCCTTTGGCGTGGTCACGCTGACCGGGCCGTCGCCACCGTGGTAGTCGTTCGGGCCGATGTCGCGGGTTTCCGCTTTACGGAAGTACGGCAGGCAGTCGAGGTAGGTCCAGTCTTCCAGACCTGGCAGCTTCGCCCAGCCGTCGTAGTCCATCGCGTTGCCACGGATGTAGCACATGCCGTTGATCAGCGAGGAGCCGCCGAGGCCTTTGCCGCGACCGCACTCCATCCGACGACCGTCCATGTGTGGCTCCGGATCGGTTTCATAAGCCCAATTGTAGCGACGACCCTGCAGCGGGAATGCCAGCGCGGCCGGCATTTGCGTGCGGAAGTCAAAACGATAGTCCGGGCCGCCTGCTTCGAGCAGCAGCACGGTGACGCCTTCGTCTTCAGTCAGACGGGTCGCCAAGGTGTTACCGGCCGAGCCGGCACCGATGATGATGTAATCGAATTCTTGGGACATTGAATGCACCCTCTTTAGATGTGGTCAGGCTGCCGAGTGGCCACTTTCTGTGGCGAGGGAGCTTGCTCCCGCTCGACTGCGAAGCAGTCGCAGAACCTGCGACCGAGCTCTGTCTGGATGAGCGCGGTGTCTGCAGTTGGGGCCGCTGCGCAGCCCAGCGGGAGCAAGCTCCCTCGCCACAAGGGCCCCAACTTCAGAGTTGCGTCAGATCAGAACACCGAGACGTAATCGCCCAGCTCGACCTGTACCGATTTGATGCGTGTGTAGTTGGTCAGCGAGCTGATGCCGTTTTCACGGCCCACGCCCGACTGCTTGTAACCGCCAACCGGCATTTTTGCGTCGGACTCGCCCCAGGCGTTGATCCAGCAGATACCGGCTTCCAGTTGATGAATCACGCGGTGTGCGCGGTTCAGGTCTTTGGTAACGATACCGGCGGCCAGGCCGAAGTCGGTGTCGTTGGCGCGGCGGATTACTTCCTCTTCGGTCTCGTAGGACAGGATCGCCATCACCGGGCCAAAGATTTCTTCACGGACGATGGTCATCTCGTCGGTGCAGTCGGTGAACACGGTCGGCGCGACAAATGCACCTTTGGCGAATTCGCCGTCGGTCAGACGCTCGCCGCCGCACAGCACGCGGGCACCTTCTTCTTTACCCTTGGCGATGTAACCCAGCACGCTTTCCATGTGGGCGAAGCTGACCAGCGGGCCGAAGTTGGTGTTTTCGTCTTCCGGGTTGCCGATGCGGATACGCGCTACGCGCTCGACGATCTTGGCTTCGAAAGCGGCTTTCAGGTGGCTCGGCACGAATACGCGAGTACCGTTGGTGCAGACCTGACCGGAGCTGTAGAAGTTAGCCATCATCGCGGTGTCGGCGGCGCGATCGAGGTCGGCGTCGTCGCAGATGATCAGCGGCGACTTGCCGCCCAGTTCCATGGTCACGTCTTTCAGCGACGAAGCCGAAGCGCTGGCCATGACTTTCTTGCCGGTGTCGGTGCCGCCGGTGAAGGAGACTTTTTCGATGCGCGGGTGCTCGGTCAGCCAGGTACCGACTTCACGGCCGCTGCCGGTCAGTACGTTGAACACGCCGTTCGGCAGGCCGGCTTCGGTGTAGATCTCGGCCAGTTTCAGGGTGGTCAGCGAGGTGACTTCGCTTGGCTTGAAGATCATCGCGTTACCGGCGGCCAGGGCCGGTGCGGATTTCCACAAAGCGATCTGGATCGGGTAGTTCCACGCGCCGATACCGGCAACCACGCCCAGTGGCTCGCGACGGGTGTAGACGAAGGAAGTGTCGCGCAGCGGAATCTGCTCGCCTTCGATCGCCGGCACCAGGCCTGCGTAGTATTCCAGCACGTCGGCGCCGGTGACGATGTCGACGTATTTGGTTTCGGAGAAGGCTTTACCGGTGTCCAGGGTTTCCAGAGCAGCCAGCTCATCGTTGCGCTCGCGCAGGATGTCGACGGCGCGACGCAGGATGCGCGAACGCTCCATGGCGGTCATCGCGGCCCAGATTTTCTGGCCCTTTTCAGCGCTGACCACAGCACGCTCGACGTCTTCCTTGGTCGCACGTTGCACTTGGGCGAGGACTTCACCGTTCGCCGGGTTGATGGCTTCGAAAGTGGCATCGCTGCCAGCGTCGGAGTACGCGCCATCGATGTAGAGTTTTTGCAGTTCGAAACGGGCCATAGTGTCCTCGCAAGTGCATTAGTGGTTGGCGTTGACCATCGCGGTGTTGCTGCGATGGCGGTTCAGGGGCCGAGCGTTTTCTGTGTGCTCTAGCTCACCTGCTTGGCCAATTGGAAATCCATGTATTCGTAAGCGATCTGTTGCGCCTGCGCCGTGTCGAAAGCGTCTCCCGACAGTGCGCCGCGCAACCACAAGCCGTCGATCAACGCTGCCAGTCCACGCGCGGCGCTGCGCGCATCTTCGAGCGGCAACACACGGCGGAACTCGCAGCACAGGTTGGAATACAGACGGTGATCGTTGATCCGCTGCAACCTGTGCAAAGACGGCTGGTGCATGCTGGTGGCCCAGAAGGCCAGCCAGGTTTTCATTGCCGGGCCATTGACCTGGCTGGCGTCGAAGTTGCCTTCGATGATCACCTGCAGATGCGCCCGTGGGCTGCTGTCTGCCAGCGCCTGTCGGCGCGCGGTGACGTTCTCGCTGAGGACATTCATCAGATACCGCATCGTGGCGGCAATCAGGCCGTTCTTGTCCTGAAAATAGTGACTGATGATGCCATTCGAGACACCGGCCAAACGGGCGATCAGCGCAATGCTGGCGTCCCCCATACCGACCTGATCGACCGCCTGCAACGTGGCTTCGATCAGTTGTTGGCGGCGGATGGGTTGCATACCGACCTTGGGCATCTTGCACATCTCCTTAGGCCTTCCGAAGGGCGATAAACGCCTATCGGATTGAGGGCCAGTCTATTTTGTTTTGATTGAACGTTCAATCAACAAAGAATAAGATCTGCGACAAATCGTCGCTGCCTACAGATTTTTTCTGCTTGTAAATGGCGATAAAACGACATCCGAAAATGCTTGAAACCTGCGTGGGGCATGGCGCGGTTCGCTGTTCGATGGACGTGTTGAATGGGCAAGACGCTCGGGGCCAGGTTTCGGATGAACGTCCGCACAGCTTTGGCCACGAAAGCGATTCGCAACGCCATTTCGGCAGGTTCGGGCTTTTTTCGGGGTGTCTTTATATCACCCGCCGGTCGGCTGCCAACTAACCGATTGGTCGGGTTCCGTGTTGCCTTGTGTTCTTCTCTCGCACTGCCTGGAGCATTTGTGCCATGAGTTCTGCCTCTCTTATAAAGACCCCGCCCGAGAAGGTGACGGTCAACGGTTGGGTGTTTTACACCTCTACCGCGTTGATTCTGTTGTTGACCGCCATTCTGATCATCGCCCCGCAAGAGGCCGGCAGATTGTTGGGTATCGCTCAGGCCTGGTTGTCGCGCAGCTTCGGCTGGTACTACATGGTGGTGATCGCCGCGTACCTGGTGTTTGTGGTGGGCCTGGCGTTTTCCTCCTACGGCAAACTCAAACTGGGCAGCAAGGACGACACTCCGGATTTCAGTTACGGCGCCTGGGCGGGGATGTTGTTCTCGTCGGGTATCGGTATTTCGCTGCTGTACTTCGGCGCGTCCGAGCCGCTGGACCATTACTTCAATCCGCCGGAAGGCGCAGCGGCCACCAACCTGGCCGCGCGTCAGGCGGTGCAACTGACCTTCCTGCACTGGGGCCTGCACGGCTGGGCGATCTATGCGCTGGTCGGTCTGGCCGTGGCGTACTTCGCTTACCGTCATAACCAGCCATTGGCCCTGCGTTCGGCGCTGTATCCGCTGGTCGGCGAACGTTGGGTCAAGGGCGCCGCCGGTCACGCGGTGGACGGCTTCGGCATGTTCGTGACCCTGCTGGGTCTGGTGACCAACCTGGGGATCGGCTCGCTGCAAGTGTCCTCGGGGCTGGAAAACCTGTTCGGCATGGAACACAGCAACACCAACCTGCTGATCGTGATCATCGTGATGAGCACCGTGGCGACCATCGCTGCCGTGTCCGGCGTGGAAAATGGCATTCGTCGTCTGTCCAACCTGAACATCGTGCTGTTCAGCGGTCTGCTGATTTTTGTCCTGCTGTTCGGCCCGACCCTGCACCTGCTTAACGGCTTTGTGCAGAACATCGGCGACTACCTCAACGGCGTGGTGCTGAAGACCTTCGATCTGTACGTCTATGAAGGTGACAGCGCCAAGTCCGACCGCTGGCTGGGCCTGTGGACCCTGTTCTACTGGGCGTGGTGGATTTCCTGGGCACCATTCGTAGGCATGTTCATCGCGCGTATTTCCCGTGGTCGTACCGTGCGTGAGCTGGTGGCCGGCGTGCTGCTGATTCCGCTGGGCTTCACCCTGGCGTGGCTGTCGATCTTCGGTAACTCGGCACTGGATCTGGTGATGAACCAGGGGGCGGTGGAACTCGGCAAGACGGCGCTGGAACAACCGTCGATGGCGATCTACCAGTTGCTGGAACACTACCCGGCGTCGAAAGTCGTTATCGGTGTGTCGATCTTCGTCGGTTTCGTGCTGTTCCTGACCCCGGCCGACTCCGGCGCGGTGATGATGGCGAATCTTTCCTGCAAGGGCGGCAACGTTGATGAAGATGCGCCGCACTGGCTGCGGATCTTCTGGTCGGTGGTGATCACGCTGGTGACCATCGGTCTGCTGTTCGCCGGTAACTTCGAAGCCATGCAAACCATGGTGGTGCTGGCCGGTTTGCCGTTCTCGGTGGTGCTGGTGTGCTTCATGTTCGGGCTGCACAAGGCGATGCGCCAGGACGTGCAGATCGAACAGGAGCAGGCGCAACTGGCTGAGCGCGGTCGTCGTGGTTTCAGCGAGCGTCTGACGCAGCTGGATCTGCAACCGAGCCAATCGGTGGTGCAGCGCTTCATGGACAAACACGTGACCCCGGCACTGGACGACGCTGCTGCGCAACTGCGTGCACAGGGTCTGGAAGTGCAGACGCTGCTGGGCAAATCCAAACGCTGCATGGGCGTGCGTGTCGAGATGGAAGAGGGCAATCCTTTCGTCTATGAAGTGAGCCTGGACGGCTACCTGGCGACCCCGACCGAATCGGCCCAGTCCGATGAAGCGCGCCAGCGTTACTACCGCGCCGAGGTGTATCTGCACAACGGCAGCCAGGACTACGACCTGATGGGCTTCACGCAGGATCAGATCACACGCGATGTGCTCGATCAGTTTGAAAGCCATCGGCAGCTCCTTGGCCGGGTGTATAGCTAAGTTGTAGGTGGTGCGGTGTTTCTGTCTGAAGCACCGTGCCGCATTCTTCGCGAGCAAGCCCGCTCCCACATTGGAATGCATTTCAAATGTGGGAGCGGGCTTGCTCGCGAAGGGGCCATCAGCTCCAACGCTGAACGCCCTGTATTCCGATAAACAAAAACGCCGCGATCCTCTCGCGGCGTTTTTGTGTCTGCGGGGTTCTTACCCCAGGTTCTTGCCCAGCAGCGCGTGATACAGCTCGCTGTCGCCGAGAATCCCCACCACATGGTTGTTGTCGTGCAGCACCAGTTTGTTGCCGGTCTGGTAGCGGATCTGCAACGCATCGCGCATGCCGATATTCGAATCCACCAGGGTCGGCTTGCGCTCCAGGGCTTCCACTGCTTGCCCCGGTGCCCAGTTCTGCAGGTTCAGCACCGAACCGTTCTGCCGCGCACCCTTGATTGTGTTGCCTTCGGCCAGGTCCAGCCACGAATCGCCGCCCGGGTCGAGGCACACCGAACCGTTGATGCGTTTGCAGTTGTCCAGCGTGCGCATCAGGCTGCGCCCGCACAGAACGTTGAGCGGGTTGGTGTGGGCTACGAAGGTGCGCACATAGTCGTCCGCCGGGTTGAGCACGATCTCTTCCGGCACGCTGTACTGGATGATCCGGCCGTCCTTCATGATCGCAATGCGGCTACCCAGTTTCAGTGCCTCATCGAGGTCGTGACTCACAAACACGATGGTCTTGCTCAGCTTGCGTTGCAGTTCCAGCAGTTCATCCTGCAGGCCCTGACGGATCAGCGGGTCGAGTGCCGAGAACGGTTCGTCCATCAGCAGAATGTCGGCGTCCATCGCCAGTGCCCGGGCCAGGCCGACACGCTGCTGCATGCCTCCGGAGAGTTCATCGGGCTTCTTGTTGCGCCATTGAGTCAGGCCGACCAGTTCGAGCTTGTCGTCGACCAGCTTGCGCCGTTCCTTTTCCGGTCGGCCCTGCATCTCCAGACCGAAACTGATGTTCTCGCGCACCGTCAGCCACGGCATCAGGGCGAACTTCTGGAACACCATGGCGATGCGTTTGGTGCGCATCATTTTCAGTTCGGCCGGGGTGCAGGAAGCGATATCGATCTGCTTGCCTTCGTGCTCGACGAACAGCTTGCCGCGACTCACGGTGTTGAGGCCGTTGATGCAGCGCAGCAGGCTCGACTTGCCGGAGCCGGACAGGCCCATCAGTACGCAGATCTCGCCCTTGTTGATGTCCAGACTGGCCTTTTCCACGCCGACGATCTGCCCGGTCTTTTTCAGGATCTCGCTGCGGGTCAAACCTTGATCGAGAAGTTTCAGTGCTTCGCGCGGATCCTTGGTGAAGATCACGTCAACGTTATCGAAGCGAATTATGCTCATGCGTCACCCCCTACTTTGGCGTCGGGTTGTTTGCAGATACGGTCGAGCATGATCGCCAGCAGTACGATCGCCAGGCCCGCTTCGAAGCCCAAGGCGATATCAGCAGTGTTCAGTGCGTTGACCACCGGTTTGCCGAGTCCGTCGGCGCCTACCAGTGCCGCGATCACCACCATCGACAGCGACAGCATGATGCACTGGGTGATGCCGGCAGCGATGCTCGGCATGGCGTGAGGCAGTTCGATCCGTGAGAGCAATTGGCGACGCGAGCAGCCGAAGGCCTTGCCGGCGTCCATCAGTTCTTGCGGGACATCGCGGATGCCCAGGTAGGTCAGGCGGATCGGCGCAGCGATGGCGAACACCACCGTGGAGATCAGGCCCGGCACCACACCCAGCCCGAAGAGGGTCAGGGTAGGAATGAGGTAAACGAAGGTCGGTACGGTCTGCATCAGATCGAGTACCGGACGCATTAAAGTGTAGAACATCGGCTTGTGCGCAGCGACGATGCCCAGCGGTACGCCGATGACCACGCAGACCAGGGTCGCGAACATGACCTGGGCGAGGGTTTCCATGGTTTCCTGCCAGTACCCCAGGTTGAGGATCAGCAGGAACGAGGCAATCACAAAAACAGTCAGCCCCCATTTGCGCTGGATGAAATGCGCGAGCAGGGCGATGAGGCCGATCAAGACGAAGGGATTGAACCAGGTCAGCGCAAACGTCACGCCGTGGATCATCGTTTCCAGTGTCACGGCGATTGCGTCGAAGGTGCTGGCGCCGTGTTGCGTCAACCATTCAACGAAGCCCGCGATGTACTGGCCTAAAGGGATTTTCTGATCAATCAGCATGGTAGTGAACGTCCGCATGCAAGGAATAAACAGCCCGGGCGAGCGAACTCGCCCGGCGTAAGGCAATTACTGTGCGAGCTTGGCTTTCACGGCCTCCAGGCCTGGTTTACCGTCAATGGTGGTCACGCCAGCGAGCCAGGTATCGAGCACCTGAGGGTTCTTTTTCAGCCAGGCCTTGGCGGCCGCTTCAGGCTTCATCTTGTCGTCGAGGATGTTGCCCATCAGGGTACTTTCCATGTCGACGGTGAACTCCAGGTTCTTCAGCAACTGACCGACGTTGCTGCATTCGGTGGTGTAGCCCTTGCGGGTGTTGGTCGCCACGGTGGCAGCACCGAAATCGGGGCCGAAGAAGTCATCGCCGCCGGTCAGGTATTGAATCTTGAAGCGCTTGTTCATCGGGTGCGGCGCCCAGCCGAGGAAGACCACGGCGGTGTCGCGTTTCTGCGCGCGGTCGACCTGCGAGAGCATGCCCGCTTCGGACGATTCGACGACCTTGAAGCCGGCGGTTTTCAAACCGAAAGCGTCCTTGTCGATCATGCTCTGGATCAGGCGGTTGCCGTCGTTGCCAGGCTCGATACCGTAAATCTTGCCATCGAGCTCTTTCTTGAATTTGGCGATGTCGGCGAAGTCATGCAGACCCTTGTCGTACAGGGCTTGCGGTACGGCGAGGGTGTACTTGGCACCTTTGAGGTTGGTGCGCACCACTTCGACGGTGCCGGCATCGCGGTAGGCCTTGATGTCGTTTTCCATGGTCGGCATCCAGTTACCGAGGAACACGTCCATGTTCTTGCCGTCGGCCAGCGACTTGTAGGTCACGGGCACGGAGATCATGGTGGTCTTGGTCTTGTAGCCGAGGGCGTCGAGCACCACCGAAGTGGTGGCGGTGGTGGCGGTGATGTCGGTCCAGCCGACATCGGAGAAGTTAACGGTACTGCACTGCGCCGGTTCTGCGGCTTGAGCCAGTAACGGCAGACTCAGCATGGCGGCCAACAACAACGACGGGGAACCTTTCATGGATGGACTCCTTGGTGTTTTTTTTGGCAGTGTTCCGACTGTGGACCACCGCACTTATAGGTTGCGGTTGGATGGCGTTCTGGAGACAGCTCTACCACGGCGCCTTGCAATCGAGTCATAACGATCATGTACCAGTGAAAATCTGACGCCTACAGGGTGGGTCGTATCCAGTACAGGGATGGTCGCATCCAGTGTCAGTGACGTCGTTTACAGCTTTTTTCCGCCCCGTTTGGCCATCTGAACCGCATAAAAACGGCGAAAACACGGGAGGAAACCGGCACGGCGTTGGTGGGCATGAGTGCGTCGGTGTCAGACGCCGAGCGACCTGACAAAAGCCTGATGATGCGGGCATTCCGGCGGATCGCAGCTTGAGCGTAGCAGCTCCGCCAGCGGGCGCTTAACGCCCGGGAACGGCATCCTCAGGAGCTCTGCAGCAATGGCTATCAGCGTTTTCGACCTGTTCAAAATCGGCATCGGCCCGTCCAGTTCCCACACCGTCGGCCCGATGCGCGCCGCCGCCCTGTTTGTCGAAGCGCTGCGCGACCGGCACCTGCTGGAGCAGGTACGGCGTATAGAAGTGCAACTGTTCGGCTCACTGTCGGCTACCGGTATCGGCCACGGCAGCGACAATGCAGTGATCATGGGCCTGATGGGCGAGTGGCCGGACGCAATCGACCCGTCGCAGATCGGCCCGCGCATTCAGGCGCTGCGCGAAACTCACACGCTGTTATTGGATGGTCGTCTGTCGGTGCCGTTTGTCTGGGCTCGCGACATGCGCCTGATCGACGAGAACCTGCCGTTCCACCCCAACGCCATGACTCTGGTTGCCGAAGGCGATCACGGCGAGATTCATCGCGACACCTACTATTCGGTCGGTGGCGGTTTTGTCGTGGATCAGGCGCAGGCATCCAGCGGTGTTGTCGATCTGGATCGCACCGAATTGCCTTATGACTTTTCCAGCGCGGTGGAACTGCTGCAGCTGTGCCAAAAGAACAACCTGCGCGTCGCCGAACTGATGATGGCCAACGAAAAGGTCTGGCGCAGCGAAGAGGAAATCCGTGCCGGGCTGATGAAGCTGTGGCGGGCGATGCAGGATTGCGTCGAGCAGGGCCTCAAGCACGAAGGCATCCTTCCCGGCGGTCTCAATGTGCGCCGGCGCGCGGCCAAGTTGCATCGCAGCCTGCAGGAGTTGAACAAGCCCAACGTGATCGGCTCGACCCTCAGTGCCATGGAGTGGGTCAACCTGTTTGCCCTCGCGGTCAATGAAGAAAACGCGGCGGGCGGGCGCATGGTCACCGCACCGACCAATGGTGCGGCGGGGATCATTCCGGCGGTGTTGCACTACTTTATGAAGTTCAGCGAAGCGGTCACCGACGCCAATGTGGTCGATTACTTCCTGGGCGCGGCGGCGGTGGGGATTCTGTGCAAGAAGAACGCCTCGATCTCCGGTGCCGAAGTCGGCTGCCAGGGCGAGGTTGGTTCGGCCTGCGCGATGGCGGCGGCGGGGTTGGCGGAGATTCTCGGCGCGACGCCGGAGCAACTGTGCAACGCGGCGGAAATCGGCCTGGAACACAACCTCGGCCTGACCTGTGATCCGGTTGGCGGCCTGGTGCAGGTGCCGTGCATCGAGCGCAACGCAATTGCCGCTGTGAAGGCGATCAACGCGGCGCAGATGGCCCTGCGTGGTGATGGTCAGCACTTCATCTCGCTGGACCGGGTGATCCGCACCATGCGTGATACCGGCGCCGATATGCATGACAAATATAAAGAGACCTCGCGGGGTGGTTTGGCGGTCAGCGCGGTTGAGTGCTGAGACCGTGTCGCTCCCATCGCGAGCAGGCTCACTCCTACACTTGGAATGCGTTCCCCTGTAGGAGTGAGCCTGCTCGCGATAGCGCCAGACCAGTCAAAACTGCGCGCTAAGTGAACACAACAAAACAATCACGCCACCTTTTAGCGCGTCGCAATCAGATAAGAGCTTTTCCCACTCGCAGTGCGCCATTCGCACTCCCTGCCGTCCGTCACCCGTGCTTGCGGTGACACTCTGAAACAACTGCGCGCAAGCCCGTTCCCACAAGTGCTACCGATCTGCTCACAGGCAGCGGGGCAGGGCTCTCGGCGCCGCTGATGGCACTTCGAAACACCCTTGGTCCGACGTCTTGAATAGACACGTCGCGACGTCGTTTTCAGGAGTTATTGAACAGCCATTCAATTTTAGGCATGGCAATTGCTCTGTCATAACAAAGCCCGTCTCCCACGCGAGAACGCCGGCAATAACAAGAGCCTCCGCCTGAGGCCATCACCCGCTTTGTGTGAGGAGATACCGCGATGACGTCGTTCAACTCCGGGGCCCAACCCCAGAACCGTGCGCCTCAATCCATCGGCTTTCTGCTGCTGGACAATTTCACGCTGATTTCTCTGGCCTCCGCAGTCGAGCCCCTGCGCATGGCCAACCAATTGTCCGGTCGTGAGCTGTATCGCTGGAGCACCCTCACCGTCGATGGCGGTCAGGTGTGGGCCAGTGACGGTCTGCAAATCACCCCCGATGCCTCCATGCACAAAGCCCCGCCCCTGGACACCGTGATCGTCTGCGGCGGGATCGGCATTCAACGCACCGTGACCCGTGAACACGTCTCGTGGCTGCAAAGTCAGGCGCGTCAGTCCAAGCGTCTGGGCGCGGTGTGCACCGGCAGCTGGGCTTTGGCTTGCGCCGGTCTGCTCGACGGGTTCGATTGCAGCGTGCACTGGGAATGTCTGGCGGCGATGCAGGAAGCTTTCCCGCGTGTGGCGATGAGCACTCGCCTGTTCACCCTCGACCGTAACCGTTTCACCAGCTCCGGCGGCACCGCGCCACTGGACATGATGTTGCACCTGATCAGCCGCGATCATGGGCGTGAACTGTCCGCCGCGATCTCGGAAATGTTCGTCTACGAGCGCATCCGCAACGAGCAGGATCACCAGCGCGTGCCGCTCAAGCACATGCTCGGCACCAATCAGCCGAAACTGCAGGAAATCGTCGCGCTGATGGAAGCCAATCTGGAAGAGCCGATCGACCTCGACGAACTGGCGGTGTACGTCGCCGTGTCGCGTCGACAGCTGGAGCGGCTGTTCCAGAAATACCTGCACTGCTCGCCGTCGCGCTACTACCTCAAGCTGCGCCTAATCCGCGCGCGGCAACTGCTCAAGCAGACGCCGATGTCGATCATCGAAGTCGCGTCGGTGTGTGGTTTCGTCTCGACGCCGCACTTCTCCAAGTGCTACCGCGAATACTTCGGCATTCCGCCGCGTGACGAACGCGTAGGCTCCAATACCACCCAGCAAGTGGCGATGCTGCCGCTGCCGCAGGCGATCGTGATGTCGCCGCTGTCGGGACCGATGTCGGCGTTGAGTCAGGCGCGTAATGAGTCGACGTTTGCCAGCGTAAGGCTGTAGACCGCGTCATCGTTCTTCGCGAGCAGGCTCGCTCCCACCTGGAATGCATTTCAAATGTGGGAGCGAGCCTGCTCGCGAATGGATTTATCAGGCGCTATGGCTTTGCTGGTAATCCGCCAACGCCGGCAACAACTGCTTGTCGATCGCCTGGCGCACCGCAGGCTGGATACTGGCGCCGCTGGTGTACATGTCCTTGACCATCTTGCGCAATTCAAACGCGCGAACATTGTCCAGACCACGCACCGCACACTCACAGGCCTGCTCGGCGGTCGAACCGCTCGGCACTTGAAAACCCAATGCCTTGAGCTGGCCCAACAAGTCTTCCTGATCGATCAAATCGGCATACATCATGGCGCGCTTCCTTCTTCGGCAACGGAGGTCGTGACTCGATTCTGGTGGGCATGTGGAGGCACGGCAAGGGCGATTTGTCGCAGTGGCCGCGACGGCTATGAACAGGTCGTTTTCGGCTAACTCAGTGCCAAGGGGAGTCGGCACACTGACCTCAGCTCGCTACAGACGGTTTGGTCACCCTCGACTGGCAGCTCCTCAACAGTACCCTCTGCCCCGATCCTGTCACGGCTTGTATCGGGGCTTTTTTTGCCTGTGAATCCGGGAGAGGGGTGTGGTTGGCGCTGACGCCTTCGCGAGCAGGCTCGCTCCCACATTTGAAATGCATTTCCAGTGTGGGAGCGAGCCTGCTCGCGAAGAACGATGACGCGGTTTACCGTTGCAACACCAGAATCCGCGACAACAACTCATCCCGATCGATGTAGCAGCCCTGGAAATGCCGCGCCCCGGTCGCTGGATCAAACGCATTGCGCGCATGCAGCGTGCGGCGGTTATCGAAGCACCACAGCTCACCCGGATTGAGTCGCTGCATCAGGCGAAAACGTGGCTCACGGGTCATGGCGATCAAGCGCCGATAGGCCCGGTACAGCAGCGGCATTTGCTCCACCGATGTATCGAATGCACCGCGCAAAAAGTTCGCCATGCGAACCTCCGCGACTCGGCCCAGCGCATCCAGCGCAATGATCGGCGCCAGGCAACGATAGTCGCTGTGGCGGTCCTTGTTGCGAAACTCCACGGGGATTTCGCACAGCGCCTGAAACAGCTCCGGTGCTTCCTGACGCAAAGCATCGGCAATCGCAAAACCGTCGACAAAAATACTCTCGCCACCCTCGGCATCATTCACCAGGCAATGCAGAAATTGCAGACCCGGTTGCAGTTCGCGAGTCGGCAAATCGGTGTGCAATGGCAGATTGAAAGCGGTGTAGGCGTTGCTGTCGGCATCGGCCTTGGACTGCACGTTGAACAGCACGCCGAAGTTGCTCTCGCGGATGAACGAAATGCGCTGCGCGATCAGCTTCAGCGAACCTGGTTCGGTGGGCACGCCGCGCACCTGAGTCAGGCCGATGTCGCGTACCGCGATCAACCATTGCAGCAGCGCGCCGTTGTCGTTCATCAGCGCTGAATATTCGAATACCGGTAGCTGCAAATCGCTGCGCCACAGGTAAGCCTTGGGTTTGGCCGCCAGACGTTCGGAGCGGGACTCGTCGTCATAGGCGTGCGCGCGCAGCCAGCCCGGATCGAAGCGACTGCGATGGCCGTCCTGCCAGTCGATCTGCAGACAGCCGTCGCTGTCGATGTGCGCGTTGGCGGGGACGAGATCCGGCGCAGCATCGACGATCTCGAATACCTGCTCACGGGTGACGTTGTAGACGCACTGCTCGCACGGGCAGTTATCTCGCAACCAGACGTGATGGAACGGGCTGATGCGGCCGTCGGCCCAGGCAATCGACACGCGATCCGCCAGGTTCTGCACGCCGCTCAGCGCGCTGATCAACGGATAAGTACGGAAATCGGCAACAGCGGCAGCGGTGTGCATGGCGGCTCCTTGCGTGGGAGGGATTAACGGGCGGGTGGCAGAGCGATGACACGGCCGATGTAAGCCGGGGCGGGCAGATCGACTTGCTCGGCGGCGATGGCTTGCAGGCGGCTCAAGGTGTCCGGGGTGAACGGCGCGGAACGTGGGCCGGCGAGGTCGACGTGCAACAGCATCTGCTCGTTACCGGCCAGTTCCTGGTCGTCGCCGGCCAGGTGCAGGCTGTGATAGAGGTGCAGGCGTTTGCTGTCGTGACCGATGATCTGCGTGCGCACCTCGACCTCGGCGTCGAGCTTCACTTCGTGCAGATAATTCAGGTGCAGTTCCAGGGTGAACAGCGAATGGCCGCGGGCTTCGCGGTTGTTGCTGTCCATGCCGAGGCGGTCCATCAGCGCGTCGGTGGCGTAGCTGAAAATCAGCAGGTAGAAGGCGTCGCGCAGGTGGCCGTTGTAGTCGACCCAGTCGGGGATGATGGTGGTTTGGTAGGTGGTGAGAGTGGGCATGGTGTCAGATCCAACATTAATAGTGACTGGGCTGCCGTCTTCGCGAGCAAGCCCGCTCCCACATTGGAATGCGGTCACCTGTGGGAGCGGGCTTGCTCGCGAAGGGGCCGGAACTGCTGAGCAAGGATTACTCGCTGAAACTCATCCCGTGCTTTTCCTTGGTGGTCTTCACCGCCTCCAGCACCGCCAGCAGGCAGTCATCACGATAGCGCTCCAGTGCTGAAATGCTGTGGCGGCCGAGCTGGTCGCTGGTGCCATCGACCACATCGTCGATCAGCTTATCGGTCAGTTCCGGTGCCGGCAGATAAGTCCACGGCAACTGCAACGCGGGGCCGAACTGCGACATGAAGTGACGCATCCCCGCGTCACCGCCGGCCAGCGTATAGGTCAGGAACGTGCCCATGAACGACCAGCGCAGCCCGGCGCCAAAACGGATCGCGTCGTCGATCTCGCCAGTGGTCGCCACCCCGTCGTTGACCAGGTGCAGCGCCTCGCGCCACAGCGCTTCGAGCAGACGGTCAGCGATGAATCCCGGCACTTCCTTGCGCACATGCAGCGGGCGCATGCCGAGGGATTCGTAGACTTTCATCGCCGCTTGCACGGCCTCGGGCGCGGTGTTCTTGCCGCCGACCACTTCCACCAGCGGCAGCAGGTAAACCGGGTTGAACGGGTGCCCGACCACGCAGCGTTCAGGGTGGGTCGAGCTCTCGTAGAACTCGCTCGGCAACAGGCCGGAAGTGCTCGATCCGATCAAGGCATCAGGCTTGGCCGCTGCGCTGATTTTGCTGTGCAGATCGAGTTTCAGCTCGATGCGTTCCGGGGCACTTTCCTGAATGAAATCGGCATCGCGCACGCATTCTTCGATGGTCGCGACAAAACGCAGACGATCCTGCGAAGCACCGGGCGCCAGACCGTTTTTCTCCAGCGCACCCCAGGCATTCGCCACGCGTTTGCGCAGCGCAGCTTCAGCGCCGGGCGCCGGGTCCCAGGCCACCACGTCGAGGCCATGGGCGAGGGCACGCGCGACCCAGCCGCTGCCGATGACACCGCTGCCGAGGGCGGCGAAGGTTTTGATGTCGGTGATAAAGCTCATGGTGATTTCCTGAATTTGGCACAAAAAACTGTGGGAGCGGGCTTGCTCGCGAAGAGGCCGGTACATCCGACGCATCTTTATGGGCAGAGCCAGCGCCTTCGCGAGCAAGCCCGCTCCCACAGGGGGAAATGAGTGCTGGGTCAGCCGCGCTGGGTCAGGCCCATCTTCTTGCGGCCCTCAGCCGGGGTCAGTACGCGAGCGCCGAGGCGGCTGAGGATCTCGTTGGCGCGTTCGACCAGTTGACCGTTGGTCGCCAGCACGCCCTTGTCCAGCCACAGGTTGTCTTCCAGGCCGACCCGCACGTTGCCGCCGAGCAACACCGCTTGCGCGGCCATTGGCATCTGCATGCGGCCGATGCCGAACCCGGCCCACACCGCATCGGCGGGCAGGTTGTCGACCATGGCTTTCATGGTGGTGGTGTCGGCCGGCGCACCCCACGGGATGCCCAGGCACAGCTGGAACAGCGGGTTGTCGAGCAAGCCTTCCTTGATCATCTGCTTGGCGAACCACAGGTGGCCGGTGTCGAAAATTTCCAGCTCGGCCTTCACCCCCAGCTCGGTGATGCGCTTGGCGCCGGCGCGCAGTTGCGCCGGGGTCGAGACGTAAATGGTGTCGCCGTCGCCGAAGTTCAGCGTTCCGCAATCGAGGGTGCAGATTTCCGGCAGCAGTTCTTCAACGTGAGCCAGACGGGTCAGCGGGCCGACCAGATCGGTGTTCGGGCCGAACTCCATCGGGTGCTCGCCGGCACCGATTTCGAGGTCGCCGCCCATGCCGGCGGTGAGGTTGACGATGATGTCGACGTCGGCCTCACGGATGCGCTCCATCACTTCGCGGTACAGCGCCACGTCACGGCTGAACTTGCCGGTCTGCGGGTCGCGCACATGGCAATGCACAACGGTGGCGCCGGCCTTGGCTGCTTCCACGGCAGCCGCTGCAATCTGTTTCGGGGTGACCGGCACGTGGGGGCTTTTGGCGGTCGTGTCGCCAGCACCGGTGAGTGCGCAGGTGATGATGACGTCGTGGTTCATGGTGCGGTTTCCTTCAGGCGTGATGGGTCTGTTCGCAGCCTTTTCTCGGGCTGCGAAGCGTGTGTTCGGGCTTGGGTTATTTGCTGGTCAGTTGCAGATTTTCAGCGGCCGGTTTGCCGTCGAAGGTGGTTACACCTTCCAGCCAGCGCTGCTTGTCTTCGGGGTGATCCTTGAGCCATTGCTTGGCCGATTCGAAGGCGTCCTTGTGATCGAGCAGTGGCTGCATCATCCGGCTCTCGTCTTCGGCGGTGAACGTCAGGTTGCTCAGCAGGCGACCGATGTTCGGGCACTGTTCAGCGTATTTCGGCGCGGTGACAGTCCATACCGTGGCCATGCCTTCGTTCGGGCCGAGGGCGTCCTCGCTGCCAGTGAGGTAAGTCATCTTGACGTTGACGTTCATCGGGTGCGGCGCCCAGCCGAAGAACACCACGGCCTCTTTGCGGCGCACGGCGCGGTCGACGGCGGCGAGCATCCCGGCTTCGCTGGACTCGACCAGCTGGAATTTGCCGAGGCCGAACTGGTTCTTGGCGATCATCGCCTTGATCTGCGTGTTGGCGCCCGAACCCGGCTCGATGCCGTAGATCTTGCCGCCCAGTTCCTTCTCGAATTTGGCGATGTCGGCGAAGGTTTTCAGGCCCTTGTCCGCCAAATAGGTCGGCACCGCGAGGGTGGCGCGGGCGTCCTTCAAGCTTGGCGCCGGCAGGACCTTGACCTGATTGGCGTCGACGAACGGGGTGATGGTCTGGGTCATCAGCGGGTTCCAGTAACCGAGGAACAGGTCCAGACGCTGATCGCGGATCCCGGCGAAGATGATTTGCTGGGACGCGCTGGTTTGTTTGGTGCTGTAGCCGAGGCCGTCGAGCAGGACCTGGGTCATGGCACTGGTGGCGATCACGTCGGTCCAGTTGACGACGCCCATGCGCACGTTCTGGCACGAGGCGGGTTCGGCTGCCATGACGCTGGCGCTCAAGAAAGCGGTACCGCTGAGTGCAAGAACACAGCTGCTGATCAGTCGTTTCATGTCGGGTTCCTCGGCAGGTCGTTTATTGTGAGTTCCGGCATCTGGCGTGCCGGTGATGCCAAGTTACGCAGCAACGGCCCCGTGAAAGCGCACTGCGGCGACTGGCATTTGCACTGTAGCGACCTGTGCGCTTGAACGCTGACGACAATCGGCGTATCAACGATCCACGCTACCCGCTAACCGAGTGCGCACATGTCCCAGGATTTCTACTTTCTGCTGATGCCGGGGTTTTCCGCCATCGGCTTTATCTCCGCGATCGAACCGCTGCGGGTGGCCAACCGTTTTCGTGGCGAGCTGTACCGCTGGCACGTGCTCAGCGCCGATGGCGGGGCGGTGCTGGCGAGCAACGGCATGTCGGTCAACGCCGACGCGGCGCTGGAGCCGCTGAAGAAAGGTGCGACGCTGTTAGTGGTGGCCGGATTCGAACCGCTGAAGTTCGCCACGCCAACCCTTGAGCACTGGCTGCGCCGCCTGGACAACGAAGGCGTGACCCTTGGCGCTATCGACACCGGCAGCTTCGTCCTCGCGGAGGCCGGCCTGCTTGACGGCCATCGCCTGACCCTGCACTGGGAAGCCATCGATGCGTTCAAGGAATCTTATCCACAGCTCAGCGTCACCCAGGAACTGTTCGAGATTGACCGGCGGCGCATCACCTCGGCGGGCGGCACGGCGTCTATCGATCTGATGCTTGATCTGATCGCCCAGGCCCACGGCCCGCAACTGGCGATTCAGGTCAGCGAACAATTCGTGCTGGGGCGGATTCGTCCGCGCAAGGACCACCAGCGCATGGAAGTCGCCACGCGCTACGGCATCAACAACAAGAAGTTGGTGCAAGTGATTGGCGAGATGGAACAACACAGCGAACCACCGCTGACCACGCTGCAACTGGCGGAATCGATCAAGGTGACACGGCGGCAACTGGAGCGCCTGTTTCGGCTGCATCTGAACGACACACCGAGCAATTTTTATCTGCGCCTGCGATTGGAGAAAGCCCGGCAGCTGTTGCGTCAGACCGATATGAGCGTGCTCGAAGTCAGCATCGCCTGCGGCTTTGAATCACCGTCGTATTTCACCCGCAGCTATCGAGCGAGGTTCGCTCGCTGCCCCCGCGAAGACCGGCGTACCGCCCAAGCCTGAATGAATGTACACAAAACCAATGTGGGAGCGGGCTTGCTCGCGAATGCGGTGGATCAGTCAACTCATGTGTCGACTGACACTCCGCATTCGCGAGCAAGCCCGCTCCCACATTTTTGATCTTCAGTGTCTGAAGAAAAGGTTACTTCTTCACCAACGCCGAACACGCCGCCTTGTAAGCCTCATGCTGATACTTGTTCAGCGTCCCCGGCAGCTCAAAGTTGTGCTTCTTGGCCTGCGCATTGATCGTCTGCGGCGACAATAGCGTTACCTCGCACCCCTCCAGCAACTGAAACACACCTTCGATCTTGAACGTGGTCGGCCCACCGGCAAACTCACCCTTCTTGCTGCGCTTCTTGATCGCAATCCGGTCAATCGAATGCTCGCGCACAAACGAAGCGACCTGCGCCGCGAAGCGTTTGACGTTGGCTGCCTCGTCATCATCGTCGAGGGCGATTTTCTTGGTGTTGAGCGCCACATGGCTCAGCGTTGCCCCGTCAAGGGAGGCCACGGCGATGATCGCTTCGCTGCCTTTGATTTCGATGCCGCAGATGTTCATGAGTGTCCCTTGATTGGCTATATGAGGTGCAGCTTACAGCGCAGATCCTCATTCCTGCCCGATCGACTCCAAAAACTCCGACCGTTCGTCACTCATCCGTGCCACGCAGTCATTCTGCGCAATCTTGAATGCCTTGCTGCCTTCGGTGGCGGGGAAGGCTTCCACGGCGCAATCGGCGTCGCGGGTTTTCAGCCATTGTTGCTGGGCAGTTTTCAGTTTGGCGGTGATGTCGGCCAGTTGCGCGGCGTTTTTGCCGTAGGTGGCCTGCATGCGTTCGTTGAGGCTGGCGTAGTTGTCCTTGAGCAGGTCTTCGGCGGTACTGCGGCTGTAGGTCGAGCATTCCAGGGTCTGGACGTCGTTTTCCACCGCGTCGCACGGGTTGTTGTCGGTCTCTTCGGCGGCGTGTACGCCAGTCGCCATCAGTGCCAAAGCCAGGAAGATCGATTTCATGGTTGTCGCCGCTCTAATCCAGTGGTGTATCCAAGATGCGCCAGATTCTGGCTCAAGCTGGCGGGCTTGAACAGGTAGCTGATCGGGACGCCTGGCGACCCTTTGTCGCGGATTGACGCTTTCGGCAATTCCCCTGTCGTTTTTGCACCCGGTCGCCCCGGCACCGAGGCATATGCTGGCCCCAAAGCGCCGGCAGACGATTCGGCGCATGAATCGCCAATAAGGGGACGCCTGATGAGCCCAGCCGAATTACACGCCGACAGCATCGTTATCGACGGTCTGATCATTGCCAAATGGAACCGCGAGCTGTTCGAAGACATGCGCAAGGGCGGTCTGACGGCGGCCAACTGCACCGTGTCGGTGTGGGAAGGCTTTCAGGCGACTGTGAACAATATTGCCGCCAGCCAGAAGCTGATCCGCGAAAACAGCGACCTGGTGATGCCGGTGCGCACCACCGCCGACATCCGTCGTGCCAAGGAGCAGGGCAAGACCGGCATCCTCTTCGGCTTCCAGAACGCCCACGCGTTCGAAGACCAGATCGGCTATGTCGAGGTGTTCAAGCAGCTCGGCGTCGGCATCGTGCAGATGTGCTACAACACCCAGAACCTGGTCGGCACCGGTTGCTACGAGCGTGACGGCGGCCTGTCGGGCTTCGGTCGCGAAATCGTCGCCGAGATGAATCGCGTCGGCGTCATGTGCGACCTGTCTCATGTCGGCTCCAAGACGTCCGAAGAAGTCATCCTCGAATCGAAAAAACCGGTCTGCTATTCCCACTGCCTGCCGTCGGGTCTGAAAGAGCACCCACGCAACAAGTCCGATGAAGAACTGAAGTTCATTGCTGACCACGGCGGTTTTGTTGGCGTGACCATGTTCGCGCCGTTCCTCGCCAAAGGCATCGATTCGACCATCGACGATTACGCCGAAGCCATCGAATACACCATGAACATCGTTGGTGAAGACGCCATCGGCATCGGCACCGACTTCACCCAGGGTCACGGCCAGGACTTCTTCGAATACCTGACCCACGACAAGGGCTACGCCCGTCGTCTGACCAGCTTCGGCAAGATCATCAACCCGCTTGGCATCCGCACGGTCGGCGAGTTCCCGAACCTGACCGAAACCCTGCTCAAGCGCGGCCACTCCGAGCGTGTGGTGCGCAAGATCATGGGCGAGAACTGGGTGAACGTCCTCAAAGACGTCTGGGGCGAATGAATAACTCTGGAGCCTACTCCGCTCGCCGATAGCTGCGTCAGGTCCTCGCGCCAAACTCGCCGTACGTCCCGTACTGTCTCGCTTGTCGCTCCGGTCCTTCCTTGCTCTCGACGTGCTCGCTACGGCTCCAAAGTCACTCATACGGCTTGTTTATAAGAGCAAAGCAAAAGCTTCGCTCGGCACCAACCACGAATTTTTCTGGAGTTAAGTTTCCATGGCCAAGATCGCCCCGCAATTGCCAATCGAAGTCGACAGCGAGACCGGTGTCTGGACCTCCGACGCCCTGCCGATGCTCTACGTGCCACGCCACTTTTTCGTCAATAACCACATGGGCATCGAGGAAGTGCTGGGCGCCGACGCCTATGCCGAAATCCTCTACAAGGCCGGCTACAAGTCCGCCTGGCACTGGTGTGAAAAAGAAGCCGAATGTCACGGCCTGGAAGGCGTCGCGGTGTTCGAACACTACATGAAGCGCCTGTCGCAACGCGGCTGGGGCCTGTTCAAGATTCAGGACATCGACCTCGATAAAGGCACCGCCAGCGTCAAGCTCGAACACTCCGCGTTCGTCTACGTCTACGGCAAGGTCGGGCGCAAGGTTGACTACATGTTCACCGGCTGGTTTGCCGGCGCCATGGACCAGATCCTCGCCGCTCGCGGCAGCAAGATTCGTACGGTTGCCGAGCAAGTCTACGGTGGCTCCGAAGAAGGCCACGACGACGGCCTGTTCACCGTCAAGCCGTTGTAAGTCGAGGAACCCGCCATGGCTTTCGAAGCAATGTTCCAGCCGATCCAGATCGGCAAACTGACCATCCGCAACCGCGTGCTCAGCACAGCGCACGCTGAGGTCTACGCGACCGACGGTGGCATGACCACCGAGCGCTACGTCAAATACTACGAAGAGAAAGCCAAGGGCGGCATTGGCCTGGCGATCTGCGGCGGTTCGTCGGTGGTCGCCATCGACAGTCCGCAGCAATGGTGGAGTTCGGTCAACCTGTCCACCGACCGGATCATCCCGCACTTCCAGAACCTGGCCGACGCCATGCACAAGCATGGCGCCAAGATCATGATCCAGATTACCCACATGGGCCGACGCTCGCGTTGGGATGGTTTCCACTGGCCGACCCTGATGTCGCCGTCGGGTATCCGTGAACCCGTGCACCGTGCGACCTGCAAGACCATCGAGCCGGAAGAAATCTGGCGGGTGATCGGCAACTACGCGCAAGCGGCGCGTCGCGCCAAGGCCGGTGGCCTGGACGGCGTCGAGTTGTCTGCCGTGCACCAGCACATGATCGACCAGTTCTGGAGCCCGCGCGTCAACAAGCGTACCGATGAATGGGGTGGCAGCTTCGAAGGCCGGATGAAGTTCGGTCTGGAAGTGCTGAAAGCCGTGCGCGCTGAGGTCGGTGACGATTTCTGCGTGGGCATGCGTATCTGCGGTGACGAGTTCCACCCGGACGGTCTCTCCCACGAGGACATGAAGCAGATCGCCAAGTATTACGACGACACCGGCATGCTCGATTTCATCGGCGTCGTCGGCTCGGGTTGCGACACCCACAACACCCTGGCCAACGTGATTCCGAACATGAGCTATCCGCCGGAGCCGTTCCTGCACCTGGCGGCCGGAATCAAGGAAGTGGTCAAGGTGCCGGTGCTGCACGCGCAGAACATCAAGGACCCGAACCAGGCCACGCGCATCCTTGAAGGCGGTTACGTCGACATGGTCGGCATGACCCGTGCGCACATCGCTGACCCGCACCTGATCGCCAAGATCAAGATGGGCCAGATCGACCAGATCAAACAGTGCGTCGGCGCCAACTACTGCATCGATCGTCAGTATCAAGGTCTGGACGTGCTGTGCATCCAGAACGCCGCGACCTCTCGTGAATACATGGGCGTGCCGCACATCATCGAGAAGTCCACAGGCGTCAAACGCAAAGTGGTGATCGTTGGTGCCGGCCCGGCCGGGATGGAAGCAGCACGCGTCTCTGCCGAGCGTGGCCACGACGTGACCCTGTTCGAGAAGAAAGAATTTATCGGCGGGCAGATCACTACCGCGTCGAAAGCGCCGCAGCGCGACCAGATCGCCGGCATCACCCGCTGGTTCCAGCTGGAACTGGCGCGGCTGAAAGTCGACCTGCGTCTGGGCACGGCGGCCGATGCGGCAACCATTATGGATCTGCGTCCGGACGTGGTGGTGCTGGCGGTCGGTGGGCATCCGTTCCTTGAGCAGAACGAACACTGGGGCGCCGCCGAAGGCTTGGTGGTCAGCAGCTGGGACGTGCTCGACGGCAAGGTCGCGCCGGGCAAGAACGTGCTGGTCTACGACACCATTTGCGAGTTTACCGGCATGTCGGTGGCCGACTTCCTCGCCGACAAGGGCAGCCAGGTCGAGATCGTTACCGACGACATCAAGCCGGGCGTGGCCATCGGCGGTACGTCGTTCCCGACCTACTACCGCAGCATGTACCCGAAAGAAGTGATCATGACCGGCGACATGATGCTGGAAAAGGTCTACCGCGAAGGCGACAAGCTGGTGGCGGTGCTGGAGAACGAATACACCGGCGCCAAAGAGGAGCGGGTGGTGGATCAGGTGGTGGTGGAAAACGGCGTGCGTCCGGATGAGGAAATCTACTACGCGCTCAAAGAGGGTTCGCGCAACAAGGGCCAGATCGACGTGGAAGCGTTGTTCGCGATCCAGCCGCAACCTTCGCTGAGCGAGGCGGGCGACGGCTACTTGCTGTTCCGCATCGGCGACTGCGTGGCGCAGCGTAATACCCATGCTGCGATCTATGACGCGTTGCGCCTTTGCAAAGACTTCTAAGACTTGCACCAAACCCTGTGGGAGCGAGCCTGCTCGCGAATGCAATCTGTCAGTTGACGATGATGTCGACTGACCCAGCGCTTTCGCGAGCAGGCTCGCTCCCACAGTAAAGCGGACCGTGTTTCTCCAGGCTGTACTGGTGGGAGCTTCACCATGTTGAACACCCTTCTTCCAATCCTGTTGTTCGCAGCCCTGGCCCTTGCGGTGCTGGGTGCGTTGCGGCGGGTGGCCATGTGGCGTCGGGGCCGGGCCTCGAAGGTCGATCTGCTCGGCGGCCTGTTCGCCATGCCCAAGCGTTACATGGTCGATCTGCACCACGTGGTGGCGCGGGACAAATACATCGCCAACACCCACGTCGCCACGGCCGGTGGTGCGGTGGCGTCGATCGTGCTGGCGATTCTGGTGCACGGTTTCGGCCTGCATAACCGCATCCTCGGCTATGCGCTGCTGCTGATGACGGCGGTGATGTTCGTCGGTGCGCTCTTCGTTTATCGGCGCCGGCTCAATCCGCCGGCACGGTTGTCGAAAGGCCCGTGGATGCGCCTGCCGAAAAGCCTGCTGGCTTTCTCCGCCTCGTTCTTCCTGGTGACCCTGCCGGTGGCCGGAATCCTTCCGGAGAACTTCGGCGGCTGGCTGCTGGCGGCGATTCTCGGGCTCGGTGTTTTGTGGGGCGTGTCGGAGTTGTTCTTCGGCATGACCTGGGGCGGGCCGATGAAGCACGCCTTCGCCGGCGCCCTGCACCTGGCTTGGCACCGCCGCGCCGAGCGCTTTGGCGGCGGTCGTTCCACCGGTTTGAAACCGCTGGATCTGAATGATCCAAGCGCGCCGCTCGGCGTGGAAAAACCCAAGGATTTCACCTGGAACCAGTTGCTCGGTTTTGACGCCTGCGTGCAGTGCGGCAAGTGCGAAGCGGCGTGCCCGGCCTTCGCTGCCGGCCAGCCGCTGAACCCGAAAAAGCTGATTCAGGACATGGTCGTCGGCCTGGCTGGCGGCACTGACGCGAAGTTTGCCGGTAGTCCTTATCCGGGCAAGCCAATCGGTGAGCACAGCGGCAATCCGCATCAACCTATCGTCAATGGTCTGGTCGATGCCGAAACCCTGTGGTCGTGCACCACTTGCCGCGCCTGCGTCGAGGAATGCCCGATGATGATCGAGCACGTCGACGCCATCGTCGACATGCGCCGCCACCTGACGCTGGAAAAAGGCGCGACCCCGAACAAGGGTGCCGAGGTCCTGGAAAACCTCATCGCCACTGACAACCCCGGCGGTTTCGCTCCGGGCGGGCGGATGAACTGGGCGGCGGATCTGAACCTCACTCTGCTCAGCGAAAAAAAGTCTACCGACGTACTGTTCTGGGTCGGCGACGGCGCCTTCGACATGCGCAACCAGCGCACCTTGCGTGCGTTCGTCAAAGTGCTGAAAGCCGCGAAGGTCGACTTTGCGGTGCTCGGCCTCGAAGAACGTGACAGCGGTGATGTGGCCCGGCGTTTAGGCGACGAAGCGACCTTCCAGCTGCTCGCCAAACGCAATATCCAGACCCTGGCCAAATACAGCTTCAACCGCATCGTCACCTGCGATCCGCATAGCTTCCATGTGCTGAAAAACGAGTACGGCGCGTTCGACGGCAACTACCTGGTGCAGCACCACAGCACCTACATGGCGGAAATCATTCAGGCCGGTGCGCTCAATCTCGGTCAGCACAAAGGCAACAGCGTGACCTACCACGATCCGTGCTACCTCGGCCGCTACAACGGCGAGTACGAGGCGCCGCGTGAAGTGCTGCGCGCCCTCGGCATCGAGGTCAAAGAGATGCAACGTTCCGGCTTCCGTTCGCGCTGCTGCGGCGGCGGTGGCGGTGCGCCGATCACCGACATTCCCGGCAAGCAGCGGATCCCCGACATGCGCATGGATGACATCCGCGAGACCGGCGCCGAGCTGGTGGCAGTAGGTTGTCCACAGTGCACTGCGATGCTCGAGGGCGTGGTCGAACCGCGTCCGCTGATCAAGGACATCGCCGAACTGGTGGCCGACGCGCTGCTCGAAGACGCCGCGCCGAACAAGCCGACTGCACCGGCCAAACGTGAACCTGCGGAGGCCCACTGATGAGCGACATTATCCGCCGCGACCCGCGCGCCGAATGGATTGCGCGTAACCGCCTGCACCCGTTGCACGCGGCGATGCAACCGGCGCAACACAGCTGGATGGGCCCCAATGGTGTCATCCGCAAGAACCTGCACGGCATCGGATTCATCGGCCCCAACGGCATCAAGCGTATCGACCGCAGCGGCGCGCAACAGGGCGGGGCGGTCAAACGCTCGGCCACGGTTGAAGTGCAGTTGCCGCTGCATCAGGTGCCAGCCCCGGCGTTCTACATCAGCGTGGTGCCGGACATGGTCGGCGGCCGCCTGAGCAGCCACGACCGCGACTTGCTGGGCCTGGCTCATCAATTGGCCGGCAACGACGGCGCGGTGCTGGCGGTGGTGTTTGGCGAACACAAAGAGAACGCCTTCGCCACGGCCGGCGTCGATCGCTTGCTGGTACTGGAGGGCGACCAATTCAGCGGTTATGCACCGGAGCAACGGGTGCAGGGCTTGCGGGCTGTGGATAACCAGTTCAACCCGCGTCACTGGCTGCTGCCGGACAGCCGCAGCGGTGGCGGTGAACTCGGTCGGCGTTTTGCCGCGGCACTGGGCGAACGGCCGGCAACGCGGGTCTGGCAAGTCAAGGATCAGGAATGCATCGGTCGCGCTGGCGCGGGCCTGCAAGATCTGGCGCGTCCGGTCGCACGCTTGATTCTGGCCGCAGCCGAATGCGCCGAACCGGTCAGCGAAACCCGTCATGAGGCACTGCCGGTGGAGTTATCCACAACGATTGCGCGCAGCCTGTCGCGGATCGAGGATCTTGGCGCGGTCGCGGTGGACCCGGCGGCGATTCCGATGGCCGAGGCCGAATTCATTTTCTCCGGCGGCAACGGGGTCAAGGACTGGGCGTTGTTCCACCAGACCGCTGCGGCACTCGGCGCCACCGAAGGCGCCTCGCGGGTGGCGGTAGACGATGGCTTCATGGCCCGTGATCGGCAGGTCGGTGCGTCCGGCACCTGGGTCACTGCGCGGGTTTACGTGGCTGTGGGTATCTCCGGGGCGATCCAGCACCTGCAAGGCATTGGTGCCTGCGACAAGGTGGTGGCGATCAACCTCGACCCCGGTTGCGACATGATCAAACGCGCCGACCTGTCGGTGATTGGCGAGAGCGCGGAAATTCTTCAGGCGTTGATCGCGGCGGTAGCGGCTTACCGCAACGAAGCCAAGCGCGATGCGGCTTAAGGAACGGGTTATGAGCACAAAGATCATCAGTCTGGTTTCCATCGGTGCCCATCCGACCTCGGGCCGGCCACGCCGCGCCGAACAGGACGCGCGCGCCGTAGAACTGGGCCTGCAACTGGCTGGGGATAACCTGCAAGTGCTGCATGCCGGGGATGTCGCGGAACCGGCACTGCGCGCCTATCTGGGCATGGGCCTGGAACAGCTGCATGTGCTGGAGCAACCCGCTGGCGCGGACGCCTTGCCGGCGCTGACCGCGTATCTGCGTGATGCCAGCGCCCAGGTAGTGCTGACCGGCAGTCAGGCGGAAACCGGCGAAGGCTCGGGCATGTTGCCGTTCTTGCTCGCCGAAGGGCTGGGCTGGCCGCTGGTGGTCGGGCTGGCGCAGGTCGAGTCGATCAATGATGGTTCGGCGCTGGTGCTGCAAGCCTTGCCCCGTGGGCAGCGGCGGCGGTTGAAGGTGAAGCTGCCGTTTCTGGCGACTGTGGATAACGCCGCGCCCAAACCTCGACAGAGTGCCTACGGTCCGGCGCGGCGCGGTGTGCTGAACGCCGAAGACGTCGACGTGCTGGACGATGAACTGCTGGCCGTCTCCACACTGCAACCGGCCAAGCCACGGCCGAAACGTTTGAAGGTGATCAAGGCCAAGAGCGGTGCGGACCGCATGAAAGCTGCCACCGCCAAAGCCAGTGGCGGCGGTGGACAAGTGCTTAAAGGCGTCACCGCGCAGGCCGGGGCGGAAGCGATCCTCAAACTCCTGATCGAAGAAGGCGTCGTTCGCTAGCGACACCTTCTTCCAGACTCTGAACCCTCTGTGGGAGCGAGCCTGCTCGCGAAAGCGGATTGTCAGTTGATACATATGTCGACTGATCCGAAGCTTTCGCGAGCAGGCTCGCTACCACATTGGAATCCATGTGTACCTGACTGAATATGTTTACCCACAATCCCTGTTGGCGGATCTGTGGATAACGTGTTCGCCCATCCCTGTACCCCACGCCAATCAAGCCCTCCAGGCTCCAGCTCAAAAAACAACCAGCCTAAGTCACGGTTTTTCCGGGCTTTTTCTCCTGCATAACGCCAAGAGTTGCCCCCAATCTCTGTTGGCGCTTCTGTGGACAAGATGTTCGCTGTCCGCTGCAAGCCATATAAAACGTGGCCTGTATAGGATTGATCAATAATTGATCGATTAAGCTTTTAAAGCTGATAATCCCCGTGTAGACCGCGATTTCACACAGCCCTCAGCGCTTTTCCACAGCCGCCGCGAAGTTACCCCCGAACTCTGTTGGTGCTTCTGTGGATAACGTGTTCGCCATCCTCTACAAGCCATGAAAACCGTGGCTTACAAAGACTTGATCAAAAAATAGCCAATGTGTCTGGCAAACCATCATTCTGGATAAGTCACGATTTTTCTTCACAAATCAGCGAGTTATTTTTCCAGTCATCCACAGTTACCCCCAATTGCTGTGGGCGGTTATGTGGATAACTTGTTTGCCAAACCCTGCAGGCCCCGTCGGGCATAGTCCAAACAGCAATTGATCAGATTTCATACAGTTCTAAACCGTTGCCTTGACTTCGATTCCTGCGCTGTCTTCACTGCAATGGCACAAGGACAGCCGTCACTTATCCACATCAGGTTCTGGGAGAACGCATGATGGATAGCCGCCCACACCGCCATCCCCCCTCGCCACGCAAGCGCACGTTACGTCGTGCGGCCAATCAACGCGCTCGTCTGTAGCGACCTCCTGCTTTAACCGCTGTGCTGTCGCCGGGCTCGACCCGGAGGCCAGGTGCCCGTTCGCCCATAGATTGCAGGCAACCGCAGAGTTGCCCCATCTGCCTGAGAAGAGGAACACCCTCATGACACGCATCGCAACGCCCATCAGCGAGATCAAGGAACACTACGACGTGATCGTCATCGGCTCCGGTTATGGCGGCGGCATTGCTGCGTCGCGCCTGTCCCGGGCCGGCAAGCAGGTGTGCCTGCTCGAACGCGGGCGGGAAATCCAGCCCGGTGAATACCCCAACACCATGATCGCCGCGACCGAAGAGTTGCAGGTGCATGACCCGGACGGCCACATCGGCTCGCGCACCGGGCTGTTCGATCTGCACGTCAACGCCCAGCAGAACGTGGTGGTCGGCTGCGGCCTCGGCGGTACATCGCTGATCAACGCCAACGTTGCCCTGGAGCCGGAACCCGGGGTGTTCGAGGATCCACGCTGGCCGCAGGCGGTACGCGATCATCGCGATACGCTGCTCAAGGACGGTTACGCCCGTGCCCGGGAAATGCTCAAGCCTAATCCGTACCCGAACAACGCACCGAACCTGCCCAAGCTCGACGCCAACAAAAAGTCTGCGGACTACCTCAAGCAAGGCGCGCATTTCTACAAGCCACCGATCAACGTGACCTTCGACAAACTGCCGAACAACCTCAACCACGTCGGCGTCGAGCAACTGCCGTGCAACCAGTGCGGCGACTGCGTCTCGGGCTGTAACAACAAGGCCAAGAACACCACGCTGATGAACTATCTGCCGGATGCCTGGAACCATGGCGCGGAGATTTTCTGCCAGGCTGAGGTGCGGCATCTGGAGCGCGACGGCGATGGCTGGATCGTGCACTTCCAGTACCTCGACAGCGGTCGCGAGAAGTTCGACGCGCCGACGCTGTTCGTGAAGGCCGCTATCGTCGTGGTCTCCGCCGGCACTCTCGGCTCTACCGAGATCCTTCTGCGTTCGCGGGACAAGGGGCTGGTGATGTCCGGTCAGCTCGGCGAGAACATGAGCGGTAACGGTGACATCCTCGGTTTCGGCCACAACTGCGAGCAGACCATCAACGGCATCGGCTTCGGCGCGCATTCGGCCAAGGAGCTGCACCCGGTCGGCCCGTGCATCACCTCGATCATCGACATGCGCACCGACGGTGACTGGCGCAGCCGCATGGTCATCGAGGAAGGTTCGATCCCCGGCGCCCTCGGCCGGCCGATGGTGCCGGCAATGGCCGGGTTTGCCGAGTTGATCGGCAAGGCCACGGACGACAGTTTCAGCGGCAAGCTCGGCTACAAGGAGCGCGAGGCCGAAAGCTTCCTGCGCGGCCCCTATTACGGCGCGCTGCACAATATGCAGACCTACCTGATCATGAGCCACGACAGTGGCCAGGGCCGGATGATTCTCGACAACAAGGACCAGTTGCGCATCGACTGGCCGGGTGTCGGCGAGCAGGAAAACTTCAAGCTTGGCAACGAACGTTTGTACCAGAGTACCAAGGCACTGGGCGGGGTCTGGGTCGAGAATCCGATCTGGACCCAACTGCTCAAGCACAGCATCGTCTCGGTGCATCCGCTGGGCGGTTGCGTGATGGGCGAGGACGCCGCGCAAGGCGTGGTCAATCACAAGGGCCAGGTGTTCAGCGGCGCCAACGGCACTGATGTCTACGCCAGCCTCTACGTGACTGACGGCGCGGTGATTCCGACTTCGCTGGCGGTCAATCCGCTGCTGACCATCTCCGCTGTGAGTGAACGCAACATGGGCCTGCTGGCCGCCGACCGTGGCTGGAAGATCGACTACACGCTGCCGTCGGCACCGCGCAAACAGGTGGCACCACCGACTCTCGGCGTGCAGTTCACCGAAACCATGAAAGGCTATTTCTCCCGCGCCTTCACCGCCGCGCAAAGCACCGATCTGAAAGTCTACGAAGCGGCGGCCAAACGCGGTGAGGCAGATAATTCGCCGATCGACTTTACCCTGACCATCACCGCCAACGACCTCAACCGGATGATCAAGGAACCGGAGCACGCCGCGACCATTGTCGGTACGGTCAATGCCCCGGCGCTGTCGCCGCAACCGCTGACCGCCAGCAACGGCGTGTTCAACCTGTTCGAACAATTCGAGCAGCAGGTCGACACACGGCACATGAAATACGACATGAAACTGACCGCCGAGGACGGCAGCGATTACTTCTTCAGTGCCTTCAAAACCGTGCCGGAAGACAACGGTGTGCTGAATATCTGGCACGACACCAGCACCCTGTACGTGACGCTGTATCGCGGACCGGACAAGTCGGGCGAGGTGATCGGCTCCGGGGTGATGCACATTCATCCGACCGATTTCGCCAAGCAGATGACCACCATGAAAGTGCTCAACGCGCGTAACGAGCGCGAGCGCATCGAAGGCCTGGCGCGCTTCGGCAAGTTCTTCGCCGGGATTCTCTGGGAGAGTTACGGCGGGGTCTTCGCTGGCGATATCTACTTCAACCCCGACGCGCCGCCACGCCTGAAACGGCCACTGGATGCGCCGATCCCGGCGGTGCATTTCTTCCCCACCGAGGACGGCGTCGAGCTGCGCCTGACCCGTTATCAGGCCGGTAGCAAAGGCCCGGTGATGCTGGTGCATGGCCTGGGCGTCGGCTCGAATATCTTTTCCACCGACACCATCCAGACCAACCTGCTGGAGTACCTGTGCAAGCACGACTATGACGTGTGGCTGCTGGATTTCCGGGTGAGCATTCTGCTGCCGGCGAGCAAGAAAGAGTGGAATGGCGACCAGATCGCCCAGTACGACTTCAAGGCTGCCATTGCGCAAATTCAGCAGGAGACGCAGGCCAAAGACGTGCAGTGCGTGGTGCATTGCTACGGCGCGACGACATTCTTCATGTCGTTGCTGGCAGGGCTGCAGGGTGTGCGCTCGGTGGTCTGCTCGCAGATTGCCGCTGACACTGTGGTTGCCACGGCTACCGGGTTGAAGGCTGGTCTGCACTTGCCGGGCATGCTCGATGCCATCGGCATCAAATCGATGACGGCTTACGCCGACAGCAAGGAGAACTGGTTCAACCGCCTCTACGACAAGGCCCTCAACGGCTACGCGCGGATCGAGGCGCAGGGTTATTGCACCAACCCGGTGTGCCACCGCATCACCTTTATGTACGCCTCGCTGTATCGCCACGACACGCTCAATGAAACCCTGCACGACAACCTGCACGAGCTGTTCGGCGAGTCGAACATCGAGACCTTCGAGCACCTGGCGCTGATCGTGCGCAAAGGGCATCTGGTGGATTTCAAAGGCAACGATGTGTACATGCCGCACTTCGAGCGGCTGACTATGCCGATCTGCTTTATCAGCGGCGCGGAGAACCAGTGCTATCTGCCGGAAAGCACGCTCAAGACCTACCAGCGAGTCTGCGAAGCCCACGGGCCGGAGCGCTACAGCCGGCACGTAGTGCCGGGTTACGGCCACATCGACTGCATGTTCGGCAAGAACGCGGTGGTGGATGTGTATCCGCTCATCCTTGAGCACCTGGAGAAAACGGCCCTCGGTTGACTGCAGACCGAGTCGACCGCTTCGCGAGCAGGCTCGCTCCCACAGGGTTTTGTGCCAGTCCCAAAAACCAGTGGGCATCCCCAATCCAATGTGGGAGCGAGCCTGCTCGCGAAAGCGGTGCATCTGGCACAACACCTCTCAGGTCTGCACAAGGAAATGGATGATATGGACAGCTACATCCGCTGGTTTCAACGCTTCATCTGGATCGGCATTGCGATGAACATGGTGTTCGCGATCCCGGCGCTGTTCGCGCCGGGATTGCTGACATCGGTGGTCGGTCTGCCGCCGCAACTCTCCGACCCGTGGCTGGAAAACGCCGGGATGCTGCTGGTGGGCATCAGCGTGTTTTACATGCCGTCGGGCTTCAATGCGCCGCGCTATGTGGTGCATTCCTGGCTGTGCGTACTGACGCGGCTGATCGCCGTGGTGTTCTGGATTTACCTGATCAATACGAGCATTCAAGGCTCGGTGTTCGTGCCGATGCTGATGGGCGATCTGAGCTTCTTCCTGATCCTCGGCATTCTGCTGTACCTCGGTACCACGCCCGCGAACCGGCCATGGGCGCTGCTGTGCGATGGCTGGCGCGAGTTGCGCGCGGCCTGGGCGCGGCAATGGCAGAGCCATACCTTCAAGGTCGGTACCTTGGTCGTACTGGCGCTGCTCGGTTTCATCGGTTACCAGACCTGGTACCAGATGCTGCGGGTGGTGCCGGAGCAGGAGTACGCCTCCGACGAAGATCACTACAAATACGCGGCCATCGGTCTGGGCATCGAAGCGCGGATCCCGTATTACCTGTTCGCCGTGCTGCCGCAGATGTGCCCGGAAAAACTGCCCAAACCCGGCGGCTGGGAGGTCTTCGGCTTTCTCTATGAAAACGGCAAGGACCTGCCGATCGGCATGGCCAAGCGGCAGATCGGTTACCCCACCGTTGAACCGAACTGCGCGCTGTGCCACACCGGTTCCTACCGGGCCAATGCCAGCGACGTCGCGGTCAACGTGCCGAGCGCGCCGGCCAACACCCTGCAACTGCAGGCCTTCCAGTGGTTCGCCTACGATTGCGCCAGCGACCCGAAATTCACCACCGACGCGGTGATGGCGGCGATCAACGGCAAATTCCAACTGGGCTTTTTCGAGAAGCTCTACAACCGATATCTGATTATTCCGATGGCGAAGAGCGCTTTGCTCAAGCAGAAACAGGCCTACGCCTGGCAGAAGCTGCGTCCGCAACAGGGCCCGGGCCGCACCGACACCTTCAACCCGACGAAAATGGTGGTGTTCGGCTTCCCGGATGACTCGACCATCGGCACCGTCGACCTGCCGCAAGTGTGGAACCAGAAGCCGCGGGAATCGATGTACCTGCATTGGGACGGCAATAACAACAAGATCCACGAACGCAACTACGCCGCCGCGATGGCCGTGGGCGCAACGCCGGAGTCGGTGTTGCCGCCAAGCTTCAACCGCGTGACCAACTGGCTGCTCGGGCACAAGGCGCCGGCGTGGCCATGGGCGCTGGATCAGGCGAAAGTCGCGCAGGGCAAACCGATCTGGGATGCAAATTGCGCCGCGTGCCACGACTTCGGTCGCGCCGACACCGGGCAGGTCACCACCAATATCGATCAACTCGGCACCGATCCACATCGGCTGGACTCGTTCACCACCGGTCTGGTGACGGCGTTCCACACCTTCAAGAAACCGCCGTTCGACTTCGGTGCCTATCGCAAGACCCAGAGCTACAGCAACACGCCGACTGACGGCATCTGGCTGCGTGCGCCGTACCTGCACAACGGTTCGGTGCCGACCCTGTGGGACCTGCTGCAACCGCCGGAAAAACGTCCGGTGGTGTTCATCACCGGCTCCGACGTCTACGACCCGGTCAACGTCGGTTTTGTCACCACGGGCGCTCAGGCCAAAGCCTCGGCGGATTTCAAATACGACACCCGACTGGAGGGCAACCACAACAGCGGTCACCTGTATGGCACCACGCTGTCGGACGACGACAAACGTGCGTTGATCGAGTTCATGAAAACCCTGTGAGCCCTTACGGATAGAGGATTACGCCATGTCACTGGTCAGTCATTGGGAACACGAGTACGACAAGGTCAAACTGCGCATTCACGGCTTGTTCACGCGCATGGAAATGGCCTGGATGAAGCTCATCAGCGAGCTGGAGCCGCAGGAGTTTCAGGCGATCATCAAGCTGCTGCAGCGCGGTCACGATCAGGCGCAATACGTGCTGAAAAACGGTGAGTTGCCGGGCGATGAACCGGCGGTGCCGTGGGAGTTGTCTCATGGCCTGTCGATTTTGCGCATCGGCAATGCCACGCCGCTCCCGCAATCGCCCGATCAACTGGCGACCCGGGTGTTGCAGGACGGCAGCCTGCTCGGCTGTCGCAAGTGGGAATTGCTTGATCTGCTGTGGAGCGAGGCATTGCTCAAGTGGATTGAAAACCTGCGCCATCACGCGACCTTCGGCACTGACCCGGCGGTGGTGCAGATGGAGCGCGACGTGACCCTGGCGATTGCCGGCGACTGGGGCACCGGCCCCTTCGACAGTCATGCGCCGGCGGTTTCAGTCGCCAACCAGATGCAACTGGCGCAAGCGGATTTCACCATCCATCTGGGCGACGTCTACTACGCCGGCAGCCATTCGCAGGAAGACGTCGACATGGCCGGTTGGCCGATGGGCAGCCACGGCTCGTTCACCCTCAACTCCAACCACGAGATGTACAGCGGCGCCCACGGCTATTTCAAAGAACTGGCCAAGCGCTTTCCGGGGCAGCAGGGCACCAGTTATTTCGCCTTGATCAACGACGACTGGCTGGTGGTCGGGCTGGATTCGGCGTATGCCTCGGACGCGATGAACCTGTACATGGACGGCACGCTCAACGAGCCGCAGATCACCTGGATGAAAGCCCTGCCGAAACGCAAAAAGATCATGGTGCTCAGCCATCACCAGGGCTTCGATATTTCCGGGCATCACCAGACCGCGCTGTATCAACCGGTGTGCGATGCCCTGGGGCGCGAGCCGGATTACTGGTACTGGGGGCATCTGCACAACGGCATCGTTTACGCACAGCAGGGCGGTTTGCACGCGCGCTGCGCCGGACACGGGGCGATTCCCTATGGCAATGCCAGCGAGCTGAACGGGCATTCGCGGGTGTTGTGGTCGGAGACGCAGGATGCCAATGATCCGGCGTATCCGCTGCGGGTGTTGAATGGCTACGCGAAAATCAGGCTGGTGGGGGAGGATATTTTTGAGGAGTTTATTGGGGAGGATGGATCGGTGAGGTGGTCATCCAAGTAATGAGGTGGCTGTTCTGACGCCATCGCGAGCAGGCTCACTCCTACAGTTGGAATGCGTTCCCCTGTAGGAGTGAGCCTGCTCGCGAAGCTTTTGCCTTTGATCTTAGCCCTGAACCGGGACGCCCTTGAGGTACGGCGCAGGCTCAGCCCCAAGGTTGTTCAGCATCCGCTCGCTGTACCAGTCCACGAAGTTGACCACACCAAACTCATAGGTCTTCGAGTACGGCCCTGGCTGATAAGCAGTGGAGTTGATCCCGCGCTGGTTTTCTTCGGCCAGACGCCGGTCTTGATCGTTGGTCGCGTCCCACACCTGGCGCATGCGTTCGACGTCGTAATCCACGCCTTCGACCGCGTCCTTGTGCACCAGCCATTTGGTGGTGACCATGGTTTCCTGGGCGCTGATCGGCCATACGGTGAAGACGATGATGTGGTCGCCCATGCAGTGGTTCCACGAGTGCGGCAGGTGCAGGATGCGCATCGAACCGAGATCCGGGTTCTTGATCCGGCCCATCAGTTTGGCGCAGCCCTGTTTGCCGTCCAGGGTCATCGACACGGTGCCCTTGAGCAGCGGCATGCGCACGATACGGTTGCGCAGGCCGAAACTGGCGTGGGCATAAGGGATCTTCTCGGCTTCCCACGCAGCAGCAGACGCGGCGACGTGATCCTTGAACGCCTGATCGGCGCGCGGGTCGGTGACGTCGTCCCATTCCAGCAGGGTTTTCAGCAGTTCCGGGTGCGACGCGTTGCAGTGGTAGCACTCGCGGTTGTTTTCCAGCACCAGTTTCCAGTTGGCCTTTTCCATCAAGGTGGTGGTGATCGCCACCTTGGTGTTCTCCATGTCGTACGGTTCCATGTAGTGGTTCAGCGTCGACAGGAAGTCATCGATGGCCGGCGGATTTTCCGCCAGGCTGATGAAGATGTAGCCGCCGGCAGTCTTCACGTTCACCGGTTTGAGGCCGTACTGCTTCATGTCGAAGTCGGCGCCCATCTCGGTGCCGGCGAACAGCAGGCGTCCGTCCAGTTCGTAGGTCCACTGGTGGTAGTGGCAGACCAGTTTGGCAACCTTGCCCTTTTCACTGGTGCACAGGCGCGAGCCACGGTGGCGGCAGACGTTATGGAAGGCATGCACCACGCCGTCGGCGCCACGGATGACGATGATCGGGTTCTTGCCGACCTGCAGGGTCAGGTAGTTGCCCTTGGCCGGGATCTCGCAGGTCATGCCGGCGATCAACCACTCTTTCTGGAAGATCTCCTGCATATCGATATCGAACAGGCGCTCGTCGCTGTAGAACGGCTGCGGCAGCGAAAAGGTGCGCTCGCGCTCCTGCAGCATCTGTGCGGTGGCCTTGCGTGCGGGTTCCAGCGGATCGCCCAGGCTGATTTTTGCGGTGACGTCCATCGATGTATTCCTCAAGGCCATCTGCGTGGCCGCGAAAGTGGCTGATCAGGGTTGCTACGCAAGGTGTAAAGAATTCGTCTTGGTGTGGGGCGAGTGTGGGGCCGACGCTGCCCGGAACCTTATCCATGGGCGACATGGTGCAATCTGTTCCCGACGCGCAACCCCCGGCGGTTGGGGGCTGGTCGCGATAAGTATGCCGATGTCGCGGATAGGTAAACGGACGGTTCACGCTATACGCAGAATCGCCACATGAAGGCCGACAGTCGGCCGTGGAGAACAGCATGTCCAACAGCTTTCTGAATCCGGTCACCACCCAGACCTGGGCCAATGGCCGACACATCGTCCGTTGCGTCAAAGTCATCCAGGAAACCTGGGACGTGCGCACCTTCTGTTTCATGGCCGACCAGCCGATCCTGTTCTTCTTCAAGCCCGGGCAGTTCGTGACCCTGGAGCTGGAAATCGACGGCCAGCCGATCATGCGTTCGTACACCATTTCCAGTTCGCCGTCGGTGCCGTACAGCTTCTCGGTGACCATCAAGCGTGTGCCGGGGGGCAAGGTCTCCAACTGGCTGCACGACACCCTGCATGAAGGCCAGGAGCTGGCGGTGCACGGGCCGGTCGGGCTGTTCAACGCCATCGACTTCCCGAGCCCGAAAGTGCTGTATCTCAGCGGCGGCGTGGGGATCACTCCGTGCATGTCGATGGCGCGCTGGTTCTACGACACCAACGCCAACGTCGACATGACCTTTATCCACAGCGCGCGCTCGCCGAAAGACATCATTTATCACCGCGAGCTGGAGCACATGGCGTCGCGGATCGACAACTTCAGCCTGCACCTGATCTGCGAGAAACACGGGCTGGGCGAGCCGTGGGCCGGTTATCGCGGCTACCTCAATCACAAGATGCTCGAACTGATGGTGCCGGACTTCCTTGAGCGCGAAGTGTTCTGCTGCGGCCCGACGCCGTACATGAACGCGGTCAAGCGCCTGCTGGAAGTGGCCGGTTACGACATGTCGCGTTATCACGAGGAATCCTTCGGCGCAACGCCACCGGAAGCTCGTGCCGATGCGGTGGAACAGGCCGAGCAGGCAGCCGATGCACCGGAAATCGATGCGGCGGATCTGCATCAGGTCGAGTTCACCGCCTCCGGCAAGAGCATTCGCGTGGCACCGGGCGAAACCGTGCACGCGGCGGCGGCCAAGCTTGGCCTGATGATTCCGAAAGCTTGCGGTATGGGGATCTGCGGCACGTGCAAGGTGATGAAACTGGGCGGCGAAGTAGAGATGGAGCACAACGGCGGGATTACCGAGGACGACGAGGCCGAGGGTTACATTCTGTCGTGCTGCAGCGTGCCGAAGGGCGACGTGCGCATCGAGTTCTAGACCACTGCACAAATCCAATGTGGGAGCGAGCCTGCTCGCGAAGGCGATGTGTCATTCAACATCTGTGCTGTCTGACACGGCCTCTTCGCGAGCAGGCTCGCTCCCACAGGGTTATGCGCTTCAATCGATAAACAGATCGGGCATCAGTGCGGCGTCGCTGTCCGGTTCGAACCGGTAATGCTTGAACTCAGTCACACCGCTCTCGCGCAAAATCTCTTCATCAATCAAAAACCGCCCGCTGATCTTCCGCCCGCTGCTGCTCAGAATCACATGCGCCGCATCCGCCATGATCGCCGGCGTGCGCGCATGCTTGAACGACTCGCGGTTGCCCAGCTGAAATTCGATGGCGGCGGTGGCAATCATCGTCTGCGGCCACAGTGAATTGACGCTGATGCCGTAACTGGCGAATTCCTCGCTCATCCCGATCGTCAGCATGCTCATGCCGTATTTGGTCACGGTGTAGGGGCTGAACTGGGCAAACCACTTGTTCGCCATGTTCAGCGGTGGCGACAAGTTGAGAATGTGTCCGGCGGATTTCTTCAGATAGGGCAGGGCGGCCTGGCTGCACAGCAGTACCGCGCGGGTGTTGATCTGGTGCATCAGGTCGAAACGCTTGAGTTCGATGTGCTGCACGCCAGTCAACTTGATCGCCCCGGCGTTATTGACCAGCGCATCGATGCCGCCGAAATGCTCGTTGGCCTGGGCCAGCGCATTGCGCACCGCGTCTTCATCACGCACATCGACTTGCAGCGCCAACGCCTTGCCGCCAGCGGCTTCGACTTCCTTGGCTACGCTGTGGATGGTGCCGGGCAGTTTGGGATGGGCTTCGGCGCTTTTGGCCGCAATCACGATATTGGCCCCGCCTTTCGCGGCGCGCAGCGCAATCTCACGGCCGATGCCACGGCTGGCGCCGGTGATGAACAGGGTTTTGCCTTGTAGCGACATGCCGATGCTCCTGCTTATTGTTATGTGAGCGGAGGGCTCGACAGACAATGTAGACGATGTCTTCAGGTGCGAACGAGGAGGGGCGATTGGATTGGGTGAGCTTTTGTGGGAGCGAGCCTGCTCGCGAAAGCGGTCTGTCAGCCGACTTCTACGTCGGATGTGCCGGCCTCTTCGCGAGCAGGCTCGCTCCCACAGGGCAAGGGAGCTATCAGGCGGACATGACTTCGCGAATGTCGCGGGCCAGTTCGCGTACGCGTTCTTCTTCGGTGTCCCACGAGCACATGAAGCGTGCGCCGCCCTTGCCGATGAAGGTGTAGAAGCGCCAGTTTTTCGCGGTCAGCGCGGCGATGGCCGGTTCCGAGAGTTGCAGGAACACGCCGTTGGCCTGTACCGGGAACATCAGTTCCACGCCCGGAATGTCGCTGACCAGCTCGGCCAGCAGTTGCGCGCAGTGGTTGGCGTGGCGGGCGTATTTGAGCCAGGCGTCGTTTTCGAGGATGCCGACCCACGGTGCCGAGAGGAAGCGCATTTTCGACGCCAGTTGCCCGGCCTGCTTGCAGCGGTAGTCGAAGTCTTCGGCCAGTTTGTGGTTGAAGAACAGAATCGCTTCACCCACGGCCATGCCGTTTTTCGTACCGCCGAAGCACAGCACATCGACGCCGGCCTTCCAGGTCAGGTCGGCCGGCGAGCAGCCGAGGAATGCGCAGGCGTTGGAGAAACGCGCGCCGTCCATGTGCAGGTGCAGGCCCAGCTCCTTACAGGTGGCACTGATGGCGCGGACTTCTTCCGGGGTGTAGACGCTGCCGACTTCAGTAGCCTGGGTCAGGGTCACGACGCGCGGTTTCGGGTAGTGGATGTCCTGGCGCTTGAGCGCGACCTCACGGATCGACTGCGGGGTGATCTTGCCGTTTTCGGTGCCGGCGATCAGCAGTTTCGAGCCGTTGGAGAAGAATTCCGGGGCGCCGCATTCATCGGTTTCGACGTGGGCGGTTTCCGAGCAGATCACGCTGTGGTAACTCTGGCACAGCGACGACAGCGCCAGCGAGTTGGCGGCGGTGCCGTTGAAGGCGAAAAACACTTCGCAGTCGGTTTCGAACAGCTTGCGGAAATGGTCGGCCGCGCGTGCGGTCCATTCATCGTCGCCATAAGCGCGCTGGTGGCCGTGGTTGGCCTGTTCCATGGCGGCCCAGGCTTCAGGGCAGATACCGGAGTAGTTGTCGCTGGCGAATTGTTGGCTCTTGTCGGTCATGGCCGGCTTCCGTGGTCGAGACTCTTGTGAAGGCTCGTGGTCAATGAGGGTGCGCACTTTACCGAAGATCTTCCGGGGAGCACACGGGATGTCGCTGTCAGAAAATTACCAGTTTGTTACCCGATTATGCACGTGACTAAACGCGACGGCGCGCTGGATCTGCTCAAGTGGCTGGCGCTGCTGAGCATGCTGCTCGATCACCTGCGATATGTCGGGATCAGCGCCGATTGGCTGTATGTGCCGGGGCGCCTGGCGTTCCCGTGGTTCTGTCTGGCGATGGCGGCGAACCTGTCCCGGGCCGGTGCGCAGAAGACCGAGTGGCGTTATCTGGGCTGGTTGCTGCTGTTCAGCCTGGTCAGCGAGATTCCTTACCGCTTGTACATTCCCGATCCCGACACCTTGAACGTGATGCCTACGCTGGCGCTGGGGTTGCTGGTGGCGCGGGGCTGGCAGGATCGTACGTTGTTGTCGCGACTTTTGGGCGCGGGCGCCTTGCTGCTGGCGGCGTTGTTTTCGCAGTGGCTGATGTTCGGCATATTTGGCGTGCTGTTGCCGCTGGCGCTGCTGTGGGTGATCCGTCGTCCCTGGTACTTCGGCCTGCTGCCGGGGCTAGTGTGTCTGGCGGGCAATCAATGGCGGGTGCTGTATGAGGCTGCGGAGTTCGGTAACTACGTGGCGGTGTTTGGCATCGCGGCGTGTCTGATTGCGCCACTGCTCGGGATAGTCTTGTTGCGACATGCCGGATCCCTTCATCCATTGCCCATGCGCCGCTGGGCGTATGCGCTCTATCCCCTGCATTTCCTCCTGCTGCTCGCCATCCGTGCGGCATACACCTGACCCCTGTGGGAGCGAGCCTGCTCGCGAAGGCGGTCTGTCAGCCAACTTCCATGTCGGATGTGCCGGCCTCTTCGCGAGCAGGCTCGCTCCCACAGGGGATCTCCACGAATTCAATCGGTCATTTCAGGCCATGTCGTAAACGCACCTTTGCGTGGCGTCCGCAGGCATTTGAGCTGTCTGCGCCGGTCATACCATCGGCATCAAAGGGCACTGCCTTGATTGCCAGTGCCTTACCGAGACGAATGGCGCACAGATGCCGCTGGGAGAGACGCGATGTTCAGCAAGCAAGACCAGATCCAGGGTTACGACGATGCACTGCTGGCGGCAATGAATGCCGAGGAGCAACGTCAGGAAGATCACATCGAGCTGATCGCGTCGGAGAACTACACCAGCAAACGCGTCATGCAAGCGCAGGGCAGCGGCCTGACCAACAAATACGCCGAAGGTTATCCGGGCAAGCGCTACTACGGTGGCTGCGAGCATGTGGATAAAGTCGAAGCGCTGGCCATCGAACGCGCCAAGCAGCTGTTCGGCGCCGATTACGCCAACGTCCAGCCGCACTCCGGTTCCTCGGCCAACAGCGCCGTGTACCTGGCGCTGATCCAGCCGGGCGACACCATTCTCGGCATGAGCCTGGCCCACGGCGGTCACCTGACCCACGGCGCGAAAGTGTCGTCCTCGGGCAAGCTGTACAACGCGGTGCAGTACGGGATCAACACCGACACCGGGCTGATCGATTACGACGAAGTCGAGCGTCTGGCCGTCGAGTGCAAGCCGAAGATGATCGTTGCCGGGTTCTCCGCCTACTCCAAGACCCTGGACTTCCCGCGTTTCCGCCAGATCGCCGACAAGGTCGGTGCGCTGCTGTTCGTCGACATGGCCCACGTCGCCGGTCTGGTCGCTGCTGGCCTGTACCCGAACCCGCTGCCGTACGCCGACGTGGTCACCACCACCACCCACAAAACCCTGCGCGGTCCGCGTGGCGGGCTGATCCTGGCCAAGTCCAACGAAGAGATCGAGAAGAAGCTCAACGCCGCGGTATTCCCCGGTGCCCAGGGCGGCCCGTTGATGCACGTCATCGCCGGTAAAGCGGTGTGCTTCAAGGAAGCGCTGGAGCCAGGCTTCAAGGCCTATCAGCAGCAAGTGATCGACAACGCCAAGGCGATGGCCAGCGTGTTTATCAAACGTGGCTACGATGTAGTGTCCGGCGGTACCGACAACCACCTGTTCCTGGTCAGCCTGATCCGTCAGGGCCTGACCGGCAAAGATGCTGACGCTGCGCTTGGCCGCGCGCACATCACCGTCAACAAGAACGCCGTGCCGAACGACCCGCAGTCGCCGTTCGTGACCTCGGGCCTGCGCATTGGCACCCCGGCCGTCACCACGCGTGGCTTCAAGGTCGCCCAGTGCGAAGTGCTGGCCGGCTGGATCTGCGACATCCTCGACAACCTCGGTGACGCCGACGTTGAAGCGAATGTGGCCAAGAACGTCGCGGCACTGTGCGCCGACTACCCGGTTTATCGCTGAGCGGTTTGGAGTAAATGACTATGCAACGCTATTCGGGCTTCGGCCTCTTCAAACACTCCCTCAGCCACCACGAGAACTGGCAGCGCATGTGGCGCACGCCGACGCCGAAGAAGGTCTACGACGTGGTCATCGTCGGCGGCGGCGGGCACGGTCTGGCGACCGCCTACTACCTGGCGAAAGAGCACGGCATCACCAACGTCGCCGTGGTCGAGAAGGGCTGGCTGGGCGGCGGCAACACCGCGCGCAACACCACCATCGTGCGCTCGAACTACCTGTGGGACGAGTCGGCGCACCTGTACGAACACGCGATGAAACTGTGGGAAGGCCTGTCGCAGGACCTGAACTACAACGTGATGTTCTCCCAGCGCGGCGTCTACAACCTGTGCCACACCCTGCAGGACATCCGAGATTCCGAGCGTCGGGTCAGCGCCAACCGCCTCAACGGCGTTGATGGCGAACTGCTCAACGCCAAGCAAGTGGCCGACGAGATTCCGTACCTCGACTGCTCGAAAAACACCCGCTACCCGGTGATGGGCGCAACCGTTCAGCGTCGTGGTGGCGTCGCTCGTCACGACGCCGTGGCCTGGGGCTTTGCCCGTGCCGCCGACGCCTTGGGTGTGGATCTGATCCAGCAGACCGAAGTCATCGGTTTCCGCAAGGAAAACGGCGTGTGCATCGGCGTCGAAACCAACAAGGGTTTCATCGGCGCCAAGCGTGTCGGTGTGGTCACCGCCGGTAACTCCGGGCACATGGCCAAGCTCGCCGGTTTCCGTCTGCCGATCGAATCTCACCCGCTGCAAGCGCTGGTGTCCGAGCCGATCAAACCGATTATCGACAGCGTGATCATGTCCAACGCCGTGCACGGTTACATCAGCCAGTCGGACAAGGGCGACCTGGTGATCGGCGCCGGTATCGACGGTTACAACGGTTACGGCCAGCGCGGTTCGTACCCGGTGATCGAGCACACCATCCAGGCCATCGTCGAGATGTTCCCGGTGCTGTCGCGGGTGCGCATGAACCGCCAGTGGGGCGGCATCGTCGACACCACCCCGGACGCTTGCCCGATCATTTCGAAAACCCCGGTACCGAACATGTTCTTCAACTGCGGTTGGGGCACCGGTGGCTTCAAGGCGACTCCTGGCTCGGGCAACGTGTTTGCCGCGAGTCTGGCCAAGGGTGAAATGCACCCGTTGGCCGCACCTTTCTCCATCGACCGTTTCCACAACGGTGCGTTGATCGATGAACACGGCGCTGCTGCGGTTGCCCACTAACAGGAGAAATCCCCATGTTGCATATCTTCTGTCCTCACTGCGGCGAACTGCGCTCCGAAGAGGAATTCCATGCATCCGGTCAGGCGCACATTCCGCGTCCGCTGGATCCGAACGCCTGCACCGATGAAGAGTGGGGCGACTACATGTTCTTCCGCGACAACCCGCGTGGTCTGCACCACGAGCTGTGGGATCACGTCGCCGGTTGCCGCCAGTACTTCAACGTCACCCGCGACACCGTGACCTACGAGATTCTCGAAACCTACAAGATCGGCACCAAGCCGCAATTCACCGACAAGGCTGATACGGCGAAAACAGCCACGACGGCGCTGGGAGAGAAGGTATGAGCCAGACCAATCGCCTGTCCAACGGTGGACGGATCGACCGCAACAAAGTGCTGAGCTTCACCTTCAACGGTCAGAGCTACAAAGGCTTCGAGGGCGACTCGCTGGCCTCGGCACTGATCGCCAACGGCGTCGACATCATCGGTCGCAGCTTCAAGTATTCGCGTCCACGCGGGATCTTCGCCGCCGGTGCCGAAGAGCCGAACGCCGTGCTGCAGATCGGGGCCACCGAAGCCACGCAGATTCCCAACGTGCGCGCCACGCAACAGGCGCTGTACCAAGGCCTGGTCGCCACCAGCACCAACGGCTGGCCGAGCGTCAACAACGACATGATGGGCATTCTCGGCAAGGTCGGCGGCAAGCTGATGCCGCCGGGTTTCTACTACAAAACCTTCATGTACCCGCAATCGTTCTGGATGACCTACGAGAAGTACATTCGCAAGGCTGCCGGTTTGGGCCGTTCGCCGACCGAAGTCGATCCGGACACCTACGACTACATGAACCAGCACTGCGACGTGCTGATCGTCGGCGCCGGCCCTGCCGGTCTCGCCGCGGCCCTGGCGGCTGCGCGCAGTGGTGCGCGGGTGATCCTCGCCGATGAGCAGGAAGAGTTCGGCGGCAGCCTGCTCGATTCGCGCGAAAGCCTCGACGGCAAACCGGCGATCGAGTGGGTGGCCAGTGTTATCGCTGAGTTGAAGAACACCCCGGACGTGCTGCTGTTGCCACGCGCCACGGTCAACGGTTACCACGATCACAACTTCCTGACCATTCACGAACGCCTCACCGATCACCTCGGTGACCGCGCGCCAATCGGTCAGGTGCGTCAGCGCATCCACCGGGTTCGCGCCAAGCGTGTAGTGCTGGCGACCGGTGCCCATGAGCGTCCGCTGGTCTACGGCAACAATGATGTGCCGGGCAACATGCTTGCCGGTGCGGTCTCGACTTACGTGCGTCGTTACGGCGTGGCGCCGGGCAAGAAGCTGGTGCTGACCACCAACAACGATCACGCCTATCGCGTTGCGCTGGATTGGCTCGACGCCAGCCTGCAAGTGGTGGCCATCGCCGATGCACGCAGCAATCCGCGTGGTGCGCTGGTGGAAGAAGCCCGCGCCAAAGGCATTCGCATCCTCACCGGCAGCGCCGTGATCGAGGCCCGTGGCAGCAAGCGCGTCACCGCTGCCCGCATCGCCGCGATTGACGTCAAAGCGCACACCGTGACCAGCCCGGGCGAATGGCTCGACTGCGACGTGATCGCCAGTTCCGGCGGTTACAGCCCTGTCGTGCACCTGGCTTCGCACCTCGGTGGCAAGCCGATCTGGCGCGAAGACATCCTCGGTTTCGTACCGGGCGAAGCACCGCAGAAGCGTGTGTGCGTCGGCGGCATCAACGGCGTTTACGGCCTCGGAGATTCGCTGGCCGATGGTTTCGAAGGTGGCGCACGCGCTGCCAGTGAAGCCGGTTTTGCGGTGGTCGAAGGCACGCTGCCAAAAGCGCTGAGCCGTCTCGAAGAAGCGACCCTGGCGCTGTTCCAGGTGCCGCACGAGAAGGGCACTTCGCGTGCGCCGAAGCAATTCGTCGACCTGCAGAACGACGTCACCGCCGCCGCCATCGAACTGGCGACCCGCGAAGGTTTCGAGTCGGTCGAACACGTCAAACGCTACACCGCGCTGGGCTTCGGCACCGATCAGGGCAAGCTCGGCAACGTCAACGGCCTGGCCATCGCCGCGCGTTCGCTGAACGTGACCATCCCGCAGATGGGCACCACGATGTTCCGCCCCAACTACACGCCGGTAACGTTCGGCGCCGTGGCCGGCCGTCACTGTGGGCACATCTTCGAACCGGTACGCTACACCGCGTTGCATCAATGGCACCTGAAAAACGGCGCCGAGTTTGAAGACGTCGGCCAGTGGAAACGTCCTTGGTACTTCCCGAAAAACGGTGAAGACATGCATGCCGCCGTCAAACGCGAATGCAAAGCCGTGCGCGACAGCGTCGGCCTGCTCGACGCCTCGACCCTGGGCAAGATCGACATTCAAGGCCCGGATGCCCGCGAGTTCCTCAACCGCGTGTACACCAACGCCTGGACCAAGCTCGACGTGGGCAAGGCGCGTTACGGCCTGATGTGCAAAGAAGACGGCATGGTCTTCGACGACGGTGTGACGGCGTGTCTGGCCGACAACCATTTCGTCATGACCACCACCACTGGCGGCGCGGCGCGCGTGCTGCAATGGCTGGAGCTGTACCACCAGACCGAATGGCCGGAGATGAAGGTCTACTTCACCTCGGTCACCGACCACTGGGCGACGATGACCCTGTCCGGGCCGAACAGCCGCAAGCTGCTCAGCGCCGTGACCGACATTGATCTGAGTAACGAAGCCTTCCCGTTCATGACCTGGAAAGAAGGTCTGGTCGGCGGTGTGCCGGCGCGGGTGTTCCGTATCTCGTTCACCGGTGAGCTGTCGTACGAAGTCAACGTGCAGGCCGACTACGCGATGGGCGTGCTGGAGAAAATCGTCGAGGCTGGCAAGCAGTACAACCTGACGCCGTACGGCACTGAAACCATGCACGTCCTGCGCGCCGAGAAAGGTTTCATCATCGTCGGTCAGGACACTGACGGCTCGATGACCCCGGACGACCTGAACATGGGCTGGTGCGTCGGTCGCACCAAACCGTTCTCGTGGATCGGCCAGCGCGGCATGAACCGAGAAGACTGCGTGAAGGATCAGCGTAAACAACTGGTGGGCCTGAAGCCGATCGACCCGAACGTCTGGCTGCCGGAAGGTGCGCAACTGGTGTTCAACACCAAGCAGGCGATCCCGATGACCATGGTCGGCCACGTGACCTCCAGCTACGCGCACAACTCCCTCGGCTATTCGTTTGCCATGGGCGTGGTCAAGGGCGGTCTGAAGCGCATGGGCGAGCGGGTGTTTGCGCCGCTGGCCGATGGCAGCGTGATCGAGGCGGAGATTGTGTCTTCGGTGTTCTTCGATCCGAAGGGGGATCGGCAGAACATCTGATGGCCTCAGGAATTGTGGGCGGGCGGCTATTCGCGAGCAGGCTCGCTCCCACATTCGACCGCGTTCCCCTGTGGGAGCGAGCCTGCTCGCGAAAGCGGCAGATCAGCCCCCGCAGGAACCAACAGAATTCAGGAAGGTGCTTTATGACCACAGCCAACGTGTACCAACAACGCCCGACCACCGGGGCCAAGGCCGAGTCGTCGCTGCACCATGCCGACCTCGCCAGCCTGGTCGGCAAGGGTCGCAAGAACGCCGGCGTGATCGTGCGTGAAAAGAAACTCCTCGGTCATCTGACCATTCGTGGCGATGGCCACGATGCAGCCTTCGCCGCTGGCGTGCACAAGGCCCTCGGCATTGAGTTGCCGGGCGCCCTGAGCGTGATCGTCAAAGGCGAAACCAGCCTGCAATGGATGGGCCCGGACGAGTGGCTGCTGATCGTGCCAAGCGGTGAAGAATTCGCCGCCGAGCAGAAACTGCGCGAAGCGCTGGGCGACCTGCACATCGCGATCGTCAACGTCAGCGGCGGCCAGCAAGTGCTCGAACTGAGCGGGCCGAACGTGCGTCAGGTGCTGATGAAATCCACCAGCTACGACGTGCACCCGAACAACTTCCCGGTCGGCAAAGCGGTGGGCACGGTGTTCGCCAAGTCGCAGCTGATGATCCGCCATACCGCCGAAGACACCTGGGAACTGCTGATCCGCCGCAGCTTCTCGGACTACTGGTGGTTGTGGCTGCAGGATGCTTCGGCTGAATACGGGTTGAGCGTACAAGCCTAAAAGCTTACCCCCTCACCCCAGCCCTCTCCCCCAAGGGGGAGAGGGGGAAAGGGAGCAGATTTGTGTAGTTTTCGAGCCTGAGTTCGCCGCGATATTTCAGGTCGGCGTAGCTCGAAAGAACACCTCGGTCAGTCCCCTCTACCTCCGGGAGAGGGCTAGGGTGAGGGGCAAAAATCCCCCAGACACCGCGCACAAAAGAACAGGAGTCACCGCACCATGAGCCGCGCCCCAGACACATGGATTCTGACCGCCGACTGCCCCAGCGTGCTCGGCACGGTGGACGCGGTGACGCGTTTTCTGTTCGAGCAGGGTTGCTACGTCACCGAGCACCATTCGTTCGATGACCGGCTCTCGGGCCGTTTCTTCATTCGCGTGGAATTCCGTCAGCCCGACGGTTTCGACGAGCAGTCCTTCCGCGCCGGCCTCGCCGAGCGCGGAGAGGCATTCGGCATGGTCTTCGAGCTGACCGCGCCGAACTACCGGCCAAAAGTGGTGATCATGGTCTCCAAGGCCGATCACTGCCTCAACGATTTGCTCTACCGCCAGCGCATTGGCCAGTTGTCGATGGACGTGGCGGCGGTGGTGTCCAACCATCCGGACCTCAAGCCGCTGGCCGACTGGCACCAGATTCCCTACTACCATTTCCCCCTCGACCCTAACGACAAACCGGCGCAGGAGCGTCAGGTGTGGCAGGTGATCGAAGAGTCCGGCGCCGAACTGGTGATCCTCGCCCGCTACATGCAGGTGCTGTCACCGGAGCTGTGCCGCAAGCTCGATGGCAAGGCGATCAACATTCATCACTCGCTGTTGCCGGGGTTCAAGGGTGCCAAGCCGTATCACCAGGCCTACAACAAGGGCGTGAAGCTGGTCGGCGCGACGGCGCATTACATCAACAACGACCTCGATGAAGGGCCGATCATTGCCCAGGGCGTCGAGGCGGTGGATCACAGTCATTACCCGGAGGATCTGATTGCCAAGGGGCGGGATATCGAGGGCCTGACGTTGGCCCGGGCCGTGGGTTATCACATTGAGCGCAGGGTGTTTCTCAACGCCAATCGCACGGTCGTTCTCTAGATCGCTTTCGCGAGCAGGCTCGCTCCCACAGGGATTTGTGTCGAAACACAGGTCTCTGTCACACCAAAGATCAACTGTGGGAGCGAGCCTGCTCGCGAAGAGGCCATAACAGGCAACACAACAATCAGCATCTGTACCCGAGCACTTAACGCGCTGCCTGCCTGGGCAACGCAGTTCCATAAAAACAACAGCGAGGTGAAAGCATGTCTGGCAATCGTGGTGTGGTGTATCTCGGCGCTGGCAAGGTCGAAGTGCAGAAAATCGACTATCCGAAAATGCAGGACCCGCGTGGCAGGAAGATCGAGCACGGGGTGATTCTGCGTGTGGTGTCCACCAACATTTGTGGCTCCGACCAGCACATGGTGCGCGGCCGGACCACGGCGCAGACCGGTCTGGTGCTGGGCCACGAAATCACCGGCGAAGTGATCGAAAAGGGTTCCGACGTCGAGAATCTGAAGATCGGCGATCTGGTCTCCGTACCGTTCAACGTGGCTTGCGGGCGCTGCCGTTCCTGCAAGGAGCAACACACCGGCGTCTGTCTGACCGTCAACCCGGCCCGTGCCGGCGGTGCCTACGGTTATGTCGACATGGGCGACTGGACCGGCGGCCAGGCCGAATACGTGCTGGTGCCGTACGCCGATTTCAACCTGCTGAAGCTGCCGGATCGCGACAAGGCCATGGAGAAAATCCGCGACCTGACCTGCCTCTCCGATATCCTCCCGACCGGCTATCACGGTGCGGTGACGGCGGGCGTTGGCCCGGGCAGCACCGTTTACATCGCCGGCGCCGGCCCGGTCGGTCTGGCCGCTGCAGCCTCGGCGCGTCTGCTGGGGGCGGCGGTGGTGATCATTGGCGACGTCAACACCATCCGTTTGGCGCACGCCAAGGCTCAGGGTTTTGAAGTGGTCGACCTGTCCAAGGACACGCCGCTGCACGAACAGATCGCCGCGCTGCTGGGCGAACCGGAAGTCGATTGCGCGGTGGACTGCGTGGGCTTCGAAGCACGCGGCCACGGTCACGACGGGGTGAAAGCCGAAGCCCCAGCTACCGTGCTCAACTCGCTGATGGGCGTGGTGCGTGTGGCCGGCAAGATCGGTATTCCGGGCCTGTACGTGACCGAGGATCCAGGTGCCGTGGACGCCGCCGCGAAAATGGGCAGCCTGAGCATCCGCTTCGGCCTGGGCTGGGCCAAATCCCACAGCTTCCACACCGGCCAGACCCCGGTGATGAAATACAACCGCCAACTGATGCAGGCGATCATGTGGGACCGCATCAACATCGCCGAAGTGGTTGGCGTGCAGGTCATCAGCCTCGATCAGGCGCCGGAAGGTTACGGCGAGTTCGATGCGGGTGTGCCGAAGAAGTTTGTGATCGATCCGCATCGGTTGTTCAGTGCGGCGTAAGTAAAAAGGGCGACCCACGGGTCGCCTTTTTTTAGATCAAAAGATCGCAGCCTTCGGCAGCTCCTACAGGGATCGATGTGGGAGCTGCCGAAGGCTGCGATCTTTTGATTTTTGCAATCAGAGGGCTGCCAAAGCGCCCTGGTAAAGCACAGGACCGGTCGGCTGCCCGGTCGGCGAGCCACCCTTCGGTTCCAGACTCACCGCCAGCGCAATCGGCTGGCCGATCAAGACTTTCTGCGCCGCGCTCAACTCGACCTTGCCTTTGCCGCCTGCAGGAATCACCCCCAGTGAAATCGGCTTGCCGTCCGCCGGTATCGCCCACAATTCCAGACTGCGATCTGGCCCTATTGCTGCCAATGTCAGCGGTTCGACCTGCAGATAATCCGCATGCGCCTCGACTTTCAGCGCAGGTTGCGCGTCGGCGGTCAGCAGGGTGGCGCGGTAGCGGGCGTCGTCGCGGTTGTACAGGGAGCCGAGGAACACCAGCACCACGATCGAGCAGAGTGCGGCGGTAACCCGCAGCCAGTTCCAGAACGGACGTTTTTCCGGGACGTGCAGCACTTGCGGTTCGATCCGTGCGGTGATGCCTTGCCACACCCGATCCGGCACCGGGTGCTCCGGCAGCGTTTCGGTAAGACTGGCGAGGCTCTCCTGCCACTGCGCCAACTCGGTTCGCAGTGCTGCGTCATCCAGCAGCAATTGTTCAAAACGTCGACGCGCCGCCGCCGACATCAGGCCAATGGCGTAATCGGCAGCGAGGGCGCGGCGCAGGGCGGGGGTCTGGTAGTTCATGATTCAAGGCACCTGCGCAGACGCTCCATGCCGCGACGAATCCACGACTTCACCGAGCCCAGCGGTGCCGCCAGGTGTTCGGCCAGTTCCGAGCAGGAAAGGCCCTGGAAGTAGGCGACGCTGATCGACTGGCGCTGCATGCCGTCGAGGGTGTAGAGGCAACGGTGCAGCGCGCTGGCTTCGCGGCTGCTGTTCAACAGGTCGTGGGCCGAAGGGCCTTCGTCCGGCAGGGTGTCCTGTTCGAAGTCGGTCATCGGCCGTTCGCGCTGTTTGCGTAATTGGTCGATGGCCTGATGGCGGGTGATGTTGATCATCCAGGTCAGCGGCGCCGACAAATGGGCTTCGTAGCGCGAGGCGTTGTTCCAGATGCGCACGAAGCTTTCCTGCAGCACTTCCTCGGCCAGATCCGCCCGGCCCATGAAGCGCAGGGCCACGCCGTGCAGGCGCGGGCCAACGCTGCGATAGAGCGTTTCGAATGCACCGCGGTCGCCCAGTGAGCACTGGGCCAACAGCTGGCGCAACTGATCGTGGTCGGCGATGGAAATGACGGCTCTCCAGGCAATGGGCGGGCGACGAGGGCGCTGCTCGGGCTGTTCACAGGCTAGTTCAGCGACAGCGCTTGTGCCATTCATCTGCGGTTATCCACGGTTTCACGTTTTATATACGTGGCTATCCTGAAAATGGATGCGCCGGCGAGGAACATGCAGGCTGAAACCCGGTCAAACCGGCAGTTTTACCGCTCATAGACGGGCGGTTACCACAGTGCAAGAGGATGTCTGAATGAAGATTTCACGCGGTATTGCCTTGGCTTCACTTATGACCCTTGCAGCGAGCCCGGTGTTTGCTGGCTTCAGTCTGGACGACGTGACCAAAGCGGCTGCAAGCATGCAGGGTGGCAACGCTGCCACCGCCGCCGCGCCGACCTCGGAAACCGCCGGTTTGCTGCAAGCCGTTACCGGTCTCGGTGTTACGCCTCAGCAAGCCGTCGGTGGCACCAGCGCCATGCTCGGCCTGGCCAAGAATCAGTTGAGCAGCACCGATTATTCGCAGTTGGCCAAAGAAGTGCCGGGCATCGACAAACTGTCGGGCGGCAGCGGCAACCTGGCGGCGTTGAGTGGTTTGCTGGGTTCGTCGGGCAAGTCGGCCGGGCTGGAAAACGCGCTGGGCAACGTCAAGGACACCAACGACCTGAACAATGCCTTCGGTGCGTTGGGCATGGACAGCGGCATGGTCGGCCAGTTTGCCCCGGTGCTGCTCAAGTATCTGGGTGATCAGGGCGTCGGCGGCCCGATTCTGCAGAGCCTGGGCAGCATCTGGGGCGCCGGCACCGGTAGCTGATTCAGCCGCGCTCGCCGCGCAGTTCGCTGATGCGCTGATCCTTCTCGGTCCAGAGCTGGTTGACCCAGTTCTGGACCTTCTCGCGAAACGCCGGATCGTTCTCGTAATCGCCCTGCGACAACGCCGGGTCGAGTTCGCGGGTCTGGATGTCGACGATCACCCGCGGCACGCTGCCGCTGATCAGATCCCAGAACCCCGGAATGTTCTCCTGTGGATAAACCACGGTCACGTCGAGCAATGCATCCAGCTGCTCCCCCATCGCCGCCAGCACAAACGCCACGCCACCGGCCTTGGGTTTGAGCAGGTGTCTGAACGGTGACTGCTGCTGCGCACTTTTCGCCGCGGTGTAGCGGGTGCCTTCCAGATAATTCACCACCGTCACCGGCTGGCGTTTGAACAGCTCGCAGGCCTGTTTGGTGATTTCCAGATCCTTGCCCGCCAACTCCGGATGTTTGGCCAGGAACGCCTTGCTGTAGCGCTTCATGAACGGGTAATCCAGCGCCCACCACGCCAGCCCCAGAAACGGTACCCAGATCAGCTCTTTCTTGAGGAAGAACTTGAAGAACGGCGTGCGCCGGTTGAGAGTCTGGATCAGCGCCGGAATGTCGACCCACGACTGATGGTTGCTGATGACCAGATACGAAGTGTCACCGCGCAGGTCTGCGCCGCCGCGGATGTCCCATTGGGTGGGAATGCACAGGCGAAAGATCAGTTTGTCGATCTCGGCCCAGGTCTCGGCAATCCACATCACCGCCCACGAGGCGTAATCGCGCCAGCGCCCGGGCGCGATCAGCTTGAGCAGGGCAAAGACCAGCAACGGCCCGATCAGGATCAGGGTGTTGAGCAACAGCAGCAGGGTGACGAAACAGCCGGTGAGCAGGCGGCGCATAAGCAACTCTATGAAGGCGGATGGGCGCGCCATGATAAGTGGCTTCGGGTGACAGGCCAAATCGATGGTGACGAATGTTTCACTTTTGGCTGGCTATGCTGGAGCTGATTACCGTGTTGGCAGGGCTGGCCTCTTCGCGAGCAAGCCCGCTCCCACAGTGGATCTTCAGTGTGCATGCCATCTCCAACAGATCCCGGATCCCCTGTGGGAGCGAGCCTGCTCGCGAAGGCTGACTTGAGGCGAACCAATTGCCCGTCCGCTGTCTAAAATCTCGCGTCTGACGCCCTCATTTTCCAAGGAAGCCCTCTACGTGAAATCCCTCCTTGCACTGTTTGCCCTCGTCGCCCTGCCGGTCATGGCCGCCGAGCCGACCCTGTACGGGCGTTACGAATACATCGCGCTGCCGGAAATCGGTGGTGAGGTGCTCAAGGCCAAGATGGACACCGGCGCGCTGACCGCCTCGCTGTCGGCCAAGGACATCGAGACTTTCACCCGCGACGGCGAGAACTGGGTGCGTTTCCGCCTCGGCACCAAGGATGCCAGCAACAAGGTCTACGAACACAAGGTCGCGCGGATCAGCAAGATCAAGAGCCGCTCGGATGAAGAGGACGAGGGTGACAGCACTGAAGTCGCCAAGCGCCCGGTGGTCGATCTGGAACTGTGCCTGGGCAACGTCAAGCGCACCGTTGAGGTCAACCTGACCGACCGCAGCAACTTCAACTACCCGCTGCTGATCGGTGCCAAGGCCCTGCGCGAGTTCGGCGCGGCAGTGAATCCGGCGCGGCGTTTCACCGCCGACAAGCCGGACTGCTAAGTGGTCTCATTGACGTAACGTCAGGCTTGGGGCACCGTTCGCGCACTTAACCCATGGGCTCGGACGCCATGCCTCATATCCTGATTGTCGAAGACGAAGCGGCGATTGCCGACACGCTGATTTTTGCCCTGCAGGGCGAGGGGTTCGCGACCACGTGGCTGAGCCTCGGCGCGGCGGCGCTGGAGTTTCAACGGCAGACCCCGGCTGACTTGATCATTCTCGATATCGGCCTGCCGGACATCAGCGGTTTCGAAACCTGCAAACAGCTGCGGCGCTTCAGTGAAGTGCCGGTGCTGTTTCTCAGTGCCCGGGACGCCGAGATCGATCGGGTGGTGGGGCTGGAGATCGGCGCCGACGATTACGTGGTCAAGCCGTTCAGCCCACGGGAAGTCGCCGCACGGGTACGGGCGATTCTCAAGCGCATGGCGCCGCGTCCTGCGGTTGAAGCGTCCTCGACGCTGTTTCGCATCGATGCCGAGCGTGTGCAGATCGTCTATCGGGGACAGCCGTTGAGCCTGACCCGTCATGAGTTTCGTCTGTTGCAATGCCTGCTCGAACAACCGCAGCGGGTGTTCAGCCGCGAGCAATTGCTCGATGCGCTGGGCGTGGCGGCGGACGCCGGCTACGAGCGCAGCATCGACAGCCACATCAAAAGCGTGCGCGCCAAATTGCGCCTGGTGCGGGCCGATGCCGAGCCGATCCAGACCCACCGCGGCCTCGGTTACAGCTACAGCCCGGGGCACAGCTGATGTCGTTGGGGCTGCGGATTTTTCTGGTGTATGTGCTGTTTATCGGCCTGACCGGTTACTTCGTGCTCAACACGGTGATGGAAGAAATCCGCCCGGGCGTGCGCCAGTCCACCGAAGAAACCCTGGTCGACACCGCCAACCTGATGGCGGAAATTCTCCGTGATGATTTCAAGGCCGGCACGCTCAGCGAGAACCGCTGGCCCGAATTGTTGCGGGCCTACGGCGAGCGCCAACCACAGGCGACGATTTGGGGTTTGCCGAAAAACCAGGTCAACCACCGCATCTACGTCACCGACGCCAAAGGCATCGTGGTGCTGGATTCCAGCGGCGTGGCGGTCGGTCAGGATTACTCGCGCTGGAACGACGTGTACCTGACTTTGCGTGGTGAGTACGGCGCTCGTTCGAGCCGCAGCGATCCGAATGATGCGAACTCCTCGGTGATGCACGTCGGTGCGCCGATCCGCGACAACGGCCGGATCATCGGCGTGGTTACCGTGGCCAAACCCAACAGCTCATTGCAGCCTTATGTTGATCGTACCGAGCGGCGCTTGCTGTTTTACGGTGCCGGGCTGATCGGCCTCGGTCTGCTGTTCGGCGCTTTGCTGTCGTGGTGGCTGAGCCGCGCGCTGCACCGTTTGACCGGGTATGCGCAGGCGGTGAGCGAAGGCCGGCGAGTGGAAGTACCGCATTACCGTGGCGGCGAACTGAAGCAACTGGCCACAGCGGTGGAGCAGATGCGCACCCAGCTCGAAGGCAAGGCTTACGTCGAACGCTACGTGCACACCCTGACCCATGAATTGAAGAGTCCGCTGGCGGCGATTCGCGGTGCTGCGGAATTGCTGCAGGATGAGATGCCAGCGATTCAGCGCCTGCGCTTTGTCGGCAACATCGACAGCGAAAGCGCACGGATGCAGCAGTTGATCGAGCGGCTGTTGAATCTGGCGCAAGTCGAGCAGCGTCAGGGACTGGACGAGCGCGTGGCGGTACCTCTGGCGGCATTGGTTGATGATTTGCTGCGGGCGCAGGCAGCGCGCATCGAAGGCCGGCGGCTCAAGGTCGAGCAGACGATTGCGCCAGATCTGCTGCTGATCGGCGAGCCGTTTCTGTTGCGTCAGGCGTTGGGCAATCTGCTGGAGAATGCGCTGGATTTCACCCCGGTCGCCGGGCTGCTGCGCTTCAGTGCCGAGCGCGTGGGGGAGCAGGTCGAGTTGCGCTTGTTCAACGAAGCGACGGCGATTCCCGAGTACGCTCTGCCGCGCTTGAGTGAACGGTTTTACTCGCTGCCGCGCCCGGACAGTGGGCGCAAGAGCACTGGACTGGGGCTGAACTTTGTTGAGGAAGTGGTGAAGTTGCATGGTGGGTCGATGCATATCCGCAACGTCGAGAGCGGTGTGGAAGTGACATTGCGCTTGTCCTGAAACCGAGTCGCTGCCTTCGCGAGCAAGCCCGCTCCCACAGGGGGGGTGTTGAAACACAGGTCTCTGTCACACCAAAGATCAACTGTGGGAGCGGGCTTGCTCGCGAAGGGGCCGGTGCAGTCTCCACACAATCTCCATATTCCCCCCACATTCCCCTCATACATCAACAGCAGACTCTGCCCATCCAAACAGGGAGAGTCCCATGAACAAGAATCTGACCATAAAGCTCGGGGCTATTGCCCTGCTGATCTTGCTGTTGCTGATCCCGCTGCTGATGATTGACGGCATCATCGATGACCGTCAGCAATTGCGCGATGGTGTGCTTGAAGACATCGCTCGCAGCTCCAGCTACAGCCAGCAACTGAGCGGGCCAGTGATGGTGGTGCCGTACCGCAAGGTGGTGCGCACCTGGAAGACCAACGAGAAAACCAGCCAGCGCTATGAGGAACTCGGCGAAGAGCGCGGTCGTCTGTATTTTTTGCCGGAGCGCTTCGAGCTCGACGGTCAGGTGCAGACCGAGCTGCGCAATCGCGGTATCTACGAAGCGCGACTGTTCCATGCCGACAATCGCATCAATGGGCATTTCTCGTTGCCGGCGCAGTTGGGGATCAAGGAAGACTTTGCCGATTACCAGTTCGAAGCGCCGTTTCTGGCGGTGGGCATCAGTGACATTCGCGGTATTGAAAACGCCCTGAAACTGGAACTCGACGGCCAGCGCCTGGACTTCGTACCAGGTACCCAAGTCGGCTGGCTCGGCGAAGGCGTCCGGGTGACGTTGCCGGCGCTGGATACCCGCAACGCCACGGAACTGACTTTCGGTTTCGACCTGCGCCTGCAAGGCACCGGTTCGCTGCAGGTGTTGCCGGTGGGCAAAAGCAGTCACGTCAGCCTTGCCGCCAACTGGCCGCACCCCAGTTTTGTCGGCAACTTCCTGCCGGGCAAACGCGAGATCAGCGACCAGGGTTTCAGCGCCGATTGGCAGACCACGTTTTTCTCCACCAACCTGCAAGAAGCCATGAGCCGTTGCGTGATGGGCAATGACTGCGAGGCGTTCAACGGGCGCAGCTTTGGAGTGAGCTTCATCGATCCGGTGGATCAGTACCTGAAGAGTGATCGGGTGATCAAATATGCGCTGTTGTTCATCGTCCTGACGTTCGCCGGTTTCTTCCTGTTCGAGGTGCTCAAGAGTCTGGCGGTGCACCCGGTGCAATACGCGTTGGTCGGGGTGGCGCTGGCGTTCTTCTACCTGTTGCTGTTGTCGTTGTCGGAGCACATCGGCTTTGCCCTGGCGTATCTGCTGTCGGCCAGTGGCTGCGTGCTGTTGATCGGGTTTTATGTTTGTCACGTGCTGCACAGCGTGCGTCACGGTCTGAGTTTCTCCGCGGGATTGGCGGCGTTGTATGGCCTGCTGTATGGCCTGCTGAGCGCCGAGGATTACGCGTTGCTGATGGGTTCGCTGCTGTTGTTCGGCCTGCTCGGGGTGTTCATGGTGCTGACGCGCAAACTCGACTGGTACGGGATCGGGCAGAAACCGGCCAAGCCGCTGGATTTTGATGTGGGGGCGATGCAATGAGCGGGCTGCGTGAGGATCAGCGCTGGAAGGAAGAGTTGGTGACGCGGATTGTCGGGTTTCTGCCAGTGGGACCGAGCTGGTGCATTCGCGAGCAGGCTCGCTCCCACAGGAGTACGCATTCCAATGTGGGAGCGGGCTTGCTCGCGAAGGGGCCGGATCAGGCGCCGCAGCCTTAAGGCTTGGGCAGGGTGGCGACCATGGACGGTCGCTGGCTCACGTCGAAATACCAGTTGGCCAGTTGCGGATTGGCGCTGCGCCAGTCCAGATCCGGATGACGCAGATCGATGTAACCCAGTGCGCATGCCACGCTGATGGCGGCCACGTCGAAGTGGCTGGTCAGCTCGGCCATGGCGTCACTTTCCAGATAGGCCAGGGCGCGCCGGATCTTCTCGCGCTGGGCGTCGAGCCACTCGTCCCAGTGCTTTTCCGGGGCACGCAACACCAGTTCGTAACGCACCATCACCGAGGCGTCCATGATCCCGTCGGCCAGCGAGGCCAGGGTCAGACGCCGCCAACGGGCCGTTCCTTCGCGGGGGATCAGCGGATTGCCGACGTGTTGCTGGTCGAGGTATTCGAGGATCACGCGGCTGTCATGGATCACGCTACCGTCCGCCAGACGCAGCGCCGGGATCTTGCCCAGCGGGTTGTCGGCATTGAGCGCGGTGTCCGGGCTGACCGGAGTGAGGACGCAGTCTTGCAGGGCGACGCGATCCTGCTGGCCGGTCTCGTGCAACAGCACCATCACTTTGCGCACGAACGGGGAGAGCGTGTTGTGAAACAGGGTCATGCTGGGGGCGGACATTGGCAAACCTCGGTGGTCATCGAAGAGCAGGAGATTAGCCTAGTCAGATACAGAGCGGCTGGCGAGGAATTTGCTGGTGTTCATCAGGCCGCCTTCGCGAGCAAGCCCGCTCCCACACTGGATCTGTTTCGTTCACAAATCCCCTGTGGGAGCGGGCTTGCTCGCGAAGAGGCCTTGTCAGGCGACACGGAAATCACCCGCGTCGCAGCAACCCCTTGATCGCCAGAAATGCCGGAACACCCAGCCCGACCCAGCTCAACGCATCCCAGATTCCATCGCCCAACAACGCCGAAAACAACCCCGCCGCACTCAGCAGCGCGATGACCAGCGGCGTGCTGAAGACCTTCCAGAAATTGCTCTGACGCGGCTTCATGCAGCAGCCTCCAGCGGCAACGGTTTTGCCGCTTTACGCCGCACCACCCACAGATACACGCCGCTGCCGAGGACGATGATGGTCAGCACGTCGAGGGTTGCCCAGAGGATCTTCATCGGCATGCCGCCGTAGTCGCCGAAGTGCAGCGGCTGGGACATGCCCATGGCGTCCATGTACCACGGGCGCTCGGCCACAGCGGTGACCTGCAGGGTACTGGCGTCGATCAGCACCGGCGTCAGCAGGTGCGAGGTCAGATGCGTGCCGCCCTTCATGAACACTGCGTAGTGATGCTCACTGGAAAACCGCGTGCCGGGGAAGGCGATGAAGTCCGGGTTCATCCCCGGCGCCACGTCGCGGGCGATGTCGAGCAGGCGGGTGGCCGGGGCCAGGCGGGTCAGCGGCGGGACATCGCGATAGGGCGCGACCATGGCGGTCAGCGTGTCATTGCGCCACGCGGCAATGAGCAGATCGGCGCAGGCGCTGATCACGCCGGTGACACCGACCACCAGCGCCCAGGTCAGGGTGACGACGCCGATCAGGTTGTGCAGGTCGAGCCAGCGCAGGCGGGTGGACTTGTCCTGACGCACGGTGCCGAACTGCAAGCGGCGCATGAACGGCAGGTAGAGCACCGTACCCGAGATGATCGCGACCACGAACAGCAGACCCATGAACGCCAGCAGCAACTTGCCCGGCAGCCCGGCAAACATGTCGACGTGCAGGCGCAAGATGAACAGCATCAGCCCGCCATTGGCCGACGGGGTTTCCAACGCTTCACCGGTGCGCGCATCGAGCATGAAGGTGTGCGACGAGTTCGGTTCGGTGCCGGCGGTTTTCGCCATGATCGTCAGCACGGCGTTCGGTTCGTCGTCTTCGAAACCGAAGTACTGCACCACTTCACCTGGGCGATGTTTTTCTGCGGCCTCGACCAGTTGCGCCAGGTTCAGGCGCGGCGTGTCGACCGGCATCTCGCGCACTTGCGGGGCATCGCCGAGCAGGTGCTCGATTTCGTGATGAAAGATCAGCGGCAGACCGGTCAATGCCAACAGCAGCAGAAACACGGTGCAGATCAGGCTGGTCCAGGTGTGGATGAACGACCAGCGGCGAATTGTTTTACTTTTCATTTCATGACCTTCAAAAACACCGAAGCCGTCCACGGGGGACGGCCTGGTGACAGAACCTGGTTCAGCTCACGCGCTTACCACTTGTAAGTGGCGCTGGCGATGACGCTGCGCTGGTCACCGTAGTAGCAGTAGTAGCCGTCGCAGGTGGAGATGTAGTCCTTGTCGAACAGGTTGGTGGCGTTAATTGCCAGCGACGCACCTTTGAGGCTGTTGTCCAGGCGACCGAGGTCGTAATGCACCGAGGCGTCGAACACGGTGTAGGCGTCCGCCTTGCCCAGCCAGGTGTTGGCCTTGTCGCCGTAAGTGTTGCCGGTGTAACGCACGCCACCGCCGATGCCGAAACCGTCGAGTACGCCGCTGTGCCAGGTGTAGTCGGTCCACAGCGAAGCTTGCTGGTTGGGCATCAGTTGCAGGCGATTGCCCTTGTCCACGCCTTTCTGCACTTCGGATTTGGCCAGGGTGTAGGCGGCGATGACTTTCAGGTTATCGGTGACGTCCGAAACCGCTTCCAGCTCCAGGCCTTTGACTTTCACCTCACCGGTCTGGCTGGTGATGGTCACGTTGTTGACGATGCTGTTGACCGCGACGTTCTTCTGAGTCAGGTCATACACCGCAGCGCTCAGCAGAGTCTTGCTGCCCGGCGGCTGGTACTTGATGCCCAGTTCCCATTGCTTGCCTTCGGTCGGCTTGAGCGAACCGGTGGAGGTGGCATCGGCGCCGCTGGTTGGCTGGAAGGATTCGGCGTACGACAGGTACGGCACGAAGCCCGAGTCGAACACGTAGCTGAGCGCCGCGTTGCCGCTGAACGCCTTGTCGCGCTGGGTGTTGGTGGCGTCGCCCTTGTTGATGAACTGCGTGCCGGTGTGCACCCAGTCTTCACGCCCGCCGAGGGTCAGGCGCCACTGGTCGAGGGCCATCTGGTCCTGCACGTACAGGCCGGTCTGGTAGGTCTTCTGGTCATAGTCATAGAACGCCGAAGAACGTGCTGGACGGGTGATCGGCTGACCGTAGATCGGGTTGTTGACGTTAATGTCCGGCGCGGTGCCGAAGATCGACGTGTAGTTGGTGTTGCTGCGCTGGTGATCCAGACCGAGCAACAGCGTATGGCGGATGTCGCCAGTGGCGAAGTCGGCCTGGAAGTTGTTGTCCACGGCGAACTGGCTGATGTCTTCATCAACGTTGGTGGTGCCGCGACCGACATTGCCCTGAGCATCCACGGTGAAGCCGGCGAACGATGGGTTGTAACTGTTGACGGTCACGGTCTGGAACGACAGATCCGACTTGGTGTAGCGCAGGTTCTGCTTGAACTGCCAGACGTCGTTGAGGCGATGCTCGAAGGCATAACCGAGCGCGTAGTAGGTGCGGTCGTAGAAGTCGTAGTCCGGATCACCGAGGTTCTTGTGATGGGAAATCTTGCCGAACGGCATGTCGATCTTGGTGCCCTGAATCGGGTAGAACTGGCTGGTGACACCGGTATCGTCGCGGGTGAATTGGGTCAGCAGGGTGAATTTGGTGTCGTCATCGATGTTCCAGGTCAGGCTCGGCGCGATGTTGTAGCGCTTGTTCTCGATGTGATCGATCTGCGTGTCGCTGTCGCGCACTACACCGCTGATGCCGTAGAGAAACTGCCCGGCGTCGTCGATCTTGCCGGTGCTGGCGAAGTTGATCTGACGATGGTTGTCGCTGCCGTACTGCAACTGGATTTCGCTGCTGGCTTCCGCGCTCGGGCGCCGGCTGACCATGTCCAGCAGGCCGCCCGGCGGGGTCTGGCCGTAGACGGAAGAGGCCGGGCCGCGCAGCAGCGCGAGGCGGTCGAGGTTCCAGGTTTCAGGCTTTGGGTTGGCGTATACGCCCTTGGGCAGCGGCAGGCCGTCGAGGAACTGAGTCGGCTCGAAACCGCGCACCCGCAGCCAGTCGATACGGGTGTCGCTGCCGTAGCTGCTGGCGGTGATGCCCGGCATATAGCGCACGGCGTCATCGAGACTGTGCACGCTGCGATCGTCCATTTGCTGACGCGTGGCGACGGAGATCGAGCGCGGTGCTTCGACCAGCGCGGTGTCGGTCTTGGTGCCGGCGGCGGTGCGGGTGGCGGTGTAGCCTTCGACCGGGCCCCAGGCGGTTTCCAGATTTTCCACGCCGATCACTGCGGTTTCCGGCAGCGCCAATGTCCCTTCCGGCACGGCAACCAGGGTGTAGGTGCCGGTACTGCTTTGTTCCAGTTGCAGACCGGTGCCTTGCAGCGCCGCGCGCAGAGCACCGGCGGCGTCGTACTGACCGCTGACCGGCGCAGAGGTCTTGCCGGCGGCCAGCGACGGATTCAGCGACAACGCGAGGCCGCCCTGGCTGGCGATCTGGTTCAGCGTGGTCGACAGCGGCGCCGCTGGCAGGTTGTAGGCACGCACGCTGGAGGCCTGTTCAGCAGCGAGCAACGGGCTGCTGAGCAGCGGCGCGCTGAGGGCAATGGCGATGGCCAACAGACTGGGGCGCAACAAGGTGTCTAGCGAACGGGACATGCGAAGGCTCCTGAATGGAAATATTTCTCAATTGCCTGAGTGCCGGACGAGAATTGAAAAGTGATAGGGCTGGATGAAAATAATTTCGATTAACTTGGAAGGGGGCGGCCGCTTCGGGATTTTCGAGTGTGGCGGATGGCCCTATCGCGAGCAGGCTCACTCCTACAGGGGGAACGCATTCCTACTGTAGGAGTGAGCCTGCTCGCGATAGCTATTTCCCTGACAACGAATTTTTTAAGGCTTGGTATCAGCCTTCGCCACCGTGACCCAATACGGTGTATGCCGCTCGATCTGCACCGGCAGGGTCGGCAGCAGCGCACTCAAGGCCTTGTCGGTGTCGTGCAGCGGGAAACTGCCGGTGATGCGCAGGTCAGCGACTTCCGGCGCGACGCCCAGATGCCCTCGGCGATAACGACCCAGTTCATGCACCAGGTCTTCCAGTCGCGCGTTGTCCACCACCAGCATGCCGCGGGTCCAGGCATCGGCGCCGGGCGTGAGCGCGGCGACCGTGTCGAGGCCGTCATTGCGGATCAGCACTTGCTGGCCTTCGCGCAGGATCTGCTCTTCAGGATGACTTTGCGGATGCGCCGCCACCGCCGACTGCAACACGCTCAAGCGTGTGCCTTGGTCTTCACGCTTGACCAGAAACCGCGTGCCCAACGCGCGCATGCTGCCTTCGCGGGTTTCGACAATGAACGGCCGCGCATCGCCATGGCCGGTCTCGACCATGATCTCGCCTGCCTGCAACACGATCAGCCGCTGCCTGGCATCGAAACGCACATCCACCGCGCTGTGGGTGTTGAGGTTGAGCACGGTGCCATCGGCCAGGCGCACCGTACGCTGCTCGCCGGTGGCGGTGCGTTGATCGGCGAGCCAGTAATCCAGCGGCAAGTAGCGATCACCGGCAAACAACGCCAGACCGACGAGCGCCACCACGCTGGCCAATCCGCTGCCGAGCTTGCGCACACGGCGTCGAATGCCTTCGCGCGATTGCAGCAAGGCCGCGCGGGCCGGGCCGTTGGCGACGCTGAAGCGCTGATCGAGCATGCCCAGCTGGCGCCAGGCGCGGGCGTGTTCTTCATGGGCCGCGTGCCACTTGGCGAACTCTTCGCGCTCCAGCGGACTGCCGGAATCCAGCGACAACTGCCAGGCAATCGCCGCGTCCAGCACCTGAGCCGAGACCGGTTTGGAACTGGCCGGGTTCATGTCGGCTCACCGTACAGGGCGATGTAGCACTGGCGAATGCCTTGCGCGAGGTACTGCCGCACACGCGGCACCGAGACGCCAAGCTTCTCGGCGATTTCGGCGTGGCCGAGGCCGTCGAGGCGGTTATACAGGAAAGCGGCGCTGGCCTTGGTCGACAGTTTGCCGAGCAGGCGGTCGATGGCCTTGAGGTCTTCGAGGATCAGTTGCTGTTCTTCCACCGAAGGTTGTTCGCCTTCGGGGATCAGCATCAATTCAGTGAGGTATGCCTGTTCCAGCGCGGCGCGGCGGAAGTAGTCGAACAGCAGGCCCTTGGCGATCGCCACCAGAAACGCCCGCGGTTCGCGCGGCGTCAGCAATTCATCGCGACCGAGCAGCCGTACGAAGGTGTCCTGGCTCAGGTCTTCGGCCCGCTGCGGGCACGCCACGTTGCGCCGCAACCAGCTCAGCAGCCAACCGCGATGGTCGCGATACAACGCACCGACGAGTTCACTGTGAGGGCTTGGGACTGACGACACCAGACGCACCGATTGGGAAGTGTTAACCAACGAGAATTGTTCGCGATTCTCGCAGAGGTGGGAATGGTTAGCAATTGGCCACTGGTCGGGTGGTATCAGTAAGACCGGATCATCGTTCTTCGCGAGCAAGCCCGCTCCCACAGGGGGAATGCATGCCAGTGTGGGAGCGGGCTTGCTCGCGAAGAGGCCAGTACCGGCACCGAAGATCTAGAAGGAAGGCGCCTGCTGACGGCGTTTCCACTGACTCAAGCGCTGTTGCAGGTTCAACGGACTATGAATCTGCTGCTGCCGCGCCCGGCTGAACAGGATCAACGCCAGTTCCGCCGTGGCCAGCGCATCGGCACTCGCGTTGTGCCGCTCGAACACCTCAAGCTTGAACCAGTCGATCCATTCATCCAGGCCGGCCTCGCGAATGTTCGCCTGTGGGCACAACAATGGCGCCATGTGCGCGACATCCAGAAACACATTCTGCAGCCTGTAACCCAGGTGTTCCTTCAATGCGCGTCCGAGCATGTGTTGATCGAAGGGCGCATGAAACGCCAGCACCGGGCTGTCGCCGATGAACTCCATGAACTCCAGCAACGCCTCGGCCGGGTCGCTGCCGGCGGCAATCGCATTCGGCCCCAGGCCATGAATCAACACGCTGGGGCTGAGCTTCAGCTCCCGACATTGCAGGGTGCGCTCGAACTGCTGACTGAAGTCGATTGCGCCGTCTTCGATCACCACCGCGCCGATCGACAGCACGCGATCCTTGTTCAGGTTCAGCCCGGTGGTTTCCAGATCGAGCACCACCCAGCGCTGTTCGCGCAGGCTGCATTCTTTCAGTTCGCCGATGGTTGGCAGTTGTGCCAGACGTTGTTGCAGGTCTGCCGACAGCAAAGGGCTGGCCGGCCGCAGCCACGAGAACAGGCTCACAGCTGATACCGCAGAGCCAGGCTGCTTTGCAGACGCTGGGCCTGGCGCAGGGATTCACGCAGAATGCGCCGATCCAGATGATTGAGGCTGTCGGGATCGACCCGGTTCGACCAAGGCAGATTCTCACGGGTCTGGATCTGGTGCTGCTGCATGCGCGTCTGCTGGATGAAGTGGTAGGCCTCTTCATATGCCGCGCCATCGAGCCGTTCGATGACTTCTTTTTCGACCAGCTGACGCAAGCGCTCCAGAGTGTTGTTGGTTTCGATGCCATGCGCCAGCGCCAACAGGCGTGCGCCGTCGACGAAGGGCGTCAGGCCCTGGACTTTGAGATCAAGGGTGGCTTTCTCGCCGTTCTTGCGTGCCAGCACAAATTCGCGGAAACGCCCCACGGGCGGACGATTGCGCAGCGCGTTCTCGGCCAGCATACGCTGGAACAAACGGTTGTCGCCGACCTGATCGAGAATCCCTCGGCGTAGTTGCGCGCAGCCTTTTTCGTCGCCCCAGACCACCCGCAGGTCGAAATAGATACTCGAACCGAGCAGGTTCTCCGGCGTCGCCTCGCGGATAAATGCTGCAAAGCGCCGCGCCCATTCTGCTCTGGATAGGCACAGCTCAGGGTTGCCGGCCATGATGTTGCCCTTGCACAGGCTGAAGCCGCACTGCGCCAGGCTCTGGTTGATCTGCTGGGCGATCGGCAGCAGCTTGCCGCGAATCTCCGCCGCATGCGCCGCGTCCCGCGCTTCGAACAGAATGCCGTTGTCCTGATCGGTGTGCAGCGTCTGTTCGCGCCGGCCCTCGCTGCCGAAACACAGCCAGCTGAACGGTACGCCGGGGTCGCCTTTTTCGGCGAGGGTCAGCTCGATCACCCGGCACACGGTGTGGTCGTTGAGCAGGGTGATGATGTGGGTGATCTGCGTCGAAGACGCACCGTGGGCAAGCATGCGTTCGACCAGTTGGCCGATCTCGCCGCGCAGGCTCACCATTTGTTCGAGGCGCTGGGCACTGCGGATGGTCCGGGCCAGATGCACCAGGTCGACCCGTTGCAGCGAGAACAGATCACGCTCGGAGACCACGCCACACAGACGCTGATCCTTGACCAGACAAACGTGGGCGATGTGCCGTTCGGTCATGGCAATCGCCGCGTCGAAAGCGCTGTGATCGGGCGACAGAAAGAACGGCGAACAGGTCATGTGCCGCTCGATGGTTTCGCTGAAATCACCGCTGCCATTGGCGACCACTTCGCGCAGGTCACGCAGGGTGAAAATCCCCAGCGGCGCCTTGTGCTCATCCACCGCGACGATGCTGCCGACCTGTTGCTCGTGCATCAGCTTCACCGCTTCGCGCAACGGCGTGTCGGGGCTGCAAGTCACCGGATGGCGCATCGCCAATTCGCCGAGGCGGGTGTTCAGCGAATACTGGGTGCCGAGGGTTTCCACGGCTTTCTGCTGGACTTGCTGGTTGACCTGATCGAGCAGGCTGCTGACCCCGCGCAAAGCGAAATCGCGGAAGCTGTTGGACAGGGCGAACAGTTTGATGAACGCCGGTTTGTTCAGCTGCAGGCAGAAGGTGTCTTCGCTGGCCAGATGTTCGGTGCGGGTCGCCCGTTCGCCAATCAGCGCGGCCAGCGGGAAGCATTCGCCGGTGGTGATCTCGAAGGTGGTTTCGGTGCCGGGCCGGGTGATGTGCTGGCGTTCGCCGACCACTCGGCCCTGTTTGACGATGTAGAAATATTCGACCGGCCCGTCGGCGGGCTTGATGATGCTTTCGCCCTGGCCATAGAAGCGCAGCTGACATTGTTCCACCAGAAAAGCCAGGTGGGCGTGTTCCATCTGATTGAAGGGCGGGAAGCGCTGGAGGAATTGCAGAGTGCCCTGAATGTTCTGCAACACCGCGGTTTTCCCTGCCTGGGTGAAGGCGTCCGCTTTACTCATAACCATTACCGCAGTCTTTTTCGAATTGTTGTTGTCGGATCGTTGCAGCCATGGTCGGCCCCTGCGCGCGGGGTGCCCATTGGACGTAAGTCTAGGTTTGGGCTGCCGCTCGGCACATTTAGGAAGTGCCCTACAAAAACAGTCGGAAATTCCTCCGCCAGCCACTTGGAAAAAAATCCGACGAAGTGCACATTGAAGCTCTGCTTAGCGATGTCTGACGACTGTGCCAGGTGACTGAATTGAAAACGTAGAGAATGCCATGTCCGACCACGATATTTTGAGCGACGCCGAGCGTGAAGCGCTCAGCGCTGTAATGCTCGAACCCGACTTGCCGCCGCAACGTGTACTGATCGTCGATGACGACAAGGACGCCCGGGAGCTGTTGTCGGAGATTCTCGCGTTGGACGGTATTCGTTGCATGACTGCGGCCAGCGGTGAAGCCGCACTGAAGATGCTCGCGGAAAAACCCTCGATTGGCCTGGTGATCACGGATCTGCGCATGGGCAACGTCGATGGCCTGGACTTGATCCGCCAGGTACGCGAATCGGTGCGGGCGGCGTTGCCGATCATCATTGTTTCCGGCGATGCCGATGTGAAGGACGCCATCGCCGCGATGCACCTGAGCGTGGTGGACTTTCTGCTCAAGCCGATTGATACGGTGAAGTTGCTGGGCCTGGTCAAACACGAGTTAGGCATCGAGCCCTGACTCTCAGGCAACACTGCCCCCCTGTGGGAGCGGGCTTGCTCGCGAATGCGTCCTTTCTGTCGAAATTAATGTTGAATGTGAGTCCGTCTTCGCGAGCAAGCCCGCTCCCACAAGGGATTTCCAGTGGTCCGGAGATTTTTATCGGCCAACAAAAAAGCCCTGATCTCTCGATCAGGGCTTTTTCACATCAGCGCAAACTTACAGGCCGTTGGCCTTCTTGAACTCGCGACGACGACGGTGCAGTACCGGCTCGGTGTAGCCGTTCGGCTGTTTGGTGCCTTCGATCACCAGTTCGACCGCCGCCTGGAAGGCGATGTTGCTGTCGAAGTTCGGTGCCAGCGGACGGTACAGCGGGTCGTTGGCGTTCTGACGGTCAACCACTGGCGCCATGCGCTTGAGGCTTTCCATCACTTGCGCTTCGGTGACGATACCGTGGCGCAGCCAGTTGGCGATGTGCTGGCTGGAGATGCGCAGCGTTGCACGGTCTTCCATCAGGCCGACGTCATTGATGTCCGGCACCTTGGAGCAACCCACGCCCTGGTCGATCCAGCGCACCACGTAACCGAGAATGCCCTGGGCGTTGTTGTCCAGTTCGTTCTTGATCTGCTCCGGGGTCCAGCTCGGGTTGACCGCCAGCGGAATGGTCAGGATGTCGTCTACCGAAGCACGGGCACGCTTGGCCAGTTCGGCCTGACGGGCGAACACGTCGACCTTGTGGTAGTGCAGCGCGTGCAGCGCAGCGGCGGTCGGCGACGGTACCCAGGCGGTGTTGGCACCGGCCAGCGGGTGCGCGATTTTCTGTTCGAGCATCGCCGCCATCAGGTCGGGCATCGCCCACATGCCTTTACCGATTTGTGCACGACCTTGCAGGCCGGTGCTCAGACCGATATCGACGTTCCAGTTCTCGTAGGCGCCGATCCACTTCTCGGCCTTCATGTCGGCCTTGCGCACCATCGGGCCAGCTTCCATGGAGGTGTGGATTTCGTCGCCGGTACGGTCGAGGAAACCGGTGTTGATGAACACCACGCGCTCGCTGGCAGCCTTGATGCAGGCTTTGAGGTTGACCGTGGTGCGGCGCTCCTCGTCCATGATCCCGACTTTCAGGGTGTTGCGCTTGAGGCCCAGCACATCTTCGATGCGACCGAACAACTCGTTGGTGAACGCCGCTTCTTCCGGGCCGTGCATCTTCGGTTTGACGATGTAGACCGAGCCGGTGCGGGTGTTCTTGCGCGAGGTGTTGCCGTTGAGGTTGTGCATCGCCGCGAGGCACGTCACCAGACCGTCGAGTATGCCTTCCGGCACTTCGTTGCCGTCCTTGTCCAGGATCGCGTCGATGGTCATCAGGTGACCGACGTTACGCACGAACAGCAGCGAGCGACCGTGCAGGGTCAGTTCACTGCCATCGACCTTGGTGTAGGTGCGATCCGGATTCATGGTGCGGGTGAAGGTCTGGCCGCCCTTGGCGACTTCTTCGGACAGGTCGCCCTTCATCAGGCCGAGCCAGTTGCGGTAGATCACCACTTTGTCGTCGGCATCGACGGCAGCCACGGAGTCTTCGCAGTCCATGATGGTGGTCAGTGCCGCTTCCATCAGGATGTCTTTGACGCCGGCGGCGTCGGTCTGGCCGACCGGGGTGCTGGCGTCGATCTGGATTTCGAAATGCAGACCGTGGTTCTTCAGCAGGATCGCGATCGGCGCGTCTGCCGGGCCCTGGAAGCCGATCAGTTGAGCATCGTCACGCAGGCCGGTGTTGCTGCCGCCCTTGAGGGTGACCAGCAGTTTGCCGTCAACGATCTTGTAAGCCGTCGAATCGACGTGGGAGCCAGCGGCCAGGGGCGCCGCTTCGTCGAGGAACGCACGGGCGAAGGCGATGACTTTGTCGCCACGCACCTTGTTGTAGCCTTTGCCTTTTTCCGCGCCACCGTCTTCGCTGATCGCGTCGGTGCCGTAGAGGGCGTCGTACAGCGAACCCCAGCGGGCGTTCGAGGCATTGAGGGCGAAGCGGGCGTTCATCACCGGCACCACGAGTTGCGGGCCGGCGGTACGGGCGATTTCATCATCGACATTTTGCGTCGTTGCCTGGAAATCAGCCGCTTCTGGCAGCAGATAACCGATTTCTTGCAGGAAGGCTTTGTAGGCCACGGCGTCGTGCGCCTGACCAGCACGCTCCTGATGCCAGGCATCAAGACGAGCCTGGAAGTCATCGCGTTTGGCGAGTAGGGCTTTGTTCTTCGGCGCCAGGTCATGAATGACCTTGTCGGCACCTTCCCAGAATTTTTCGGCGGTGAGGCCGGTACCGGGAATGGCTTCGTTGTTCACGAAGTCGAACAGGACTTTGGCGACCTGCAGGCCACCGACTTGAACGTGTTCAGTCATTGCTTGCCTCACTCTGCTCAGCTATTTCGCTTTTCAGCTCTTCAATTTTGACAATGAAGCCTCTGGCCATTTAAACCACAAACCTTCCGACCAGTACATGCCATTGCTGGCGGCTGGGCTGGGACCAATCAACGGCTTGGGGGCCTTGCTGACGGGGCTTTCAGGGTTGCGAACATGCCTTGGGCAGACATCGATCCAGCGTTATGTAGTGCGCGCCGAGGCATACTACATGATGCGTTGCGCTTGTGAAAATCAGACTAATAACGTCGTTCTGCGACCTCATGACGCATTGCGGTCACGTCGCGGAACGGGATGTTCTCAAAAAACCATCGGATTGTTCCAGCTAAATATAAAAAGTTGTACACATAAATACTGTGTGGCTTCCATTCAGCTTCGATGAGCCCGCGTTTGTGGCGAGGGAGCTTGCTCCCGCTCGGGTGCGAAGCATCCGCGAAAGATATTACTGACTGAAGAGGGCGTCCTGCGGCCGCCAGCGGGAGCAAGCTCCCTCGCCACAAGTGTTGTTCACTTGAGCATGGCGGCTGAATGTCGGTGCTTGCCTATACTTGCCTTTCTATAACAAAAGTCATGACAAGAGGGCGGCGCCATGGACCATCTCGTACTCACTGTGTTTGCCCCGGACAAGCCCGGGCAGGTCGAGCGCATCGCCCAATGCATCGCCGAGCACGGCGGCAACTGGCTGGAAAGCCGCATGTCACGGATGGCCGGGCAGTTCGCCGGGATTCTGCGGGTGGGCGTACCGGCGGAGGCTTACGACGAATTAGTCGATTCCTTACAAGCACTGTCGGCCCAAGGCATTCGCGTACTGATTGCCGAAAGCAGTATCGAGCAGTCCTGCACCTGGAAACCGATCGCCATGGAGTTGGTCGGCAATGACCGACCGGGCATCGTGCGCGACATCACCCGGTTGCTCAGCGAGCAGGGGGTGAACCTCGAACGGCTGGTGACCGAAGTGCGCCCGGCACCGATGAGCAGCGAGCCGTTGTTTCACGCCGAAGCGATTCTGGCGGTGCCGCTGACCCTGTCGCTGGATGTGCTGCAATCGCGCCTGGAAACTCTGGCCGATGATCTGATGGTCGAACTGGTGTTACGCACAGACGTTTAAGCGCCGCCAGGGTTATCCAGTTTTAACGTGCACCTGCCTGTGGATAACCTGTAGAGACCGGGCGCAACGCCACGTCGGCCGTGGCTTGCAGCATGCTGATCAAAAAACCGCCAGCATTCAGTGACTTGCGCACAAACGGCGGGGATCACGCTGTGGATAACCTTGGGAAGGAATGTCGCAGGCCACGAGAACCGTGGCCTGCGAAGCTTTGTGCGTTTTTTGATCAGCTGCGCCGACGCAAACTGATCACTGCATCGACGCTATAAACGGCCAGACCGGCCCAGATGAAGATGAACGCGATCAGCGTACTCGACGACAGGTGTTCACCAAACAGCAGCACCGCCTGCAGCAGCACCAGGGTTGGCGCGGTGTACTGGAGGAAACCGATGGTGGTGTAGGGCAGATGACGGGTAGCGGCGTTGAAGCATACCAGCGGGATGAGCGTCACCGGCCCCGCCGCGACCAGCCACCAGGCTTGCGAGGTGGTCCAGAACTCCGGTTGTGCGCTGGTGGCGGTCTGGTTAAACAGAAGCCAGGCCACAGCGATCGGCACCAGCATCCAGGTTTCCACCACCAGCCCCGGCAAGGCCTTGACCGGCGCCTGTTTGCGGATCAGACCGTAAAAACCGAAGGTCAGCGCCAGCACCAGCGACACCCACGGCAGACTGCCGACCTGCCACACCTGCTGCGCCACGCCGATGGCTGCCAGCCCCACCGCAATCCACTGCATGCGCCGCAGGCGTTCGCCGAGAATCAGCATCCCCAACAGCACGTTGACCAGCGGGTTGATGTAGTAACCGAGGCTCGCTTCGAGCATGCGCCCGTTGTTCACCGACCATACGTATGTCAGCCAGTTGGCCGCGATCAGGGTGCCGCTCAGGGCGAGGATCGCCAGACGCTTGGGGTTGTCGAGCAACTCGCGCAACCAGCCCGGATGCTTCCACACCATCAGCAACAGTGCGCCGAACAGTGCCGACCACAACACGCGGTGAATGATGATCTCGACAGCGGGGACTTCGGCGATGGCTTTGAAGTAGATCGGGAACAGGCCCCAGATGATGTAGGCGCTCAGGCCCAGAATGTACCCGCGACGCGGGTTGGCGGCTTGCATGCAGAATCCTTGCTTAGGCAGCTGACAAAGCAGGGATTGTAAGGAGATTTGGTGGCGAATGAGTTTTGAATTTGTGAACACTGGCCAAATGTGGGAGCGGGCTTGCTCGCGAATGCGGTGTATCAGCAGCAGAATAATTGCCTGACACACCGCCTTCGGGAGCAAGCCCCCTCCCACAAAGGTTTGTGGTGAATCAGAAGAGTTTCAGTGGCTCCTCATTCAGCGCGGACAGCTGTTCACGCAGCGCCAGCACCTGATCACCCCAATACCGTTCCGTACCAAACCACGGAAAACTGTGCGGGAATGCCGGGTCGTCCCAGCGCCGCGCCAGCCAGGCGCTGTAGTGCATCAGGCGCAGGGCGCGCAGCGGTTCGATCAGCGCCAGTTCGCGGGGGTCGAAGTCGTGGAATTCGTTGTAGCCGTCCATCAGTTCCGACAGTTGCCCGAGGCATTCCTGACGGTCGCCGGCGAGCATCATCCAGATGTCCTGCACGGCCGGGCCCATGCGGCAGTCGTCGAGGTCGACAATGTGGAACATTTCATCGCGGCACATCATGTTGCCGGGGTGACAGTCGCCATGCATGCGGATGTTCTGGTGCGGCGTGGCGGCGTAGACGTCTTCGACCCGCTTGAGCAGGTCGCGGGCCACTGACTCGTAGGCCGGCAGCAGGCTCTTGGGGATGAAGTTGCCTTCAAGCAACGTCGCCAGCGAGGCATGGCCGAAGTTCTGTACGCCCAGTGCTTCACGGTGTTCGAACGGCTTGGTCGCGCCGACCGCATGAATACGCCCGAGCAACTGGCCGAGACGATACAACTGATCGAGATTGCCCGGCTCCGGCGCACGGCCGCCGCGACGCGGAAACAGGGTGAAACGGAAACCGGCGTGTTCGTGCAGGGTCTGGCCGTTGTGGATCAGCGGCGCCACCACCGGGATTTCGACGTCGGCCAGTTCGAAGGTGAACTGGTGTTCTTCGAGGATGGCTTCGTTGGTCCAGCGTTGCGGACGGTAGAACTTGGCGATCAGCGGTTCGGAGTCTTCGATGCCGACCTGATAGACGCGGTTCTCGTAGCTGTTGAGCGCGAGAATGCGCGCATCACTGAGAAACCCGATGCTTTCGACGGCATCGAGTACGAGATCGGGTGTGAGGGTTTCAAACGGGTGGGCCATGCTGACTCCTGCGCGCAGCAGGCTGCCGCGTCCGGCCCAGCATGGTAGCGCAGACTGTGGGAGTTGAGGGTTTTGCCTTGAATAGTGGGCTGCCTGGAAGGGCCTCTTCGGGAGCAAGCCCCCTCCCACAGTGGATATCCGGTGTGCCGACCATCTCATGCACTCAGCCGATCCAATGTGGGAGCGAGCCTGCTCGCGAAAGCGATTTATCAGGCGCCGATGATCCCGCCATCCTCACGGGTAATCGCCATCACCGATGAGCGCGGCTTGCCATTCGGCAGATGCTCGGGGAAGGTCGAACCACCGTTTTCGCCTGGATGTTGAATCCCGACAAACAGGGTTTTCTGATCCGGCGAGAAGCTGATCCCGGTGACTTCGCAACCAATCGGCCCGACCATGAACCGGCGAATTTCGCCGGTCTTCGGATCGGCGCAGAGCATCTGGTTGTTGCCCATCCCGGCAAAGTCCCCGGCGTTGCTCGAATCGCCATCTGTGAGAATCCACAAGCGCCCGGCCTTGTCGAAGCCCAAACCGTCCGGGCTGTTGAACATGTTCTGCGGGGTGATGTTCGACGAGCCGCCCTTCGGCGTGCCGGCGTGTACACCCGGGTTGCCGGCGACCACAAACAGGTCCCAGGCGAAGGTTTTCGCCGCATGATCGTCGCGGTCGGTGCGCCAGCGCAGGATCTGTCCGTAGACGTTCTTCGCGCGCGGGTTCGGCCCGCCCACCGGCTGCCCGTCTTCGCCGCGCTTGGCGTTGTTGGTCAGGGTGCAATAAACCTGGCCGTCCTTCGGGCTGACCACGATCCATTCCGGGCGGTCCATGCGCGTGGCGCCGACCACACTGGCGGCGAGGCGGGCGTGGATCAGCACTTCGGCCTGATCGGCGAAACCGCTGCTGGCGTCGATGCCGTTCTTGCCGTGGGTCAGTTCGATCCACTGGCCCTGGCCTTTCGGGTGATCCGGGTTGCCGTCGCCGGCGTCGAACCTGGCCACATACAGCGTGCCGTGGTCGAGGATGTCGCGGTTGGCTTTCGCATTGCGATGGTTGATGCGGTCGCGACTGACAAACTTGTAGATGAACTCGCCACGCTCGTCGTCGCCCATGTACACCACGGCGCGACCGTCATCGGTCTCGGCCAGTGCGGCGTTTTCATGCTTGAAGCGGCCGAGGGCGGTGCGCTTGACCGGGGTCGATTGCGGATCGAACGGATCGATCTCGACCACCCAGCCGTGACGGTTGAGTTCGTTGGGGTTCTTGGCCATGTCGAAGCGCGGGTCGAACGGGTGCCAGTTGATCTCGCGGCTGGCGGCCGACACGCCGTAGCGCTTTTGCGCCGGGTCGAACTGCTGCTGGGCGTTGCTGCTGCCAAAGCAATCGGTGAAGTTTTCTTCGCAGGTCAGATAGGTGCCCCACGGTGTCTTGCCGTTGGCGCAGTTCTGGAAGGTGCCGAGGACTCTCTTGCCGTGCTTGTCGGCGGCCGTCTTCATCAGCTCGTGACCAGCCGCCGGGCCGCTGATGCGCAGCGGCGAGTTGCCGTGGATGCGGCGGTTGTAGCGCGAGCCCTGGACGAACTGCCATTGGCCGTTCCTGCGCTGCACTTCGATCACCGACACGCCTTCACAGGCCAGCGCCTTGCGCACGTCTTCGGCCGATTGCGGCATGCCGCCGTGCGGGTAGAGGTAGCGATAATTGGTGTATTCGTTGTTGATCGCCATCAACGCACGGTTTCGGTCGTCGGGGAATTCGAACAGGCTCATGCCGTCGTTGTTGTCGCCGAACTGCACTTCCTGGGCGGCGGCGGTGCCATTGCCGCTCGGATCGAACGCCGGGCCGTTCTTGTGCAGCGGCTGACCCCAACTGATCAGCACAGAGGACTTGTAGCCCTTGGGCAGGCTGATGACATCGGTGGTCGCGGCGGGAATGCTCTCGAAACCGAGCAGGCGGCTGTTGCCGGCGCTGATGCCGGTGGCCAGCGCGCTGCGGCTCAGCAGGTTGCCGCCGAGGAACATGGCGGCGCCGCACAGCGCACCGGCGCTGATGAAACCGCGACGGCTGAGGCCGACCATCTTTTCCAGATCTGTGGATTGGTTTTCTTCTAATAGGCTCACATCAGGCTCCCTGCTTGGTTTTGGCAGCCACCTTAATGAGCGTCGATTACGCTTTCGTTGCAGCGCCTTATTACAGCGGCGTGCCGATCAGCACATTGGACGGCGAGAACTGCACCTGCACCGGTTGCTCGACACTCAGCCCGCGGGTGCGAAGCTGCAGCGGCTCCGCCAGAGCGCAGAGCGTCTGGCCGTTGGGCAGGGCGATGCGCACTTCGCTGGGGCCGTCTTCGGCATCGAGAATGGCTTCGATAGTGCCGCTCAGAAGATTGTGTCCAGATGTTGCAACTTGCTCCGGGGGCAGTAGTTCAAGCCAGCCAGCCTTGATCAAGGCCACCACTTCGGTGCCCGGTTGCAGTTCCAGGTGCACGGTGCTGTCGTGGGTGATCTGCGCGTTGATCCACAGGCCTTCGGCCAGTTCGAGGCGAATTAGGTCGTTGCGGCCCTGACCCTCGATAGCCACGACTTTGCCGTGCAACTGGTTGCGCGCGCTGGTTCTGAGCATCAATCGCCCAAGCAGATCCAGATCGCTGGCGTCCTCAGCGGCCTCCAGCACCTGCGCCTGTAAAGCTTGCAGCTTTTGGTACAGACGCAACACCCGTTCGCCTTCGCTGGACAATCTGGCACCGCCGCCGCCCTTGCCGCCGACCGCACGTTCCACCAGCGGTTTCTGCGCCAGGTTGTTCAGCTCATCAATCGCATCCCACGCCGCTTTGTAACTCAGCCCGGCGCTTTTTGCGGCGCGGGTGATCGAGCCCTGTTCGACAATGTGTTGCAGCAGGGCGATGCGCTGCGGACGGCGGACGATGTGCTGGGAGAGCAGGGTGGGCAGGGACATTGGTGGGTGCTTTTTCACAGTGGCGGTGGAGAGTGAAGTTGGCGGCTTGCGACGCATCAGTCAAGCCAAACACAGTGCTCTTGTAGGAGTGAGCCTGCTCGCGATGGCGGTGGAACAGTCAGCATCAATGTTGGCAGTAATTGCGCTATCGCGAGCAGGCTCACTCCTACAAGGGATTGTGTCGGTTTCAGTTTCCGGGTTTTGGCGTGCGGGCCAGACAATAGACGTCGACTCTTGCAGCGCCCGCATCCCTCAACAATCGCGCCAGTGCCTGGGCCGTGGCGCCGGTGGTCAGCACATCATCAATCAACGCGAAGTGCCGACCTTTCACCTCGGCGTCAGGGGCCACAGCGAAGGCGTGACGCAAATTGCGCTTGCGCGCCTTGGCGTCGAGATCCTGCTGGGCGCTGGTGTCGTGGACCCGCCGTAGAGCATGTTCCTCAAAAGGCAGATCCAGCTGTTGGCTCAACCATCGCCCGAGCATCGCCGCTTGATTGAACCCGCGTTGGCGCAGACGTTTGCTCGCCAGTGGCACCGGCAACAACACATCGGGTCGCGGCAAACCTTCATCGAAGCGATGTTGCAGGTATTGTCCGGCAACGTCGGCGAGCAAGTGACCAAACGGCCATTTCGCGTTGTGTTTAAAACGCGTAATCAGACTGTCCACCGGGAAGTCATAGCGCCACGGCACCACCACCTGTTCGAACGCCGGCGGCTCTAGCAGGCATCCGCCGCAGGTCAGGCCAGCGCTGGGCAGCGGCAAGGCGCAGGTCTGGCAGTGGTCGCCGAGCCAGGGCAGATCGGTTTCGCAGGCGACGCAGATTGGCACTTCTGCTTCTGCGGGCTCATCGCACAACAAACAGCTTTGTATGTTTTTTAAACAGATGTAAACCTGTGCTTCGTCTCGTGGTTGACAGCGCATGACTCTTCCTTAAATATGCCGAACATCCGTGTCGCGCCTGTGGGTATTCCGTTCCCGCAGCCGCCAGCCAAGCATAACCAAGGAACTGCCCATGAGCGCCAGCACCTCTGCCACCCTGCGTCACGACTGGTCTTTAGCCGAAGTCAAAGCGCTCTTCGTACAGCCATTCAACGACTTGCTGTTCCAGGCGCAGACGGTGCACCGTGCACATTTCAACGCCAATCGCGTGCAGGTTTCCACGCTGCTGTCGATCAAGACCGGCGCCTGCCCGGAAGACTGCAAGTACTGCCCACAGTCCGGTCACTACAACACCGGCCTGGAAAAAGAAAAGCTGATGGAAGTGCAGAAAGTCCTCGAAGAGGCTGCTCGCGCCAAGGCCATCGGCTCGACCCGTTTCTGCATGGGGGCCGCGTGGAAGCACCCGTCGGCCAAAGACATGCCGTATGTGCTGAAGATGGTTGAAGGCGTGAAGGCCATGGGCCTGGAAACCTGCATGACCCTCGGTCGTCTCGATCAGGAACAGACCGAGGCGCTGGCCAAGGCTGGCCTCGATTACTACAACCACAACCTCGACACCTCGCCTGAGTTCTACGGCAGCATCATCACCACCCGCACCTACAGCGAACGCTTGCAGACGCTGGCCTACGTGCGTGAGTCGGGGATGAAGATCTGCTCCGGCGGCATTCTCGGCATGGGCGAGTCGCTGGACGACCGCGCCAACCTGCTGATCCAGTTGGCCAACCTGCCGGAGCATCCGGAGTCGGTGCCGATCAACATGCTGGTGAAGGTCGCCGGCACGCCGCTGGAAAACGCCGATGACGTCGATCCGTTCGACTTCATCCGCATGCTCGCCGTGGCGCGCATCCTCATGCCGCAATCCCACGTACGCCTGTCCGCCGGCCGCGAAGCGATGAACGAGCAGATGCAGGCGTTGGCGTTCTTCGCCGGTGCCAACTCGATTTTCTACGGCGACAAACTGCTGACCACCGCCAACCCGCAGGCCGACAAGGACATGCAACTGTTCGCGCGTCTGGGCATTCAACCGGAAGCGCGCGAAGAGCATGCCGATGAAGTGCATCAGGCCGCGATCGAGCAGGCGCTGGTGGAGCAGAAGAGCAGCGAGCAGTTCTATAACGCGGCGGTCTAAACCTGCGCGGATTTCTCTGAAGGAATGCAAAACCCCTGTGGGAGCGGGCTTGCTCGCGAAAGCGTCAGTGCAGTCGACATTACCGTTGAATGTCAGACCGCCTTCGCGAGCAAGCCCGCTCCCACAGGGAATCTGTGTCACTTGAAAGTCGAGGCCTGCATGTCTTTCGATCTCGCCGCACGCCTTGCTGCCCGCCGTGCCGAAAATCTCTACCGCCAGCGTCCGTTGCTCGAGTCCCCGCAAGGGCCTGAAGTGGTGGTCGACGGCCAGCCGTTGCTGGCGTTCTGTAACAACGACTACCTCGGACTGGCCAATCACCCGCAGGTGATCGAAGCCTGGCGCGCCGGTGCCGAGCGCTGGGGCGTCGGTGGCGGAGCGTCGCATCTGGTGATCGGCCACAGCGGCCCGCATCACGCCCTGGAAGAAGCCCTCGCCGATCTCACTGGCCGGCCACGTGCTTTGCTGTTCACCACTGGCTACATGGCCAACCTCGGTGCGGTCACGGCATTGGTGGGGCAGGGCGATACGGTGTTGGAAGACCGCCTCAATCACGCCTCGTTGCTGGATGCCGGTCTGTTGTCCGGCGCGCGTTTCAATCGTTATCTGCACAACGACGCCGACAGCCTGGCCAAGCGCCTGGAGAAAGCCACCGGCAACAAGCTGGTGGTCACCGACGGCGTGTTCAGCATGGACGGCGATCTTGCCGATCTGCCGGCGCTGGCGCGTGAGGCCAAGGCCAAAGGCGCGTGGCTGATGGTTGATGATGCTCATGGCTTCGGCCCGCTCGGTGCCAATGGCGGCGGGATCGTCGAGCATTTCGGCTTGAGTCAGGACGATGTGCCGGTGCTGGTTGGCACCCTCGGCAAGGCGTTCGGCACCGCCGGTGCTTTCGTCGCCGGCAGCGAAGAGCTGATCGAAAGCCTGATCCAGTTCGCCCGGCCCTACATCTACACCACCAGCCAGCCACCGGCGTTGGCCTGTGCGACGCTGAAAAGTCTGGAATTACTGCGCAGCGAGCATTGGCGACGTGAGCACCTTAACCTGCTGATCCGCCAATTTCGTCGAGGGGCCGAGCAGATCGGTCTGCAGCTGATGGACAGCTTCACCCCGATCCAGCCGATCCTGATCGGCGACGCCGGTCGAGCCGTGCGCCTGTCGCAGATGCTGCGCGAACGCGGTTTGATGGTCACGGCAATCCGTCCGCCTACCGTCCCGGCAGGAAGTGCACGCCTGCGCGTGACCCTGACCGCCGCTCACAGCGAGGCGCAGGTGCAGCTATTGTTAGAAGGACTGGCCGATTGCTTTGCCCAACTGTCGTCGGAGCCAAGCCATGCGTGATCGCCTGATTCTGCTGCCCGGCTGGGGCCTCGGCGTTTCGCCGCTGGAGCCCTTGGCCGCGGCATTGCAAGGGCTCGACGAGCATCTGCATGTCGAGATCGAGCCGTTGCCGGAGCTCGATTCCAGCGACTTGCAGGACTGGCTCGACGAACTCGATGAATGTATTCCTCAAGACGTGTGGCTGGGCGGTTGGTCGCTGGGCGGCATGCTTGCCTCTGAACTGGCAGCACGGCGCGGCGAGCGTTGCTGCGGTCTGCTGACGCTGGCGAGCAATCCTTCATTTGTCGCCCATGAGCATTGGCCGAGTGCGATGCCGGGCGAGACGTTCGATGCATTTCTCGCCAGCTGCCAGACCGACCCGCGGATGACCCTAAAACGGTTCTCGTTGTTGTGTGCTCAGGGCGCGCAGGACCCGCGCGGCATGTCGCGGCTGATGCTCGGCGGTGCGCCGAATGCGGCGGCTGAGATCTTGATGGCCGGGCTGGAATTGCTCGCACAGCTGGATACCCGGGAAGCGTTGCAGGCGTTTCGCGGCCCGCAGTTGCACCTGTTCGCCGGGCAGGACGGCCTGGTGCCGGCAGAAGCGGCGGGGGCGTTGTTCGCCCTGTTGCCGGATATCGAAATTGGTCTGATCGAACAGGCCAGTCATGCATTTCTTCTGGAAGACCCCCATGGCGTGGCGGGAGCGATCCAGGCATTTCTACACGAGCGCGGTGATGACTGATTTGTCTCTTGTTGCGCTGCCCGGCGGCTTGCCCGACAAGCGCCAGGTCGCGGCCTCTTTCTCCCGTGCGGCGGCCAGCTACGACAGCGTTGCCGAGTTGCAGCGCGACGTCGGTTCGCAGTTGCTCGCGCGCTTGCCAGCGGGTTTTGTGCCGGCACGCTGGCTGGATCTGGGCTGCGGCACCGGCTATTTCACTCGCGCATTGGCCGAGCGATATGTCGAAGGTCAGGGGCTGGCGCTGGATATCGCCGAGGGCATGCTCAATCACGCACGGCCATTGGGCGGTGCGCAGCATTTCATCGCGGGTGATGCGGAGCGTCTGCCGTTGCAGGATTCGACGTGCGAGCTGATCTTCTCCAGCCTCGCGGTGCAGTGGTGTGCGGACTTCGAGTCGGTGCTCAGCGAAGCCTTTCGAGTGCTGAGACCCGGCGGGATTTTCGCGTTTGCTAGTCTTTGTGTAGGGACCTTGTACGAGTTGCGCGACAGTTGGCGGCAGGTCGATGGTCTGGTGCACGTCAACCGCTTCCGCGAATTCGCCCGGTATGAGCAGTTGTGTGCCGCCAGTGGCTTGCGTACGGTGAGTCTGCAGAATCAGGCGCATGTGTTGCACTACCCGGATGTGCGCAGCCTGACTCACGAACTCAAGGCACTCGGCGCGCACAATCTGAACCCCGGTCGGCCGGGTGGCTTGACCGGACGCGCGCGGATTCTCGGTCTGGTCGAGGCTTACGAGCAGTTCCGTCAGGCACAGGGATTGCCGGCGACTTACCAGGTGGTCTACGCCGTGTTGGAGAAACCCTTATGAGCGCAGCCTATTTCATCACCGGGACTGACACCGATGTCGGCAAGACCACCGTGGCTGCCGGGTTGCTGCATGCTGCGCGCTCGGCAGGGCTGAGTACGGCGGCGGGGAAACCGGTGGCTTCGGGTTGCGAGGTAACGCCCAAGGGTTTGCGCAATGCCGATGCGCTGGCGTTGCTCGCCGAGTGTTCGGTGCCGCTGACTTATCAACAGGTCAATCCGGTGGCATTCGAGCCGGCCATCGCGCCGCATCTGGCAGCGCGTGAGGCCGGCGTCGCGCTGACCGTGCAATCGTTGCTGGCGCCGATGCGCGAAATTCTGGCGCTGAATGCCGATTTCACGTTGATCGAAGGGGCGGGTGGCTGGCGGGTGCCGTTGGCCGATCAGGACAATCTGTCGGATCTGGCCATCGCGTTGAAGCTGCCGGTGATTCTGGTGGTGGGTGTGCGCCTGGGCTGTATCAGTCATGCGCTGCTGACGGCCGAGGCGATTGCCCGCGATGGCCTGCAACTGGCCGGTTGGGTGGCCAATATCATCGATCCGAAAACCTCGCGTCTGGAAGAGAATCTGGCGACGCTGGCCGAGCGGCTTCCAGCGCCGTGTCTGGGGCGGGTACCGAGACTGAAGTCGCTTAGCGCCGAGGCGGTGGCTGATCATCTGCAACTCGATCTGCTCGATTAATGTTTTTGGCTATGACAAGGCACTGTGCTATCAGTATTTTTGACGGGTGTTTTTCTGGCGCCTCTGCTTCAATGGCAACCATTGATCCTTCCCAAGGATGAGAGCTCCCATGGAAATCTCCGGTAACACAGCTTTTTATGCGGGTTTGAGCACGATTCAGACCGGTCAGAACCGTGTCGATCAGGCGGCCAGCCAGATCGCTAACAACACCATCGAGCGTTCGGTCACCAGCCAGTCTTCCGAAGCGCAGGTCGATCGTCTGCGCGGTATCGACCGCAGTCAGCAAATGGATCCGGGCAGCGCCATGGCCGAAATGGCCCAGGGCAAGTTTCAGGTAGAGCTGGGCACCAAGGTCGCCAAGGCTTCCGATGAAATGCTCGGTACGATCATCGATACGTTTGCCTGACTTTTCGCGCCTCCTGCCTGCCGAACGCCGCGTCTTGTCGCGGCGTTTTTCGTTGTAAGTCCTTCTCCCTCAACTAATCTTTTTTCATTGCCCGTGACGCTTTGCAGTTCATGGCGGTTTGCCGTGTCCGGCATTTGAAAAAAGTCATGACGAACGGCAAAAGATCGACGCTTGACAAGATTTCGGCGTAAACGTATGTTTCAAACAACTGTTTGACCGTCACAACAAATCAACGCGGTCGTTCATTCCCGGTTACATCAGCAGAGGTTTATCGCTATGCCTGACTACAAGGCCCCCTTGCGTGATATTCGCTTCGTTCGTGACGAACTGCTCGGCTACGAAGCGCACTATCAGAGCCTTCCAGCTTGCTCCGAAGCAACGCCGGACATGGTTGACGCCATTCTTGAAGAAGGCGCCAAGTTTTGTGAGCAGGTACTGGCACCGCTGAACCGTGTGGGCGACCTCGAAGGCTGCACCTGGAGCGAGTCCGGTGTGAAAACCCCGACGGGCTTCAAAGAAGCCTACAAGCAATTCGTCGAAGGCGGCTGGCCAAGCCTGGCGCACGACGTCGAGCACGGCGGTCAAGGTCTGCCGGAGTCGTTGGGTCTGGCTGTGAGCGAAATGGTCGGTGAAGCCAACTGGTCGTGGGGCATGTACCCAGGCCTGTCCCACGGCGCGATGAACACCATCTCCGAGCACGGTACCCCTGAGCAGCAAGAAGCCTATTTGACCAAACTGGTTTCCGGCGAATGGACCGGCACCATGTGCCTGACCGAACCGCACTGCGGCACCGACCTGGGCATGCTGCGCACCAAGGCCGAACCTCAGGCCGATGGTTCCTACAAGGTTTCCGGGACCAAGATCTTCATCTCGGCCGGTGAACACGACATGGCCGACAACATCGTCCACATCGTACTGGCCCGCCTGCCGGACGCTCCGGCTGGCACCAAAGGCATTTCCCTGTTCATCGTTCCAAAATTCCTGCCGAACGCCGATGGCACCCTCGGTGCGCGCAACGCAGTGAGCTGCGGTTCGCTGGAACACAAGATGGGCATCCACGGCAACGCCACTTGCGTGATGAACTTCGACGGTGCCACCGGTTTCCTGATCGGCCCGGCGAACAAAGGCTTGAACTGCATGTTCACCTTCATGAACACCGCACGTCTGGGTACCGCGCTGCAAGGTCTGGCCCACGCCGAGATCGGCTTCCAGGGTGGCCTGAAATACGCTCGCGATCGTCTGCAAATGCGCTCCCTGACTGGCCCGAAAGCGCCGGACAAGGCCGCTGACCCGATCATCGTGCACCCTGACGTACGTCGCATGCTGCTGACCATGAAGGCCTTCGCCGAAGGCAACCGTGCGATGGTGTACTTCACCGCCAAACAGGTCGACATCGTCAAATACGGCGTCGACGAAGAAGAGAAGAAGAAGGCCGACGCACTGCTGGCGTTCATGACGCCGATCGCCAAGGCGTTCATGACCGAAGTCGGTTTCGAAGCCGCCAACCACGGCGTGCAGATCTACGGTGGCCACGGCTTCATCGCCGAGTGGGGCATGGAGCAGAACGTTCGCGACAGCCGCATTTCGATGCTGTACGAAGGCACCACCGGCATCCAGGCACTCGACCTGCTGGGCCGTAAAGTGCTGATGACTCAAGGCGAGGCCCTGAAGGGCTTCACCAAGATCGTCCACAAGTTCTGCCAGAACAACGAAGGCAACGAAGCCGTCAAAGAGTTCGTTGCACCGCTGGCTGCACTGAACAAGGAATGGGGCGAGCTGACCATGAAGGTCGGTATGGCTGCCATGAAAGATCGCGAAGAAGTCGGCGCGGCCTCCGTGGACTACCTGATGTATTCCGGTTACGCCTGCCTGGCCTACTTCTGGGCCGACATGGCACGTCTGGCAGCCGAGAAGCTGGCAGAAGGCACCGGCGACGCTGCGTTCTACACCGCCAAGCTGCAAACCGCGCGCTTCTACTTCCAGCGAATCCTGCCACGTACCCGTACCCACGTGGCCACCATGCTGTCGGGCGCCAACAACCTGATGGACATGAAAGAAGAAGACTTCGCCCTGGGCTACTAAGCCTCAACGCGGTCTGACGAAAACCGCTGCTCCCTCGGGGGGCAGCGGTTTTTTTGTTGCTGAATCGCTCAGAAACCCGGGTTTTCTGCCGTTAAAGAGACTGCGTGTGATCTGGATCACATTGTGTGTGCTTAACTGGCCACATTGCAGGCACAATGCCATCTCTTTGATATGACGGGTCGGAGCTTTACCCTTGCCGCGTTCTTCCGCTGTACGTTTCAGCCATTTCCTACCTTCACTGCTGTTGTTGCTCGCGGGGTTGGCGGCTGCGTACGTCAAAGACCTCAACGTGTTCTTCACTTCGCTGTTCAACGTGTTGCCGACCCTGGTTCTGCTGTTGGGCGGCGCTTACTGTGCGGTTTACCGACGTCAGCGCGAGCTGTTTCTGATGCTCACGGTGTACATCGCCTACTTCTTGCTCGACACCCAGACCGACTATTACCGCGACAATGGCAAGGTGCGCGAAGACGCCGCCGTGGTGTTTCACCTGGTCTGTCTGCTGTTGCCGTTGCTGTTCGGGCTGTTCGCGGCGTGGCAGGAACGTACCCATCTGTTTCAGGACATGGTCGCGCGCTTCGCCGTGTTGCTGGCCTTTGGCAGTGTTGCTCTGGGGCTTGAACAAAGTTATCCGCAGGCGCTGCTGATGTGGCTCTCGGAAATCCGCTGGCCGGCGCTCCACGGCGCCTGGATGAGCCTGATCCAGATGTCCTATCCGGTGTTTCTTTCGGCGTTCCTGCTGTTGGCCTGGCAATACTGGCGCAATCCGCGCCCGCTGCACGCGGCACAGCTGGTCGGGTTGCTCGGGGTGTTCTGGATGCTGCCGAAAACTTTCATCCTGCCGTTCACCCTGAACATCATGTGCAGTCAGGTGATGCTGATGATTGCCGCTGCCGTGGCGCATGAGGCCTATCAAATGGCCTTCCGCGATGAACTCACCGGTCTGCCGGGGCGGCGCGCGCTCAATGAGCGAATGCAGCGTCTGGGCCGCAACTATGTGCTGGCGATGAGCGACGTCGATCACTTCAAGAAATTCAACGACACCCACGGTCACGATGTCGGTGATCAAGTGTTGCGACTGGTCGCCAGCAAGCTGTCGAAAATCAGCGGTGGCGGTAGGGCATATCGCTATGGTGGTGAGGAATTCGCCTTGGTGTTTGCGGGCAAAACCCTCGAGGAGTGCATGCCGCATCTGGAGGTGATTCGCGAGTCGATTGCCTCCTATAACATCCAGTTGCGCAATCAGGAGAACCGTCCGCAGGACGATCAGCAAGGTCGTCAGCGTCGTAGCGGCAGCGGTGCTTCCAGTGTGTCGGTCACGGTCAGTATCGGCGTCGCCGAGCGCGTCGAGCAACGGACGCCGGAAGAAGTCCTCAAGTCCGCCGACCAGGCGTTATACAGTGCCAAGGGCGCCGGGCGTAACTGCGTCATGGCGTTCGGACAGAACCGTCGCGGCGCGGTGCGGATGGACAGCGCTGCTGGCTGACTCAAGCCGCACGTTATCACTCAAAAGCCCGCTGATTGCGGGCTTTCTTTTATCTCTGAATGCTGGTGACCAAAAATAACAAATCAGTCACCGGTTGACCCTATGTGTCGCAAAAGTTGTTGAGGTACACTCGGCCTCAACGAAAACACTCTTCCACGAATCACCTGTTTAGATCTTGCGAGGTTTGCCATGGCTGACTACAAAGCGCCGCTGCGCGATATGCGCTTCGTCCTCAATGAAGTATTCGAAGTCGCCAAACTCTGGGCCGAACTGCCGGCCTTGGCCGAGACTGTCGATGCAGAAACCGTAGAAGCCATTCTCGAAGAAGCCGGCAAGGTCACCAGCAAAAGCATCGCGCCACTGAGCCGTGCGGCCGACGAAGAAGGCTGCCACTGGAAGGACGGTGCCGTCAGCACCCCGGCCGGTTTCCCACAGGCCTATCAGACTTACGCTGAAGGCGGCTGGGTCGGTGTCGGTGGCGATCCGGCCTACGGCGGCATGGGCATGCCCAAGGCTGTCTCGGCGCAGGTCGAAGAGATGGTCAACTCCGCCAGTCTGTCGTTCGGCCTGTACCCGATGCTGACCGCCGGCGCCTGCCTGTCGATCAACGCCCACGCCAGCGAAGAGCTGAAGGCCGCCTACCTGCCGAACATGTACGCCGGCATCTGGGCCGGTTCCATGTGCTTGACCGAGCCGCACGCCGGCACCGACCTGGGCATCATCCGCACCAAGGCCGAACCGCAGGCCGACGGTTCCTACAAGGTCAGCGGCACCAAGATCTTCATCACCGGCGGTGAGCACGACCTGACCGAGAACATCATCCACCTGGTGCTGGCGAAACTGCCGGACGCACCTGCTGGCCCGAAAGGCATTTCGCTGTTCCTGGTGCCGAAGTTCATGGTCAATGCCGATGGCAGCCTGGGCGCGCGCAACCCGGCGAACTGTGGTTCGATCGAACACAAGATGGGCATCCAGGCGTCCGCGACCTGCGTGATGAACTTCGATGAAGCTGTGGGCTATCTGGTCGGCGAGCCGAACAAGGGCCTGGCGGCGATGTTCACCATGATGAACTACGAGCGCCTGGGCGTCGGTATTCAAGGCCTGGCCAGCGGCGAGCGTTCCTATCAGAACGCCGTTGAATACGCTCGTGATCGTCTGCAAAGCCGTTCGCCGACCGGCGCGCAGAACAAGGACAAGGTTGCCGACCCGATCATCGTTCACCCGGACGTGCGTCGCATGCTGCTGACCATGAAAGCCTCGAACGAGGGCGGTCGCGCCTTCTCCACTTATGTGGCGATGCAACTCGACACCGCCAAGTTCAGCGAAGACGCGACCACCCGCAAGCGCGCAGAAGATCTGGTCGCGCTGCTGACTCCGGTGGCCAAGGCATTCCTCACCGACCTGGGCCTGGAAACCACCGTCCACGGCCAGCAGATTTTCGGCGGCCACGGTTACATTCGCGAGTGGGGGCAGGAGCAACTGGTGCGTGACGTGCGCATCACCCAGATCTACGAAGGCACCAACGGCATTCAGGCGCTGGACCTGGTCGGGCGCAAGATCGTCGGTAGCGGTGGCGCGTTCTACAAGCTGTTCGCCGACGAGATCCGCCACTTCACCGCGACCGCCAGCGCTGACCTCGGCGAATTCACCAAGCCGCTGAACGATGCCGTCAGCACCCTCGACGAGCTGACGGCGTGGCTGCTGGATCGGGCGAAAACCAATCCGAACGAAATCGGCGCGGCCTCGGTCGAATATTTGCAAGCGTTCGGCTACACCGCCTATGCCTACATGTGGGCACTGATGGCGAAAGCCGCACTGGGCAAAGAAGCGCAGGACGATTTCTACGCCAGCAAGCTGGGCACCGCACGGTTCTATTTCGCCCGTCTGCTGCCGCGTATCCACTCGTTGAGCGCGTCGGTGAAGGCGGGTAGCGAGTCGCTGTTCCTGCTGAATGCTGAGCAGTTCTGATGATGTAACGTCATGTAAGCATTCTCTTACATGACGTGCTGCTGTTCTCCCATAGGCGTAGATTGGATCCACAGCTAATCTACAACTCATGGACGTCGCGCAGGAAGCGCAAAGCAACAACACGGACACGTAGGATTCTGCCAGGGTGGCGGAGTGAAATGGATGTCAGGGAAACAGTCTGCAAAGCCCCGCTTCGGCGGGGTTTTCTTTTGCCTGAAGAAAAGTTTTCAGGCCAGCGGATCCAGTGGCGGTGCGGCTTTCAACGGTTTGTCTTCACGCTGAATCACTTCTTCCAGCAATGTGCGCAGCAAGGTCAAAGACGCCTGCTGGCGTTGCACATCGCGGCACACCAGCCCAACCTTCAGCGGCACCCGTGGTTCGCTCAACGGCTTCCACAACAGATCCTGCTCGTCGTATTCCTTCTGTGAACGCCCGGGCAGCACCGTTGCCAGCTTGGTGTGCGGCAGACTGTCGAGAATCCCCAGCATATTGTTCAGCTCGGCCTGCACTTGCGGGCGCCGACCCAGGCTGGTCAGTTGCGCCTGCCAGATCTGCCGGATCTGAAACTCTTCGCCCAGCAGCAACATCGGCAATTCCGCTGCCTGCCGCATCGAGACCTTCTTGAATTCACGCAGCGGGTGATCCGCCGGGATGACCAGCGTCAGCTCATCTTCATACAACATCACGCCATGCAGCCCCGGTTGGCGCGGCGGCAGGTAGCTGATGCCGATGTCCAGTGAGCCGTTGAGCAAACGGCGCTCGATCTCCAGCCCCGTCAGTTCATAGATCTGCACCACAAGATGCGGCTGCGCCTTGCGCACCCGTTCGAGCATTTGCGGCACGAGGCTGGTGTGCACTGTTTGCAGTACGCCGATCGCCAGCGTGCGCAAGGCCTGCCCCTTGAAGTTGCCCAGCGCTTCCCGCGCCCGCTGCAAACCGTCGAGCAGCGGCACGGCGTGGTTGTACAGCGTGTGCGCGGCAAGGGTCGGCAACAGGCGTTTGCTGCTGCGTTCGAACAGCGTGACGTCGAGGTTCTGTTCGAGCTGACGAATCTGCTGCGACAGCGCCGGTTGCGAAATCGACAGGCGTTCGGCGGCCCGACCGACATGGCCCTCTTCGTAGACCGCGACGAAATAACGCAGTTGTTTGAAATCCATAAGTAATACTTATCGAAAATGCTGGTAAATCGAAATGGCCCGAAGCCGTCAGTGAGCCTAGTCTAACCGCAATCACAAGGCTTACAGGGCCAGAGAGCGCGATGAATAGCGTTTGCTTCGATAGGGTTTGCATAGGCGGTTCAAAAAACCTCAAGCGAGGTTTTTTGCAATGAATCTGTTCAGTTTGCGGCGTCAGGCGCCGAGTCTCGATGACCTCGCTTTCGAGGCCGGTCCACCCCAGGCAGGCGATAGCCTGAATGCCGAGCGACTGATGCCCAGCGTCGAGCGACCGGCGCAGGTCTTCGTGCGCGGCCAGGGCTCCTGGTTGTGGGACAGCAACGACCGCGCTTATCTCGACTTCTCCCAGGCCGGCGGCGCCAACAGCCTCGGCCACAGCCCTTCGGCGCTGGTCAAGGCCATCGCCAGTCAGGCCCAGGCGTTGATCAATCCCGGTTTCAATCTGCACAACCGCGGCGTGCTCAGCCTTGCCGAGCGCCTGTGCGCCAGCACTTCCAGCGATCAGGCTTACCTGCTCAATAGCGGCAGCGAGGCCTGTGAAGCGGCGATCAAACTGGCGCGCAAATGGGGGCAACTGAATCGCGGCGGCGCCTCGCGGATCATCGTCGCGAAGCAGGGTTGCCATGGCCGCAGCCTGGCGACGATTTCCGCCTCGGACAGTTGCAATCTGCACAACCGCTTCGCGCCGTTGCTGCCGGGTTTCGATCTGGTGCCGTTCAACGATTTGCCGGCGCTGCATGCGGCTGTCGATGCGCAAACCGTGGCGATCATGCTCGAACCGATCCAGAGCGATGCCGGGGTGATTCCGGCCACCGAGCATTACCTCAAAGGCGTCGAGCGTCTGTGCCGAGAATTGGGCATTTTGCTGATCCTCGACGAAGTGCAGACCGGCATCGGGCGCTGCGGCACATTGCTCGCCGAACAGTCCTACGGCGTGCGCGCCGATATCGTTGTGCTCGGCAAAGGCCTCGGCGGCGGTGTTCCTCTGGCGGCGTTGTTGGCCCGTGGCAAGGCCTGCTGTTTTGACGCCGGTGAACTGGGCGGTACTCATCACGGCAATGCGCTGATGACAGCGGCCGGTCTGGTGGTGCTTGATAGCGTGCAGGATCGGGTATTTCTCGAGCAGGTCAAAGACCTCGGCCAGCACCTGCGCGAAGGTCTAGCTCGATTGGCACACCGCTACGGGCATGGCGAACTGCGTGGTCAAGGTCTGTTCTGGGGATTGAGCCTGTCAGAGGATTCCGCCGATGCCGTAGTCAAAGCCGCCTTGCATGAAGGCCTGCTGCTCAACGCGCCGCAAGCCAACTGCCTGCGTTTCACCCCGGCACTCAGCGTCAGCAAGGCCAACATCGACGAAATGCTCCTGCGCCTGGCCCGCGCCTTCTCGCGAGTGCGTACCGCGCAACTGCAATGCCGCAAAGGGATTGCCGTCTGAGCTGAAGTTTGCTGCCCAATTTGAAGAACCGTCTCGCGGTATAACGCACGCCCCACGCCTGATTCTTTTGGCGTGGGGCGTTTTTTTGTGCCCGATGGTGGCGATCAAATGGCGTTTGCACTGAACCCTGAAGAACTGCGCAGGTCGATTAGCTTGTATGGCTCATGTGAGCCAACCCCCATTCAGGAGCTGACCCATGGACTTCATTCGTATCATCATCGCTATTCTGTTGCCGCCACTGGGTGTGTTTCTGCAGGTCGGGTTCGGCGGGGCGTTCTGGCTGAACATTCTGCTGACGCTGTGCGGCTATATCCCGGGGATCGTGCATGCGGTGTACATCATCGCCAAGCGCTGAGTTCAGCGGCACCTGATAGATAGCTTTCGCGAGCAGGCTCGCTCCCACAGGGGATTTTGTGCACAACACAGATCCAATGTGGGAGCGAGCCTGCTCGCGAATGGGACGACGCTATTTTGAATTGGGGCGGTGATCAGTCCGCCAACCCCATCACCCGCCGATAAAACCGCCACTCCTGCTCCAGCGCATGCGCCTGATTGGCGGCGCGACGGAAACCATGGCGTTCGTCGGCGTAGTAATGCGCCTCGACCGGGATGCCGTTTTGCTCCAGCGCCGCGACCATGTCGCGGGTCTGTTGCGGCACCACCACCGCATCCAGTTCACCCTGGAAGAAAATCACCGGCACACGGATGTTGCTCGCATGCAGTAGCGGCGTGCGGGCGGCGTAGCGTTCGGCATCCTGTTCGGGATCGCCGATCAGCCAGTCGAGATAATCACCTTCAAACTTGTGGGTCGCCCGGGCGAGTGCCACCGGGTCGCTGACGCCATAGAGGCTGGCGCCCGCGCGGAACACCTGCTGAAACGCCAACGCGCATAACGTGGTGTAACCCCCGGCGCTGCCGCCGCGGATAAACGCGCGCTCGCCGTCGATCAGACCTTGCTCGGCCAGATATGCCACCACTGCGCAGGCGTCCTCGACATCCACCTCACCCCAACTCAGATGCAACGCCTGACGATATTCGCGACCGTAACCGCTGCTGCCGCGATAGTTGAGGTCGGCGACGGCGAAACCACGCTGCGTCCAGTACTGAATGCGCGGGTCGAGCATCGGGTAGCAGGCTGAGGTCGGACCGCCGTGGATGAATACCACCAGCGGCGGCTGGGCTTCGTCGTTCATCGCCGGATAGAAAAATCCGTGAGCCTCACCGCTGCCGCTCGGGTAGCGCAAGGTCTGCGGACGGCTGATGCACTCCGCCGGCAAAGGCGCCACACCGCCAGCCAGCACATTCACTTCGCGGGTAGCGCGATCAATGGCGATCACCGCAGAAGGGCTGATCGGCGAAGCGGCGATGCAATAGATAAATTGCTGATCCAGCGCCAGATGGCGGAAGCGGCTGTAGTCGCCGGTGAAGTCTTCGCCGTCGAGCGCCAGGCGACCAAAACCGCCTTCGCTCCAGCTCGCCAGAAACGAATCGCCCACCGGCAACCAGGTGCAGCCACCCATTTGCCACGGGGCGGGCGCATGATCGGCCTCGGCGCAGGACAGTCGCTGCAAACCGTCGGACGTTTCGCCCCACGGCTGCCAGAAACCGCCGCGATCAGTCAGGCATAACAAGCGTCCTTTCGCGTCGAACCGCGGTTGCTGGATCGACTCTTCAAGGTCAGCCCCCGCCACGCAATACGGTGCGCCAAAGCCACCCTCAGCCAGACGCTCGGCCACCATCAATCGCGTGGATGTCCAAGGCTGATGCGGCCGACTCCACTCGATCCAGGCCAATCGCGAACCGTCCGGGCTGGTCACCGGTGCTGCATAAAAATCCGCACCTTCAGCCAGCAAATGCCGGGTGCCGTCGGCCAGATCAATCGCTACCAGCCGATGCTGGTCGCGCAGTTCCTCGACCGCCAGCACTTGGCCGAAAGCAAAATGCAGATCGCCATAACGACACTCGCCTGAAGTCAGCGCCTCAGGCGCGCCGTCCAGCGTCTGCCGATACAGCTGCTGATCCGCCTCATTGACGAAAACCACCTCGTCCGGCGTCAGACAAAGCGCGCCACCGCCATATTCGTACACCCGGCTGCGCACGCTGAAGCCATCCGGCGTCAGACATTTCGCCGCGCCGTCTCGCCAGTGCCAGATCCGGCACGCAGCATCTTCGGGGCGATATTCATTCCAGAACAAACCGTGGGCACCGAGTTGCAGTTCGGCGAAATCCATTCCGGCGGCGACAGCCTGGGCGGCGCTGAAAGGCTCAGCCCTTGGCGATGAGGCGTGAGTTTCGTTCATTACGGAAGGCCAGTTGTTCGATGGTCTGAGTGGCGGTCTCGGCTTCTTCGCGGGCCTTGAGAATCACGCCGTGATGGTCGGACTTGCTGCACACAGGGTCGGCATTGCTCGCGTCCCCCGTGAGCATGAACGCCTGACAGCGGCAGCCGCCGAAATCCTGTTCCTTCTCGTCGCAGGAGCGGCATGGCTCGGGCATCCAGTCGTAACCGCGAAAGCGGTTGAAGCCGAACGAGTCGTACCAGATGTGCTGCATGCTGTGGTCGCGCACATTGGGAAATTGTACCGGCAGCTGTCGGGCACCATGACAGGGCAGGGCAGTACCGTCCGGAGTCACCGTCAGAAAAATACTGCCCCAGCCGTTCATGCAGGCTTTCGGGCGTTCTTCGTAGTAGTCCGGGGTGACGAAAATCAGCTTGCACGGATGCCCTTCGGCTTCCAGTTTGACGCGGTATTCGTTGGTGATGCGTTCGGCGCGCACCAGTTGCTCTTTGGTCGGCAACAGGCCGACACGGTTGAGCTGGGCCCAGCCGTAGAACTGGCAGGTGGCGAGTTCGACGAAGTCGGCTTCGAGCGCGATACATAGCTCGATGATGCGGTCGATCTTGTCGATGTTGTGTCGGTGGGTGACGAAGTTCAGCACCATCGGATAGCCGTGGGCCTTCACCGCGCGAGCCATTTCCAGTTTCTGCGCGAAGGCTTTTTTCGAGCCGGCGAGCAGGTTGTTCACTTGCTCGTCGCTGGCCTGGAAACTGATCTGGATGTGATCGAGGCCGGCCTTCTTGAAGTCACTGATCTTCTGCTCGGTCAGACCGATGCCGGAAGTGATCAGGTTGGTGTAGAAACCCAACTGTCGCGCTTCACGGATCAGTTCGGCGAGGTCCTGACGCACCAGCGGTTCGCCACCGGAAAAGCCCAGTTGCGCCGCGCCCATCTCCCGCGCTTCGCGGAAGACCTTGATCCACTGCTCGGTGCTCAGCTCTTTGCCCTGCTCGGCGAAATCCAGCGGATTGGAGCAGTACGGGCATTGCAGCGGGCAACGGTAGGTCAGCTCGGCGAGCAACCACAGCGGCAGGCCGACTTCAGGTTTTGGCGGTACTTGCACCGATGCCTCAGGCAAGTTCGATCCAGTGCTGCGCACGGGCAACCTCCATGAATTGCTCGATGTCTTCACCGAGCTCGGGCACGCCGGGAAACTGCTCGTCGAGTTTGGCGATGATCGCCGCGACATCGCGTTCACCGTCGATCAAACCGCCGATCAGCGCGGCGCTGTCGTTGAGCTTGATCATGCCCTCGGGGTAGAGCAGCACATGACCTTTTTGCGCCGGTTCGTACTGGAAACGGTAGCCGGGACGCCAGGTCGGGATCTTGCTGCGATCAAAACTCATAGGGTGATTCCTTTGTGCCAGACCCGCTGCTCGGTGACGCTGTGATACGGCGGGCGGTTCAGTTCGTAAGCCATGCTCATGGCATCGAGCATGCTCCAAAGAATGTCCAGTTTGAACTGGAGAATTTCCAGCATGCGCTCCTGACCCTCGCGGGTCTTGTAGTGCTCGAGCGTGATCGCCAGACCATGCTCGACATCGCGCCGCGCCTGACCGAGGCGAGTGCGGAAATATTCGTAACCGGCCGGGTCGATCCATGGGTAATGCCGCGGCCAGCTGTCGAGGCGCGACTGGTGGATCTGCGGCGCGAACAGCTCGGTCAACGAACTGCTGGCGGCTTCCTGCCAACTGGCGCGGCGAGCGAAATTGACGTAGGCATCGACGGCGAAACGCACGCCGGGCAGCACCAGTTCCTGGGAGCGCAGTTGATCCGGGTCGAGGCCGACCGCCTGACCGAGACGCAGCCAGGCCTCGATCCCGCCGTCTTCACCGGGGGCGCCATCGTGGTCGAGCAGGCGTTGAATCCACTCCCGGCGAATCTCGCGATCCGGGCAATTGGCGAGGATCGCCGCGTCTTTCAGGGGGATGTTCACCTGATAGTAGAAGCGGTTGGCGACCCAGCCCTGAATCTGCTCGCGGGTGGCACGGCCTTCGTACATCGCCACGTGATACGGGTGGTAGATGTGGTAGTAGGCGCCTTTGGCGCGCAGGGCCGCTTCGAATTCGGCGGGGGACAGCGGGGTGTCGGTCATTGCGGTTCTCCGGGGAACAACCCTAGAAATCTTTTCTGTTTGCACTGGCCTCTTCGCGAGCAGGCTCGCTCCCACAGGTTGATCGCATTCCAAATGTGGGAGCGAGCCTGCTCGCGAAGGGCCGCGCATCGGTATCTGCGGCTTACAGCACAATACTCATGCCATCAAACGCCACTTCAACATTACGCCGCGCCAGCTCCGCGCGCTCCGGCGAATCTTCATCGAGAATCGGGTTGGTGTTGTTGATGTGGATAAGCACCTTGCGCTGCTCGGGCAACTGCTCCAGCACTTCGAGCATGCCGTCGGGGCCGTTCTGCGCCAGGTGGCCCATCTCGCGACCGGTGCGGGTGCCGACGCCACGGCGCTGCATTTCATCGTCATCCCACAGCGTTCCGTCCACCAGCAGGCAATCACTGCCGGCCATGATCTCCAGCAATGGCACATCAACCTTGCCCAGCCCCGGTGCATAGAACAGTTTGCCGCCGGTGTTCATGTCTTCGACGATCAGGCCGATGTTGTCGCCCGGGTGCGGGTCGAAACGGTGCGGCGAATACGGTGGCGCGGCGCTGCGCAACGGCAGCGGGGTGAAGCGCAGGTTCGGGCAGGCAGCGACAGTGAAGCTCTGGTCGAGCTCGATGCGATTCCAGTTCAGTCCGCCGTTCCAGTGGGTCAGCATCTTGAACAGCGGGAAACCGGTGCTCAAATCTTCGTGAACCATGTCCGTGCACCAGACCTGATGCGGGCAGCCTTCACGCAGGCTGAGCAGGCCGGTGGTGTGGTCGATCTGGCTGTCCATCAGGATGATCGCGCTGATGCCGGTGTCGCGCAGTGCACGGCCCGGTTGCATCGGGGCGAAGCTCTGCAGTTGCGCGCGGATGTCCGGCGAAGCGTTGCACAGCACCCAGTTCACACCGTCATCGGAAATTGCGATGGACGATTGGGTGCGGGCCTTGGCATTCAGGCTGCCGTCGCGAAAGCCTGCGCAATTGACGCAGTTGCAGTTCCACTGCGGAAATCCGCCACCGGCGGCCGAACCCAGAATCTGGACGAACATGAACGCTCCCATCTTTCAACGCTGAAAATAAAACGCCCCGGCGAGCCGAGGCGTTGCACTGCAAGTCTGCGTAGGCAGAACTCAGCGGCTGGCGAAGTACATGGTGACTTCGAAGCCGATACGCAGGTCGGTGTAAGCCGGTTTTGTCCAGGACATAGGGTGACTCCTCATTGGGTGGGTGGGATAGCGCTGTCCATAGTTATAGTCCACGGCAGCGCAGGGATGTTCCAAATAGTTAGGCTGCTATGTTACTCAAAATTTCAACGGTATTGCCCGTGAATCTTTGAGAAAGCTCCTTGCAGCCTTGGTAATGATCATTTTGTCGCTTGCCACGGCGCGCCAGGTGACGATTCGTTGGCCAGGCAGCGCCAGCCGCCCTCGGCGTTGAGCAACCGCTGCGCTGCCTCCAGCAATGTTGAGCGTTTCAGTTGACTAATGGCTGTGTGCAGTTGCGCCAGATAATCCGACGAGTGGCCGGCGAGCTTGGCCTGCCACAGCAACTCGGCGGCGTCTTTGCCGGACAGATGACTCTCATCGAACTGATCCGCGAGTGACTGGCGTTGCTGGTTGAAGTCCTCTTCATCGAGGTTTTCGATCAGCGCAGGAATGCCCTCGAGGAACTGCTGGATATGCCCAAGCATTTCAACTGGCGCAGTATTTGGCGACTGCACACCAAACAGCAATCCACTCTGGCCATGCATCTGTCGCAAGGCGCTGAATACCGCGTAGCCCAATTGCAATTCGACCCGCAGGCGCTGATAAAACGGGGTTTGACACAGTTGCGCGAGCAGGCGCCAGGCGGCTTCGTCGGCGATCTCGCGGCTGGCGCTCGGGCAGAACAGCAGCAACGCATGCTCGCTGGACGCGGTGTCGATGTGGCTCCACAGATGTTGCGTATTGATCGTCGGCGCGGTCGGCAATTGATTGTCCGGTGTGCCGGGGATGCGGCTCAGGGCCAGGCCCATGGCCGATTGCGTCTGTGCGTTGAGGCCAAGGGCCAGTCCGTCCCAGCGCGAAGTTGTCCACAGCTGTTTGACGTCGTTCGACTCGACGGCCGATGACAGACAATATTCAGGCAACGCCTTGAGCAACTGGCGGATCGGTATCAACGGTGTTTCTGCCTCTGCGCTCGCTGAATCGGCGTCAATTTGCGTCAGACATTTCAGCGCGTGTTCGAGGACACTGGGCATCGGCTCCTGCAAGCCCGTCAGTTTCAGCAGCCACTGCGTGCCGGTGGCGCTGAACGCCAATTCGACGCCGGCCTGCCGCGCGTCTTCCTGCGTTTCCCACAGACTGCGTCGCAGCTTGCCTTGCAGATCTGTGCCGGCCGCCGCCTGCGTTTGCCAACGCAAATAAATCGCGCCGTGGTCGCTATGATCCGGCAACGCCTGGCTGAATTGCATCGGCGAACGCTCACGCCGACCGCGCGAGCGATCCTGAGCGAAAGTACGCAAGCCACGATGGGCGCTGGTCTGGCCGCGAATCAGGCCGGCGTTGGCCAGCGGTTCGCTGGAGCGCAGGAAAGGGTTGGCGGCAGGCAGATGCCAATGGTCGCTGAAGTTATCCACAACGCCGATGTCGCGCAGGATCTGTTTGAGCGCAACAACGCCGTTTTCCGACAGACCGTGTTCGCGTTGTTCACTGTCGAGCCGCGCCAGTTGCAGGGCGCCGCTGATTTGCTGCTGACGCTCAAGCAGCCTGGTGTACTCCTCGCGCAGCGCTGCCCAGTCCTGTTGCGCGGCAAAGAAGCTCAACCAGTCCAGCAGTTGTTCACCAATGACGCTCAGGGATTCGGCGGGGGCGGTGAATTGCAGATGCAGCAGCGCTTGCCCGGCGAACTGATACAGCGGCACGGCTTTCAAACCGTCCGCGAGGCGTTGTTGCTGCAAATGGGCGAGCAGCCCGCCGGGCTTGGCGCTGTTCAGCCAATGGCAGAGAAACGCCAGCGCTTCGGCGGACGAGTCGGGCAGCGCTTCGAAAGCGAACAACAGATTGCCGCTTCGCTCGCCGACCTGTTGATAACTTTTTACCGCCAATGGCAGCGGCGCTGCTTGCTCGACCTTATCCCCAACCGGCAGCACGGCGGCGAACTGCTGCGCCAGTACGCGCAATTCCTCGATGCTCTGCGGCCCGACCAGGCTCAGCGTCATTTGTCCGGTGCGATAAAACTGCCGGTGGAAATCTTTCAGCGCCTGTTGAAACGCTGGTAACTCAACTTTCAGGCTGTCGCGATTTCCCGCATGAAACCCGCGCAGCGGATGTGTGGCCGGCAATCCCTCGTACAGCGCCAGTTCCTGCTGAGCCGTCGGATCTTGCGACCACGCGACGAATTCAGCGTCCAGCACTTCCCGTTCGCGCAACTGATCGTGCGGATTCATACGCGGCTGGGCGAGCATGTCTGACAGACGCTCGAGCCCGGCGCTGTAGGCCGAGGTCGGCAGTTCGAAGAAGAAGTCGGTGGTGCGTTCACGGGTGCTTGCATTCACTTGGCCACCGTGACTTTGCACGTAGGCCATCAGCGCCTGACTCGCAGGAAAACGCTCAGTGCCGAGAAACAGCAGATGCTCAAGGAAATGCGCCAGCCCCGGCCACTTGAGTGGCACGTCATGGCTACCGGCAGCCACCCGCAACGCAGCGGCACTGCGCTTCAAGCCGGGCACCTGACGCAGGGTCACGCGCAAGCCGTTTGGCAGGGTTTCAGTGTGGGGGCGGGGGTGAGTCGGCGCAGGCATGGGCACTTCCAGAACAGTGAAGTGCCAATGCTAGCGGATTGGGTGGGGTCAGCGCTTGTTCAACGCATGGTAAAGCTCGGGACGGCGGTCGTTGAGGTAGCGATTGGCGGCGCGGGAATCGGCCATCAACTGTCGATCCAGCTCACCGACGATCAATGCTTCATCGAGTCCGGCCTGGGCGATACGGCTGCCGTCCGGCGCGGCGATGCTGCTTTGTCCGCAATAGTGGATCTCGCCTTCCTGCCCGCAATAATTGGCGTACGCCACGTAACACTGGTTTTCGAAGGCACGGGAACGCACGGTAACGTCAGCGACGAAATCGAACGGAATCATGTTTGCCGTCGGCACCAGAATCAGCTCGGCACCGGCCAGCGCCAGACGTCGCGCGTTCTCCGGAAACTCCAGGTCGTAGCAGATCAGAAAACCGAGCTTCCAGCCGTTGAGTTCAACCACCGGAAAATCATCTTCGCCGGGGCTGAACATCGATCGATCGAGATCGCCGAACAGATGGGTCTTGCGATAATTGCACAGGCGCTCGCCGTGCGCGTCGATCAACTGCACGGCGTTGTAGATCTGCCCGTCGGCGGTGCGCTCGGGGTAACCGTAAGCAATCGCCAGCCCGGCGGCTTTGGCGATTCGACCGATCTGTTGCGCCCATTCACCGTTGTAGACCTCGGCCAGCGTACTGACTGCCTCGGCGCCGATGTTGTAGCCGGTCAGGAACATCTCCGGCAGCACCAGCAGGTCGGCACCCTTGGCCTCCATCGCCAGTTGCTGCAGGCGATGCAGGTTGGCGGCGGGGTCCAGGGGCAGCGGTGGGCATTGGTAAAGGGCTACACGCATCGGGGAATCCTCTTACTCGGGCAGGGCGATAGGGCCGATGTCTTTGAACACATCACCCGGGCCCGGGTTCTCTTTATGTGTCGAACCGCCGAAATGCTTCATGATCCCCCACACCGCGTTGAGCGACGTCTGCACCGCGCCTTCGACCCATGCCGGCGTCCACGACACGTCGTCACCGGCGATGAAAATCCCCCGTTGCTCGGCGGGCATGTCGTCCTGCATGAAGTGCGCGTACATGCGCTGGTTGTAGCGATAGTGGCCGGGCAGGGCGCCTTTGAATGCGCCGAGGAAGTACGGGTCGGCTTCCCATGACACGGTGATCGGATCGCCGATGATCCGCGCGGCGATATCGACTTTCGGGTAGATCTTCTTCAGCGCGTTCAACGCCAGCTCTACGCGTTTTTCCACCGGGTGCGGCAGCATCTTCAGCGCGTCGCTCATCCACGAGTAGGACAGGCAGATCACCCCCGGCTTGTCGTCACCGTTGTCGAACAGATAGGTGCCGCGGGTCAGGCGATCGGTGAGGGTCATGCTCATCAGGTCGCGGCCGGTTTGCGGATCCTTGTCCTTCCAGAATGGCCGGTCGACCATCACGAAGGTCTTCGACGACTGCATGTAGCGCGTGCGATCCAGCGCCATCCACATCTTCTGCGAGAACAGGGTTTCGTCGCATTCGATCTGGGTGGTCAGCAGCCAGCTCTGGCAGGTGGTCAGCACGGCGGCGTACTCGCGGGTGTCGCCGTTGTTGTCGGTGACGGCGAAACGGCTGTCCGGCGCGTGAGCGATTTTCTTCACGCCGGAACGTGGCGCGCCACGGTGCAGGGATTTCAGACTGGTGCCTTCAGGCCAGTGCACGCAGCGCTCCGGCACATGGCGCCAGATGCCTTGCGGCACTTGCTCCACACCGCCCACCACCAGGTGCTGGTGATCGTCGCAGTTGGTCATCACCACGCGGAAGATTTCCAGCATCGAATTGGGGAAGTCCGAGTCCCAGCCGCCGGTACCGAAACCGACCTGACCGAACACTTCGCGGTGATGGAACGAGAGTTTGGCGAAGGCTTTGGAAGTGGCAACGAAGTCGTAGAACGTGCGGTCGTCCCACAGTGGAACGAGTTTATTCCACAGTTCTTTGAGGCGTGGTACGTCGCGCTCACGGATCGCTTGCTGGATATCAGCGAACTGCGAGCCAGCCTCCAGTGCATCCGCCCAGGCGTCAGCCACTTCCTGGAACAGTGCAGGAAGATCCTTCAGGCTTTGTGCGTAATGGGTTTTGCCTTCGAGATCGATCACCGTGCTGCCGGAGGCCGGTGTCAGCGGGTTCGGGAACGGTTTGGTCTCGAGACCGAGCTTGTCGACGTAGTGATAAAACGCAGTTGAGGACACCGGGAAACGCATGCCACCCAGTTCCGCGACGATGCCGTCGGTGCCGTTGAACGCTTGCGAACGCAGGCGGCCACCCAGTTTCGAGGCCTCGTACACCACTGGTTTCAAGCCGAGCTTCATCAGTTCGTAGGCGGCCACCAGACCCGCGATACCCGCGCCGACAATCGCCACTTCAGCGCCATGATGGTGTTCAGGAATGCTGCCGAGACCGGCCGGGTGTTCGATCCAGTCGTCGAAGGCGAACGGAAAGTCCGGGCCGAAAATGGTGACGGGTTTCTTACCGTCTGCAGGATGGCGATTGTTCTTGTTCATGGCTGACCTTGCTGGCGACCCGACGCAGGATGCGCGTCTGAGTATAGGAAAAGATGCCAGCCATTCTAGGGAGCGTAGAACACGTTAATAAGATGCAAAGTGTCGTCGTTTTGCCATTCTATTGATCAAAGTGACAATCTTTTACTGTACTTCGATCATTGTGGGGGGGGCTTGCTCGCGAAGGCAATGTTCCCGCCACCAAGGAAGGTGGCTGACAGACCGCTTTCGCGAGCAAGCCCGCTCCCACAGTTGGTTTTGTGTCTGACGCAGATTCTGCGCTCAACCCGGCCAAACGTGGGAGCGGGCTTGCTCGCGAAGAGGCCCTATATATCTGCCGAAATGTGTCGTCACACTCAAACCGGCTGCCCCCGATCAATCTTGCTGCTCAAAATGATCGAGGTCGTGGTCTTCTCCACCCCATCCACACTGCCAATCTGATCCAGCAACTGATCGAGCTGCTCCGGCGAATCGGTGCGCAGCCACGCCACATAATCAAATTCGCCACTCACCGCACACAACTGCTGCACCTGCGCCATCGCACTCAACCGACGCAATACCTCTTTGCCGGAACGCGGCTGCACCTTGATCCCGACATACGCCTGCAACCCGCCATCGACCACGCGCTGCCCCAAACGTACGCCATAACCGGTGATCACCTTGGCCCTCTCCAGCCGCGCCAACCGCGATGTGACGGTGGTCCGCGCAATGCCCAGCTGCCGGGCAAGCATGGCCACGCTTTCGCGGGCGTTGATTTGCAGGGCGGCGATCAGCTGGCGGTCGATTTCGTCGAGGGCGGGTGGGCGGGTGTCGGGCAAGGGTCGGCTCCGTGACTGTCGAGGTCGGATGAGTTTGCATGTTACAGGCACTATCAGCGACACGCTGCTGGCGATGACTGAACACGTCACTTATGCGTGGAGGCAATTGTTGCGCCAAAACAAACATCAAATATTTGGTTTGACTTGCCGGGCCTATTTATCAAGAATGCCAACAAGAGCGCGAAATCTGCTGCCTTGCAGGGCTTTAGCGGACGTAGGTACCTCAGCGATGCTGCAACATCGGTGTAAGGTGAGACCTCTTCATCCCATTTCCTGAGGATGCAAATATCAGGATTTAAATATCAAGGGCAGCCAAATGGCTGCCCTTTTCTTTGTCTTCAAGAATGTACCGCTTGTACAAAAGATCGCCATGGCGGTGCTTGTTCATTGCTCTTGACGGAGCGTGCATGAAATTCCAGAGGACGTGCCCGTTCCGCACATCGACCACGACGAGCATGTCGTTTTTTGCCTCATAGGCGTTGATGAATGCCAATCGGAAACCGCCATTATCGTAGAGGACTTTCCATACTTCGAATGGTCCCGCCAGCGTGTCGATGGCATGCCGAACATAGCGTTCTCGGGAGTCTGGACGTTTCTCGACTATATGGGCCAGTTTGTCTCGCATGACTGCAACGTTTCCAATAGGCGTGAGGATGGTAACCGCCAATACGGAGTCGTCGAAGAATCCGAAGTGATCCAAGAGGATTTTGAGGGCGCCTTCTGCGTCGTCAGCCCTCTTTATTTCTTCTATTGCGGCTGACCGAAGCTCTCGCGATAACGTTCTCAGATCGGGTAGAGCAAGGTCGATCCAGGTTTGTTGATCGGCTGCTTCCTTTATCAGTGGCGCAGCATTCACAAGCATAAAAACAATCCTGGACGGGCAGTGGCGTCCGGAGATTACTTGTCTGGGGAAACAGTCAACAAGGCGCGGGGAGGGGAGAAAACATAACTTCGGAACATTCCTACGGCCTTCGGGGAGGTCTTCCGAACATTGCGCTCGCAAAGATTGTCCCCTCAACTGATCGCCCAAGAAAAAGCCGCGCATGTAGCGCGGCTTTCAAATGTGGTGGGCCCACACGGACTTGAACCGTGGACCAAAGGATTATGAGTCCTCTGCTCTAACCAACTGAGCTATAGGCCCTCAGTAGGCCGCGGATTATAGCGACGGTTTGGCGGCTGTGCTATCCGAATAATCCGATACGGTTACACGAAGAAACGTTGCGGCGAATTCTTCCGGGGGCAGCGGCAGGCTGACGATGTAGCCCTGGATCTGTTCGCAACCTTCGGCGGCGAGGAATTGTTGCTGGGCCTGGGTCTCGACGCCTTCGGCGATCACGGTGAATTGCATGCTCCGGCCCAGAGCGATGATCGCGCGGACAATCGCCGCGTCGTGCGGGTCATCGGGCAGTCCGCGAACAAAGGACTGGTCGATCTTGAGGATGTCCAGCGGCAGGCGTTTGAGGTAACTGAGCGAAGAATAACCGGTGCCGAAGTCGTCGATCGCCAGTTGTACGCCCAAGTGTTTGAGCTGGTGCAGCACCGCCAAGGCCTCCTCGGCCTGGCTCATGATGAAGTTTTCGGTAATTTCCAGTTGCAGTAAATCCGGCTGCAGACGGTTGTCCCTGAGCAGTTGTTCGATGCGTCCGAGCAGATTCGGCTGGCGTAGTTGCGCACCGGCGAGGTTGACTGACAGCGGGCCGAGGCTGTCGTAGATCTGGCTCCACTCGAACATCTGCCGGCAGGCGGTCTCGAGCACCCAATCGCCGATCTGCAGGATCATGCCGTTCTCTTCGGCCAGTGGAATGAAGTGCTCCGGCGGCACTTCGCCGAAGGTCGGGTGACGCCAGCGGATCAGTGCTTCGGCACCGACCAGGCGATGGTCGTCGAGGCTGATTTTCGGTTGGTAGTAGAGGAACAACTCTTCGCGCTCGATGGCCCGGCGCAGTTCGTGCTCCAGTGCCACGCGCTCGCTGGCCTGGGCAGTGAGGTCGCGAGTGTAGCTTTCGACGCGGTTGCGGCCCTTGGCCTTGGAGCGGTACATCGCCGCGTCGGCGTTTTTCACCAAGGTGGCGACATCGCAGCCATCCCGTGGATAGAGGCTGGTGCCGATGCTGGCGCTGATGAAGAACTCGTGCTCACCGGCCTGAAACGGTGCGCCAAAGCAGTTGAGCAGTTTGAATGCGATGTTGTCGGCATCGCTGGCTTGTTGCAGACCCGGCAGCAGAATGATGAATTCATCACCGCCCAGTCGTGCGACGGTGTCGATATCACGCAGTTGTTCTTTCAAACGCACGGCAATGCCTTTGAGCAGCAGATCGCCAACCGGGTGGCCGAGGCTGTCGTTGATGTGTTTGAAGCGGTCGAGATCGAGGAACAGCACCGCGCCCTGACCACCGTTTTCCTGCTGACTGTTCAGCGCGGTGAGCAGGCGACTTTCGAACAGGGTGCGATTCGGCAGGCCGGTGAGCGGGTCGTGGTGCGCCTGATAGTCGAGCTTGGCTTGTGCGTGTTTGAGGCTGGAGATATCGGCGAACACCGCGACGAAGTGGGTGATGAACTTGTCGCGGTTGCGTACGGCGCTGATGGTCAGCCAGCTCGGATACAACTCGCCGTTCTTGCGCCGGTTGGAAATCTCGCCCTGCCAGTGTCCCTCAGCAGTCAACTGGTGCCACATTGCCGCATAAAACGCGCTGTCATGCAGTCCCGAGGCGAGCAGACGCGGGGTGTGGCCGAGGGCTTCGCTTTCGCTGTAGCCGGTGATTTCGGTGAACGCACGGTTCACCGCGCTGATGTGCTGCTGGGTGTCGGTGATCAACACGCCTTCGGCGGTGCTCTCGAATACGGTGGCCGCCTGCTGCAGTTTTTCCTGCATCAAATGGCGCTCGGTGATGTCCCGGGCGATGGTCAACATGCAATCTTCTTCGCCGATCGGTAGCGGACGGCTGGACACTTCGCACAGACGGATCTGCCCGTCGCTGCGGCGGATATGGCAGGTGAAATCGCGTACGAAGCCGTCGCGGTGCAGCAGGTCGAGCATCTGCTTGCGTTCGTTGAGATTGACCCAGATCCCCAGGTCCAGCGCCGAGCGATCCACCGACATCGCGCTGTTGAACCCGGTGATGCGGCTGAAGCCCTCGTTGACCTCCAGCAGCAAGCCATCGCTCTGACGCGACAGCAGCAAGCCGTCCGGCGAGGCGTGAAAGGCTTTGGCGAACTTCTCTTCGGAGGTTTGCAGTTGCTGCTGGGTTTCCTTGAGCTGGGTGATGTCGCGCACGACCACCACCAGCGCCGGAGTGGTGTCGAGGTCGAAGGGCTCGGCGGAGATCAGACCGGTGAACACCTGGCCATTGTTGCGGCGAAAGGGCATCTCCAGGTTGCGGATACTGCCGGCCTGCAAGCGCTGTAACAGCCCGGGCCCGACCCCGGGGATGCCCCAGATGTTGAGTTCGGTGGCGGTCTGGCCGACGACGTCCTTGGCCTTGAGGCCGATCTGTTCTTCAAAGGCTTCGTTGACCTCCAGCAGACAGCCGTCGGACAACCGCGCGATCACGAGGATATCCGGGCATTGCTGGAACACCGACGCGAACTTCTGCTCCGAAAGCCGCAGCGCCTCCTCAGTGCGCTTGGTTTCGCTGATGTCGATCATCAGCCCGCGCATCACAGGCTCGTGGCCATGTTCAATCAGACTGACAATGTCACGCACCCACAGGCAGCGCCCGTCAGCGGTGATCACCCGATAGTCGAGGGTGTGATCGCGTCCGTCGCGTACCGCCTCATCGCAAATGGCCTGGGCGCGGGTCAGGTCGGCGGGGTGAATGATGTTGCGCCAGAAGCCCGGAATCAGCCAGTGCGCCTGTGGATAACCGAGCAGATCTTCGGCATGGGGCGACACATAGCTGTAGGTAAAGTCGCTCATGCGCGCTTCCCAGGCGATGGCCGAAAGGCTCTCGACCAATCCGCGGTAATGATATTCGCTGCTGCGCAATTCCTGTTCTAGGTCGACGCGGCGGGCGATTTCCGAACTCAAGCGGCGATTGATGCGAATGACCACCGCCAGAATGCTGACCAGCAGCAACAGGCCCGGAAGGCCATAGATCAGAAGATCCGACCAGAATGTCCGATGGTCCAGAACATTACCGACCCAATGTTCCTGAATGCTGCTGATTTCCTCGGGGCTCATGTCCGCCAGGACTTTGTCCAGAATACCCACCAGCATTTTGTTGTCGCGGGGTACGCCCATTGCCAGCTGATAGCGATACGGGGTTTCGCCGCTCACGTATAAACCGTCGAGCTTGAGCTGGCGCAGACTCCAGACGCTGGAGGCAAGGTCGCCGACCACGGCGTCTACCTCATCGGTAGCCAGAGCCTGCAAGGCCGAGCTGACATTGGGCATGGCCACCAGATTCAGGTCGGGATGGTGGGTGCGCAGAAGTTCGTGGGGGGCGTAGTTCTCCACCACGGCGATCTTCAGACCGTACAGGTCCTCGATTTTGCGCGGTTGTGCGCCGCCGATATGGGCGAGGATCACGATCGGGAAATCGAGGTAGGGGCGGGTAAACGACAGATAGTTCTGGCGCTCCGGCGTGGACATGATCCCCGGCAGCAGGTCGATCTTGCCGGTTTTCACCTGCGCCAGCACTTCGGTCCAGCTCGATGGCTCGACCGGATTGAGTTTGATCGACAGGCGCTGGCGGATCACGTCGATATAGTCGGCGGCCAGGCCTTGATAGCGATTCTGTTCATCGCGGAACTCGAACGGCGGCCACGACGCATCGACACCCAGGCGCAAGTCCGGGTGAGCCGCCAGCCAGCTACGTTCTTCATCGGTCAGAGTCAGCGCGTCAGCCGTTGCGGTCCAGATCATCAGTGACAGCAAGAAAAGCACGGGCGCCAGTCTGGGCATAACCGTCTCGTTATGGCACGGGATTCATTGTTTCGAGTGTAGACGGGGTATGCCGGGGAGGGGCGGTGCGAGGGATTTAATCTGCCGCATAAACAAAACCCCCGGCCTGGGCCGGGGGTTCTGGTATCACTCGTCGAGGAAGGAGCGCAGATGCTCGCTTCGCGTCGGGTGGCGCAACTTACGCAGCGCCTTGGCTTCGATCTGACGAATCCGCTCACGCGTTACGTCAAACTGTTTGCCCACTTCTTCGAGTGTGTGGTCGGTGTTCATGTCGATGCCGAAGCGCATGCGCAGGACCTTGGCTTCACGGGCAGTGAGGCCGGACAGCACTTCGCGAGTCGCTTCTTTCAGGCTTTCAACGGTTGCAACATCGATTGGCGACTGCATGGTCGAGTCTTCGATGAAGTCACCCAGATGAGAGTCTTCGTCATCACCGATCGGGGTTTCCATGGAGATCGGCTCTTTAGCGATCTTCAATACCTTGCGGATCTTGTCCTCAGGCATTTCCATGCGTTCGCCCAGCTCTTCCGGGGTCGGTTCGCGACCCATTTCCTGCAGCATCTGGCGGGAAATGCGGTTGAGCTTGTTGATCGTCTCGATCATGTGCACCGGAATACGGATGGTGCGGGCCTGGTCGGCGATCGAGCGAGTGATCGCCTGACGGATCCACCAGGTGGCATAAGTCGAGAATTTGTAACCACGACGGTATTCGAACTTGTCCACCGCTTTCATCAGACCGATGTTGCCTTCCTGGATCAGATCGAGGAATTGCAGGCCGCGGTTGGTGTACTTCTTGGCGATCGAGATCACCAGACGCAAGTTGGCTTCAACCATCTCTTTCTTCGCGCGGCGGGCCTTGGCCTCACCGATCGACATGCGACGGTTGATGTCCTTGATTTCAGCGATGGTCAGGCCGGTCTCGGTTTCCAGCGCGATCAGTTTCTGCTGGCAACGGATGATGTCCGGCTGTACGCGACCAATGGCTTCGGCGTATTTGCTCTTGCCTTTGGCCAGGGCGTCGGACCAGCTTTCGTCGACTTCATTGCCCGGGAACTGACGCAGGAAATCGGCGCGAGGCATACGTGCATCACGTACACACAGTTGCATGATCGCGCGCTCTTGCTGACGCAGACGATCCAGGGCGCTGCGAACACGCTCGACCAGGGCTTCGAATTGCTTCGGCACCAGTTTGATCGGCATGAACAGTTCGGCCAGGGCCAGCAACTCGGCAATCGCTGCCTTGTTGTGACGACCGTGCTTTTTCAGGGCCTTGCGGGTGATTTCCATCTGATCGGACACAGCGCCGAAACGCTGGGCAGCGATGACCGGATCCGGACCGCTTTCGGCTTCTTCTTCGTCATCCGAAGATTCGGCGTCATCGTCGTCGGTATCGTCGTCAGCCTTGGCGGCTTTCGCGTCGATCGGCGGTGGCACTTCGGCGGCCGGCGGCGCAATGCCGTCGTCCGGGTCGATGTAACCGCTCAGAACGTCGGACAGGCGACCACCCTCGGTGGTGACGCGAGTGTACTCGGAGAGAATGTGGTCAACCGTGCCAGGGAAGTGCGCGATCGCGCTCATCACTTCACGGATGCCTTCTTCGATACGTTTGGCGATTTCGATTTCGCCTTCACGAGTCAGAAGCTCGACCGTACCCATTTCACGCATGTACATGCGCACCGGGTCAGTGGTGCGACCGATATCGGTCTCCACCGCTGCCAACGCAGCGGCTGCTTCTTCCGCAGCCGCCTCGTCGGTATCGGCGTCGGCCAACATAAGGGCGTCCGCATCCGGAGCACTCTCGTGTACGGGGATCCCCATGTCGTTAATCATGCGGATGATGTCTTCCACCTGCTCCGGATCTGAAATATCCTCGGGCAGGTGGTCGTTGACCTCGGCGTAAGTCAGATACTTCTGCTCACGACCCAGTTTGATCAACTCAATAATACGAGACTGCTGTTGCGCTTTTCCGGACATAACACCCTATCCACTGAAGGTCTTGGCGGGCAAAAAACAAGCCGAGGATTATACCTGAGCTATGACCTCACGCGCCAGTTGAGGTCGGGTTTGATGCGGAAACATTGCGACTTAAAAGGTCGCGCAGTTGATTTTTCTCTTCGGCGCTCAGTTCGCTTTGACGCGCTTTCCTGAGCAACTGTTCCAGATTTCGCTCGCGTTGGCGGGCTGACAAGCTAGTAATGGTGTCGAAAAACTGTTGTTCAAGGTTTTCTCCGTCAATCAGCCACTCCTTTTCCGCCAGCGCTTTCAACAAGCGACCCTGTTCAGTGCCGTGCCATCGCGCGATCAACTGAAATGAGTTTAGCTTGGGATTCTTCTGTACGGCTTCGAGCAGCGCCACAAGCAACTGTGCGTTGGTCTGATTTTCGTCCGCAATGTGCCCGGCGTCCTCGACGCGCTCGGCCAGTTGCGGGTGATGCAGCAATGTTCGCAGGGCGGTCAGGGTCGGTGATTCGACGCCAATCGGCGTGCGCGGGCGTTGTTGATCGCGATCGCCGCCACGCTTGCCGTTCTTGTCCCAGGGTTTCTTGTCCCATTTCTTGCCGCCGGCGCCGGGTTTCTTCGGCGTCCACTCCTGCTGCGGCACATACATGTCTTGTGCCTGCGGCTGATGGTAGTCGCTGTAATCCGGCATTGCGTCGTAATCGATGCCCGGATCGTAGGCGGGCGGCGCTTCCTGCGGCGCGCTTTGCGCCAGCTGGCTGACGGTTTCGCTGCTCAGGCCGGTAATTTCGGTCAGGCGCTGGCGCATCAGGATACGCAGGTTGGCGCCCGGCACTTTGTCGATCAGCGGCGCGGCAAGGGTGGCCATGTGGGCCTTGCCTTCGAGCGAGCGTGGATCGGCTTCCTCGGTCAGTTGCTGGAAGAAATAATCGGCCAGCGGTTGCGCATGTTGGTTGATTCGGGCCTTGAAGGCATCAGTGCCTTCGGCGCGAACCAGGGTGTCCGGGTCTTCGCCTTCGGGCAGAAACAGAAAGCGCGCGCGGCGCCCGTCCTGCAGGCACGGCAATGTTGCTTCCAGTGCGCGCCAGGCGGCGTTGCGGCCGGCCTGGTCACCGTCGAAGCAGAACAAAACGTTCGGCACTACCCGAAACAGACGCTTGAGGTGTTCTTCGCTGGTTGCAGTGCCCAGGGTCGCGACGGCATTGCGCAAACCTTGCTGGGCGAGGGCGATGACGTCCATGTAACCCTCGACGACGATGATTTCGTCGAGGTTGCGGTTGTTCTTGCGTGCTTCATAGAGGCCGTAGAGCTCCTGGCCTTTATGAAATACCGGGGTTTCCGGCGAGTTCAGGTATTTCGGCTTGTCGTCGCCGAGTACCCGGCCACCGAAAGCGATGATGCGGCCGCGGGTATCGCGAATCGGGAACATCACGCGATCGCGGAAGCGGTCATAGCGTTTGCCGGTTTCGGCGTTCTCGATCAGCAGGCCGGCGTCGATCATGGCCTTCTGCTGCAAAGTGTCGCTGCTCAAATGCTTGAACAAGTTGTCCCAGCCCGGCGGCGCGAAGCCGAGACCGAAGTCCCGGGCGATCTCGCCGGTCAGTCCGCGGCCCTTGAGATAATCCACCGCAGCCTTGCGCGCCGGATGACTCTTGAGCGCCTGGCGGTAGAAATCGGCGGCGGCGGTGAGCAGCGGGTACAGCGGCGAATCGGTTGGCTGCCGCGGTTTGTGCGGGCGGCCACTTTCTTCGCGGGGGATTTCCATGCCGGCGGCTTTAGCCAGGTCCTCAACCGCCTGGGGAAAATCCAGGTTGTCGTGGTCCATGAGAAAGCCGAGGGCGTTGCCACCGGCGCCGCAACCGAAGCAGTAATAGAACTGCTTGTCCGGGCTGACGCTGAACGATGGGGTTTTCTCTTTATGGAACGGGCAGCAGGCGGTGTAGTTCTTGCCGGCCTTTTTCAGTTGCACGCGCGAGCTGACCACATCGACGATGTCGGTGCGGTTCAGGAGGTCGTCAATAAAGCTCTGGGGAATCAGCCCGGCCATGGCGTTCTCGTCTGCGCTGTAATAAGTCCGATGCGAAGGGCGGCCGGACGCAGGTCTTGAGTGAGGCGCACAAAGTGGGCGGCTCGACCGGGTTCGGTTGCGTGATCGCTGTCGGGAAGTGTATCTGCCGAAAAACCACTGACGTTAGTACTCATCAGTTTTCGACTATTTGAAAGTGTTGCGCTGAATCCGCTGACGGCCGATAAATGGCCCCGGATAGCTCAATAAAACGGGCACGCATGCAGGTGCCTTGGGCTGATCGTCGTAAGAGGAATCAGTGGGTGTGCTCGTCAGTAGCCTTGAAAGGCTCGTCAGAAAAGACGTGCACCGCTGGCAAAAGAGCCAGGTCTGACGCGTGAAGCAGATTTGTCTCGGTCGCGTGTGCGGCTTCGACGGTGAAGCATCAAGCGTTTTACGCAAATGCCATTAGCCCGGCTGAGGGCCGGGCTTAGGCAAGAGGCTTGCTACGATCGTCTGTGTATTAGTACAGACGAACGGCGCGGCGCTGTTCGCGCTGAACTTTCTTGGCGTGACGCTTAACAGCGGCTGCTGCTTTGCGCTTACGCTCAGAAGTTGGCTTCTCGTAAAATTCGCGGCTACGAACTTCAGCCAGTACACCGGCTTTTTCGCAGGAGCGCTTGAAACGACGCAGAGCTACGTCGAAGGGTTCGTTCTCTTTAACTTTGACGGCTGGCATCCAGAGCTACCTTCATTCATTACCGGGGTCAACATCCTCGCGGCAAAAGAGCACTTGAAGACGTCGGTTTTTAAGGGTTGCGGATGTTAACCCCTCATCGCTCGGAATGCAAAGCCTCTGATCGAAAACCGCTAGTCGGGGCATCGCATGGCGACTATTATGCGCGCCTTCGAATTCAGCCTAAACAAGGCGCAAACCCATGCTAGTACTGGGATTAGAAACCTCCTGCGACGAAACCGGCGTCGCATTATACGACAGTGAACGCGGCCTGCTGGCCGACGCGCTGTTCAGCCAGATCGACCTGCACCGCGTCTATGGCGGCGTGGTGCCGGAGCTGGCCTCGCGTGACCACGTCAAACGCATGCTGCCCTTGATTCGTCAGGTGTTGGCCGAGGCCGACTGCGTGCCGACCGAGATCGATGCGATCGCCTACACCGCGGGCCCGGGCCTGGTCGGGGCGCTGCTGGTCGGTGCTTCGTGCGCTCAGGCACTGGCGTTTGCCTGGGGCATTCCGGCACTCGGTGTGCACCATATGGAAGGCCACCTGCTGGCGCCGATGCTGGAGCCAAAACCGCCGGAATTCCCGTTCGTCGCTTTGTTGGTTTCCGGGGGGCATACGCAGCTGGTTCAGGTCGATGGTATTGGCCAATACAGCCTGCTCGGCGAGACCCTCGACGATGCCGCCGGCGAAGCGTTCGACAAAACCGCGAAAATGATGGGCCTCAATTATCCGGGCGGGCCGGAAATCGCCAAGCTGGCCGAGAAGGGCGTCGTAGGACGTTTCACCTTCCCGCGTCCGATGTGTGATCGCCCGGGCCTGGATTTCAGCTTCAGCGGCTTGAAGACCTTTGCTCTCAATACCTGGCAGCAATGCGTCAACGCCGGGGACGACAGCGAGCAAGCCCGTTGCGACATCGCGCTGGCGTTCCAGCAGGCCGTGGTGGAGACTTTGACCATCAAGTGCAAGCGCGCCCTGAAACACGCGGGCATGAAGCGTCTGGTGATCGCTGGCGGCGTCAGCGCCAACAAGGCCTTGCGCGCTTCACTGGAAAAGATGCTCGGCGACATGCAGGGCGATGTGTTCTACGCCCGCCCGGAGTTCTGCACCGACAATGGCGCGATGATCGCGTTTGCCGGTTGTCAGCGTTTGCAGGCCGGTCAGCAGGAAAGTCTGGCGATCAGCGTGCAGGCGCGCTGGCCGATGGAGCAGTTGTCGGCACTGTGATTGGCGGTGCGATTGGCGGTGTGGCTGAGCGGTATTTAAAAATGCCGTTCGCGCCCGGCAAACAGGTCGCGTAGATTGCCGCGGTGGCGCCAGACGATCAGCAATGTCAACGCGCTCATCGGCAGCAGCGCTTCCGGTTCTTGCCACGCGAGTAAGGGCAAGGTCAGGGGCGTGGCGATCAACGCCGCCAGCGAGCTGGTACGGGTCAGGTAGAACGTCAGCAGCCAGGCGCACACCGCCAGCAGCGCGGCGGGTGGATACAGGCCCAGCAGCATGCCGGCGGCCGTGGCGACGCCTTTGCCGCCGCGAAAACGGAAATACAGCGGGAACAGGTGACCGATCACGGCGCACACGCCGATCCAGGCCTGATCCTGCAGCGAAAGGCCAGCGGCCGCTGCGATCAGCACCGGTACCAGGCCTTTGCACAGATCACCGAGCAGGGTCAGGATCGCCAGTTTGCGACCGACCAGGCGCAGCATGTTGGTGGCGCCGGCATTACCCGAGCCACTCATTCGCGGATCCGGGTTTCCGGTCAGGCGGCTGAGCAAAATGGCGAAGGACAGAGAGCCGAGCAGGTAGGCGAGAGTCGCCAGTAACCAAAACATGCTAACTATTCCGGGCGAGGACGCCCTGATTCTAACGGCGCATTGCGCCCTTGTCGTGCAGCGGAGAAAAGTGCTTGGACAGAGTGTTTATCGAGGGCCTGGAAGTCGACACCGTGATCGGTGCTTACGACTGGGAGCGGGGCATTCGACAGTGCCTGCGTCTTGATCTGAGCTTCGCCTGGGACAATCGCCCGGCCGCCGCGGGTGACGACCTGACCCTGGCGCTCGATTACGCCAGCGTTTCCACGCGTATCCAGGCGTTTGCCGAGCAATCCCAGTATCAACTGGTCGAGACCTTTGCCGAGCGTCTGGTGGAAGTATTGATGGCCGAGTTCAAGATCACCTGGGTTCGCCTGAAGCTGACCAAGCCTGGCGCAGTGCCGGCGGCCAAGGGTGGCGTGGGTGTGGAGATTGAGCGCGGATGTCGCTGACTCAGGTGTACCTCGGGCTCGGTAGCAATATCGAGCGCGAAACCCATTTGCGCGCCGGGCTCGACGCTTTGGCGACGTTTCTGGTGGATATCCGCTGTTCGGCGGTGTTCGAGAGTCAGCCGGTGGGGATAAAGAGCGGGCCTTTCTTCAACTTCGTGGTCTCGGCGCTTACCGATCTGCCCTTGATGGAGCTGGATCGGCGCCTGAAATTCATCGAAGCCGATAACGGTCGCTATGCGCCGGATCGCAAGGGGCTGCCGCTGGATATCGACGTGCTGTTATACGGCGATCTGACCGGTAACTTCGACGGCTTGATCCTGCCGCGTGCCGAAATCCTGAAAAACGCCTTTGTGTTGTGGCCGCTGTCGCTGATTGCGCCGGATCGAGTGCATCCGGGTGTGGGAAAAAGCTTCGCGACGTTGTGGGCCGAGGCGCAGATTGATCAGGTGTTGGCGCCGGTGGCCTTTGAGTGGCGTGGGCAGCAACTGACGTCTTCGGATTTACGTTGAATTAACGGCCGCTTTCGCGAGCAAGCCCACACATTTGGAATGCATTCCCCTTGTGGGAACGGGCTTGCTCGCGAAGCTTTTCAGGCTGACGCCTTGTCTTTGTAGGCTTTTAGCGCCTTCAGTCGTTCTCGCTTCAGCGCTTCGCCCAGTTCCGGGCCTTTGAATCCCTTCTCCAGCAACGGCTGCACCGCGACTTCCCGCGCAGCCTGGGCAGCGCCGCGTAAATAATCGGCCTGTGGATAACTTCTCTGCTCCAGCCCTTTACGGCCTCGGGCGTCCATTTCGCATGCGCCGATAAACTCTTCAAACCGCTGCGGTCGTCGATACACATCAAAGCTCTGCAACAGCTCCAGCAATGTTGAGGCCTTCAATTCCAGCGCCCGGTGACAGTGGGTGTGGTACTTGCCGACAAGCAAGGCCAACTCCTGACAATCCTTCGGTGCCTTGAAGCGTTCGTTGACCGCTTTGATCAGCTTCAACCCAGTGTGTTCATGGGCGATATGTCGTGGCCACTCTTCTTCCGGCGTCAGGCCTTTGCCGAGGTCATGCAGCAGGCAAGCCCAGCGTACCGTCAGCGGTTGTTTGTGCAGCGCTGATTGCTCCAGAACGCTGAGAGTGTGCAGGCCGGTGTCGATTTCCGGGTGATGCACTTCCGGTTGTGGCACGCCAAACAGCGCGTCGACTTCCGGCATCAGTTCTTTCAGTGCGCCGCAATCGCGCAGCACCTGGATGAATACCTGCGGCTGATCTTCCATCAGTGCGCGGGAGATTTCTTTCCAGCTGCGTTCGGCGGTCAGCGCCTGCAGTTCGCCGGACTCGCTGAGCTGGCGCATCAGTTCCAGTGTTTCTGGTGCGACAGTGAAGCCTAGACTGGCATAACGGGCAGCAAAGCGCGCAACGCGCAGCACGCGGAGCGGATCTTCGGCGAATGCGGGGGAAACGTGGCGCAGGATCCGCGCTTCGAGATCGCGTTGCCCATGATAGGGATCGGTGAGGTTTTGCTGGTCGTCCTCGGCCATTGCATTGATGGTCAGGTCGCGGCGGATCAGGTCTTCTTCAAGAGTGACGTCAGGACTGGCGTGAAAAGTGAACCCGCCATAACCGCGACCGCTTTTGCGTTCGGTGCGGGCGAGGGCATATTCCTCGCCGGTCTTGGGGTGAAGGAATACCGGAAAATCCGCACCCACGGGGCGAAAGCCCTGAGCGACCATTTGCTCAGTGGTCGCGCCCACCACCACCCGATCAACGTCGGTGACCGGTATACCCAGCAAGCGATCGCGTACCGCACCGCCAACCTTGAAAATCTGCATAAAAAACCTCCGTTAGCCCGACAGGATAACCCTTGCGTCGGACTTTCGGAGGTCAGATCCGCATCTAGAGATGAATCACGGCCAGGTCGAGCCGACCGTAATCGCCTTCGCTGTGTTCACTGCGCGGCGGTACGTGGTGAGTTTTCATGATCTGGTCACCCTGCAGGGTTTCCAGATGAATGTCGAAGCCCCACAACCGGTGCAGATGTTTCAGTACTTCGTCGGTGGAATCGCCTAAGGGTTTGCGGTCGTGTTGCTGATGACGCAGGGTCAGCGAGCGGTCGCCGCGCCGGTCAATGCTGTAGATCTGCACGTTCGGCTCGCGGTTGCCGAGGTTGTACTGCGCGGCCAGGGTTTCGCGGATGATCCGGTAACCGGTTTCGTCGTGGATCGCCGGCACCAGCAGGTCGTCCTTCTGGTCGTCATCGAGGATGCTGAACAGCTTCAGGTCGCGGATCACTTTCGGTGACAGGTACTGGAGGATGAAGCTCTCATCCTTGAAACTGCTCATGGCGAATTTGATGCTCGACAGCCAGTCGGAACCGGCGATGTCCGGAAACCAGCGCCGGTCTTCCTCGGTGGGGTTTTCGCACATGCGGCGGATGTCGCGATACATCGCGAAGCCCAGTGCGTAAGGGTTGATCCCGTTGTAGTAAGGGCTGTCGAAGCCTGGCTGGAACACCACGCTGGTATGCGAGGTGAGGAATTCCATCATGAACCCGTCGGTCACCAGGCCCTCGTCGTACAGGTCGTTCATCAGGGTGTAGTGCCAGAAGGTGGCCCAGCCTTCGTTCATCACCTGCGTCTGACGCTGTGGATAAAAATACTGGGCGATCTTGCGCACGATCCGCACGATCTCCCGTTGCCACGGCTCCAGCAACGGCGCGTGCTTCTCGATGAAATACAGGATGTTTTCCTGCGGCTCGGCCGGGAACCGGGCGTTGTCCTTGTCGCTGTACTTGTCCGCGCCTTTGGGGATGGTGCGCCACAGATCGTTGATCTGCTTCTGCAGGTGCTCTTCGCGATCCTTCTGCCGCCGGCGTTCTTCCTCGGCGGAAATCGGATACGGACGCTTGTAGCGATCGACCCCGTAATTCATCAGCGCATGGCAGGAGTCGAGCAGGTCCTCCACCGCATCGATACCGTGGCGCTCCTCGCATTGCATGATGTACTGCTTGGCGAACACCAGGTAATCGATGATCGAACTGGCATCGGTCCAGGTGCGGAACAGGTAATTGCCCTTGAAGAAACTGTTATGGCCATAGCACGCGTGTGCCACCACCAGCGCCTGCATGCAGATGGTGTTTTCTTCCATCAGATAGGCAATGCACGGATCCGAGTTGATTACGATCTCGTAGGCCAGCCCCATCTGGCCGCGGCTGTAGGATTTCTCGGTGCTGAGGAAGTGTTTGCCGTAGGACCAGTGGTGATAGCCCAGTGGCATGCCGACCGAGGCATAGGCGTCCATCATCTGTTCGGCGGTGATCACTTCGATCTGGTTGGGATAGGTGTCCAGGGCATAGCCGGCCGCAATCCGGGCGATTTCGCGGTCGTAGGCCTGGATCAGCTCGAACGTCCATTCGGAGCCGGTGGAAATGGGTTGGCGTTTCTGCTCTTTGGCGGTCATGTCACTAACCTGCGCTGGAAGAGTTCACGGAAGACCGGATAGATATCCCCGGCCGAGACCAGTTGCTGCTGGGCAAACGTGTCGGAAAAGGCTTCGGCGATGCGTTCGTATTCGTACCAGAGGGCCTGGTGTTCGCGCGGGGTGATCTCCACATAAGTGTAGTACTGCACAAACGGCATGATCTGATTGATCAGGATGTCGCGGCAGATCGGCGAGTCATCGTTCCAGTTGTCGCCGTCGGAAGCCTGCGCGGCGTAGATGTTCCACTCGTTGCTCGGGTAGCGCTCGGCCATGATCTCCTGCATCAGCTTCAGGGCGCTGGAGACGATGGTGCCGCCGGTTTCCCGCGAGTAGAAGAACTCTTCCTCGTCCACTTCCCGGGCGCTGGTGTGATGGCGGATGAACACTACGTCGATCTTGTCGTAGTTCCGCTTGAGGAACAGGTACAGCAGGATGAAAAAGCGTTTGGCGATGTCCTTGGTCGCCTGGGTCATCGAGCCGGACACGTCCATCAGGCAGAACATCACCGCTTTCGAGCTGGGGTTGGGTTGCTTGATCAGCAGGTTGTATTTCAAGTCGAAAGTATCGAGGAATGGCACGCGGTGAATGCGCGCGCTGAGTTTCTCGATTTCTGCTTCCAGTTCCTGAATATCGCCGAAGTTGTCCGGCTCTTCGCGCTTTAATCGCGCCAGTTCCTCTTTGGCCTCGCGCAGTTTGGCACGGCTGCTGCCGGACAGCGCAATGCGCCGGGCGTGTGCCGAGCGCAGGGTGCGGATGATATTGATCCGTGACGGGTTGCCCTCGTTGCTGATCCCCGCGCGCACGGTCTTGAAGGTGTCGGTGCCGCTCAGGTTGCGTTTCACCAGATTCGGCAGTTCAAGGTCCTCGAACATGAACTCGAGGAATTCCTCCTGGGTGATCTGGAAGACGAATTCGTCCATGCCCTCGCCGGAATTGCCAGCCTTGCCGGGACCGCGTCCACCGCCGCCCCCCGGAGGCCTGGCGATGTGTTCGCCGGCAGTGAATTCCTTGTTGCCGGGATGAACCACGGTCTGCTTGCCGCCGCGACCGTGGTGAAGCACCGGTTCGTCGATATCGCGACCGGGAATGCTGATCTGTTCGCCGTGCTCCATGTCAGTGATGGAACGGCGGCTGACTGCCTCTTCGACAGCCTTCTTGATGTGATCACGGTAACGCCGCAGGAAGCGCTGGCGGTTAACCGTGCTCTTGTTCTTGCCATTGAGACGTCGGTCGATCACATAGCTCATACGTGGCCCTCCGGGCAGCTTCAAGTTGTGAGCTGCGAGCCGCAAGAAGAAGCACAGCGTTCACATGCTTTTTTCTTGCAGCTCGTAGCTTGAAGCTTGTAGCTGTTTTACTGCGATTTCCGGACCCGTAGGTACCATTCGGACAGAAGTCTTACCTGTTTGTCGGTGTAGCCGCGTTCGACCATTCGAGTAACGAAGTCGTTGTGTTTCTGTTGATCCTCTTTGCTCGCCTTGGCATTGAAGCTGATGACTGGCAGCAGGTCTTCGGTGTTCGAGAACATTTTCTTCTCGATGACCACCCGCAGTTTCTCGTAGCTGAGCCAGGTCGGGTTCTTGCCGTTGTTGTTGGCTCGGGCGCGCAACACGAAGTTGACGATTTCGTTGCGGAAATCCTTCGGATTGCTGATGCCCGCCGGTTTCTCGATTTTCTCCAGTTCTTCGTTCAGGGCGACACGGTTGAGAATCTCGCCGGTTTCCGGATCGCGGTATTCCTGATCCTGGATCCAGAAGTCCGCATACAGCACATAGCGGTCGAAGATGTTCTGCCCGTACTCGCTGTAAGACTCCAGATAAGCGGTCTGGATCTCCTTGCCGATGAATTCGATATAACGCGGCGCCAGGTATTCCTTGAGGTAGCGCAGGTAGCGTTCGCGGGTCTCGGCCTGGAACTGTTCCTGCTCGATCTGTTGTTCCAGTACATACAACAGGTGCACCGGGTTGGCGGCGATTTCATGCGGATCGAAGTTGAACACTTTGGACAGGATCTTGAAGGCGAAGCGGGTCGAGAGACCGTTCATGCCTTCGTCGACGCCCGCCGAATCGCGGTATTCCTGGATCGACTTGGCCTTCGGATCGGTATCCTTGAGATTTTCCCCGTCGTAGACGCGCATCTTCGAGTAGATGTTGGAGTTTTCCGGTTCCTTGAGGCGCGACAGCACGGTGAACTGCGCCAGCATCTTCAGGGTGTCGGGGGCGCAGTGTGCTTTGGCCAGCGAACTGTTGAACAGCAATTTGTCGTAAATCTTCACCTCGTCGCTGACCCGTAGGCAGTACGGCACTTTGACGATGTAGATCCGGTCGATGAACGCTTCGTTGTTCTTGTTGTTGCGGAAGGTGTGCCACTCCGATTCGTTGGAGTGCGCGAGCAGGATCCCGGTGAACGGAATCGCCCCCAGCCCTTCGGTACTGTTGTAGTTGCCTTCCTGCGTGGCGGTCAGCAATGGGTGCAGCACCTTGATCGGTGCCTTGAACATTTCGACGAATTCCATCAGGCCCTGGTTGGCCCGGCACAGCGCACCGGAGTAGCTGTAGGCGTCGGCGTCGTTCTGTGGGTATTCCTCGAGTTTGCGGATGTCGACCTTGCCTACCAGCGCCGAGATGTCCTGGTTGTTCTCGTCACCCGGTTCGGTCTTGGCCACGGCGATCTGGTTGAGAATCGACGGGTACAGCTTGACCACGCGGAACTGGCTGATGTCGCCACCGAATTCGGCCAGGCGTTTGGTCGCCCACGGTGACATGATGGTGTTCAGGTAGCGCCGCGGGATGCCGAAGTCTTCCTCGAGGATCGCGCCATCTTCGGTGGCGTTGAACAGACCCAGAGGCGATTCGAATACCGGCGAGCCCTTGATCGCATAGAAGGGCACTTTTTCCATCAACTGTTTCAGCTTCTCGGCCAGGGACGATTTACCGCCACCGACGGGGCCGAGCAGGTAGAGGATCTGTTTCTTCTCTTCCAGGCCTTGGGCGGCATGGCGGAAATACGAGACGATCTGGTCGATGCATTCTTCCATCCCGTGGAAGTCTTCAAAGGCCGGATAGCGACGAATCACCTTGTTGGAGAAGATCCGCGACAGCCGCGAGTTGGTCGACGTGTCGAGCAGCTCGGGTTCGCCGATGGCCATCAATAGACGCTCGGCGGCGGAAACGTAAGCGCTGCGGTCCTTTTTGCACAGCTCCAGGTACTCCTGCAGCGAGAGTTCTTCCTGGCGTGTGGACTCGAAGCGTTGTTGGAAGTGGCTAAAGATACTCATGACGTCACCTCGCTCGATACGTGGAGCCGACGCCGGATCACTCAGTCGATGCTGGCAAGCAGCCGTGGTGGCCGCTTGTTTACCCCCCAGAACACTTTCGCGGTCGACAACCTTGAAAGTCACTCCCGATGACCCGTGCGCCGGTGTACCGGCTCTCCCCTGTTTTGGATGGCCTGGGCTTAAGGATAGTTGGGAATTCGAGAGGTAAAGGCGAGATACGTAATTAGTTGTGGCAGACCGTTCGTCTGCCGCGCGCAGGCCCACGGCAGCCGGGGCCTGCGCGTGACAAAAAAATTATTCGGCGGTGCCTTGCGCGGTTTCCGACGGATAAGTCGCACGCCACAGCTCGAAGCCGCCGTCCATGCTGTAGACGTCGGAGAAGCCCTGGCTGATCAGGTAGGCGGCCGCGCCCTGGCTGGAATTGCCGTGGTAGCAGACGACAACGGTCGGTGCATCGAGGTCGGCGCCTTGAATGAAGGCGTGCAGCGAGTGGTTGTCCAGATGCTTCGAACCGCTGATATGCAGGGCGGCAAAAGTTGCAGGATCACGGACATCGACCACGACTGCGCCTTGCTCACGCAGGGCATGGGCCTGTTCCGGGGGGATTCGTTTGAATTCGCTCATGGCGGGTTCCTGTAGCTCGGCAGAGTGCGCAGTCTAACGCGGGGCGCTGACTGGTGGAGTTTCGGGGATAAGTGGTGCGACTGATGGCGCAAGCCCGCCGTGTTCATCGCATTTGCATGACACGCGCTCGCCGCTGTCGACGTTCATCAGGGTCAGGCTGCCGCCCCAGACACAACCGGTGTCCAGTGCCGAGATGCCCGGTTCACGGACATCGCCTTCCAGCGCGGCCCAGTGGCCGAAAATGATGCGCAGACCGCGGGTCTTGCGCTCTTTGTGCTGGAACCATGGCTTATAGCCGGGCGGGGCAGTGTCGAGACCTTCCTTGCTCTTGAGGTCGAGCTTGCCCTCGGCAGTGCAGAAGCGCATGCGGGTGAAATAGTTGGTGATGACGCGCAGGCGGGTCACGCCCGTGAGCTCGCTGTCCCACTTCGCCGGCTCATTGCCGTACATGCCATCGAGATACAGCGGAAACAGGTTGTCGTCACGCAGTGCCGCTTCGGCCTCGGCCGCGTACTTCAGGGCCTTGCGCAAGGACCACTGCGGTGGGATGCCTGCGTGCACCATGGCTACTTCGCGTTGTTCGTCGTAGTGCATGAGTTTCTGCTGGCGCAGCCACTCGAGCAGATCGGCTGCGTCGGGGGCTTCAATGATCTCGCGCAGGGTATCGGACTTCTTCAGGCGCTCAATGTTGTTGGCCGCAGCGAGCAGGTGCAGGTCATGGTTACCCAGTACGCAAACCAGCGAATCGCGCATGCCGTAGAGAAAACGCAGGGTCTCCAGCGATTGCGGGCCGCGGTTGACCAGGTCGCCGACCAGCCACAGCCGATCGAGCTTCGGGTCGAAAGCCACTTGCTTGAGCAGACATTTGAGCGGTTCGAGGCAGCCTTGCAGGTCGCCGACGGCGTACGTCGTCATCAGTGCAGGGCTCCGGGGACGGCGAGGCGGAAAGGTTTGATGATCGCGTCGAAATGCTTGCCGTCATCGGCGACCATTTCGTAAGTGCCCTCCATGGTGCCGACCTTAGTGGTCATCACCGTGCCGCTGCTGTAGGTGTGGCTTTTGCCAGCCTCGATCAGCGGTTGCTGGCCGACGACGCCAGCGCCGCGAACCTCTTCGACATGCCCGTCACCGTCGGTAATCACCCAATGTCGTGACATCAGCTGGGCAGGGCGCTCGCCATTGTTCTGCACGGTGATGGTGTAGGCGAAGGCGAAGCGGTTGTGCTCGGGTTGCGATTGTTCTGCCAGGTAGCGGGTAACGACACTGACGTCGACCTGATAACGAGAGTCGGACATGCAAAAGGGCCTTAAGCAAAGCGGACGCGAGGCGTAGCTGATGGGGAATCAGTCTAGGCAAGTATCGGGCAGTAAACCAGAGTGGCGGCCTGCCCGATAGCGTTCATCGCCGTCAGTCGGCGGCGGGGGCGGCAGGAACCTGCTCGGCGAGCTTGTCGGCCAGGCGCACGAATGCGGCCAGGTCCAGTTGCTCGGGGCGCAGGCTGCCATCGACGCCGGCGGCTTCGATCTCGGCAGCGGTCATCAATTGCTTTAGGGTGTTGCGCAGGGTCTTGCGACGCTGGTTGAAGGCTTCGCGAACGACGCGCTCGAGCAGGCGATGATCCTTGGCCGGGTGCGGCAGTACCGCGTGCGGCACCAGACGGACGATGGCCGAGTCGACCTTCGGCGGCGGGTTGAACGCGCCCGGGCCGACGTTGAACAGGTGTTCCACACGGCAGTGATATTGAACCATGATCGACAGACGACCCCAGTCCCCGCCACCCGGGCCTGCGGCCAGGCGCTCGACCACTTCCTTCTGCAGCATGAAGTGCATGTCGCGAATGATGCCGGCGTTGTTCAGCAGGTGGAAAATCAGCGGCGTTGAGATGTTGTACGGCAGGTTGCCGACCACGCGCAGGCTGTTCGGCGCAGCGTTGAGGGTGTTGAAGTCGAACTTCAGCGCATCGCCCTGATGCAGGTTGAAGTTGCTCTTGCCGGCAAACTGCTGGTTGAGGATCGGGATCAGGTCCTTGTCCAGTTCCACCACGTCGAGCTGCGCACCGGAGTTGAGCAGGCCAGCGGTCAGCGCGCCCTGGCCCGGGCCGATTTCCAGCATGCGGTCGCCGGATTTGGCACTGATGGAGCGCAGGATGCGGTCGATGACGCCGGCGTCGTGCAAGAAGTTCTGGCCAAAGCGTTTGCGCGCCTTGTGTTGGTATTGCTCGGTCATAAACGGGTCTCGGCCATCTGGTAGGCGGTTTCCAGGGCGACCTGCAGGCTGCCGGTGTCGATCTTGCCGCTGCCGGCCAGATCCAGGGCGGTGCCGTGATCGACCGAGGTGCGGATGATCGGCAGGCCAAGGGTAATGTTGACTGCGGCGCCGAAGCCTTTGTACTTCAGCACGGGCAGGCCCTGGTCGTGGTACATCGCCAGCACTGCGTCGCAGTGCTCCAGATATTTGGGGGTAAACAGAGTGTCGGCAGGCAGCGGGCCACGGAGGTCCATGCCCTCGCCGCGCAGGCGCTCTAAGGTAGGTTCGATGATGTCGATTTCTTCATGGCCCAGGTGTCCGCCTTCACCGGCGTGCGGGTTGAGCCCACAGACCAGGATGCGTGGCCGGGCGATGCCGAATTTGTCTTGCAGGTCGGCGTGCAGAATCCGCGTGACCCGCTCCAGCCGTTCCGGCGTGATCGCATCGGCGATCTCGCGCAACGGCAGGTGGGTGGTGACCAGTGCCACGCGCAAGCCGCGGGTGGCGAGCATCATGACCACTTGGGCGGTATGAGTCAGGTCGGCGAGAAATTCCGTGTGTCCGGAGAACGGGATGCCGGATTCGTTGATCACGCCCTTGTGTACAGGGGCGGTGATCATCCCGGCGAAGTCGCCGTTCAGGCAGCCGTTGCCGGCGCGGGTCAGGGTTTCCAGAACGAAGGCAGCATTAGCCTGGTCCAGTTGCCCGGCAACCACGGCAGCGCTCAGCGGGGTGTCCCAGACGTACAGGCTGCCGGCCGCTGCTGGCGCATCCGGCCAGTGACCGGGTGCCACTTCCAGCAAAGTGACGGCCAGCCCCAGCTGCGCGGCCCGCTCGGTGAGCAGGTCGCGGCTGGTGATGGCAATCAGGGGGTGTGGCTGGGCTTGCGAGGCGAGCAGCAGGCACAGGTCGGGACCGATGCCGGCTGGTTCGCCGGGTGTCAGCGCGAAACGCTTGGGTTTCACTGCGCTGCCTGGTCTGCACCAGGGAGTTTGATTTCTACGTAGGCTTCTTCACGAATCTGACGCAGCCAGTTCTGCAGCTCTTCATCGTACTTTTTGTTACGCAGAACGGTCATCGCTTGTTGCTCGCGAGCCTGCTCGGTGCTGTCGGTGGCGCGGCGGCCAAGGACTTCCAGTACGTGCCAGCCGTACTGAGTCTGGAACGGCTTGGACAGCTGACCTTGTGGGGTCTTGGCCATCACTTCGCGGAATTCCGGTACCAGTGCGTTCGGGTCGATCCAGTTCAGGTCGCCACCGTTGAGCGCCGAACCCGGGTCTTCGGAGTAGTTCTTCGCCAGTTCAGCGAAGTCTTCGCCAGCCAGGATGCGCTCGTACAGCGATTGCACCAGGGCTTTGGTCTTGGCTTCGTCACGGATCGGGCTTGGCTTGACCAGGATGTGGCGCACATGCACCTCATCACGCATCTGCGCTTCGCCACCACGTTTGGCCAGCAACTTGAGGATGATGAAACCACCTGGGGTACGTGCAGGCTGAGTGATGTCGCCAACGGCCATGCTGCTCAGCTCACGATCGAACGGCGGTGGCAGTTGCGCAGCTTTACGCCAGCCCATGTCGCCGCCTTCCAGAGCGTTGTCGCTGCCGGATTTGGCAACGGCCATCTGACCGAAGTCAGCGCCTTGCTTGAGCTTCTGGTAAACGTCCATCGCCTGACGGTAAGCGCTCTGAATCGCATCAGAGTTGGCGCTTTCCGGTGTAGGAATCAGGATGTTGGCCAGGTGCAGTTCTTCGGACAGCTGCATCTTGCCCAGGTCGGAGGCGAGGAAGTTCTTCACTTCCTGCTCGGAGACCTGGATGCGCTCTGCCACGCGACGCTGACGCACACGGCTGATGATCATCTCGCGCTTGATCTGGTCACGGGCGTCGTCGTAGGACAGGCCATCGTGAGCCAGAGCCGCGCGGAATTGATCCACAGTCATGTTGTTACGCTGAGCGATAGTGCCAACAGCCTGGTTCAGTTCTTCATCGGTAATGCGGATCCCGGAACGCTCGCCGATCTGCAGTTGCAGGTTTTCGACGATCAGGCGCTCGAGCACCTGCTGATCCAGCACGCTTGGAGGCGGCATGCCGCCGCCACGTTTGGCGATGGTCTGCTGAACTTCGTGGACGCGCTGGTCCAGTTGGCTCTGCATGACCACGTCGTTATCAACGATCGCGACCACTTTATCGATGGACTGTACTGCGGCGTTGGCCGCAGTACCCAGGAACAGCGCGCCCAGCAGCAGCGGGCGCAGAGAATCAGAAAGCTTGGTCTTCACGTTGACGATAACCTTGGATGCCTTTGTCGAGGAAGCTCTCTACCTTGGCGCCAGTCAGGCCGCCGAGTCCCTTCAGAACAATTTGGAGGAAGACGCCGTGGTCGCCTTTTTCGTTTTGCGGAGCTTCCTGACTGAATTCGTCGTAGGAAACCCAGTAACGGTTGATCAGGCGCAGTTTCCAGCAGCAGTTGTCGTATTCGAAACCACCGAAGGCTTCCAGCGTACGGTTGCGGTTGTAGTCGTACTGCCAGCGGCTGATCGCGCTCCACTGCGGAACGATCGGCCAGATGACCGAGAAGTCATGCTGCTGGATCTTGTAGTAGTCCTTCACGTAGCCAGGCTGACCAGGCGTGCCGTAGTCGCCACCACCCACCGACCATTTACCGGTGTTCTGATCGTAACGAACCTGGTCGTTGCGATAGCGATAACCGACGTTGACCACCTTGTTCGGGTTGTCTTCAGGCTGGTAATGGAACATCGCGCTGCCGGAACGAGGGCTGCGGCTGTCCGGATCCCAGTTGTAGTCGGCAGTGGTGCGCCAATCGCGGTTCCAGCGGTATTCGTATTCCAGCGCGTATGGCGATACGTCGGACTGGGCGTCCTTGCGATCCTTGAACGCGATGCCTGGCAGTTGTACTTCACGATCCTTGAAGTAGTAGGCCTGACCGACGCTGATACGCTGGCGCTCGAAACCGTCGTCTTCGATCCAGCGGCTGGTCACGCCCAGCGACAGCTTGTTCTCGTCGCCGACACGGTCGGAGCCTGAGAAGCGGTTGTCACGGAACAGCGACGCGTAGTTGAAGGTGTATTCACTGGTGTCGAATACCGGAATGTCTTCCTGATCAACCTTGGGTACATACAGGTAGAACAGCCGCGGTTCCAGGGTCTGGCGATAGTTCTTGCCGAAGTACGACGTGTTGCGGTCGAAGTACAGACCGCTGTCGACGCTGGCGATCGGTACGCCACGGTTCTGGTTGCTGTCGAACTTGCCATTGAGCTTCTGGTTTTCCGGCGACATTGCAGCAATCTGCGATTTGCCAGTGCCATCCAGATCCAGTTGATACTGGGTGTACTGGTACTTGAGCGATGGCTTCAGGAAACCATATGTCCAGTTCATCGGCAGGCTGACGCCCGGCTTCAGGTTCAGACGATCGCCGTTGGCGCGCGCCAGGCCCTGAACGTTTGTATCCAGGCGAGGCGAGATGGTGCCGTCTTCATTGGTAAAGTTGCCGTTTTGCAGATCACGATCGAACCGAACAATCTCGGTCTCGTAATCGAAGTTCAAACCTTCCGGATGATACGGCAGTTGCCCGTTGAAAGTGATCTGCGGCAGACGGCCGTACGGCGTGATGTTCGAAACAGTAGCCAGTTGGTACTGCTGAGCATTCAAGCGAGCGGTGTAGCTGTCGCCGCGGTAGGTCACCGAACCCTGCTGGTTCACGAAGTCAGCGCTCTTCACGCCGATCTGATCAGTGGTCAGATCCTGGAAGTAATACGGATCGCTGATCTTGGTGTAGTCGACCTGAGTCATCACACGGGAGTCGAGACCGCCCTTGTGCTGCCAGTTGTACATGTAGCGATTTTTTTCGTAATCGGACTGCTTGCTGCGATCGGTATCTTCGTCGTTCAGATACGCCGCACCAAACTGGCCTTCGCTGGACTTGGTCAGGTAACGGAACTCGCCTTCGACCAGCATGCCGCGCTTGCTCATGTAACGCGGGTACAACGTGGCATCGTAGTTCGGCGCCAGGTTGAAGTAGTACGGGGTCACCAGCATGAAGCCGGTATCGCTGCCGGTGCCGATGGTCGGCGGCAGGAAGCCCGATTGACGACGATCGTCGATCGGGAAGTAGATGTACGGCGTGTACAGGATCGGAATGTCCTTGACCCGCAGTGTCACGTTGGTCGCGGTACCGAAGCCGGTGGCAGGGTTCAGGGTGATGTTGTTGCCCTTGAGCTGCCAGGCGTTGCTGTTCGGTTCGCACGTGGTGTACGTGCCGTCCTTCAAGCGAATGATCGCGTTTTCGGCACGCTTGGCGTACAGCGCGTTACCGCGGATGCGCGATTTGTGCATCACGTATTCGGCGTTGTCGACCTTGGCTTCACCGGTGTCGAGCTGCACATCGGCGTGGTCGCCGACGATCAGTGCGCCGTTGTCGCGGATGCGCACGTCGCCGTTGAGTTCGGCGCGGCTCTCGGCCTGATACAGGCTGGCCTCGTCGGACTCGACCTGCATGCTGCCCTGACGCAGGACCACGTCGCCGGCCAGCGTACCCACCTGATCTTCGGTGTTGTAGCGCGAGGCTTTGGCGCCGATAAAGGTCGGTGCGTCACTTTTATTCGTCTTGTCATTCATGCCAGGACGAATCGGTTCGATATAGGAACCAGAGCAGTAAGGACCGGTCTCGGCCAATTGGGCGGCGGTGAGCTTCTCGCGCGGAACCCAGTCGAGGTGACTGTAGTCTTCGCTACGGGATTTCAGACCGCGGCCCTTGGCTTCGGTGACCAGCACAGGCTTGGCGCCGGTGTCGGATGTGGAACCGTTCTGGGTCGGGGCTTCGCCGGCGGCGCTGACAGCGCTGCCGTCATGCACCGGACGCGGCGGCAATGCAGCTGCCGGCGTCTTGGGCGCACACGCCCAGCCACCCGTTGCCGAGACGGCGCAGTCATACTGCTCGGCGGCAACAACGAATTGACTGGCCAGAGGTTGCATAGCCAGCAGACTGCCGGTTACCAACAACGGAAATTTTTTACGAAACGCGGGGGATTTCAATGCCATCTTATTAGTCCGGGCTTCCTGCGTGCCATCTGCCCGCGGTGTGGGCCGCACGCCTCTCGATGGTCTGAAAAAGATGCTGGATAATAAAGCATGACCCGCTTGACGGCTAGCGCCGTCGGAGACCCTTGCAATGCCTGACCAAGATGTACGCTTGCAACACCTGAAAGTTTGGCTCGATGAGCAGTTGGCAATCCTGTTTGCAGATCAGGGCTGGGGCGCCGTGCCCCCGGCCACGTTGACCGCGGCCAGCAGCGACGCGAGTTTCCGCCGGTATTTCCGTTGGGAAGGCGCGGGTCGCAGTTTCGTCGTGATGGACGCGCCACCGCCCCAGGAAAACTGCAAACCGTTCGTGGATATCGCCTTTTTGCTGGCGAAATCCGGAATTAACGTGCCGAAAATTTATGCAGAAGACCTCGAACGCGGATTTCTTTTGCTCAATGACCTGGGCAACAAGACCTATCTGGACGTAATCGACAGCGAAAATGCCGACGCTTTGTTCAGCGATGCCCTGCAGGCGCTGTTGGCTTTTCAGCAATTGCCGATGGTCGCACCGCTGCCGAGTTACGACGTGGCACTGCTGCGCCGCGAGCTGGAACTGTTCCCCGAGTGGTACGTAAAGCGCGAACTCGGCATCGAGTTCGACGCGGCACAGCAGCAACAATGGCAAGCCGTCAGCGATCTGTTGATCGACAGCGCCCTGGCCCAGCCGAAAGTGCTGGTGCACCGCGACTACATGCCGCGCAACCTGATGCTCAGCGAGCCAAATCCCGGCGTGCTCGACTTTCAGGATGCGGTCTACGGCCCGGTCACCTACGACGTGACCTGCCTGTTCAAGGACGCCTTCCTCAGTTGGCCTGAAGAGCGCGTGCGTGGCTGGCTGGAAAGCTACTGGCAGCAAGCCTCGGCGCTGGACATCCCGGTGCAGGCCGACTTCGAAGACTTCCTGCGCGCCAGCGACTTGATGGGCGTACAACGCCACCTGAAAGTCATCGGCATTTTTGCGCGGATCTGCCATCGCGATGGCAAGCCGCGCTACCTGGCCGACGTGCCGCGTTTCTTCGCCTATATAGAAGCGGTGATCGCGCGCCGTCCTGAACTGGCGGATCTGCAGGCATTGCTCGCCAGTCTGCGTGGCGGAGTGAGCGCATGAAGGCGATGATTCTGGCGGCAGGCAAGGGCGAGCGCATGCGCCCGCTGACCCTGACCACCCCCAAGCCGCTGGTGCGTGCCGGCGGCGTGCCGTTGATCGAATATCACCTGCGCGCGCTGGCGGCGGCTGGTTTCAGCGAGATCGTGATCAACCATGCCTGGCTCGGTCAGCAGATCGAAGATTACCTGGGCGACGGTTCGCAGTTCGGTGTGAGCATCCAGTACTCGCCGGAAGGTGAGCCGCTGGAAACCGGCGGCGGCATTTTCCGCGCCTTGCCGTTACTCGGTGACGATGCGTTCCTGGTGGTCAACGGCGATATCTGGACCGATTACGACTTCAGCGTGCTGCATCAACCGATCAACGGTCTGGCGCATCTCGTACTGGCGGACAACCCGGCTCATCATCCGACGGGCGATTTCACCCTGACTGACGGCCGGGTACAGGATGGCCAGCAAGGCGCGCAAACTCTGACCTACAGCGGCATCGCCGTGCTCCATCCGCAGCTGTTCGATGGCTGCGCGGACGGCGCATTCAAGCTCGCACCACTGCTGCGCAAAGCCATGGCTGACGGACAGGTCAGCGGTGAGCGTCTGAAAGGTCACTGGGTGGATGTCGGTACGCATGAGCGTCTGGCCGAAGCTGAAGCATTGATAGAAGCGAGTCGTTGATATGTTGTGGCCAGGGACTCTGATTGGAGCCGGAGCGGGTTTTGCGATCGCCAGCATTCCGGGGGCCATGCTTGGGGCATTGTTGGGACAGGCGCTGGATCGGCGCCTGCACCTGCAAAGCTGGGGGCACTTGCGGGAAAAACTCGGCGGACGGCCGATGTTGCGTAACGACGAATTGCTGTTCGTGTTGCTCGGGCGTCTGGCCAAAAGTGACGGGCGAGTGACGGACGGCCATATCCAGCAGGCGCGCCATGAAATGAACGCCCTGGAAATGAGCGAGCCGGCACGGCGGCGGGCGATTGCTGCGTTTAATCGCGGCAAGTCCGGCGGCGACCGCCTGCGCGGTTATCTGCGCCGCCTGAGTGCTCAGCCGCATGCCGCCGAAGGCGTGTTGCGCGCCTGCTGGCGGATGGTCTGGGCCGACGGTCGTGCGGGCGTCAGTGAGCGTGAATTGTTGGCGCAGTGGGGCAAGTGGCTGGGTTGGACAACCCACCAGATTCAGGCGCTGGCCAATGATTACGAGCCCAATAAACGGCCGATTGTCAGTGCCGCGGTGAGTTATCAGGAAGCGATGCGCCTGCTCGGGGTGTCGGCGACCAGCGAGCCGGCGCAGATCAAGCGCGCCTATCGCCGGCTGCTCAGTCGTCATCACCCGGACAAGATCGCCGGCAGCGGCGCGACGCCGGAGCAGGTGCGTGACGCGACCGAGAAAACCCGCGAGCTGCACAACGCGTTTACCCTGATTCGGGCGCGGCGGGATTTTCGCTGATCGTTGCCGTTAAAGATGGGGCGGCTGAAATGGCCTCATCGCGAGCAGGCTCGCTCCCACACTGATCGCATTCCTACAGATGGAATGCATTCAAATGTGGGAGCGAGCCTGCTCGCGAATGGGGCGACTCGGTCTATCAGTCAGTCTTCTGCGGATTCAACCAGCCACGCACCCGCCGGAACATTTGTTCCTGCTCAGCCTTTTTATCCGGTAACGCCTTGAGCGCCACTTGGCTGAAGGTCGAAGTCTTCAAGCGCTTGCTGGCCTGCATGCGCTCCAGCGCCGCGTTGCGATCCAGCGCCTTGTCCATGTAGAAAATGTCGGCGGTCGGCAACTTCAGGGTCGGTGTCAGCTCGGCCAATTGTGGCTTGGCCTTGCTCGGCGTTTGCGCATCGACCATCACCAGTTTCTCGACCTGGGAACTCTGCCGCTCGCTGAGAAAGCGCGCTGCCCAGTACGCGCCCGTACCGTGACCGAGGACCACGACCCGGCGTGCGCTTTGCTGCTCGGCGTAGGCGATCGCCGCATCGATCCGCGCAAAGATCCGTTCGGCATCAGCCTTGGATTGTTCTTCAGTCGTTTCGGCGACCACCTGATCCGCCACTTCCGCTTCACCGCCCGCCGCCTGTTCGATCGGTTGCGCAGTGGTGGAATCCTTGCTGCCACTTTCCGGGGCTTTCGGCGCGGCGGCGGGCGCAATCACCCGCGGTGCGATGACATCGCTTTGCAGATCCGGCAGGGTGATACTCAGGCTGCTCCACTCGACATCGGGCAATTTGCTGCGCAGTGGGCCGATCACTTGCGGCCAGTCAGCGGTTTCGCCGGCGCCGGGGACGATAATCACCGCACCTTTGGGCTCGGCAGTGTTGGCCGGTTTCCACAGGGCGAGGAAAGTATCGGCGCCGGCCTGCAATTGCTGCTGTTCTTGTGCCGGGACTTTGCGTTCCAGTGCTGCGGCTTCTTCCTGACTACGCTCAAGCAGTGGCTGGCGTTCGGCCGGTTTTTCGGCGGCCGGTTGCTCGGCGGTGGAGGCGGGCGCCGGATCGGCGGCTTCGACGGAAAACGCACAAGGCAGGATCAGCGACAGGCACAATGCTGGCATTGCCAGGCGGTAGACAGAGGGCATCGGTTATTCCAGGCCAGAAAAGTATCCCGGCAGCCTAATGGGTTGGTCAGAATTTGTCAGTGCAAGAGACTTCAATGATGCGTTTTTGCTGCCTGTGGGTTATCGGCTGGTTGTGTTTTCCCTTGATGGGCTGGGCGGCGTCTGCGCCGGCGGCGCATGCAGCGCTGTTGACGCCCGGCGAGCAGCAATGGCTGGCGCAGCACCGTGAGCTGCGTGCTGGCCTGGTATTGCAGGCGCCGTACGCGCAATACGACCGGCGCTTGCAGCGACTGTCCGGGGCTAATGTCGAATTGATGAAAGCGCTGGCCAAGACGCTGAACGTCGAGCTGAGCTGGCGCAATTTTCAGGACCTGGCGCAACTGGAAGACGCCGCCCGCGAAGGCGAAATCGACATCGCCCCGGGCCTGACCCAGACCCCGGGTGCGCTGCGCCTGTGGCTGTTTTCCGATCCTTACATGCGTGTGCCGCAACTGGTGGTCAGCGACCAGAAGAGCGGCGGCGTGGTCGAGCTGGAAAAGCTCGACAGCCTGTCCCGCGTCGCGGTGCGCATGCCCAGCGTCACCGCCGATTATTTGCGCAGCAATTATCCGCACCTGAATCTGCAAGGCGTGCCGCTGGAGCGTCAGGCGCTGCAACTGTTGTTGACTCAGCAAGCGTCCTACGCCGTGATAGATGAAGCACAACTCGGGCGGTTGTCCGCCGAACCTGAGTTCGCCGGGTTGGTGGTGGTCGGCGATATCGGCTTGCCGCAGCTGTTGCGGGTTGCCACGCGGCGCGACTGGCCGCAATTGGCCGGGATCATCGAAAGCGCCTTGCGAGCGATCCCGGCCAAGGATCTGGAGCGCCTGCACAACCAATGGCTGCAACCCAAGTACCCACGGCTGACGGAATCGCCGGGGTTCTGGCAGAACCTCAGCCTGTTGTTTGCGGTGTTGTTGCTCAGTTGCCTGGCCATCGTTGTCTGGCAACGACGCCAGCAACACAGCCTCGAACAGCGTCTGCTGGCTGCACGTGAAGACATCGCCCTGCGCGCGGCCAGCGAAGAAGCCTTGCGCCTGACCCAGTTTTCCATCGACCAAAGCACCGTCGGCATTCTCTGGGTCAACTGGGATAGCCATGTGCGCTACGCCAACCGCGCTGCGGAGCACATGCTCGGTTATCCACAGGGCGCGCTGATCGAACGGCCGCTGATCGACTTCGAACCCGGCCTGCACATGGATCGCTGGCTCAACCTGTGGAAACGCGCGCGGGCCAGTGAAGAAGGGCCGCTGAGTTTTGAAACCAGTTGCGTGCGCGCCGATGGCAGCATCCTGCCGGCGGACGTCTCGCTGAGTTTTCTGCGTTTTCGCGACAGCGAGTATCTGGTGGTTTATCTCACCGACGTCACCGAGCGCCGCCGCGCCCTGGCCGCGTTGCAGGAAAGTGAAGCGCGCCTGCAAGGCATCGCCGCCAACGTACCGGGGCTGGTGTTTCGCCTGGAGCGGGCGCCGGTGACCGGGCAGATCGATTTCGCCTACATCAGCGAGGGCAGCGAGAGTCTGGTCGGCTATGCGCCGGCCGCCATCGCCCATCGCGACATGGGCTTGCGCAGTCTGGTGCACCCGGACGACAGGGCCAGTTACCACCAGACTCAGGATCAAGCGCTGGACACTGACAGTGACTGGTCGTGGCAGGGTCGCATCCTCACCCGTCAGGGCGAGCAGCGCTGGGCCGAGATCAAGGCAATCACCCGACAGCTGGAGGATGGCGCCTATGTCTGGGACGGCATCGTCTGGGACATCAGCGAAAGCAAACGTATCGAGCTGGAGCTGGCCGCCTCCCGCGAGCAACTGCGCGAATTGTCGGCGCACCTGGAAAGCGTGCGCGAAGAAGAAAAGGCGCGGATCGCCCGGGAAGTGCACGATGAACTGGGGCAGATGCTCACGGTGCTGAAACTGGAAACCTCGATGTGCGAACTGGCCTATGCGCAGCTCGACCCGGGGCTGCACGAGCGCTTGAACAGCATGAAGCGCCTGATCGCCCAGTTGTTCCAGCTGGTGCGTGATGTGGCGACGGCGTTGCGCCCGCCGATTCTCGATGCCGGGATTGCTTCAGCGATCGAGTGGCAGGCGCGGCGCTTCGAGGCGCGTACGCAGATTCCGTGTCTGGTGCAGGTGCCGGACAATCTGCCGGCGCTCAGCGATGCCAAGGCGATCGGGCTGTTCCGAATCCTGCAGGAGGCGCTGACCAACGTCATGCGCCATGCTCAGGCGCATACTGTGGAGCTGACACTGGCGCTGGAAGGCGACGAGTTGTGTCTGACGGTCAGCGACGATGGCGTAGGCTTTGTCGCTGCGGCGGATCGGCCGACGTCCTTTGGTTTGGTCGGTATGCGCGAGCGGGTGCTGATCATGGGCGGACGCTTGTTGCTTGAGAGTGAGCCGGGGGAGGGCACCAGTCTGAATGTGTGGGTGCCGGTGAGTGAGGTTTGAAGGTTTGTGGTGTTTGAGCTGACGCTATCGCGAGCAGGCTCGCTCCCACATTGGAATGCTCTTCCCTGTGGGCGCGAGCCTGCTCGCGAATGACCTTGGCGCTGAATAAGAATAATGGAGAACAACGTGATCCGTGTATTGGTAGCCGAAGACCACACCATCGTCCGTGAAGGCATCAAGCAATTGATCGGCCTGGCCAAGGATCTGCAAGTGGTGGGGGAGGCGAGCAATGGCGAACAGTTGCTCGAAACCCTACGCAGCGTGCCGTGTGAAGTGGTGTTGCTGGACATCTCGATGCCTGGCGTCAATGGGTTGGAGGCGATCCCGCGGATTCGCGCGCTGAACAATCCACCCGCGATTCTGGTGCTGTCGATGCACGACGAGGCGCAAATGGCCGCCCGTGCGCTGAAGGTCGGCGCCGCCGGCTATGCGACCAAGGACAGCGATCCGGCATTGTTGTTGACGGCGATTCGCAAAGTGGCGGCCGGCGGACGCTACATCGACCCGGAACTGGCCGACCGCATGGTCTTCGAAGTCGGCCTGACCGACACGCGTCCGTTGCATTCGCTGCTGTCCGAGCGTGAGTTCTCGGTGTTCGAACGCCTGGCCCAGGGCGCCAACGTCAACGACATCGCCCAGCAACTGGCGCTGAGCAGCAAGACCATCAGCACCCACAAGGCGCGACTGATGCAGAAGCTCAATATCACCTCGCTGGCCGAACTGGTGAAATACGCGATGGAACACAAACTCCTCTAAAGATTACCGCAATCAAAATTGTGGGAGCGGGCTTGCCATTGCGGGCATATCCATTAGCGACAGGCGCTTTTGCCTGTTCTTGCGGCTCGCAGCATGGCGCTCGTCGCTCGCTTGCCAAAACGCGCCATCCTTGTAGGGCAATCCCTACCCCCAACCTTCCATCCGGCTGAGGCGATTCTCTCCTGCGCCCCGATTTGCGTGGCTGGCGCCAGCCACTAGGCTTAATCCACAGCAGTTACCAATAACAAAGGTGTGGGTATGAGCCAGGTCGATTCAAACGCAGGGGCCAGTGACGTGCTGGTCAGCTTTCGTGGAGTGCAGAAGAGCTACGACGGCGAGAACCTGATCGTCAAAGACCTCAACCTGGACATTCGCAAAGGCGAGTTCCTGACTCTGCTCGGACCGTCCGGCTCGGGCAAGACCACCAGCCTGATGATGCTCGCCGGGTTCGAAACCCCGACCGCCGGCGAAATCCTCCTGGCCGGCCGTGCAATCAACAACGTGCCGCCGCACAAGCGCGACATCGGCATGGTGTTCCAGAACTACGCGCTGTTCCCGCACATGACCGTGGCCGAGAATCTGGCCTTCCCGCTGACCGTACGTGGCCTGAACAAGAGCGACGTCAGCGACAAGGTCAAGAAAGTCCTGAGCATGGTCCAGCTCGACGCCTTCGCTTCGCGTTATCCGGCACAACTCTCCGGCGGTCAGCAGCAGCGTGTAGCGCTGGCCCGGGCGCTGGTGTTCGAACCGCAACTGGTGCTGATGGACGAACCGCTGGGCGCACTCGACAAGCAACTGCGCGAACACATGCAGATGGAGATCAAACACCTGCACCAGCGCCTCGGCGTGACCGTGGTCTATGTGACCCACGACCAGGGTGAAGCCCTGACCATGTCCGACCGCGTCGCCGTGTTTCATCAGGGCGAGATCCAGCAGATCGCGCCACCGCGCACGCTCTACGAAGAACCGAAAAACACTTTCGTCGCCAACTTCATCGGCGAGAACAACCGCCTCAACGGCCGACTGCTCAGCCAGAGCGGCGAGCGTTGCGTGGTCGAGTTGGGCCGGGGCGAGAAGGTCGAGGCGCTGGCGGTCAACGTCGGCCAGACCGGCGAACCGGTGACCCTGTCGATCCGTCCGGAGCGCGTCAGCCTCAACGGTTCGAGCGACCAATGCGTCAACCGCTTCTCAGGGAGGGTGGCGGAATTCATCTATCTGGGCGACCACGTCCGGGTGCGCCTGGAAGTCTGCGGCAAGACCGACTTCTTCGTGAAACAGCCGATTGCCGAGCTCGATCCAGCGCTCGCGGTCGGCGACGTGGTTCCGCTTGGCTGGCAGGTCGAGCACGTTCGCGCACTCGATCCTCTTCTAGAGGCGCACTAAGCGCCCCGGCAATACCAACACCAACCCTGCACGTGGAGAGAACAATAAATGTTGAGATCCCTGAAGTTCACCGCCCTGACCCTGGGCCTGATGGGTGCGGCCAGCGCTATGGCCGCCGGTCCCGATCTGACTGTGGTGTCGTTTGGCGGGGCGAACAAGGCGGCGCAAGTCAAAGCCTTCTACGCACCGTGGGAAGCGGCGGGCAACGGCAAGATCGTTGCCGGCGAGTACAACGGCGAAATGGCCAAGGTCAAAGCCATGGTCGACACCAAGAGCGTGTCGTGGGATCTGGTGGAAGTCGAATCGCCAGAGCTGTCCCGTGGTTGCGATGAAGACATGTTCGAACAGCTCGACCCGGCGCTGTTCGGCAAGACTGAAGACTACGTCAAAGGCGCGATTCAGCCATGCGGCGTGGGCTTCTTCGTCTGGTCGACCGTGCTCGCGTACAACGCCGACAAGCTGAAAACCGCGCCAACCAGTTGGGCCGATTTCTGGGACACCAAGAAATTCCCGGGCAAGCGTGGCCTGCGCAAAGGCGCCAAGTACACCCTGGAATTCGCGCTGATGGCCGACGGTGTTGCACCGAAGGACGTTTATAAAGAGCTGGCGAGCAAGGGAGGGCAGGATCGCGCGTTCAAGAAACTCGATGAACTCAAGCCGAGCATTCAGTGGTGGGAAGCCGGCGCGCAACCACCGCAATACCTTGCTTCCGGTGACGTGGTCATGAGCTCGGCCTACAACGGTCGCATCGCCGCCGTGCAGAAAGAATCCAACCTGAAAGTGGTGTGGAACGGCGGCATCTACGACTTCGATGCGTGGGCCATCCCGAAAGGTCTGGACGCCAAGCGCGCCGAAGCGGCGAAGAAATTCATCGCCTACTCGGTTCAGCCGCAGCAACAGAAGACCTACTCGGAAAACATCGCCTACGGCCCGGCCAACACCCAAGCCGTACCGCTGCTGAGCAAGGACGTGCTGAAAGACATGCCAACCACCCCGGAAAACATCGCCAACCAGGTGCAGATCGACGTCAGCTTCTGGGCTGACAACGGCGAGCAACTGGAGCAGCGCTTCAATTCCTGGGCTGCGAAATAAGCAAGGCCTGGTGATGGTGGGCTTGCCTACCCCTGTGGGAGCGAGCCTGCTCGCGAAAGCGGTAGATCAACCAGCATAGATGTTGAATGTGCTGGCCTCTTCGCGAGCAGGCTCGCTCCCACAGGTAGCTGTGTTTCAACACAACAGAGGTGGTTCGCCACCTCTGTAACGATCAAAGATTTGCGGAGTACGTCATGGCCATCGCCGTTCCCCTGAACGAGGGCGCCAGCCCCACCTTGAAGCAGAAGCTCAAGCGCGCCGAGCGGGTCAACCGCTGGAAGGCCCAGGCGTTGATTGCGCCGCTGGTGCTGTTTCTGTTGCTGGTGTTTCTGGTGCCGATCGTGGCGCTGCTCTACAAAAGCGTCGGCAACCCGGAAGTGGTCGGCGGCATGCCGCGCACCGTGGCGGCCATCGCCAGTTGGGACGGCCGTGGCCTGCCCGCTGAACCGGTGTACAAAGCGGCCGGCGAAGATCTCGCCGAAGCCCGCAAAAACCAGACGCTGGGCGATCTGTCCAAGCGCTTGAACATGGAGTTGGCCGGCTATCGCAGCCTGCTGACCAAAACCGCCCGGGCGCTGCCCTTCGCCAGCGAACCGGCCTCCTATAAAGAAGCCCTCGAAGCGCTCGATGAGCGTTGGGGCGATCCGGCCTACTGGCAAGCGGTCAAACGCAACACCAGCAGCATCACGCCTTACTACCTGCTGGCGGCGGTGGATCACCGTATAGATGATCTCGGCGAACTGGCCCCGGCCACCCCGGATCAGGCGATCTACCTCGACATCTTCGCCCGCACGTTCTGGATGGGCCTGATCATCACCGTGATCTGCCTGCTCCTCGCCTATCCACTGGCCTACCTGCTGGCGAACCTGCCATCACGGCAGAGCAACCTGCTGATGATTCTGGTGCTGCTGCCGTTCTGGACCTCGATTCTGGTGCGGGTCGCGGCGTGGATCGTGTTGCTGCAATCGGGTGGACTGATCAACAGCGCACTGATGGCGATGGGCATCATCGATAAGCCGCTGGAGCTGGTGTTCAACCGCACCGGGGTCTACATCTCGATGGTGCACATCCTGCTGCCGTTCATGATTCTGCCGATCTACAGCGTGATGAAAGGCATCTCGCCAACCTACATGCGCGCCGCCATCTCGCTGGGCTGCCATCCGTTCGCCAGTTTCTGGCGGGTGTATTTCCCGCAGACTTATGCCGGCGTCGGTGCCGGTTGCCTGTTGGTGTTCATCCTCGCCATCGGTTACTACATCACCCCGGCGCTGCTCGGCAGCCCGAACGATCAGATGGTCAGCTACTTCGTCGCGTTCTACACCAACACCAGCATCAACTGGGGCATGGCCACTGCGCTGGGCGGCTTGTTGCTGCTGGCGACCGTGGTGCTTTATCTGATCTACAGCTGGCTGGTGGGCGCCAGTCGCCTGCGCCTGAGCTAAGGGGAATTTGAAATGCTGAGTCCTTACATGTCGCCCATCGAACGGGTGTGGTTCTACAGCTTGCGGATCCTCTGCGGCCTGATCCTGCTGTTCCTGATTCTGCCGGTACTGGTCATCGTGCCGCTGTCGTTCAACTCGGGCAGTTTCCTGGTGTATCCGCTGCAGGGCTTTTCCCTGCACTGGTATCAGGACTTCTTCGCCTCGGCGGAATGGATGCGTTCGCTGAAGAACAGCATCATCGTCGCCCCCGCGGCGACCGTGCTGGCGATGGTCTTCGGAACCCTGGCCGCGATCGGCCTGACCCGTGGCGACTTCCCCGGCAAGGCGCTGGTGATGGCGCTGGTGATTTCGCCGATGGTGGTGCCGGTGGTGATCATTGGTGTGGCGAGTTATCTGTTCTTCGCACCGCTGGGACTGGGCAATAGCTTCTTCTCGCTGATCGTGGTGCACGCGGTGTTGGGTGTGCCGTTCGTGATCATCACCGTGTCGGCGACGTTGCAGGGGTTCAACCACAATCTGGTACGCGCTGCGGCGAGTCTTGGTGCATCGCCACTGACGGCGTTCCGCCGGGTAACCTTGCCGCTGATTGCACCGGGGGTGATTTCCGGGGCGCTGTTTGCCTTCGCGACGTCGTTCGATGAGGTGGTAGTGACGCTGTTCCTCGCCGGCCCCGAGCAGGCGACTCTGCCACGGCAGATGTTCAGCGGGATCCGCGAGAACCTCAGCCCGACGATTGCGGCGGCGGCAACCTTGCTGATCGCTTTCTCGGTGATCCTGCTGCTGACCCTTGAATGGCTGCGTGGCCGCAGCGAAAAACTGCGTACCGCCCAAGTCTGAGGACGAACCCGGTCAAAACTGTGGGAGGGGGCTTGCTCCCGAAAGCGGTGGATCAGTTGAAGCAGATGTCGACTGACACACCGCTTTCGGGAGCAAGCCCCCTCCCACATCAGAGGTATGTAGCCCTTTCCACTCAGTCATTCATGGAGTGAATACCAGACAACCCCAAACCCTCAGCTACGCTTGTGCTCAGCTCCCACATCTATAAGAGGCTGCGCACAATGAGTCTGTCCCAGTTCAAAATCGCTCACAAACTGATCACCGGCGCCGGGGCCATCGAGCAACTGGCCGCCGAACTCACCCGCCTCGATATCGACAACCCGCTGATCGTCACCGACGCCGCGCTGGTCAAGTCCGGCACCGTGGAGCTGGCGCTGTGCCAATTGGGCGGGCGCGAGTACGAGATTTTTGACCGGGTGCTACCGGACCCGGAAATCGCCATCGTCGAAGATTGCATGCGCGTCTATCGCGAGGGCGGGCATGACGGCTTGATCGGTCTCGGCGGCGGCAGTGCCATCGACATCGCCAAGAGTGTCGCCGCGTATGCCGGATACCACGGCGCGCTGGAAGACCTGTTCGGCGTTGATCAGGTGCCACGCAAAGGTCCGCCGCTGATCGCCATCCCGACCACCGCCGGCACCGGCTCGGAAGTGACCAACGTCGCCATCCTCTCCGACAAGGTCGCGCAACTGAAGAAGGGCATCGTCAGCGATTATCTGTTGCCGGACGTTGCGCTGGTCAGTCCGCAAATGACCCTGACCTGCCCGCGCAGCGTCACCGCCGCCAGTGGCGTCGATGCGCTGGTGCATGCCATTGAATCCTATCTGTCGGTCAACGCTTCGCCGATCACCGATTCGCTGGCGCTCGGCGCAATCAGGTTGATTGCCAGGTCGCTGCCCAAGGCCTATGCCAATGGCGCCAATCTGCAGGCCCGTGAGGACATGGCCACCGCCAGCCTGATGGCCGGGATGGCGTTCGGCAATGCCGGAGTCGGCGCGGTGCATGCGTTGGCCTATCCGTTGGGCGGGCGCTTCAACATCGCCCATGGCGTCAGTAACGCCTTGTTGCTGCCGTACGTCATGACCTGGAACAAGATGGCCTGCGTCGAGCGCATGCAGGATGTCGCCGAGGCCATGGGGGTGAAGACCGCGCATCTGAGCGCCACCGAGGCGGCGGACAAAGCCGTGCAGGCAATGACCGAACTGTGCGCTGCGGTGGAAATTCCGGCCGGGCTGCGCAGTTTCGGTGTGCCGGAAGAGGCGATCCCGGCCATGGCCGTGGAGGCCGCGGGAATCGAGCGTTTGATGCGCAACAACCCGCGCAAGCTCAGCGCTGCGGATATCGAGAAGATCTACCGAGCGGCGTACTGATCATCGCGGTCACGGTGCGCGCACGGAAACTTGAGGTATACAATGCGCGCCATCGTGATTTAGCTCAGAAAAGGTGCGTCATGCAGCCCTTCGTAATTGCTCCGTCGATTCTCTCCGCCGACTTCGCCCGCCTCGGCGAGGAAGTGGACAATGTTCTGGCCGCCGGTGCCGACTTCGTTCACTTCGATGTCATGGACAACCACTACGTGCCGAACCTGACCATTGGCCCGATGGTTTGCGCGGCCCTGCGCAAGTACGGCATCACTGCGCCGATCGACGCACACCTGATGGTCAGCCCGGTGGATCGCATCGTTGGCGACTTTATCGAGGCCGGCGCGACCTACATCACCTTCCACCCGGAAGCCACGCTACACGTCGATCGTTCGCTGCAACTGATCCGTGAAGGCGGCTGCAAATCCGGCCTGGTGTTCAACCCGGCGACCCCGCTGGACGTGCTCAAGTACGTGATCGACAAGGTCGACATGGTCTTGCTGATGAGCGTCAACCCGGGCTTCGGCGGGCAGAAGTTCATTCCTGGCACCCTCGACAAACTGCGCGAAGCGCGGGCGATCATCGATGCCTCGGGGCGTGACATCCGTCTGGAAATCGACGGCGGGGTCAACGTCAACAATATCCGTGAAATCGCGGCCGCTGGCGCTGACACCTTTGTGGCCGGCTCGGCAATCTTCAATGCGCCGAACTATCAGGAAGTCATCGACAAGATGCGTTCCGAACTGGCGCTGGCGCGCCCATGAGCGGTTTTGAGCAGCTGTTCCCGGGGCAACTGCCACGGTTGGTGATGTTCGATCTGGATGGCACGTTGATCGACTCGGTTCCCGACCTGGCGGCGGCGGTGGACACCATGCTGCTCTCCCTCGGCCGCAAGCCTGCCGGTATCGAGGCGGTGCGCGAGTGGGTCGGCAATGGCGCACCGGTGCTGGTGCGCCGGGCGCTGGCCGGTGGCATCGATCATTCGGCGGTGGATGACGTCGAGGCCGAGCACGCGCTGGAAGCATTCATGGAAGCCTATGGCGCGAGCCACGAGTTGACCGTGGTCTATCCCGGCGTACGCGACACTCTCAAATGGCTGCACAAACAGGGCGTGGCCATGGCATTGATCACCAACAAGCCGGAGCGTTTTGTCGCGCCGTTGCTGGATCAGATGAAGATCGGCCGCTACTTCAAATGGATCATCGGTGGCGACACCCTGCCGCAAAAGAAACCCGACCCGGCGGCACTGTTCTTCGTGATGAAGATGGCCAACATTCCTGCCTCGCAATCGCTGTTCGTCGGCGACTCGCGCAGCGACGTACTGGCGGCGAAAGCGGCGGGGGTCAAGTGCGTGGCGCTGAGCTACGGCTACAACCACGGTCGACCGATTGCCGAGGAATCCCCGGCACTGGTGATCGACGATCTGCGCAAGCTAATTCCCGGTTGCCTCGGTACTGCCGCTGAGATAACGTTGCCCGACGCTTCTCAATCTCCTTCTGGAAACGCCATCGTGGTGGTCACCCGCAAACTCTGGATGAAAGTCATCAAGGCCCTGGCCCGCTGGCGTTGGCGCGCCTGACTGATGCCTGGCCGGCTTGCCGGCGCGTTTGCACACCTGACTGATTTGCCCCTCACACCACGAGGCACCCCATGATCCGCGAAGAATTCCTGCGCCTGGCCGCTGATGGCTACAACCGCATTCCGTTGGCCTGCGAAACCCTGGCCGACTTCGACACCCCGCTGTCGATCTACCTGAAACTGGCCGACCAGCCCAACTCCTACCTGCTCGAATCGGTGCAGGGCGGCGAGAAATGGGGCCGTTACTCGATCATCGGCCTGCCGTGCCGCACCGTACTGCGAGTGCACGACCATCACGTGAGCATCACTGTCGACGGCGTCGAGACCGAAAGCCATGACGTCGAAGACCCGCTGGCCTTCGTCGAAACCTTCAAGGCCCGCTACAACGTGCCGACCATTGCCGGTCTGCCGCGTTTCAACGGTGGCCTGGTCGGTTACTTCGGTTATGACTGTGTGCGTTATGTCGAGAAACGTCTGGGCAAATGCCCGAACCCGGACCCACTGGGCGTGCCGGACATTCTGCTGATGGTTTCCGATGCGGTGGTGGTGTTCGACAACCTCGCCGGCAAGATGCACGCGATTGTCCTCGCTGACCCGGCGCAAGCCGATGCTTACGAGCAGGGGCAGGCGCAATTGCAGGCACTGCTGGAGAAACTGCGCCAGCCGATCACCCCGCGCCGTGGCCTGGATTTCAGCAAGCAGCAAGCGGCTGACCCGCTGTTCCGCTCCAGTTTTACTCAGGACGATTACGAAAAAGCCGTCGACACCATCAAGGAATACATCCTCGCCGGTGACTGCATGCAGGTCGTGCCGTCGCAGCGCATGTCGATCGACTTCAAGGCGGCGCCGATCGATCTGTATCGTGCGCTGCGTTGCTTCAACCCGACGCCGTACATGTACTTCTTCAACTTCGGCGACTTCCACGTCGTCGGCAGTTCGCCGGAAGTGCTGGTGCGGGTCGAAGACAACCTGATCACCGTGCGCCCGATTGCCGGCACTCGTCCACGCGGAGCCACCGAAGAAGCGGATCTGGCGCTGGAAGAAGACCTGCTGTCGGACGACAAGGAGATCGCCGAGCACTTGATGCTGATCGACCTCGGTCGTAACGACACTGGCCGGGTTTCGGAAATCGGTTCGGTGAAACTCACCGAGAAAATGGTTATCGAGCGCTATTCCAACGTGATGCACATCGTCTCCAACGTCACCGGCCAGTTGAAGGCCGGGCTGACCGCGATGGACGCTCTGCGGGCGATTCTGCCGGCGGGCACCTTGTCCGGCGCGCCGAAGATCCGTGCGATGGAAATCATCGACGAGCTGGAGCCGGTCAAGCGTGGCGTGTATGGCGGTGCGGTCGGTTACTTCGCCTGGAACGGCAACATGGACACCGCGATTGCGATTCGCACCGCGGTGATCAAGAACGGCGAACTGCACGTGCAGGCCGGTGGCGGCATCGTTGCCGACTCGGTCCCGGCGCTGGAGTGGGAAGAAACCCTGAACAAACGCCGCGCGATGTTCCGCGCCGTGGCCCTGGCTGAGCAAACCCCGGAAAGCTGAGTCCACACAATCCCCCTGTGGGAGCGGGCTTGCTCGCGAATACGGGCTGGCATTCAAAATTGATGTCGGCTGATACACCGCTTTCGCGAGCAAGCCCGCTCCCACATTGTGTTGTGATCAGCCATAAAAAAACGCGGCGCCTGTGAGGGCGCCGCGTTTTTTATGCCAGCAGATCAGAAATCGAGACTGACCCCGACGTTCACCCCCTGCTGGGTAAAGTCATCATCCTTGCGCACGTTGTAGCTGGCGCGCAACGCCAAATCCTGCGTGAGCTTATGGCTCACGCCCAGGTTCAGGCGATTGAGGTTGGTCTGCGGCTCGTAGCCTTCGAGGGTGAAACGGTTGCCCGGCAAGCTGTTGAGGTTGATGGTCAGATCCTGGCGGTCGTCGTTGTACTCACGTTCGTGAGCGAACTCACCGAACACTTCAGTCTGCGCGGTGATCTGGTACTTGCCCTGGATACCCACGCCCAGGCGCCGCGAGTTGCGCGACTGGTCGTCAAAAGTCAGCGCCGTGGAGTCAGCGCCTTTTTCCGAGTAGCCATCGACTTCGGTCTTGCCAAAGTCGGCACTGACGAACGGCGACAGGTGCCACGGGCTGCTGGCCTGCTGCGCGATGTCGTAGCCGAGGCGGCCGCTGATCGCCAGCACGTAACCGTCGGTATCGCCTTTCTCTCCGCGCTCGTTGACCCCAAGCTGGAATTTACGCTTGAGGCTGTCGTAGTCGAGTTTGCCGGCGGTCATCGCCAGATCGCCCCACCAGCGGTTTTGCTGATACTGGGCGAACGCGGTGCCCATGTAGGAGTTGAGTTTGTATTCCGAGTCGGCGTCGCCGGCTTCGAGTTTCTGATGGTACAGACCCGCGGCCAGACCTACACGCCAGGCTTCGTTGACGCGATAGCTGCCGCCGATGTTCAGGTTGTAGCCGTTGCCGTCGGCACTGGCGGCGCTGTGTTGGCCGTCGAAGTCCTGATGTTGACCGCCGCCGGCAACGATGGCGCGCCATTGGCCCACGGCTTGCCAGTTTTCCCAATCGGCCAGCCATTGATTGCGAAGTTCATCCTGATGCGCACGCAACGAACCCTGGGCCATTTCCGGCAGCAGGGTCAGCTCCCAAGGGGCGGCCAGCAGCGAGTAGGCGTAGTCGGCAATCAAGCGCTGGCCGGCTTCGGTCGGGTGCACTGCGTCGTTGTAGATCAGCTTGGTCGGATCCGGCGTGGCGCTGTTGATGCCATATCGGGCGTTCTCGGTGCAGCTGTTGCCGCTGAAGCAGGTGGCCGTCAGGTTCTGGTCGGTCGCGAGGCCGAACTGCGCCGGGTTGGCGAAGGCTTCTTTGAGCAGCACCGGGATGTTCAGCGGGATGATTTCGGCGTTGATGCCCTGCAACTGCCTGACCAGTTCGGTGTTGAACTGGGCGCTGAGCTGCGAGGTGAAGCCCTGCAGCGGCGAGCCGTTGATGGCCGGGGTCAGGCCGATGTCCGGCAGCAGCCAGACCATGATGTATTTGGCGCCGGCGCCTTGCAGTGTGCGGGCGCTGTCGGCCAGGCGATCGGCTGCGGCGCTGGCCTGATCGAGACTGAGTACGCGGCCTTGAAGGAAATCGTTGCCGCCCCCCGACAGGTAATACAGCGCGTTCGGGTCGGCACGGAAGCCGTTCGACGGCAGGTAACCGCTGCGGGTGCGTTCGCCGGTGGCGGACTGCGTGGTGATCGAGTCGAGAATCTGGTCGGTCCGGTAACCGCCCACCGCCCAGTTGTTGCCATCGGCCAGGCCTTCGCCGGCACGCACGGCCGAGGATGAGGAGGCGGTCTGGTCGGGGCTGAAACCCAGTTTGCCGCCGATGATCTGGGTGGCGTTGAGGTCACGGTTTTCCCCGGTGCCATCCTTGTACAGCGGGCCGGTGCGGTTGGTGTAGCGCTGCGTGGCGCCGGCCGGGCCGCCGCTGTCCCTGAAGGTTCCGGCGTCGTTCAAGCTATCGCCGAACACGATGAAGTTCGAATAGGGCGCGGGTGCTGCGTAGGCCTGGGCGCAAGCCATGGCGAGCAGGCAACCGGCGAGCGGTACAAACAACGTCTGTTTGATCATGAGCAAGTCCGTTTATTTATTGTTGTAGGTGAACGAAACGACAGTACCAAAAACTCCCGGCGTTTTGCCATCTGTCGCGAAGCCTCCCTTAGTTTTGTCCCCCGTCAGCCCCGCCATATTGCACGCTCCGCCCAGCTAAGTTACTGTGCCGGAACGTATGAACGAGACCTTCCCCGTGTTGATCGTCAGCAAACTTCTGGATCAAGTCATCAAGGCACACGCCCGTTGGCGTTGGCGCGCCTGAATCTTTTCTGCCGGCCCGGCCGGATCTGTATCGCTTTGCCTTCCTTGCCCGTTTGAAATGCCGCTGTGCCGACGCCACCTGCGCGTCCGACATCGTGCAGCGCCCTGCGGGCAAGTCATTCGAAGGCTGTCTTCAAGTCAGAATTCAAGAGGTTCGAAACGCCATGTTGCTGATGATCGACAACTACGACTCCTTTACTTACAACGTTGTGCAGTACCTCGGCGAGCTGGGTGCCGAGGTCAAAGTCGTGCGCAACGACGAACTGACCGTCGCCGAAATCGAATCGCTCAACCCCGAGCGCATCGTGGTCTCGCCAGGCCCGTGCACGCCGACCGAAGCCGGCATTTCCATCGAAGCCATCAAGCATTTCGCCGGCAAACTGCCGATCCTCGGCGTCTGCCTCGGCCATCAGTCGATTGGCCAAGCGTTCGGCGGCGATGTCGTGCGTGCCCGTCAGGTGATGCACGGTAAGACTAGCCCGGTATTCCATGAGGACAAGGGCGTTTTCGCCGGTCTGAACCATCCGCTGACGGTTACCCGCTACCACTCGCTGATCGTCAAGCACGATACTTTGCCCGAGTGCCTTGAGCTGACCGCGTGGACGCAGCACGATGATGGTTCAGTCGACGAAATCATGGGCCTGCGGCACAAGACCCTGAACATTGAGGGCGTACAGTTCCACCCTGAGTCGATCCTGACCGAGCAGGGCCATGAACTGTTTGCCAACTTCCTCAAACAAACCGGCGGCACGCGCTAAGGACTTCCCATGAATATCAAGACAGCCCTGAGCCGTATCGTCGAACACCTCGACCTCAGCACCGAAGAAATGCGTGACGTGATGCGCGAAATCATGACCGGTCAATGCACCGAGGCGCAGATCGGCGCATTCATGATGGCCATGCGCATGAAGAGCGAGAGCATCGATGAAATCGTCGGTGCCGTTTCGGTGATGCGTGAGCTGGCCGATCAGGTCGAACTCAAGACCCTCGACGGCGTGGTCGACGTGGTCGGTACCGGCGGTGACGGTGCGAACATTTTCAACGTGTCGACTGCTTCGGCTTTCGTTGTCGCGGCAGCCGGTTGCACCGTGGCCAAGCACGGCAACCGTGCGGTGTCGGGCAAGAGCGGCAGCGCCGACTTGCTGGAAGCAGCCGGCATCTACCTGAACCTGACGCCGGTACAGGTCGCCCGTTGCATCGACAACGTCGGCATCGGTTTCATGTTTGCCCAGACCCACCACAAAGCCATGAAGTACGCCGCCGGCCCGCGTCGCGATCTCGGCCTGCGTACGCTGTTCAACATGCTCGGCCCGCTTACGAATCCGGCCGGTGTCAAACATCAGGTGGTGGGCGTGTTTACGCCCGCGCTGTGCCGGCCATTGGCCGAAGTCTTGCAGCGCCTGGGCAGCAAGCACGTACTGGTGGTGCATTCGAAGGACGGTCTGGACGAGTTCAGTCTTGCCGCGCCTACCTTTGTCGCTGAACTGAAGAACAACGAAATCACCGAATATTGGGTCGAGCCGGAAGATCTGGGCATGAAGAGCCAGAGCCTGCACGGTCTGTCGGTCGAAGGCCCGGAAGCGTCGTTGGCGCTGATTCGCGATGCGCTGGGCAAGCGCAAGACCGAAAACGGCCAGAAGGCTGCCGAAATGATTGTGCTCAATGCCGGTGCGGCGCTGTACGCGGCTGACCTGGCGACCAGTCTCAAAGAAGGCGTGGCGCTTGCGCACGACGCACTGCACACCGGTCTTGCTCGGGAAAAACTCGAGGAGTTGGGTGCCTTTACCGCGGTATTCAAAGTGGAGAATGAGGGATGAGTGTACCGACGGTTCTGGAAAACATTCTGGCGCGCAAAGTCCAGGAAGTCGCCGAGCGCAGCGCTCGTGTCAGCCTGAGCGAGCTGGAAAGTCTGGCCAAGGCGGCCGATGCACCCCGTGGTTTTGCCCAGGCATTGCTGGCGCAGGCCAAGAAGAAACAACCGGCGGTGATTGCTGAAATCAAGAAGGCTTCGCCGAGCAAAGGTGTGATTCGCGAGAACTTCGTGCCTGCCGACATCGCCAAGAGCTACGAGAAGGGCGGGGCGACCTGTCTGTCCGTACTGACCGATATCGACTACTTCCAGGGCGCCGATGCCTACCTGCAACAGGCCCGCGCCGCTTGCAAACTGCCTGTAATCCGCAAGGACTTCATGATCGATCCGTACCAGATCGTCGAAGCCCGCGCACTGGGCGCCGACTGCGTGCTGTTGATCGTCTCCGCACTGGACGACGTGAAAATGGCTGAGTTGGCCTCGGTCGCCAAAGGCGTCGGTCTCGACGTGCTGGTGGAAGTGCACGACGACGATGAGCTGGAACGCGCACTGAAAACCCTCGACACGCCGCTGGTCGGGGTCAACAACCGCAACCTGCACACCTTCGACGTCAGCCTGGAAACCACCCTCGACCTGCTGCCGCGCATCCCGCGCGACCGTATGGTGATTACCGAGAGCGGCATCCTCAACCGTGCCGATGTCGAGCTGATGGAAATCAGCGACGTTTATGCGTTCCTGGTCGGCGAAGCGTTCATGCGCGCGGAAAGCCCGGGCACCGAACTGCAGCGCCTGTTCTTCCCGGAGCGTGGCGTTCCGGTCAGTGGTTCGACCCTCGACTGATCTGCTTCAGACCGAGTCGCCCCTTTCGCGAGCAGGCTCGCTCCCACAGGAAATGTATTCTTGATGTGGGAGCGAGCCTGCTCGCGAAGGGGTCATAAGATTCACTACAGACTGCTCGTCTAACGGATTTCTTTATGACTCCAGTTTGCCTCCCCATCGAAGCCGGCCTGCAAGCCGAACAAGACTTGCTCGCTTCCGTCTGCGCCGGCGACGCCGAATTCGGCCTGCTGTTCTGGCAACCCAGCGATCGCGCCCTGGTCATGCCGCGCCGCCTCAATCGTCTGCCTGGTTTCGAGCATGCCTGCGAAGTCTCCGCCGCTGCCGGCTGGCCAGTCTTGCTGCGGGAAACCGGCGGTGAACCGGTCCCGCAATCCGCTTCAACCATCAACATCGCATTGGTTTACGCCCCGCCCCGCAGCGAGGGCGATCTGAACCGCATCGAAACCGGTTACCGGCGCCTGTGTGATCCGATCTGTGAATTGCTCGATGAGTTGGGTGGTGTGTCGTCGTTGGGCGAAATCGACGGCGCGTTCTGCGACGGTCGTTTCAACGTCAATCTCGACGGCCGCAAGATGGTCGGCACCGCTCAGCGCTGGCGCCAGAGTCAGGGCGGGCAGCGTCCGGTGGGGCTGGTGCACGGGGCGATGCTGATGGATAACGAGCGCGAGTCGATGGTTGCAGCGGTCAATCGCTTCAACGAGGCTTGCGGTCTGGAGCAGCGGGTGCGCGCCGAAAGCCACATCGCCCTGCATGAGAAGTTCGTCGCGCCAACGGCTTTGGCGCGTCTGGATGAGCTGTTTCGTCTGATGCTGGCGCAGGTCTACAGCGCCTGATTTTGCGCGCTTAGCGCGTGCCGAAGACCACCATGGTCTTGCCTTTCACATCGACCAGGTTGCGTTCTTCAAGATCCTTGAGCACGCGACCGACCATCTCCCGCGAACAACCGACAATTCGGCCGATTTCCTGACGGGTTACCTTGATCTGCATGCCGTCAGGGTGAGTCATTGCGTCGGGCTGCTTACACAGCTCCAGCAGGCAGCGGGCCACGCGACCGGTAACGTCGAAGAACGCCAGGTCGCCGACCTTGCGCGTGGTATTGCGCAGACGTTGGGCGATTTGTCCGCTGAGGACGTAAAGAATGTCTGGATCCTGCTGCGACAGTTCGCGGAACTTCACGTAGCTGATTTCGGCGATTTCGCATTCGACCTTGGCCCGCACCCATGCGCTGCGTTGCTGTTCCTGGCCTGCCTGTTCGAACAGACCCAGCTCGCCGAAGAAGTCCCCGGCGTTGAGGTAGGCGATGATCATTTCGCGGCCGTCGTCATCTTCGATCAAGATGGTGACCGAACCTTTGATGATGAAGTACAGCGTGTCCGAGCGATCGCCGGCGCAGATGATGTTGCTCTTGGCCGCATGGCGACGACGCTGGCAGTGCATCAACAGCTTGTCGAGGTTCTTGATTTTGGGTGTGGGGGTAATAGCAACCATGGTTGTATCCCGAAAAGACTGCACGGTGATGTTTGATTTTTTTATGAGGCGCTGAAGGCGGTCGCTACACAGGCTGACAATTGGCGCCAGCGAATTGGCGCCAGCTTACCAGACACTTCGTCGAAAATTCGAGAAATTACCTACGCAGCTGAGGCATCCGTCCTAGGAACGCCGGGCGCTGCCAGAGCAAAGGCCTGTGCTAAGCTGGCGACCCTTTTTTCTACAGTGGAGTCTTGGCGATGAAGGCACGCATCCAATGGGCTGGCGAAGCCATGTTCCTCGGCGAATCCGGTAGCGGTCATGTTGTGGTCATGGACGGACCACCGGACGCCGGTGGTCGTAATCTGGGTGTTCGCCCGATGGAAATGCTCCTGCTGGGCGTTGGCGGTTGCAGCAACTTCGACGTGGTCAGCATCCTGAAGAAGTCGCGTCAGGCGGTTGAAAGCTGCGAAGCGTTCCTCGAAGCCGAGCGAGCGACCGAAGATCCGAAGGTGTTCACCAAGATCCACATGCACTTCGTGGTCAAGGGCCGTGGCCTGAAAGAAGCCCAGGTCAAGCGCGCCATCGAACTGTCTGCCGAGAAGTATTGCTCGGCCTCGATCATGCTCGGCGCGGCCGGCGTGGCGATCACTCACGATTATGAAATCGTCGAGCTCGGTTGAATCGACATTCAACTATCATAAAAGCAGTGCAGACTCTGGCGATCCCTCGCTGACGTCTGCATAATGCGCCACTTTTTTCAGGGCAGTGATCGGTCAACCGACGGATCGTCCGCCTGAACAGATAACCAAAATCGCCATCGCGAAGAGGTGTTAACCGTCCTACGCAGGTGCGTTGTTCGCACTTGACGGGCATGCTTGATCACGCGGCTGCGCCGCATACATAGAGAGTTTTTAACGGTGAAAAGCAAACTCAAGCTCCACGGGTTCAATAACCTGACAAAGACCTTGAGCTTCAACATCTATGACATCTGCTACGCGGAAACCCCGCAAGACCAGCAGGCTTACGTCGAGTACATCAATCAAGAGTACAACGCCGAACGCCTGACGCAGATCCTCACGGAAGTTGTCGAAATCATTGGTGCCAACATTCTGAACATCGCGAGTCAGAACTATGAGCCTCAGGGTGCCAGCGTCACGATTCTGATCTCGGAAGAGCCGGTGACCCCGACTGACAGCCAGATCGAAGAGTCCCCGGGTCCATTGCCCGAAATCATCCTTGCCCACCTCGACAAGAGTCACATCACGGTGCATACCTATCCGGAAATCCATCCGGACGCCGGTATTGCGACGTTCCGTGTGGACATCGACGTGTCGACCTGTGGTGTCATTTCACCGCTTAAAGCGCTCAACTTCCTCATTCACCAGTTCGATTCGGACATCGTGACTGTGGACTACCGTGTGCGCGGCTTCACCCGTGACGTTGAAGGCAACAAGCACTTCATCGACCACGAGATCAACTCGATCCAGAACTACCTTTCCGAAGACACTCGCGACGCGTACCAGATGACCGACGTGAATGTGTACCAGGAAAACCTGTTCCACACCAAAATGCTGCTGAAGAACTTCGAACTGGATAACTACCTGTTCGGCGACGCCACCAGCAACCTGTCCTCCGAGCAGCGTGCTCAGGTGACCGAGCGTGTGAAACACGAAATGCTGGAAATCTTCTACGCGCGCAACATGCCGGCGTAAGATTCCCGGGCACAAAAAAGGCGACTACCGTGCGGTAGTCGCCTTTTTTATTACCGAAACAGAACCCTGTGGGAGCGAGCTTGCTCGCGAAGGGGCCCTGCGAGACAACACTGAAGTCAGATCCTGTAGGTACTCTTGGTCATCACCTTCGCCAACAGACTCATCCCGAACTTCACCGGCGCCGGAAAACGGAAACCGCCCGCATCCAGTGCGCTCTCCGCATGATGCTCTTCATCAATGCGCATCTGCTCCAGAATCGCCCGGGACTTCTCGTCCTCGGCCGGCAATTGTTCCAGGTGCTCGTTCAGGTGTTTGCACACCTGATGCTCGGTGGCCGCGACGAAGCCGAGGCTGACCTTGTCACTGATCAGGCCGGCGACGGCGCCAATGCCGAACGACATCCCGTAGAACAGCGGATTGAGCACGCTGGTGTGACTGCCCAGCTGATGGATGCGCTGCTCGCACCACACCAGATGATCGATTTCTTCTTCGGCGGCATGCTCCATGGCGGCACGCACCTGCGGCAATTTTGCAGTCAGCGCCTGCCCTTGGTACAGCGCCTGGGCGCAGACCTCACCGGTGTGGTTGATGCGCATCAGGCCAGCGACGTGGCGGGTGTCCTCGTCGCTCATCTGCACATCCGGCTGCACGATGGCTGGCGACGGACGGTAGGGCTGACCGCTGAAGGGCAGCAGGGTCCGCATCGCGGCATCGGCTTGCAGCAGAAGACGGTCAATCGGCGAGTAGTGACGTTGGGTAGTCATGCTGACCTCCGGGAAAAATCTCGACCGCCAGTTTAACCGAATCGGCCGGGGAAGGTTTGCGCTGGGTCATTTGCCACGCGGTCATGCTTTTGGTGGGAGCGGGCTTGCTCGCGAAGGCGTCGGCACCTTCAGAATATCAATGTCAGACACTCCGCTTTCGCGAGCAAGCCCGCTCCTACAGGGGCGGATGCAGTGAATCAGCCCGGCGGCCAGTTCATCTGGCGCTGACCCAGTACGTGCATATGAATGTGATAGACGGTCTGACCACCTTTTTCATTGCAGTTCATCACCACCCGGAAGCCTTCCTCGCAGCCCAGCTCCAGCGCCAGACGCTGGGCAGTGAACAGGATGTGCCCGGCCAGTGCCTTGTCGTCTTCGGTCAGGTCGTTGAGGGTGCGCACCGGTTTCTTCGGGATCACCAGAAAATGCACCGGTGCCTGAGGGGCGATGTCGTGGAACGCCAGAACCTGGTCGTCCTCGTAAATGATCTTGGCCGGGATTTCCCGGTTGATGATCTTGGTGAACAGAGTATCCACTGCTGTTTTCTCCGTTGTGGGGGCTGGCCTGAGTGTACTCATGGGAAATGACCCCGCCCAGTGTTTTGCCGTAGGACAGTTCAGCGTGGGCAGTAAGCCTTGTTGACCATGCCGACGATGGTGCGATTGAGCCAGCGCGAGCCGAGGCGTGGCAGGAAGGCCAGCCAGCGGTTGCGTCGTCCCGGAATGATGATGGCGCGGTTTTTCTCCAGTGCACGCACGGTGTAAAGCGCGACTTCCTCGGGACTCATCAGCAGTTTGCTGTCCTTGAGTTTGTCGCTGTTGAGCTGCGCGGTGCGGAAGAATGCGGTGCGGGTCGGGCCGGGGCAAAGTACCGAGACTTTGACCGCGCTCTGTTTCAGTTCAACCCGCAGCGCTTCGGAGAAGTGCAATACGTAAGCCTTGCTGGCGTAGTAAGTGCTCATCCACGGGCCGGGATTGAACGCCGCCACCGAGGCGACGTTGAGGATCTGTCCGCCGCCCTGCAGCGCCATGCTGTTGCCGATGGCGTGGCACAGGCGGGTGAGGGCGAGGATGTTGACTTCGATCAGATCCTGCTCGGTCATCCAGTCTTGGGCGAGGAACGGGCCGCAGGTGCCGATGCCGGCGCAATTGACCAGCAGATCGATCTGCCGGTCGCCTTCTTCCAGTTCCAGCAGGAAGCCGGACAAGCGCAATGGCTCGCCCAGGTCGCAGGCGCGGAACAACACCTCCACGCCAAAGCGCTGGGTCAGTTCGATCGCGATACTTTCCAGCTGATCACGCTGGCGGGCCACCAGAATCAGGCTGCGACCGCGCCGGGCCAGCGCTTCGGCCATGGCCAGGCCGATGCCGCTGGAGGCGCCGGTGATCAGAGCGTAACGGGTCATGCAATTCTCCATCGCAACAGCTCCGCGCCAGCGACGCAGGTGTCACGGCGGGGAGCGTTGTTCATTCTTTCGCAGAGTCTACAGGGGCCGGGGGCGCTTCGGCTGCATCGTCCACGGAATTCGCCGGTTCAGTCTCGACCTCGACTTCATCGGTGGTGACCGAGCCGCTTTCATAGCTGCTCTCGAGGTTGGTTTCATATTCTTGCTGAATGGCCGAAATACCGCCGAGCATGCCGCCGGCAAACACCAGGGCGAAGAACACGATCCAGAGCGAGCACAGCACTTTGACCGCAGTACTGTTGGGGGGCGGTGGCGGGCCGTAGCGGTTGGCGCCGGTGTTGCCCGGCACGACCATGATCACCAGCGGGAAGAAGCTGCCCACGAACGGCACCAGGTTCAGCAGCCACAGCCAGCCGGACCAGCCGATATCGTGCAGGCGCTGTACGCTGAACAGAATGCTTACAATGATGAAGCCGAGGAACAGGAAGAACGCGAATATCCCGCCAATGATCAGGCCGGTGGTGGAGTCGCCACTGACTAGTCCGAGAGCGAGCAGGGCGAATATGCCCACGATCGGCAGGGTCACCAGGCTCAGCACCATCGTCCAGGCCAGAAACCGCAGGCGACCGATCCGGCCTTCGACGCTGAAGGGCTTGAGCACTGCGAATGCTGGCAGGTTTTCGCCGACGTTGGCCCGAGGTGGCGCATAGGGTGATGCGGGTTCGTTGAAAGTCGCCGGTTGTTCATGCACGTCCGACAGACTCAGTTCGATCGCCGTTTCGCTTTCGATCCGTGCATCGATCCCGGTCTTGCTCAGTGCTTGCAGATAAGTCTGCGCATCGCTGTGGGTCAGGTCGCGTTTGAGGGCGACGGTGCTGCCGTTGAACAGGCGCTCGATGGCGGCAACATCGCTTTTGAACAGGGCCGCCAGATTGAGCTTGGCGGTGGTGAGATCGACACCGGGCTGGAGAGCACCGTCGAAAACGATCTTGTAACGAGGTTCGCTCATGGCCGAGGCATCCTTGTCGCGAATGAATTGAAGGTCAGCAAGTGTAAGGCCAGTCCGTCGATCACTGGCCTGATTTTTCTCAGCGTGGCCAGCGTTTTGGCAATTGCGCCGCGCGTTCCAGCGCCTGACGATATTCCGCGTCGAGCCGGGCGATCAACTGGTCGACGCTCGGCAGGTCGTCGATCTGGCCTACGCCCTGGCCGGCCGACCACACGGTCTTCCAGGCCTTGGCTTCATCGTTGATCGGTTTGAGCTTGTCACCGAAATTGACCTCGCCCTTGCCTTGCAGCGCGGCCATGTCGAAACCCGCCGCCTCCAGGCTTTGACGCATGAAGCTGGCCGGTACTCCGGAGACTGCAGGAGTATGAATGATGTCCGCCGCCTTGGCCGTCAGCAGCATGTCCTTATAGGCGTCAGGCGCATGACTTTCGGTGGTGCCGATAAATCGCGTACCGAAGTAGGCCAAATCCGCGCCGAGCAGCTGTGCGGCCAAAATCTCATGGCCGTGGTTCAGACACCCGGCAAGCAGCAGGGTTTTATCGAAGAACTCGCGGATCTCGGCGATCAGTGCAAACGGACTCCAGGTGCCGGCATGGCCGCCGGCGCCCGCCGCGACGGCGATCAAGCCGTCGACTCCGGCTTCGGCGGCTTTCTCGGCATGCCGGCGCGTGGTCACGTCGTGGAACACCAGGCCGCCGTAGCTGTGCACGGCATCGACCAGTTCCTTCACCGCGCCGAGGCTGGTGATGACAATCGGCACCTTATGCTCGACGCAGATGTTCAGATCCGCCTGCAGGCGCGGATTGCTGTTGTGCACGATCAGGTTCACTGCATACGGCGCCGGGTTGTCCAGTGTCGCCAGGCCCGCTTCAATCTCCTCCAGCCAGGCCTTGAAGCCGCTGCTTTCACGCTGGTTCAGCGCCGGGAAGCTGCCAACCACGCCGTTACGGCAGCAGGCGAGCACCAGCTCCGGGTTGGAGATCAGGAACATCGGCGCCGCCACTATCGGCAAGCGCAGACGTTGTTCGAGCAAAGCGGGCAGCGACATTGGAAATCCCCCGAGATGTGATGCTGTTATGAAGTTAGAACGGCTTGACCACGACCAGAATTACGATAGCCAGCAATATCAGAACCGGCACTTCATTGAACCAGCGATAAAAGACATGGCTGCGGGTGTTCTCGCCACGGGCGAAGCGTTTTACCTGCGCGCCGCACATGTGGTGGTAGCCGATCAGCAGCACCACCAGGGTCAGCTTGGCGTGAATCCAACCGCCCATGCTGAAGATGCCCGGATTGAGGTAGATCAGCCAGCCGCCGAAGATCAGCGTGGCGATCATCGCCGGGCCCATGATGCCGCGATACAGCTTGCGCTCCATGAGGCTGAAGCGTTCCTTGCTGATCGCGTCTTCACTTTGCGCGTGATAAACGAACAGCCGCGGCAAGTAGAACAGCCCGGCAAACCAGCAGACGACGCTGACGATGTGAAACGCTTTGATCCATAGATAGAGCATTTTTGGTTATTCCCAGGTTCACGGTAGCCGGGATAGTAGAGGCTTGAGCGTCCGCACGTCACCTTGATGGTTGTCGCAGGGGCGCGCGGCCCCTATTATCGACGGCTTTCCAGTGGGTTCGTTGAGGGCAGGTTTATGGTCAAGGTCGGTATCGTCGGCGGCACGGGTTACACCGGTGTCGAACTGCTGCGTCTGTTGGCACAGCATCCGCAGGCAGAAGTGGTGGTGATCACTTCCCGATCCGAGGCCGGTCTGGCCGTGGCTGACATGTACCCGAACCTGCGCGGCCACTACGACGGTCTGGCGTTCAGCGTGCCGGACATCAAAACCCTGGGTGCGTGCGATGTGGTGTTCTTCGCCACCCCGCACGGCGTTGCCCATGCGTTGGCCGGTGAACTGTTGGCGGCGGGCACCAAGGTCATCGACCTGTCAGCGGACTTCCGGTTGCAGGACGCTGAAGAATGGGCCAAATGGTACGGACAGCCACACGGTGCGCCGGCGTTGCTGGACGAGGCGGTCTACGGTCTGCCGGAAGTCAATCGTGAGCAGATCAAGAAGGCGCGTCTGATCGCCGTACCGGGTTGCTATCCAACCGCCACACAGTTGGGTTTCCTGCCGCTGCTTGAAGCGGGTCTGGCTGATACTTCGCGTCTGATCGCCGACTGCAAGTCCGGCGTCAGCGGTGCCGGTCGCGGTGCTTCTGTAGGCTCGCTGTACTCCGAGACGTCGGAAAGCATGAAGGCTTATGCGGTGAAAGGTCACCGTCATCTGCCGGAAATTCGCCAGGGTCTGCGTCGCGCTGCCGGTAAGGATGTCGGTCTGACCTTCGTCCCGCACCTGACCCCGATGATTCGTGGCATTCATTCCACGCTCTACGCGACCGTGGTTGATCGTTCGGTGGATCTGCAGGCACTGTTCGAAAAGCGTTATGCCAACGAGCCGTTCGTCGACGTGATGCCGGCCGGTAGCCATCCGGAAACCCGCAGCGTACGTGGCGCCAACGTCTGCCGCATCGCTGTGCATCGTCCGCAGGATGGTGATCTGGTGGTGGTGCTGTCGGTGATCGACAACCTGGTCAAAGGCGCGTCGGGTCAGGCGGTGCAGAACATGAACATCCTGTTCGGCCTGGATGAACGCTTCGGTTTGTCCCACGCCGGTATGCTGCCGTAACACGTTCGGCAACACAGCAAAAAGGCCCGTCAAACGGGCCTTTTTTCATTCTGGGCAGTTGGTCGGGTTTATTGATATACCGTAACAATAGTTGACCGATTTTCTAGGACAAGCGGATAATGCGCGTCATCACGCATTATGGCGGCGTAACGCCGGGAGATAGTCAGCATGAGCGTCGAATCCTTCACCCCCACGGCTTTGCAATTCACCCAAGGTGCTGCGCACAAGGTGAAGAGCCTGGTCGATGAAGAGGGGAATGATCGCTTGAAGCTGCGCGTATTCGTTACGGGCGGTGGTTGTTCAGGGTTTCAGTACGGCTTCACCTTCGATGAGGATGTGGCCGAGGACGACACCATCGTCGAGCGCGAAGGCGTGAGTCTGGTGGTCGATCCGATGAGTTTCCAGTACCTGGCGGGTGCCGAAGTGGACTATCAGGAAGGTCTGGAAGGTTCGCGCTTCGTGATCAAGAACCCGAACGCCACCACGACCTGTGGTTGCGGCTCTTCGTTCTCGATCTGATCGCACCTCGCTGCGCACAACAAAACGCCGCAGAGCCTTACGGTTCTGCGGCGTTTTTTGTTGCTGGCGTTTTATTCAGTTGGGATAGATGGCGCCGAGTACCCGCAGGCCTTTGGCGCCGGTGACGCTCGGGCGATTGGCGGCAATGCCTTCGAGGCAGCAATGGGCCAGCCAGGCGAAGGCCATTGCCTCGACCCAGTCCGGATCGACGCCGTGAGTGGCGGTGCTGGCGACGGTGGCGTTAGGCAGCAGGTCGGCAAGACGTTTCATCAGCGTAGCGTTGTGAGCGCCGCCGCCGCAGACCAACATTTCCCGCGTATCGGATTGAGCGCTTTGCAGCGACTCGACGATGGTCTGCGCCGTCAGTTCGAGCAGCGTTGCCTGAACGTTTTCAGCAGCGAAGCTCGGCAAACTTGAGAGGTGGTGCTCCAGCCACGGCAGGTTGAACACTTCCCGGCCAGTGCTCTTCGGGCCTTTGGTCACGAAGAACGGGTCGCCGAGCAGAGCTTTCAGCAAGACTGGCTCGACCGTGCCGGTGGCTGCCCACTGGCCGTTGCGATCATAGTTCTCGCCGCGTTGCTGATGAATCCAGGCATCCATCAGCACATTCCCAGGGCCGCAGTCGAAACCGGCTACAGGCCTGGTCGGTTCTATCAGACTGAGATTGCTGAAACCGCCGACATTCAGGACTGCGCGGTTGCCGTTACGCTCTTCGAACAAAGCCTCATGGAAGGCTGGTACCAGCGGGGCACCCTGACCGCCAGCAGCCACGTCGCGGCTGCGGAAGTCGCTAACCACGGTGATGCCGGTCAGCTCGGTCAGTAGTGCGGGATTGCCGATCTGCACTGTGAAGCCACGAGCGGGCTCATGGCGAATGGTCTGGCCATGGCTGCCGATTGCACGAATGGCCTCAGGCTTTAGTTGCTGCTGATCGAGGAGGGTATGGATGCCCTGTGCAGCGAGTTTGACCCAGTGCTGCTGGGCGATCGCCGAGCGGGCAATCTCGTCGGGGCCGCTGGCGCACAAGCCAAGCAGCTCGGCGCGCAGGGGTTCAGGCATGGGGATGTAATGCGTGGCGATCAGTTTGATCGCCGAGGTCTGCTCGATCAGGGCGATGTCCAGCCCATCGAGACTGGTGCCGGACATCACGCCGATATAAAGAGCCATGGCTTAGCGCTTGCTCGAAGCCAGCATGGTGGCCTTCTCTTGATCCATGCGCGCCATCAGCGGTTGGCTCTGCGCAAGGAAGCGTGCGCGCTCGGACTTGGCGATCGGATCTGCCATCGGCAGCTTCTGGCCCAGCGGGTCGACGTGAACACCGTTGACCTGGAACTCATAGTGCAAGTGCGGTCCGGTGGACAGGCCGGTGGTACCAATGTAGCCGATCACCTGGCCCTGCTTGACGCTGCCGCCGGTTTTCACGCCTTTGGCAAAGCCTTGCATGTGGCCATACAGCGTGCGGTAGGTGTTGCCGTGCTGGATGATCACCGTGTTGCCGTAGCCACCGCGGCGGCCGGCCAGCAATACTTTACCGTCGCCGGCAGCCTTGATCGGCGTACCGCGTGGCGCTGCGTAATCGACACCTTTGTGGGCGCGGATCTTGTTGAGGATCGGGTGTTTGCGGCCCATGGAGAATTTCGAACTGATGCGGGCGAAGTCCACCGGGGTACGAATGAACGCTTTCCGCATGCTGTTGCCATCAGCGGTGTAATAGCTGCTGTTGCCTTGTTTGTTGGTGTAACGCACGGCGGTGTAGGTCTTGCCGCGGTTGGTGAAGCGTGCAGACAGAATCGGGCCGGTGCCAACTGCCTTGCCGTTGACCACTTTCTGCTCGTAGATCACGTCGAATTCGTCACCTTGACGGATGTCCTGAGCGAAGTCGACGTCGTAGCCGAAGACGCTGGCCATATCCATGGTCAGGCTATGGGACAGGCCTGCACGGGCAGCGGATTGTGACAGGGAGCTATTGATCACGCCGTGCACGTAAGCCGTGCGAACGGTCGGCTTGGCTGTTACGCGGTTGAATGCGTAGCCCTTGTCATTCTTGGTCAGGGTAATGGTTTCGACATCGCTGACCTTGCTGTGCAGGCTGTTCAGTTGGCCTTCCGGGTTCAGTTCGAACTCCAGCTTCTGGCCGTGCTTGAGCTGGCTGAACTGTTTGGCTTGTTTGTCGCTGGCCAGCACTTCGTGGACAGCAGCGGCTGGCAGACCGACTTTCTCGAACAATGTAGAGAGCGTATCGCCTTTGGATACGACGACTTCGCGGTGCCCCGGGGCTTTTGATTTCTCTGCAGCCGGAGCTGGGGCAGGTGCGGCTTCAGCGGTTTTCGGGGTTTCTTCGGTGCTGTTTTCGATCTGGGCGAAAGGTGAGGCTGCTGGCTCATTTGTGGCTTGAATCGCGTCAGCAGCGTCTTGATCTTGTGTCAGTTGTTCAGCAGGACTTTCCAGTTCCAGGCTCAGGGTCGTCTTTTTGGCTTCAACATCACTGGAAGGAAATACCAGGAGCGCCAGACTGAGAAGGGCGGCGATTCCACTTGCGGCGAGCAGGTGGGTCTTCGGGTAAAGCGGTGGCGCTTTAGACGGTTCAGTGGTCATAAGTAATTTTGACTTTGAAAAAAGATGAATTGGAAAAGATGAATGACATGATGAAGATGAAATAACTGTATAAAATATAACCAAATCATCCCCGAAGCAAGTCTACAGACACCCTGTCTGCAGATTGGTGTCCGTGCGCCGGGCAAAACTTGTAATTGGTGCACGATCTTGTATGGTTGGTTCCCTTTGAATCTGAGCCTTGCGGGTCTGTTATGAAGTCGGTTGAAGAGCAGCTAGCGCTGATTAAACGTGGTGCGGAAGAACTATTGGTCGAGTCCGAGCTGATCGAGAAGCTCAAGCGCGGCCAGCCGCTGCGTATCAAGGCTGGTTTCGATCCAACCGCCCCGGATCTGCACTTGGGTCACACCGTGCTTATTAATAAGCTGCGCCAGTTCCAGGAATTGGGGCATCAGGTGATCTTCCTGATTGGTGACTTCACCGGGATGATCGGTGATCCAAGCGGCAAGAGCGCTACGCGTCCTCCTTTGACTCGCGAGCAGGTTCTGGAAAACGCCGAGACCTACAAGTCTCAGGTGTTCAAGATTCTTGATCCGGCGAAGACCGAAGTTGCGTTCAACTCCACCTGGATGGATCAGATGGGGCCGGCGGACTTTATTCGTCTGACTTCGCAATACACTGTCGCGCGTATGCTTGAGCGTGATGACTTTGATAAGCGTTACACCACCAATCAGCCGATCGCTATTCATGAGTTCCTCTATCCGCTGGTTCAGGGTTATGACTCGGTTGCTCTGCGCGCGGATGTTGAGTTGGGCGGTACCGATCAGAAATTCAACCTGCTGATGGGGCGTGAGCTGCAGCGTGGGTACGGCCAGGAAGCTCAGTGCATTCTGACCATGCCGTTGCTGGAAGGTCTGGATGGCGTGAAGAAGATGTCCAAGTCGTTGGGCAATTACGTTGGTATCCAGGAAGCGCCGGGTGTCATGTACGGCAAGTTGGTTTCGATTCCGGATGCGCTGATGTGGCGTTACTTTGAGCTGCTCAGCTTCCGTTCGATGGATGAGATCAATGCCTTCCGTGCAGATGTTGAGGCGGGGGCTAACCCGCGCGACATCAAGATCAAGTTGGCGGAAGAGATTGTCGCGCGCTTCCATGGTGAGGAGGCTGCGGCCAATGCTCATCGCGCTGCCGGTAACCGTATGAAGGATGGCGAACTGCCGGATGATCTGCCGGAGATCGAACTGGCCTCTGCTGAAGATATGCCAATTGCGGCCGTCCTTAATAAGGCAGGCCTGGTGAAGAACTCGGCGGCTGCGCGTGATCTGTTGGCTTCCGGTGGTGTGCGTGTGGATGGTGAGGTGGTTGATCGCTCCTTTATATATGTGCTGGGCGCGACCCACGTTTGCCAGGCGGGCAAGAAGGCATTTGCACGAATCACACTGAAAGCTGAATAAAGTTTGAAATAAGGGTTGACGGCGAATTTTAGAAGTCTATAATTCGCCCCACTTCCGGCGCAGTCGAAACGGAAAACTCCTTGAGATTCAATGAGTTACGCAGTTTTCGGCAGCGACTTGCTTCAGTTCATCGAAGCCTGGAAGGAGTTGAAAGAGCGGTGATGCTTGGCTCTTTTGACGGTTAGATCTTCTCGGTCGAAAGCGGAGAAAAAGAGGTGTTGACAGCAGCGTGTAACGCTGTAGAATTCGCCTCCCGCTAACGAGAGATCGGAAGCGCAAGTGGTTGAAGTTGTTGAAGAA